>NZ_CP127162.1:1498500-2119500 GCF_030263935.1 Paenibacillus polygoni | reverse complement strand
TTTTCTTCCCGGCAGTGTGGTGATTGATGGTCTCCTCGCCCCTGATCTTGATCCATTCGCAGGTATTACAATCCCTATTGTTGTTGCAAACTCAACGACCCAAATATCGTATCAGGTGAGAATAGGGAAAAGGACAACTTCGACTCCTCTTACGAGTGTTGCAACGTTACTTTATATCAATCAGGGAGAAGAAATTACAATTCGTTCAAACCCGGTGTCTATCACGTATTTGTTACCGGTATTAACAATTTCCGTAAAGATAACGCCTGTTCAAGTAACCTATGAGGATACAGTCACATATGAAGTACTTATCCAAAATGAAGGAGAGATTCCCGTAGACGCAGTCTATGACTTACTTCAAGCCCCAGAGCTCAACCTGGTTCCGGATACAGTAAAAGTAAACGGTATTCTACGACCGAAGGTTTCTTTAGCGACGGGACTTCCTTTAGGCACTTTAATTCCACACTCCAGCATATATATCACTTTTGAATCGAAAGTTTCTGTGATCCCTAACTCCATTGTTCCTGCTGAAGAATGGGTTAACCGTTCACGGCTGACTTACACATTTCGAATCAATGATGGAAGGTCGGTTCGACTGACAACGCTAGCTCTTACACCTGTTTTTTTCTATGCCCCGCGCATACTGCTTCATGTTCTCACATCACCGAAATATGTGGAGCCAGGTGACGATATTCTATTTGAGATAACTATTCGGAATTCAGGAAATACAAAAGCAGATTTGTTTCTGCCCTTACCTGCTCCGGGTGTGTCTACGATTCTAAATGGCTCTATTCAGTGGTCTGATCATAAACGCGAGTTAACCGTGCTTGAGATGGAGCAGCAGACCGTGCAAATTACAGATATTCAGCCTGGGGAATTAATCAAATTGATCTACACACTTCATATGCAAGTGTTTCCACTCTTTAGACCTGCGCGGGAACGGGACGAATATGTGTTTTCCGACACGATCCAGGCCCTTTGCACTTATAACTTTAATGACCGTATACACTCCTTTGAAGTGGTATCTAATGTCTATGAAATTGTCTTTACTGAGCACGATGAATAAAAAAATCGAAAGGCCCAGCTGCATTATTTTAAGCAGCTGGGCCTCTTTTCTCGTCTTGTTTCGTAAATTAGTCGGTATTCATATATCTATAATATTTCTGTTAATAAGGGATAAACAACACTCATGTTCACAAAGGTGAAATAAATTCGAGAAAAAGATAACGAAATTAGTAAAATCAGGTTGATAATTCATTCGCCCAATGTTAAAATTCGTTGTAGAGAAAGTAACATTTTCGTAATCATTGTTGTAACTAATTGTTATCATTAACATGAATATACAAGGTGCAATCACGATAACCGCCGAATTCTTACGCACCTAAGAAGCGGGGGACCCGCCTACCATGGGTGAATTGATCTCGAAACAGAGTGATCATAGGGTACCTTCAACCGAATCCTTAGCTAACCTCGCAGGCATTGGAAGGAGTATTACATTTTGAAAAAGAAACTCGCATCAGCAGCATTAGGACTATCATTACTATTCACCGCAGGACTCGGGCACGCTTCCGCTTCTGTACTTTCTACCACAGTAAATAACACAGTTGGTGTTCCTTATAAATACGGCGGTACTACACTCACAGGGTTTGATTGCTCTGGGTTTACTCGTTATGTATACAAAAAATTAGGTGTAACTTTACCTCATAGTTCGAAACAACAATACAAAAAAGGCACTTCAGTGAAGAAATCCGCTCTAACCAAAGGCGATCTTGTATTCTTTAATACAAGCGGTAAAGGCATTTCGCATGTTGGAATATACCTAAGCGATAACAATTTTGTCTCCGCTACCTCATCTAAAGGTATCGCCATTACACCCATTAACAAGGGTTATTGGAGTTCAAAATATTATGGTGCTAAGCGTGTACTTAGTTCATCAGCAGCGAAAAAGGCCGACTTATAGTATACATATAAACTGCCACCACGATTATGAAACTTCAGAATTTCAACATAGGAAAAAAGGTCAGAGAAGTAAGTCTCTGACCTTTTTTCCTGATTTAAATTTGGCTGCTTTTGGCAATGACATAAGGCTGCTTGGCATCACCGATCAGTGTGCAATCTGCCGTTAAATGTACATCTTTATCAAGGATTACATTCTCCAGCACTGTATTCTCCTCAATTACACATTTCTGCATGATGATCGAATTACGAATTTGAGCCCCTTTGTGAACTTTGACTCCTCTAAAAATAATACTGTTCTCGACCTGCCCTCCAATGATACAACCATTTGCAATCAAAGAGTTGCTTACTTCCGCATTCTCGAGAAACCTAGTCGGTGGTTCATATTTGATTTTGGTATGAATTTCATATTGTTTGAACAAACGTTGATATTGTTCTTGATTAAGTAGATCCATACTATTGCGATAATAACTTTCTACCGAGTTAATAACGGTATGGTATCCATCAAAAGCAAAACCAGCAATGTTTAAGTTATGCAAATTATCTTGGATTCCATCACGGAAGAAGTAATCTTGACCATGCGCAATACAATGATCTACTAATTTCAGAAACAATTGTTTTTCCATAATAAAAGCACCGAGATATATATTAGGATGATCACCTTCTTGATGAATTCCCGTAACTTTTACACCGTCCACATCGACCCGTACACAGGACTCATGTTCAGGAAGGATCTCATCTACTTTTTTATAAAGAAGAGTGACATCGGCTTTCTGAGAGATATGAAACTGATACATTTCCCGGTAGTCCATGGAGTAAATATGCTGACTGCCGGTATGAATAATATGGGTACCTTTGGCTCGAAGAAAATAATCACGATTATTATGAAAATGCTGCAGATCGCCTTTGGAACGGTCCGTAGGATCATTCCAGTCTGGCGGAAGTATAAAAAGACCCCCGTGTTTGCGATCTAGGTCCCATGGAGCCCCCTGCCCCAAATGATCCAGCAGCGACCGATACTTCCTACGTACAAACAGCGCGGTATGATGAATGTTAGAATGCATTAAATTGGACAAAACAAAATCGATCAAACGATACCTACCCGCAAAAGGAACGGCAGCACCACAACGAAAATATGTTAATTCATTCATTAACTCGAGCTCTTGATCCAGGTTCACTACACCCATGAGATGTTGCATACTAGGTCACCGTCCTCACTCATATTTAGCTAAGTCCATACGTATGTTGTCGATATGTCTGATCAATTAGTAAAATTTCATCTTCCTGGTCTCCATTACCCCCAACAACAGAGTAATCTTCAATCATCGTTCCTTCGCTTACAATCGCCCGGTGAAGTCTAACATTCTTTCCTATTTTCACTTTAGGCATAATCACTGAATCCGTAACTACACTTCCTTCCCCGATCTCGACCCCATAAAATAATACCGATTTGCTGACTTCCCCTTCAACAATGCAGCCTTCATTCACGATACTGTTACAAACCTTTCCTTTTGTACCAATATAGCCCGCCGGTTCATTCGGATTACGTGAATAGATACGCCACTGCGGATCATTTAAATTCAAGGGAGGATCGTCGCTTAACAGATCCATATTCGCTTCCCATAAGCTCTTAACCGTCCCTACATCTTTCCAGTAACCGCTGAATGGATAAGCATACAGCTTCTTCTCATTCTTGAGAAGAAGTGGAATAATATCATGACCGAAGTCATAGGTAGAATCCGGATCTTGTTCACTCTCAAGAAGATGTTGTCTCAGGACAGACCATCTGAACATGTATACTCCCATGGATGCCAGCGTACTTTTCGGATGTACAGGCTTCTCTTCAAACTCATAAATCTCATAATTGTTTTTTGTATTCAAAATGCCAAACCGGCTTGCTTCATGTAAAGGAACATCAATGACCGAAATCGTGCAATCCGAATTTTGGTTTTTGTGATATTGAAGCATGGCATCATAATTCATCTTATAGATATGGTCACCTGATAAGATCAGTACATGCTCTGGTTCAAATTGATCAACAAAATTTAAATTCCGATAAATTGCATCTGCCGTACCTCTGTACCAGTTATTACTCCCCTCTCTCTCATGAGGTGGAAGAACAAACACGCCTCCATTTCGGCGATTTAAATCCCAATCACTGCCGATCCCCACATACGAATGGAGCACCAAAGGCTCAAACTGTGTTAATACGCCTACCGTATCAATTCCCGAATTCGCACAATTACTCAGCGGAAAATCAATAATGCGGTAAGTACCCCCAAAATAAACAGCAGGCTTAGCTAAAGTCTTCGTCAGCCCTTTCAATCGTTTACCCTGACCTCCGGCCAGTAACATAGCTACCACTTCTTTTTTGTTCATAAAAAAGCCTCCTCAAGATGTAGAATTGTATAACAGCTGCTTAAGTGAGTAGAAATAAGCAAATAACAAATTGAAGATGCCTGTGACTGGACATTAGAAGGTTAAACGCCTGTAGAGTAGAGGTAACACCATGGAGGTTGGTCTTAGAAGATGGTTATTAGGGAGGTGAAAACTTATAAAGGGTGTTTCGGAAGAAAAAAATCTCTATGTTGTTAATTTATGTATACACAGTTCTATTTCATTATAATCATCAAAATTCCTTCCTAAAAAGCAGTGTTAACATAATTTTCATTAAAAACCTGAAACACGGTCTAGGAAAGTCTACAATTATGTACCTATTCCTTCTTTTCGTCTTGCATTCGAAGGCACCTGATAGTACAATACGGCTTTGAGTGTGAATCACAGAAAATTGAATTATAGCTTAGAAAGGGGATTATTCCCATGGAACTTCTCAAATCCACTTTGCCCGGTGTAGGTATGAAGTATCAACTGGAAACCAAATCAGGTTCTAATTTCATTATCGTTCACCATGAAGATGGACGTCGTGAAATTTACTGTACTGATCCAGAAGATCAGGAGAACATCCGATGCATCGCTGAGTTAGAGGATGAGGAGTGTATGTTGCTCTCTAGTATTATAGGCGGTTGGAACGAATAATAAAAAAAGAAATGGACAGTCCCATCTTTTCTCTACCCGAGAACAAGATCAAGACTGTCCTTTTTAATTTGTTCATAAAGCATCCAGCTCCAGTAAAAATTGAAAGGTAGCTCCCTTCCCTTCATCACTACTGACGCTGATTGTGCCTCCCATAACTTCAACCAACCGTTTTGAAATGGCTAGTCCAAGACCGGTTCCACCGTATTTTCGATTAATGGAAGTATCTAACTGCGAGAATGATTGAAACAATTCATTCTGTTTATGAAGTGGAATTCCAATACCGGTATCTTGAATTTGAAATACGAGGAGTTTTCGATTCGCCAGATGCGTGTTCATCTGTTCAATTTGTATAACCACTTCTCCATCATTCGTAAATTTAATCCCATTACTAATTAAGTTAATTAAGATTTGCTTGATCTTCGTTTCATCACCTAAAAAGGTTTCTGGGATATTCTCGTCATAATTTTGTATAAGTCGAATCCCTTTTTCTTCTGCTGAAGCGATAAATAAATCATGCACCTCATGAAGTGCTTCAATTAAGGAGAATGGCTCGTGAACCACTTCTATTTTTCCGGCTTCGATCTTACTAAAATCAAGCAGTTCTCCAAACATTTGCATGAGTGTGTTGCTGCTGTTCGCAATAATCTCTGTATATGACTTTTGCTCCTCATCGAGATCTGTATCCATTAATAATGAAGTCATCCCCACGATCCCGTTCATCGGCGTCCGCAGTTCGTGACTCATCATCGCAAGAAATTCTGATTTGGCCCGGTCTGCATGAATCGCTTCTTCTTTTGCCTTCATAATCTCTTTAATTGAGGTAATATCTCTAATCACAACGACTGCACCTTTACGTTCACCCCGATCGATTAAAGGAGTAACTTGATACTCGGCAATAAACGTACTTCCGTCTTTGCGTCCAAAGACCTCTTCTTTCACGCAGTGACTCTCCCCGGACAGAATGCTTTGATATATTGGCATCTTTTCTGGTGCGTATGGATAATGGTTTTCATTGAATTGCAAAAATTGATTCGTCAGTTTAAGACCGATCGCTTCCTCTTGATATATGCCGAGCAGTTCGGCTCCTTTTTTATTCAAATAAGTCAGATGCCCCTCATGATCTACGCCAAATATACATTCATCTACTGCATTAAAAATAAGTTCAAGTTGGTTGCTGAGATTCTCGATTTCCTGAAGATGCCGTCTGCTTTCTGTTATGTCGCTAGTAATCCCGTAAACACCTACCACCTTACCGTTTAAAATCGTAGGAACATTGATTACATTTGCCTCAATGGAATGACCTTCTTTATGAAGCATACGTATATGGTACGATTGCGGGATCCCTTTGGAAGCCATAGAAAAGTGATAATTGGTCTTCTCTATAGAATCCGGATGAATCAGAGGAGTGTACCTGCCTGTAAGAAGCTCTTCTTCCGTATGACCTGTTATCTTACATTGCCCTTCATTCACCCGTAGTAAATGGCCGCTCAGATCCATAGAAGCTACTCCTAATGGATTATATTTAAACAAGGATTTTGATTCTTCCCATTCTCTTTCCGCTGCTAAGTCTTTAATTGGAGTAACTGCCTGAACAATAAAACAATGGTCTTCCTGTTCTGAATCCTCCAATAGCGAGAAGTGAAGCTGTACTTCTTGTGACTTCATACGCTCCTTGTTTAGTAGAACTTTGTAATGAACTGCATCTTCGCTGCCTGTCTCCAGTTCATAAGCGATCTGATTAAAATTAATATATCCCACGTCTTGTAAACCTAATATATGTATAAAAGATTTAGAGAGCAGTTCATCTGAACACCGTTCAGTCCATTTCTCAAACGCTTTATTCACTTTACATATGATTCCCTTATCACCAACAACCATGGCCATCGGAATGGGTGCGTTCTGAAAGATGCTCTTCCAGACTTTACTGTCTGTTACAGGCCCTGACATGTGGCCGCCTCCTTCACCTACCAATTGTATCTACTTTAATAGTTACCTCTTTTTACCTTACTCCAAACTAAGGTTACAAAAGATTCATCTTTTTTATTTATCCTTTTCCACTCATTGCATAAATAAAACTGCACCTCCAGTTGTAAGATTGTGCCTAACAACTGGGGTGCAGTTCAGGTTTTAAAAACACCTGGCTTTTTATTGTTCATCATTCATATCATTATAGAAATAATGTTGCGTTTAAATATCGTTTTGAAAGGGAATGCAGATACGTCGTTTGTACCGATAAGGTAGCAATAAAAATAATATTTCTCACAATAAGGTGTTGTCTTTCCGTTAAATAGGAGAAAGATTGTACCACATTGTCCACCGCTGACAGCACCTGCGACTCTGCCCCCCTATCCGTATGAATAAGAGGCTCCTTCTCACAGTCTAACTGTTCAAACAGGTCTGCATACGTATTGTATAATATCAGCGGATTTAATAAATCATCGTCATCACGCACCGGATCCATAAAAATCCCTTTGAACAGATTACGAATGGAATCGAAGTCTAGGAGTGCTTTTAAATCATCTATAATAAATAGAAGTGCAGCTTGATGAATGGAATATTTCTTCCCGATCTTCGGTGAAGAAAAATATTCTTTGAAATCCCGCTTCACCCAATTTTGCATCGAAGTCAGGGATGTATTTGAGTATTCAATCATTTGTGCGAGTGACGCAATCTCTTGAAGAGAGAAACCAGCCGTTCGATTGCCTTTAATTAATTTCTCTAAGATGGGAGGAAGCGAAGTGGATAAGAAGGCTGCATATGTGGTTCCCTGATCTACGTCAGTTTTATGGTGCTTAGTCCACGCTTTCTGCAGCAGTTCGAGCGGTGTTATCTTATGATGTCCTTCGATGGACAGCAGCAGTTGTGCCATTTCGCTACGAGTAAGGGTGAATAACTCTGTCATCTCATGGACCTCCTATATTTTTGTAAACTCATCCTATTAAATCATATGGACTAATATTACGTGACCCGCTATCCCTTGTAAAGGTGTGCTAGGGAGCGCAAAAGTGTATATTGTTAAACAATTTTGACCTAAAACGCTATAAATCAGCTAAACAAGACGATATTGACCATTGCTCACCCTATCACAAGTTCTGTATACTAGTTCATATGAACCTAAAATTTATTATAAAGGATTGTGAAGATGTCTAATGGATGACATAGGACTGAAATTGTTTTTGTTTGTTGTATTAATTGGGCTTACGGCTTTCTTCGTAGCTACTGAATTTGCCATTATTAAGTTACGACCAAGCCGCATTGATCAATTAGTACTGGAAGGACGCAGAGGTGCACTTGCCGTACAGAAAGTGACATCCAATCTGGATGGTTACTTGTCTGCGTGTCAGCTTGGTATTACGATAACAGCTCTAGGACTTGGATGGCTCGGTGAGCCTACTGTAGCAATATTGATTGAACCGTTGCTTGAACGATTCGGCATTGCTGCAGAAATTGGCCATATCGTTTCTTTCATTACTGCCTTTGCTATCGTTACCTTCTTGCACGTCGTTGTGGGTGAACTCGCTCCGAAAACAATGGCTATTCAGAAAGCAGAAACTGTGACCTTCCTGGTTGCAAGACCCATTATGTTGTTCTATAAAATCATGTATCCTTTTATATGGCTTTTAAACGGATCTGCCAATGGCTTGGTTCGAATTTTCGGATTGAAACCAGCAAGTGAACATGAAGATGCTCACTCTGAAGAAGAGATACAGATTATTTTATCTGAAAGCTATCAGAGCGGAAAAATAAATAATACAGAATACGGATATGTAAATCGTATTTTTGCTTTTGACGACTTATTAGCGAAAGAAATTATGATCCCTCGTACGGATATGGTTTGTCTTTATACAAATAATACGTTTGATCAGAACATGGAAATTATCCGCCGTGAACAGTACACACGCTTTCCTGTTGCCCATCAAGGGAAAGATCAGATTATAGGAATGATTAATACAAAACAAATGTTCCTTAATTATGAGGAAGGTAAAAGTGTTGATCTCAAACAATTCATGCACCCCGTTCTTACCGTATCTGAAGCAACAGCGGTTAATGATTTGTTAAAACGCATGCAGAAAGAACAAGTTCATCTCGCCGTATTAGTAGACGAATTCGGTGGCACAGCCGGGCTTGTCACTATTGAAGATATTTTGGAAGAAATCGTTGGCGAAATTCGAGATGAATTTGACACGGAAGAACGCAAAGAAATTGAACAACTTGGGGAACTTCACTACATCGTAGATGGAAAAATTCAGCTTGATCAAATCGCAGATATGACGGGAATACATTTTGATCTGGAAACAGCGGATACGATTGGTGGATGGTTGTATACCATCTTGCTTAACCCGAAACCTGGTCAAACACATCTTCATCAAGGTCTCCTCTTTACAGTCAAAGAAGTAGGACGCAACCGAGTGAAGAAAGTCGAATTTAAGAAAGCACCAGAAGTTATGGAGAATAGTATGGAACCTGAACCTACGGTTTCGTTCTAAATAGAAAAGATATAACAAAACCCTCTGACAACAGTCAGAGGGTTTTTGTGTGTTTTTAAGTGTTATGCTAATGCTTCTGTAAGGACAGGAACAATCTGAGATTTACGAGATACAACACCTTTGAGCAGTGCCTTATTCTCAATAAGTTGTACACCGTAAGCACGTTCTACCGCTTCTGCTTTATCACCGATGGCAAGAGCAACAGAATCATTATTTAGAATATCTGTAATTACGAAAAGGAATAGATCCAAGTTTTTCACCTGAACATTTGCAGAAATGGCCGCTTCAAGTTCCTCTTGTTTTGCAAGCACATCATTAACATCTACTGTGTTTACTTGTGCAATTTCCACTTTGGAGTTACCCATTTGGAACTCTTTTGCATCCAGTGTCAGAAGCTGTGCAATTGATTTTTTGCTCAGATCCGCACCTGCTTTTAACATATCAAGACCATATACTTTAGCATCTACGCCGGCAATGGCAGCAAGTTCCTCTGCAGCAGCTATATCCTGCCCTGTGCACGTAGGGGATTTAAACAAAAGAGAATCAGAGATAATAGCAGACAACATCAAACCAGCGACTGGCTTCGTGATTTCTACATTGTTTTCTTTATACAGCTTATTCAGAATAGTCGCAGTACAGCCAACAGGTTCCGCACGATAATATAACGGCTGGCTTGTCTCAAAATTTGCAATACGATGATGATCAATTACTTCAGTAACTTGTACTTGATCAATATCACTTACACTTTGCTGACGTTCATTATGGTCTACCAAAATGACTTTGTTTACTTCATTCGCAACCGTCTCAACTAGACGCGGTGCAGCAACGCCAAAGTAATCAAGAGCATACTGAGTTTCACCGTTCACTTCGCCAAGACGTACCGCCTCTGCTTCTAAGCCCAGTTTGTTTTTCAGATCAGCATATGCGAGTGCAGAGCAGATCGTATCCGTGTCGGGATTTTTGTGGCCAAAGATTAAAGTTTTCTCCATTGAAAAGTAACCTCCGATAATTGTTAGAGTAAGTTCAAAATTTTAGATCATCCGTTAAGGATGTAAGTCCTTTTAAGATTATAGCGTTAAATCATCTGTATTCCAATAACTCTACCTTGTATTTAACAACATTTTTTTAAGGATGTAATTCCACAACCGCCTGTTTACCGCTAAGCTGGATTCCTGTACTTGGTTTCCCGAGTGGTTTTAAATCCCGAATGAAGTCTTCAAGTAATTTCTTAGCTGCCTCTCCTTGCTTTCCTTGAATCTTCACAACCAGCTTTACAATATCACCGGTCTTTAGAATCCGCTCCATTTGTGTTCTTTTGGTATCATAATCATGCTCCTCAATCTGAGGTGTCAGCCTGATCTCTTTCGTCTTCGGTGCTCTGTCTTTACGTTTCTCAGCCAGTGCTTCCTGTTTCGCTGCTCCAGCCCCAATCAGTTTGCAAGGCGGCGGACTTGTCATGAGTGAGGTGCATACTAAGTCCACTTTCAACTCCTTTGCTAGTTTTAGCGCTTCTTTTGTAGACATTAGACCGAGATCTTCTCCATGAAGACCCGTTACTTGCACTTCCGATGCTTTTATTTTTTCATTTTTAATCATCAGTTTTTCTCCTCTTGTCTTTCATTTTCCCTGCCAAAAGGCACCGTATCATCATACGGTGCCTTTACGATTCTAACTTTATAACCCGCGTTTTGGAAGCAGCTTCACATATTCATCAGACAACTTCATGAGCTGCATAATGTAATCATAGTCTGACTTATATTTTTCAAAGTCTTCCACAGGAGTCAGGGTTTCAAGCGAAATGGCAGTTCCGTCCTCAAACCCAGTACCTGGAATAAACATAATATCATTATTGAAGAAAGAACCCGTTGGCAAGTAATATCGCATTCCAATCACATTTTGATCCACATTCAGCAGATCCTGACCGAATGCAGTAAATTTCGTGTCCTCAAGTGAAATACCGAGCAGATTGCTGACCGTAGGCAGAATATCCATCTGACCGCCGACCGTCTCAATTTCTTGCCCTTCGATCCCTGGCACATGAATGATTAGAGGAATGTTAAAACGGCTGACCTGTTCATGGTACGGAATACCGAGCGCTGCTTCGACCTCTTCTGGGGAAGTACTTTGATTCTGTAATCCAAAATGGTCACCATATACAACAAGGACTGTTTCATCCCATAATCCTTGTTCTTTTAGACCATCGATCAACGTTCCAAGCGCATAATCCGTATAATTCAGTGAAGTTAAATATTCCCCAAGCGCCGTTCCTTCAATAGAAGCAGGAGTATCCCACTTCACAAATTCCGGTTTCACTTTGAATGGAGAATGGCTCGATGCCGTTACAAACTGAGCATAAAAAGGTTTGTTCTGCGCTTTTAACTCTGCCAGCTTTTCAACTCCAACGCTAAATAGTTCTTCATCGGAAGCACCCATCTCATTAAAATTATCATTATTGTAATAAGGCTTATCAAAATATTGATCAAAATGGAGTGCAGGATACATCTTGATTCGATCCCAGAAGCTAACCGTGTTCACATGAAACGTCTCTGCTGTGTATCCTTCATTTTGCAAAAGTCTCGGCAGACTCGGAAGAACCCGGTCGCTATATCCGGTAGACATCGCAATCGTACCAAGCGGATAAATAGAAGTATTAGAGATAAATTCAGCATCCGAAGTATTTCCCTGACCAATTTGCTGGAATACATTTGTGAAATAAAGACTATCTTTTACAAGTTCATTCAGAACCGGTGTAACTTCTTGACCTTCTACCGATTGCCCAATCGGGAAACGCTGGAAAGATTCAAGCTGAACGACAATGACATTTTTACCTTTCATCGCTCCATATCCTTCTGGTTTTGCATCAGAATCTTTCTCCGCGGATTGATAAGGATAAGATGACTTCAGATCATTAACTTTCTTAATGGTCTCTTCTAGATTCCCAGCGGCGATTGCCTTATTCTCTGCTTTCGCATGAATAGCGGCAGCAATCTGATAATTCAGAAATCCCAGCTCATCAGCACGAACGGTTTCATTCTCGATCGTACCATCTTTCGCAATCGTCAGCCCCGAGAGAATCACACAGATGGCTCCGACCGCAACGATAGAAATCCGGGAAAGCTGTTTTGTATACATGCGGCGTTTGCCTTGCATTCGCTGGTAGAACCACCAAATCGTCATTAAAATGACATCAGCGAAAAACAAGAAATGCATCGGTTTAATGAGCATACCAATACTTCCTGCGACTTGTGGAATCTGATTCAAGCTGAGCAGTGTTGTGTAAGTAGGTATAGAGCCAAACTGCACGTTATACAGCGTTGCTGCGAACAAAATGAGAGAAAAGAGGGTATTTAGTACAAAATAAGCACTGCCTTTCCATTTGCGCGGACTAATCAGTTCCCATAGGCTTAGAATAACAAGAATCGCTAGGGCATCTGCACCTAAACGGTCCAGTGATAAGTCTCTAAAAACGAAGAAACGGAATAAGGCAAACTTTGCCAAAAGTAAGACAAATACAACAACAAATAAGGACCCCTGAAGCCCCTTCATCGTTTTTTTCAAAATTATAACCCCATTTATCAAAATTGATTTCTATTTTACAAAAATCTTGATTCATTATAACACTGTTTTGATCTGCCTTCCATTTCAGAGCAAGAAAAAAAATAAACAAACAAAAAAGAAACGACCGTTAATGGGCCATTTCTTTTCTATATGCCTTATATTTTTACGATGTGTACGTAATCTTCTGAACTACCGGCTCTGTCTCATGATAAGCTTTACTTAGTCCTTTATCTTGAATCTCTTTTTTTGCTACTTTTCGGTACGATAACTCTGCCTCAAAAGACTCACTAAACGGGGCAGGCTGCACCACCACCGTATCTTCATTTTTCCAACATGCTTGGACGGATTCTGATCTTTCTTGAAAAAGAACCGCAGCGGATCCAAGCCCCTTTTGGAACCAAGGATGTTCCTTGTCTTTGCTTACCCCCGGTTCATTCATACATACGTAAAGAGAGAGATCATCACATAATTGAAGTAAGTGATAATGTTGTTTCATTTCGGACTCTTGCATCAAGCCCAGTTGTTGCTTCAGTTGGTCTTGTCTCTGCTTCTCCTCCTGATTAAATGAAATACTGAATGGATCAGTACCATTCTTAATATCAGGAAAGGCGGAAAAATGGTGACTTACTAAGTAACCAGCATACGGATTCACGGATTCTACTTCCTGAATTCCGACTTGGTACATTTTAAGCTTAACCGCATAAGGGTAGTCAACGAAATAATAAGGAGCGTTAGTGACTTCATTCCAGATGGGGTCGGCATCAAGCCGTATCCACCCACGATCGTGCTGTGTGATTGCATAAATGACATCTTGTCTATCTTTCTCATGTATGAAATATTCCGATTTCAAATGTTTGGCGATCTCTCCGCTTAATCTAGCATGTTCATGCTGCTCAATCATAATAAAATGTTCTGCTTGTTCTCTTATCACCATGAGAAATTCATCTCCTGTCATTATCTTTGTTTATGATAAGTAACCCATGCGGGAGCAGGTTCAAACGGATACACATGCAGCAGCTCCATTTGGTAAGGATCTGTACTGTCTACTTCGCAAGTAAGCTGCTTGATCCTGTTATCAGCGGCGTATGTCATTTGTTCTTTTGTAAGCAGCAGAATTAGATCTAAGGGCTCAGAAGACGCCGCACCTCTCCATCCCAGTTCCGCCACACCATCCTCTGAAACCAAATGAAGCAAGGCAAATCCGGCACAATGACCGTTCGCAGCATTGAGAGCAACATAAGAACCTTGTGAATCCAAATCTTGTCCATGCAGGAATGCTTTCCAGCGAGATAAATCAAACACACCCGGTGGATTCGCCCGGTGCGTATGTTCATAGGTTTTTTTCACAAGATGTACGAGTTCTTCTTCTCCCTGTCCTCTCTCAAGGAACTCTGACAGTGAGAGCAGCTCATAATCTGAGCGGCGGTTCATAACGTATTCCTCATCTCTAATAAATCCACACTGAGACGTCGCAATATGTACGTGATATGTATTTCTAATTTCATAGAAACCTTGCTTAATTAGTGCCTGCTTCATTGCAAAGTCAGTATCCCAAACCGAGATTTGGAGCGGGTATACCATGCGGTGCGCTGATAAAGACATTAACAGTCTTGATGCAATCTGCATTCGGTCACTTGAAGGTAAGACGAGAAGTGAGATATAGGTACAATAGGGATGAAACGGACGATGATAGGTAAAAATCATGCCTGCTGGAACTCGATCAGCGAGCGCAACAAAAGCAATTTCTGAATTCGCCGGGTGTACATGTTCCTGATCATCTGCTTTTACGAACTCTCTTAACTTCATATAAAAAGGTTCATGCTCTACCCCAAAGGGTTCGATCGTAATATTCTGGTACTCCGTTGTTGTGAACAAGCGGCTCCCCCCTATACGCATTTGTCTTATCTATCATCGTATCAAAAGAAGCAGAAAACCGCCAGAAGGCGGTTTCATATATAACCAAGTATCATTCCCGCTGTTTCTTCAATCGCTTTGTCTGTAACATTAATAACCGGGCAGCCTAACCGATCAAATAGGTTGTATGCATATTCGAGTTCCTCCACAATTCTAGCAAGCGAAGCATAATTAGAACCATGCGGCAAACCCATGACTTTTAGACGTTCTGTGCGAATTTTGAGCAGATGTTCTGCGTCCATCGTAAGGCCGATGACTTGACCCTTGATCGCTTCATTAAGCGGATCAGGGGGTTTGATCTCAGGCACGACAGGATAATTTACGACCTTATATCCTTTATGCGCGAGAAAAATACTGAGCGGCGTTTTCGAAGTTCGGGACACACCAAGAAGGACAATGTCCGCTTTTCGAATTGCGCTGGTATCTTTTCCGTCATCACATTTCACTGCAAACTCAACGGCTTCTACCCGGCGAAAATAGTCTTCATCCAGGCGATGGAGCACCCCTGGCCTTTGCGTAGGAGAATCATGAAATGTATCAATAAAGGCCTGCATCATGGGCCCCATAATATCCACTGTCCGGATACTCAGCCGAATGGACTCTTCTTTGATCAGTTCACGAAGTTCAGGCTGCACAAGAGTATAAGCAACAAATCCTGACATTCGGTGAACTTCTTCCATTACATCGCGGATCTCTTCCTCACTGCGAATCTGAGGGTAACGTTTAATCTGAATTTGCAAAGATTCAAATTGGTGTAGTGCAGCTCTCACAACAAGATCAGCAGTCTCCCCGAGTGAATCCGAGCATATAGCAACAAATTGCATATTTTCTCCTCCAGCGGCCTATTCTACTGCGATCTGAACGACAAGCTTGGTTATGGTAGTCTTCGTTATTCTGCCAACGACTTCATACCCATCCTCTTGATTCCACGTTCGAATGACAGGAAGACTGTCCACTTCATAATTAATCATTTTCTGTGCAGCCTCTACGACATGATCTTCTGGGGTAACGGCAATGATCTGTACGGCTCTCGTCATCAGCATACATACTGGCACTTCGGATAGATCTTGGTTCCCAAGCGTCATCTTCAGGAGGTCTTTTCGAGATAAAATGCCAGAAAGTCTACCTTCTTTATTAATAACAAACAGAGTCCCCACGTCCTCTAAAAAGAGAGCAACGACAGCTTCGTGAAGCGTCGCATTTTCATTAATAACGACCGGTACACTTTGAATATCTTTAACTTTCATATTCACTAGCGCCGTTCGAAGCGGTTCCTTCGCCGTCAGACGCTCACCTGGAAAATATCCAACCTTGGGCTTTGCAGACAAGTACTGTGTCATGACAAGAAGAGAAAGATCGCTGCGTATCGTCGGTTTAGGCAAGCCCAGCTGTTCAGCGATCTGATCTCCAATAATCGGTGTCTTCTTCTGCACAATGTCAATAATTTGCTGCTGGCGCGCGGTAAGTTCTATTTTATTCACCCTCCAGCGTGGTTTGTTAACTATCTCTTATGCTGTAGTAGATACCTTATTCTCACCTTGTGATGTCTTCGTTATATTTGAAGCTTGAATTTGTGCTTGGGCAGCAGCGATCCGTGCAAACGGCACTCGGTAAGGAGAACAGCTAATATAATCGAGTCCCGCGTTATGGAAAAAGAAAATAGAATCTCGCTCCCCTGCATGTTCTCCGCAGATTCCTGCTGCAAGTTCAGGTTTAAGGGATCTTCCTTGTTCAAGCGCAATGCGGATCAGCTCACCCACTCCCTCTTGATCTAACACTTCAAATGGATTCGCAGGAAGAATCTTTTGTTCTACATAATGGTTTAAAAACTTCCGCTCTGCATCATCTCGGCTGTATCCCAGTGTCATTTGAGTCAGGTCATTCGTACCAAACGAGAAAAAGTCGGCATGCTCTGCTATTTGTGACGCCGTAAGCGCAGCACGAGGAACTTCAATCATCGTACCTACACGGTAAGGGCAATGAATTCGTTCTTCCCTAAGTACCTGCTCTGCTACTTCATCAACTAATTTACGCAGGACAGATAACTCATTTGCGTGACCAATCAGTGGAATCATGATCTCGGGCATTACTTTGATCCCTTGATGGATACATTGCAGCGCGGCTCTAAATATCGCTTCGATCTGCATATCGTAGATTTCCGGAAAAACGATGCCAAGTCTCGCTCCTCTTTGACCTAACATGGGGTTCGACTCTTTCAATTCTTTCACCTTCTGTATTACACGATCTACCTTCTCGAGTTCATCAGTATCCCCATCGAGAGTAATCATCTTCAGATGCTCTCTTCTTCCTTCAAGCACTTCAAGCTTAGGCAAAAATTCGTGGAGCGGCGGATCAAGCAACCTGATTGTTACGGGCAGTCCATCCATCTCCATGAAAATTTCCGCAAAATCCGATTGCTGTACAGGTAGTAGTCTTTGGAGCGCTTCCTGACGCTCTTGATTACTCCCTGCAACAATGACTCTCTGTACCAGCGGAAGTCTTGATGGAGATAAAAACATATGCTCTGTACGGCATAATCCAATTCCTTCCGCTCCCCATTTACGAGCGAGTCTCACTTCATGAGGGTGATCACTGTTAGCAAAGACTTTCATTCGCTTCACTTCATCTGCCCAATCCAGCATCCGTGTTAATTCTTCAGAGATTTCAGGCTCTCTCAGTTCGATTTCTCCGGCATATACTTTTCCTGTTCCGCCATCAATCGATATGACATCTCCTTCCCGGAAGATTTGGTTACTGCAGATCAGCTCTTTGGTATCCTCTCGAAGTTCTAGCTCTTCACAACCACATACGCATGGGGTTCCCATCCCTCTCGCCACGACCGCAGCATGACTTGTCATTCCGCCGCGGAGCGTTAGAAGCCCTTCTGCTGCGATAACACCGTGAATGTCCTGCGGAGTCGTTTCTCTGCGCACGAGAATTACTCTTTTTCCAAGAGATGCCCAGGATTCAGCTGTTTCTGCGTCAAATACGAGCTGACCGCTTACTGCGCCAGGAGAAGCAGGTAGTCCGCTGGCTATAATCTCATCTTCTTCTCTAACCTTGATCGATTGATGAAGGAGTTGATTCAAGTGTTCAGGCTCTATACGAATCAGTGCCTCTTCCTTAGTAATAATCCCTTCTTCCGCATAATCAACAGCTGCTTTCATAGCCGCTTGTGCTGTTCGTCTTGCATTTCTCGTCTGTAATATGTAGAGCTGACCTTTCTCAATCGTAAATTCAATATCTTGAATATCGCCATATAGCTCTTCTAATAAAGAAGCGGCTTCATGAAGCTGTTCATATACGGACGGCATCGTTTGTTTGAGATAAGTTATACCAAAAGGAGTTCTTGTACCCGATACCACTTCTTCTCCTTGAGCAGCAGGCAAGTATTCACCCAGCATCTCATTCCCGCCGGTGGAAGGATCTCTCGTAAATAGAACCCCTGTACCGCTCGTTTCATCCCGATTCCCAAAAATCATTTCCTGTACACTTACAGCCGTGCCTTGATCTTCTGGTATTTTATGAACTTTGCGATAGACCTTTGCCCTTGGATTTGACCAGGAACGGAAAATAGCCCGTACCGCATCAATTAACTGGTCTTCTACGTTTTGCGGGATCGACTTTTTGGCACGATGAAGAATCATTTGTTTATATTTGCTAATTAGCTCCTCCAGTTTTTCTATAGGTAACTGTCCGATATGTTCTGCTTCCGATTCAAGGTTTACCTGCTGAAGAATTTTAGAAAACGCATTATTTTCGATGTCCATAGCGACATGACCATACATCTGTATAAATCTTGCATAACATTCCAGTGCAAATCTTCGGTCGCCTGTGGCTAAAGCAAAGCCCTCTACGGTTTCATCCGTGAGGCCTAAATTAAGAATGGTATCCATCATGCCGGGCATAGAGGTGACCGCTCCTGAGCGTACCGCAAGTAAAAGAGGGTTCAGCGGATCACCGAAGCGCTTGTTTGACGTTTGCTCAAGAGACCGAAGTGCTGTTCGAATCTCTTCAATAAGTGTAAGCGGGATATGACCAAGGTGAGTATAATAATCTCTGCAGGAAGCTGTCGTGATCGTGAACCCATAGGGAACTGGTAAACCAGCTTTTGTCATTTCGGCCAGGTCTGCACCTTTACCGCCGAGCAGCTCGCGCATAGACGCGTTTCCTTCATGAAACAAAAACACCCGCTTGTTCTTCATTTTTATCTCTCCTTGTCATAATTACCAATATTTTCAAGTTACACTCAGCCAATATAATACGTCATGAAGGACAATTGGTCAATATATAATACGTCACGATAATAAGGAGCGCAGCTCCCTTTTTCCTCATCATGAATCATAAAAATTCTGGCATATGAAATAAAAAAAGACTGTAAGGCAAACTAGTTTAAGCTAGTTTCCTTACAGTCTGAAGCCGCTAAAGGACGGCTAGAGTGTGTATGATTTATGTAGTATGGGGGCTCAGGTCCAATTGTCGCGCATGATTACATCTTACATCCAAAACAGCACACGCAATGATACGTCTTAATTCACGGCTCCATGTTCGGTAATATCTTCTGGATCGTTAGTACTCTCTATTCCTGCTTGGTCCAAAATTGGACGGATGGTACTGCTATGATAAGACATACGCGGGCGTAAATAAATATCATTCGTCTTTCCATATAAGTAGAGGGATATCTCATTTGTATCATCATACCCACGATAAGAACGGATCTGGTCGAAAGAGTAAAAACGTGTACCGTACTTAATTCCCTTCGTTCCTACATAGAACCGGGTTACAAAGTAATGCACGATAAAAGCGATAATAAAGAGTCCGTATCTCAACATACCTGTACTTGAAATGAGATAAATTCCGCCTAAAATAAACACGACAAGGGTAAGAAAGGATTGCTGTTTTCCCTGGCCATCAAACCTAATTTGTCCCACCCGCCCGCGAAGCCACATACTATGACAAAGTATGACAGCAGACAAACCTAAATATACGATCAAACTGATGATCTGAAACGATAACATATACTCACTCCCTGCGGCTGCTAATAGTCTTTGAATTCTCTACCCACATTGTACTTGCCTATAGCAAGGGATGTACAGGTTTTTCCAATTG
This sequence comes from Paenibacillus polygoni, assembly GCF_030263935.1. Lineage (NCBI taxonomy): Bacteria > Bacillati > Bacillota > Bacilli > Caryophanales > Paenibacillaceae > Paenibacillus > Paenibacillus polygoni. The sequence continues at coordinate 2,099,440 of NZ_CP127162.1, read as the reverse complement.
ATTAATTTATAAAAAAAGAGCTAACCCCAGTGATACACCACTGAGATTAGCTCCCCTACTCAAAGTTAGATCAAGCTCCTGCCCATACATCCTTCGCATATTTACCAGCTGATTCAAGACCGGTCAGCCAAGCTAATGCCTCTTCTTCACTAACCCCATGTTTCGACTGATAAGCTGCAATCAAGGTTTGTTCTACATCCGGTGCCATTTTTGTACCATCACCGCAAATGTACATTTTGGCTCCTTGTTCCAGCAGGTTAAGCAGATGTTCGGCATCTTGTTTCATTAGATGCTGTACATAACATTTTTCTTGTCCATTCACTCTCGAGAAAGCCGTATGAAGCGTAACCAGCCCTTCCTCTTGAGCAGCGACTAACTCTTCTTTATAGAGATAGTCATGTTCCGGATTCCGGCATCCAAAGTATAGATGGGCTTCGCCCAGTTTCATATTTTGCTCCTTCATCACTTTTCTCGCTTGAATGAAACCGCGGAATGGAGCTACTCCAGTACCTGGGCCAATCATAATAATTGGGGTTTCCGCCTCTTCAGGAAGATGGAATCCAGATTCTGGCGTACGTACAAACAGGAATACCTCGGCGCCTAATTCGAGACCTTCCAAGTAGTTGGAGGCAATTCCTTTATACTGCCCTTGGCCGCTCCATGCTGCGTCTCTTACTACGCTTACTGTAATACTTACGATATTTTCACTCACTTTAGGAGAACTTGAAATCGAATAGTATCTTGGTTTCAGTGCAGGCAGTAATTCCATGAACCGTTCAAATGGAATTTCGCAAGCTTCATATCTTTCAATCAAATCGAGCATGGTAATTCTCTTAGCTCTAATTTCGGTTTGGTATACCTCATCATCCAGCATAGCTGTCAGCTCTTTTGCATGAGGAGGACATACGGTATAAGCTGCAAGCTCACGCAGCTGTGCACGAGTTGCCGGTTCCTGCAGTTCTACACTGCGTGCAAGCAGGTCATCAAGACGTACGGGAGTTCCTACTGGTAAATGCGCACTGCTTCTTCCGCTCGCGGATAGAACCAGGTGACTGCTTCCTTGAAGAGCAAACCGTTTTAGCACGCGCTGTACGAGCGACTCAGGATTAACAGGCAAGATGCCCAAGTGGTCTCCTTCTTGATATGATGCTCCTTCTGGAAGAGCAATCTCAATATGCTGAGTAATTCTGCCGCTTTCTGCATGTTGTAAATTCTCACTTTTAACGATATGGCCAAGTTCAGCATGGTACGTCTCTACGAGGGGTACAGCAGCTACTCCGCTGACATATTTCACTTTCAGTCCAGCACCCTTCTTCTTGCCATTCTCTACAAGCTTCAGATCCAGTGCTTGCATCAGATCAGGCCATAGTCCTTCCGACCAATCATCCACATCGGTTTCGAAATCCCCGCTTGCATCACTTTCTCCTCTTCCAAGAAGGCGAGTCGCTCCTTTTGCTTCCAAGGTTTCATCAATCAATCTTGGAATCCGCTGATAAGTGCTGGCCCAGTTATGGTCACCACAGCCAAATACCACATAACGAACACCTTCGAACTCACCTGGTTCTGCTGATTCAATCCACTGCGTAAATGATTTTGCATTGGATGGCGGCTGACCATTATAAGAAGCTGTGACAATAAGCACGACGCCTTCTTTTGGCAGATCGCCCGCATAATCATCCATTGGGGCTACATTACTATCAAACCCCTGATATTTAGCCCGGTCTGCTACCTCACGAGCAATCCCTTCTGCAGTACCGAGGTTCGAGCCGTAAAGTACAAGCATTGGAGTATGATGCGCATTCTCTGGCAATGATTCAGCTGTGTCCGCTTCTGACGTTTGTTCTTGTGCGGTAACTGCTGAAGCACCTGGAATCATAAGTGCTGCAGATAAGTTTCCTCTGCTGCGTACTTTTACATGGAATTCATCCGGCTTCAAAGTCAGCGTCTCTTTTACTTTCAGCTCATAGTTATTAACATCGATAAATTCAAAATGTTTTACAACAAGACCAAGAACAAGAGTAGCTTCTTGAAGGGCAAATTGCTGTCCAATACATGCTCTTTGTCCATTACCAAATGGTTTATAAGCGTCATGCGGTACTGCGCTTGGATCTGCGAAGCGTTCCGGTTTGAACTCTTCCACATCATCTCCCCATACCCGAGTATCTCTATGCAGCGCCGGAATAAGAACGGTTACGCTGTCGTTTTTCTTGATCGGATATTTACCTGCAATTTGTGTATCCTCTTTCGCATAAAGAGAAAATGCTGGTGCAGTTGGCCATAGACGTAGTGCTTCATTTAACACCATACGAGTATACTTGAGCTCTCTAACCTGGTTGTACGTAGGGACCGGATCTTTGAAGACACGATCAACTTCCTCTACAATCTTTTTCATTTTGTCTGGATTCTTCATTAAGTAGTAGATGGCAAATGACAGAAGACCGCTTGTTGTCTCATGTCCTGCGATCAGGAAAGTAATGATCTGAAAACGTATATTTTCAGAGTCCAATTTTTCGCCTGTTGCCGGATCCACACCTTCGAGCATGTGGGAAAGTAAATCTCCGCTGTTTCCGCCGCCACGCTCTTTACGTTCCTTGATCAGATCATCCACAAGATTGAACATAAACTGCTTATCATCTTGAAACTGTTTCTTTCTTTTCACCATAAACATCTCTTGAATACCTAATCGATGAAGCTGACTCATCCCTTCGTCCAATGAACGAACCATGGCATCGATAAATGGATGATTATCTTCTCTGTAAAAACTGTTGAAACGGTAATCAAATCCACACAGCCCAATCGTATCTAGCGTAAGTCTGGTCATATCAGCCGGAACATCCACCGTTTCATCAGGGTTTAATCTTGCCCATTTCTGAACGAGCTGAAAAGCAATATCAAGCATTTTGGTGTGATACCCTTGCATGGCACGCTGACTAAAACTAGATAACAAAATGTTATGTGCTTTTTTCCAGTTAGGCTCGTTCGTTGCACTCGTAAAAAGTCCATCGCCCGCAAACGGCCGAACATTTTGAAGTGGAGCCCATATTCTCTTATCAAAGCGCTTCTCATCTGTCGCATCTTTCACAAATTCATGACCTGATATATATACTTCCTTACGTCCAGCAGGATACTGCATTTGGAAGATCGGACCATACTCTTTTGCAATTTTAGATAGTGACTGTATCGGAGCCGTTCCTTCAATCATGGGTAAATTTCCAAGCGGACCATAGGTTTTAGGTTGTGGTATTTGAACAGATTCTGTCATTACATTTCCCTCCGTTATCCTTCATTAATAATGCATTCTCGCTCCCTAGAACCAACTGACCATAATAGTAAACCGGTCATTTTGATGTAAAAAAAAGTGGATTTGATTATTTAATCTCTCCTATATATCTACACTATCACGATGAAAAATGGGGCACAACAGGTATAAGGTCATAATTAATTACGTCAAAAGTTCCATATTTATTTCAAAAAATAACCAAATATTTTGTCGTATTTTGGTACTTTTATCACAGCAATTCTTATTGCAGTGTTACATACCTACCTCATTTATTACATAAAAGTTGAATCTCCTACTTTATTCCTTACCCAAATGATTAGTTCCTGAACATAAAAAGCGAAGAAACCTCCAATCTTTTAGAGCTTCGGAGGTCTTCACTTGTTTTTGATTTAGCCTACTATAATCGCATATACGATTCCAGGACCATGAACTCCAATGGTCAGATCATTTTCTATATCAGAAGACCTGCTGGGTCCGGATATAAAATGCACCCCTGCCGGTAATTTCTCTCGCCCTTGCTCGCCCAGTTCTACAAGCAGTTCGCCCATTCTCGTTCGAATTCGTTCTCTAGGAATAATAAGAAAAAGTACCGTGGGCAGTAAACTTACCGATCTTCCCTTTTCCTTGGAAGACTTCACCATCACTGAACCGGTATAAGCGGCTGCTCCATCTGCAACCACGATCCCAATATCCGCTTCTGCAGCCAGAACTTTCTCATCCCTTCCTTCCTCCGTATTCCAGAAAGTAATCTTGGCGTAGGGGATGGAATCTTCTAAGTGGAGCGCCCTTAGCTCTTCTTGAGCCTGACAAACAATCCGCTTAGGTTCCAGCTCTTCTGCTTTTTCCTCAATCCATGCACGAAGTTCCTGCTCGTTAGAGACGAGGGCGACATGTCCCCCTACACTCTCAAAGTGAAGAGAAAATTGTTCAACCCGCTTTTCGTCATCCCAATTCGTATCATTCCAAAATTCAGGTGAACCTCGAAAGGGTCTCGCGGGTCGTTCCTTTATCCGTGGTCGTTGCAGTTTAGAAGCGATATGCTGCATAAATGTATCCTGTTTGCGCCGGGATTCTTGTTCAAGTTCCGCAAGCCAAGATTCGCCATATTTACTCATCTCGCGAGTCCCCCTGTTGTCTACGGTTAAGTATATCTTGCATTCGTATGCGAACATCGTTGTTCATCTCCACATGCTCTGCCCGGATCTCAGATTCCAGCGTCTTCCATGACTGTCTGAAAGACTGTTTTGCAAGCGATGGAGCTACTCTGTAACTGTTCCAACCCTTAAGCGGTCCTGCCTTTAAGGTGATTTCACCATTTTTTACAACTAGTTTTTGACCGATTTGTCCCATTTTTATCGCTGTACTAAAGCGGCTGGCCTTCTTCACGACCGTTCCAAAAGCCTTCATCCCTGCGGTTTCTGCTTTATTTCCATACCCTTGCTCGACTTTACGTCTGCGAAGAGAAACAAGCATGTCATGTAAAGGGATTTTCACAGGACAAGCTTCATAACACGCTCCGCAGAGACTTGAGGCACTCGCAATATCATCCCACTCAGCGACATTCTTATTTAGTGCTGGAGTTAGGACAGCCCCAATCGGTCCGCTATACGTGCTTCCGTAAGCATGACCTCCAATGTGGCGATAAACGGGGCAAGCGTTTAGACATGCACCGCAGCGGATACAGTTCAGCAGTTCCTGAAACTCTGGGTCACCGAGCTGCAAAGAACGTCCGTTATCCACGATAATGATATGCATTTGTTCAGGCCCATCGGCATCTTCGGTCCTTTTAGGACCCGTTATACCTGACATATACATCGTCATACGCTGACCTGTAGCTGATCTTGGCAGCAGGGTTGCCATAACCTCTAGATCAGCCCATGACGGGATGATTCGCTCCATGCCCATCAGAGTAATCTGCGTTCGCGGCAGTGTGCTCACCATCCGTGCATTCCCTTCATTTTCGAAGAGAACCATGGAACCTGTCTCCGCAATTGCAAAATTACATCCCGTCATGCCGATATCGGCATCGAGGAACCGTTCTCGTAATTTTTTTCGCACAAATCCTGCGAGAATCGTTGTATCAGGAGCCAGCGTTTCACCTGCAACCTCGGATAACAGCTCGGCAATCTGATATCTATTCTTATGAATAGCCGGGATAACAATATGAGAAGGCATCTCACCGGCAAGCTGGATAATATATTCACCAAGATCCGTTTCAATCGCTTCGATTCCCGCTTCTTCTAGTGCATGATTCAGATGCAGTTCTTCTGTGACCATGGATTTAGACTTTACGACAGAATGAGCTTCCCGGTGTTTCGCGATCTGTAAGGCAATCTTGACGGCTTCCTCACCGGTCTCGGCAAAATGGACATGAACTCCGTTTGCTCTCGCATTCTCTGTAAAAAGATTCAGATAATAATCCAAATGAGCAATGGTATGAAGCCTGATCTGTCTTCCGCGCTCTCTCCATTCTTCCCATCTGCCATGCTCTTCGGATGCCAGCTTTTTGCCACCACGAAGCCTTTCTGTCGTAAATCGTACCGCCCTGCGTAAAAATTCGTCATGCAGTGCAATTTCTGCGCGTTCTCTAACGGCATGTTTTCCTGCTCCCATGCTCATGAAGACTTCACCCCTTCGTATAGCAGCTCAGCAAGATGCATAACCCGAACCGGCTGATTTTGAAAGCGCAGCTGACCGGCAATATTCATCAGACATGCCATATCTAGACCCACGAGAACTTCAGCCTCTGTCTCGACGACATGTTCTGCCTTTTCCGTTACCATCGCACCTGAAATATCTGCCATCTTCACAGCAAAGGTCCCGCCAAACCCGCAGCAATCCTCCGCAAAAGGAAGAGGAACAAACTCGATATCCTTGACACCTGCCAGCAGCGCCATCGGTTCTTCTTTCACTCCTAATAAACGACTGCCATGACATGAGGGATGATACGTAACTTTATGAGGGAATCTAGCACCTATATCGGTAATCCCAATCACCTGAACTAAAAATTGTGTAAACTCATAGGTTTTCGCTTCAAGACGTCTTGCTTGATCTGCGAGAACAGGATCATCCTTAAATAAGTCTTTATAGTGATGAATCATATAAGTGCAAGAACCCGAAGGTGAGACTACAAAATCACTGTCTTCAAATGCTTCCAGAATCGTTCTAGCCGCTGTTCTCGCTTCGTCAAAATATCCGCTGTTATAAGCCGGTTGACCGCAGCAAGTCTGCACGTTTGGAAATTGAAGAGTGACGCCGTATTTAGCCAATATACGTACCATGGCTTCTCCCACCGCTGGATAGATGGCATCACTCAAACAAGTAATAAATAGGGAGACTTTCATCAGCGTACACCTCTTATCTAGAGAAACTCATCTTATTGTTAGGTCTATACATAGGCAGCTAAGTTTGTATACTTTACATATCCCTGATAAGCTTCTTTCCAAGCCTCTGCATTCTCCGGTTCATACGTAAGTACCGGGAAGGATTCTTTTACAGCCTTTCTCGCTTCTTTCAGAGATTTGAAAACGCCTTCATTTATCCATTGTACAATAATATTTCCAATCGCGCTTGCTTCTACAGGCCCAGCATATACAGGTTTGCCAAGGGCACTCGCAGTCCACTTACATAAAAGCTGATTATGAATGCCTCCGCCGACCATATGAAGCCCGCCGAACGATTGTTCAGACACCTGCTCTGTCAGCTCATATACATACCGATACTTCATTACGAGACTTTCCAGTATACACCGAATGATCTCTCCTTGCGTTTGCGGCGGACGCTGATTGGTCTTTATACAATATTCTTGTATTCTCGAAGTCATGTTCCCTGCTGGAAGAAACGTGGAATGATCTGGGTCTATAAAATGCTGAAAAGGAACAGCCTGCTCAGCTAAATGAAGAAGTCTATCATAATTCACATCATGCCCTTCTCGTTCCCACTCTCTTATCGTTTCTTGAAAAATCCACAATCCCATAATATTTTTCAAGAGACGATAAGTATGACCTACACCGCCTTCATTCGTAAAATTACTCGAAAGCGTCTGTTCATTAATAATCGGTGCTTTTACCTCCGTGCCCATGAGAGACCATGTACCGCAGCTTAAGTAAGCAAAAGGACCATCCGTCGCCGGGACCGCAGCAATGGCTGAGCCCGTATCATGTTCAGCCACCGCAATGAAGGGAAGGGGAAGTATGCCGAGTTCTTTGGTCACTTCGGAACGAAGCATTCCTGCTTCCGTGCCTGGCTGAGCAATAGATCCAAACCATTCTTCCGGTATGCCGATCTGCTTGATTAGTTCTCTATCCCAGTCCTTCATGACGGGATTAAACAGCTGGGTTGTCGTCGCGTTTGTGAATTCATGCTGTTTTTCACCTGTCAGAAAATAACGGAGTAAATCTGGAATCATCAGCAGATGCGCCCCTTCTCTCAGCAGATAAGAGTCCCGTTTTTTCAAGGCAGCAAGCTGATAAATGGTATTGAACGGAAGAAATTGTATGCCTGTTTTTTGAAAAATATGTTCTGCTGTTATTGTATTCAGCACTTCTTCCATTACACCGTTTGTCTGCGTATCCCGGTAATGGTATGGATTTCCGAGCAGCTCGCCGTCCCTGCCAAGAATCCCAAAATCAACAGCCCACGAGTCAATACCGACACTGCTTACCTTATCTCCTGCCTGTTTTGTTCTAAGCAGCCCTTGTTTCATTTCATGCAAAATCCGCAAAATATCCCAGTGCATGTGTTCCCCAGCAAAAACCGGGTTATTACTAAATCGATGTACTTCTCTTATCTCTATACGGGAGTCACGGAGCAGTCCAAGGACTGCTCTCCCGCTGCTGGCTCCCAAATCAAAGGCTAGGACACTCACCAGCTGGCCCCTCCTTTGCCGCGCCCTGCAATTTCGGCAGTATAACGGCTGTTTAGATAGGCTTCCATCGGATCCACTGGAAGTCCTTGTTCTTCACGCACAGCATGAAGTAATGGAGTAACATCGAACTCAAATGCTCTTCTTACCGCGTGTTCAGCTGCAAGTACATCATTATTTTTTTGAGCAGCTGCTACTTCCTCATGGTCTACAAGCAGGGCTTTAGCGTATTGTGTCTGAACATTGAGTACGGAACGAATCATGGCAGGAATCTTCTGTTCAATGTTATGAGATTGATCCAGCATATAAGCGATTTTATCTACACCGCTTCGTATCCCTTCATCATCATCCATGCTTCCTTGCAGGATCTGATAGAAAATAAGGAATAATTCATATGGGTTGACGGTACCAACGATAAGATCATCATCGGCATATTTACGGCTGTTAAAATGAAAACCGCCTAATCTTTTCTCATCCAACAGGTAAGCTACAATATGTTCGATATTCGCTCCAGGGAGATGATGTCCCGTATCCACCAGCACTTGGGCCTGATCCCCAAGCTTCAGCGCCATATTGTAAGCCATGCCCCAATCTGCCAGATCAGTATGGTAAAAAGCAGGTTCAAAACATTTATACTCAATAAGCATCCGCATATCTGGAGCTAGTGCTTGGTACATCTCCTGCAAAGCTTCCTGCATCCAGCCTTTGCGCTTACGGATGTCGCCTTGTCCCGGGTAATTGGTTCCATCAGCAAACCACAAAGATACATCTTTCGAACCCGTCTCTTTCGCGATATCTACACAGGCAAGCAGATGGTCGGTTGCCATGCGCCGAATTCTGCTGTCGCTGTTCGTTACACTTCCCAGCATGTACTCATCTGCCTGGAACAAATTCGGATTTACAGCTCCAATGCGCAGTCCGAGATTTTCCGCATGGGAGCGCAGTTTACTATAGTCATCCACTTGATCCCAAGGGATGTGAATGGCCACAGTCGGAGCAAGCCCTGTCAGCCTATGGACCACAGCAGCATCTTCCATTTTCTCAAAAGGATTGCGCGGAACGCCTTCTTTCTGGAATACTTTGAAACGTGTACCGGAATCTCCATAACCCCAAGAAGGAGTTTCAATTTTTAGCTCGGCTAGCTTTTGTTTTACATGACTCACATCGATTCCTCTAGCTAACTGCTGCTCTTCGAATAGTGCATAGGCTTTATCCTTCAAATCTGTTCCCTCCTTCGAATGTGAAGCACAAAAAACAAATGAATCTTACCGATTTAGCGTGTAAAAGCTGCCGGTACTCCGCCATCAATCGTCAACATACACCCTGTTGTTTTCTCTGCTTTGGATGAGGCAAAGAAAGCGACGCCTTCCGCAATATCTCTTGGATAAATATTAACGAGCAGTGTTGTCCGCTTGCGGTAATGTTCTTCGAGCTGGTCCGGTTCGATTCCGTAAGCTTCAGCTCGCTCGTTACGCCAGTTCGAATTCCATATCGCAGAACCTTGTAAGATGGCATCCGGTAAAATCGTATTTACGCGAATTCCATATTCTCCGCCTTCTGCCGCAATACAGCGAGCTAAGTGAGCTTCAAGTGCTTTTGCAGAACTGTAAGCGGTCACATTTTTACCGGCGTAGATTGAATTCTTAGAACCAATGAAGACCATGCTGCCTCCAAGCGCCTGCTCTTTCATTACCTTAAAAGCTTCGCGGGCAACAAGAAAATATCCTGTTCCTAACACATTTATATTTAAATTCCATTCTTGTAAGGAGGTTTCATCGAACGGACTCGAGGTTGCAAGCCCTGCATTATTGACAATAATGTCGGCACCGCCATAAGTCAGTGCACACTGAGCATAGGCTTCTTTAATTTGCTCTTCATTTGTCACATCCATTTGTATAGCAAGAGCCCTGCCGTCTCCGTACTCCGCATTAATCTCTGCAGCCACACGCTGAGCCCCTTCAAAGTTCAGGTCAGCAATAGCCACATGGGCTCCTTCGGATACCAGCACCCTAGCCGTCTCACTTCCAATTCCGCCCGCACCGCCTGTAATGAGCGCAATTTGACGCGAGAATTCGGTTTCTTTTGGTGCGAGTGACAATTTATACAGTTCAAGCGGCCAGTACTCCACATTATATGATTCATTTTCACTGAGAGAAACAAAATCTCCTACAGCAGTAGCGCCTCTCATTACGGCAATTGCCCTATGGTAAAGTGCACCGCTAATTCGTGAATGAGCATGGCTTTTTCCCGTATTAATCATCCCGATACCCGGAATCAAAATGACACGCGGTGCGCTTTCAAACATCTGATCTCCTTCCTGTTTATTACGTTCAAAATAAGCTTTGTAATTCTGTTTATACTGCTGGATTTCTTCAGATAAAATTAGTTTCAATTGGTCTATATTTTCTAACTTTGGTTCCCATTCCACGAATAAAGGAACCACTTTGGTATGTACCAGGTGATCAGGGCAAGCTGCACCGACCTGTGACAAAGCTTTCGAGTTGGTTCCGTTAACGAAGGTTAATACATCTTCTCCATCGTCATACGTCAAAATCATTTTCTTCTCATCACTGACAGCTCCGCGAATCAAAGGCATAATCGCTGCTGCTGATGCGCGGCGTTCTTCCTCACTAAGCGATGAGTAGCGTGCTCCTCCAAAAGTCTCTTTCTCCTGTGCCAGTCGTTCAATGTAGTCTTCCGCCTCTTGAATCACGCTAATTGTCTTCGCATACGTCTCTTCAGAAGTGTTTCCCCATGTAACCAGTCCATGTTTCTCCATAAGCACAAGTTCCGCATTCGGGTGATTTCTGACACCTTCTGCAATCATTTTTGACAACGTAAAACCTGGCCGAATATAAGGAACCCACACGAATCGATCTCCATATATTTCACGGGCGATTTCGCGTCCGTTATCTGCACAGCAGATACTTATAATGGCATCCGGGTGTGTATGATCAACCTGTGGAAATGGCAGAAATGCATGAAGCAAGGTTTCAATTGATGCCCTTGGGTGTTTTGAATCAATCATACAATTGCTGAGGTATGCCACCATTTCTTCATCTGGCATTTCATCTAATTCATATAAAGGATTGATATCTTCAAGCCGAAGTCCCGTAAAATGTTTTGCTTGCATGGTTCCAAGATCAGATCCGCTGCCTTTTACATACATAACCTCTACATCTCTACCCCGAAAATCCTTAATCACCGTTTTGGTTGACGTATTTCCCCCGCCCCAATTACACACACGGCGATCCGTTCCAATAAGATTGGAGCGATACACAAGTTCATCAAGCCCTTTATTCAGTTGCTTCGCTTTCTCGTTGTCCCATAAGTTTTGTACCATAGTGTAACCAGCCCTCCAAAGGTTCTATATTTAGGATAATTTGTCATTACTTAACGGGAGTATACCACTTTTATTTGGGTTTGAGTATGTATTTTTCTGTTTTTTGCAGAAAAAACAATAGGAAAACAGGTATATATCTTTGTTTCAAACAAATAAAGCGTTGTCAATTTAAATCTCGCATAACTACCTCTTTCTCTCTTTGAAAGATCTTCTTTTGCAGATAGGACATTCCATCTGTGCGAGCTGCATATGATAGTGACAATAGAAATGTACATGGGAACGATATGTTGCATTAGTAGCAACAAAGGAGGAACGGCATATGATGATTGAAGTTGAAAATGGAGTTCAGCTGTACGTAGAAGATCTTCGTCCTGTGGACGGAGGAAATGGACAAACCCTCTTTTTTGTCGCGGGCTGGCCTGTAAGTCACCGGATTTTTGATTACCAGATGCAAATGCTGCCCTACTTGGGATATCGCTGTATTACTCTTGATCTTCGAGGGTTTGGCAAGTCTGATAAACCATGGCATGGATATTATTATGATCGATTTGCTGAAGATATCTCCTTCATCATGGATGTACTCAATCTAGAAAATGTAGTACTTGTCGGATTCTCCATGGGCGGAGCCATCTGTACTCGTCTCATTACGAAATATGATACGGGAGCTAGAGTGGAAAAACTCGTCCTTGCCGGTGCAACAACCCCTTTTCTCGTAAAAAAAGAGAATCAATCTACTTTTGGTCTGCCTTTAGCTCAGATCGATCATTTACTTCAGCAGATGCAGATTGATATGCCTCAAGCGATCTCGGATTTTGGCGGTACTTTCTATTATCAATATATCAGCCCGGAATACAAAAGCTGGTTTCAGCAGATGTGCCTCGAAGGTGCTTCCCACGCCATTTTACAGAGCGGAGTTGCACTAAGAAACGAAGATGTTTCCTCCGATCTGTCTCAGATTCAAATACCTACTGGTATTTTTCACGGTGCTCATGATCAGATCGCCCAGTTTCAAGGCGCAGTTGCAACTCAGCAGGCTATCCCTGGTTCTTTGTTATATCGTTTTGAGGAAAGCGGTCATGGACTTTTATACGAAGAGAAGAATCGCTTTCAGGCCACATTGCTAGATTTTATTAAAAATACGTAACTCTATAAGAAGATGATAAAAGTGACCTTGCGTTTGATGTACATTGTCTGTGGGGTATAATAGTACAAGCGTAAAATAACAACTATGACCAAAGGTGATGAGCATGTACTATGATTTATCATGTGACCTATCCATCTGAAGGACTTCATGTAAAAGGTTATCTTAGTCTGCCCTACGGCTACCAGCTTCCAGAAGACGAAGTTCGCCAGTTGCTGCTTGGCAAATTCAGCAGTGATACCTATCCCGCTGTACAACTAAATACTCCTCTCCATTCTACAGATCAAGATTTCACCTCTAAAAAGTGGCCTGTGTTTATTTATTGCCGCGGCGGCATTGGTAATTTTGGTAAGGTCCGTACTCCATGGGTCGAGGAATTTGCGATGCATGATCATATCGTGTTTGCTCCCTCCTACCGTGGTACAGAAGGCGGTGAAGGGCGGGATCTATTTGGCGGAGATGATAAAGAAGACGTGTATTCTGCTGTAAGACTTCTGTCAGAACTGCCTTTTGTTGATCCCGATCGAATCAGTATTATGGGTTTTTCGCGAGGTTCAATTAATGCAGCCTATACAGCGCATACCCTCCCAAATATTCATAAACTGGTGCTCTGGAGCGGTGTATCCGATATGGCTCAGACCTATGAGGAACGAATTGATCTGCGCCGTACGTTTAAACGCGTCATCGGGGGTACTCCAACAAAAGTACCGGAAGCATATAAAGATCGCTCACCTGTCACGATCGCTGGAGAGCTCAGTTGTCCTGTGCTTATCGTCCATGGTACGAAGGATGTCCAGGTATCCTACAGTCAAGGTGAGAAAATGTACAACTCGTTAAGCGAAGCCAAAGCCGATGTGAATTTCCATCGTTATGAAGGTCTTGGTCATCATTTCCCGCAGGAAACGCACCGTGCGGCGATTACCCGAATGTTCGAATGGATTACAGCGAGCACAGGAGATGCTGAGTCCACTTCTATGTATTCATAAAAAAAAAGAGTTGTCCATGGTGTAGCCTGAATCACACGCTACATCATGGGACAGCTCTTTTTAGTGTTTCATTTAATGTTTCTTTTTAGTGTTACTAACATAACGTGCCTGAGTATTATTTCACAGACGGGATCCGGTGTGCAGAATGTCTTGTCGGGCCAACAAACTGGTTAAGCGGGAACCCATTTGAGATCGCCTGTGTTACAAACGTTTTCGCTCCAGATACGGATTCACGAACGGAACGTCCTTTTGCAAGCCCCGCTGTAATTGCAGCCGAAGATGTGCAGCCCGCACCATGCGTATATTGGGTTTCAATCGCATCTGCTTCAAACCATTCATAAGTTTGTCCATCATACAGCAGATCCACTGCTTTACCTGGACGGATTTTCCCTCTATCTTTAATCAGAACATGTTTTGCTCCGAGATCATGAATGATCGTTGCTGCTTCCTGCATTTTTTCCAGTGTCGTAATCGGACCTGTTTTAGCAAGTTGTGAAGCTTCAAAAATGTTTGGAGTTACAAGATCCGCACGCGGAAGAAGGAATTCAATCATTGCTTCTGTATTTTCTGGCTGCAGTACTTCATCTGTACCTTTGCAGACCATAACAGGGTCAATAACAATTCGATCTAGCTTGTACTGGTCAATATAACGAGACACGAGTTCAATAATATCAACAGACCCCAGCATCCCTGTCTTCATAGCATCAAAACCAATACCTTCCATTACCGTTTTAAGCTGCGTCTCCACAATCCCAAGATCCACAGGAAATACTTGATGATCCCATGTTTTTGGTTCCATGCATACAATCGTTGTTAAAGCCGTCATTCCGTAAACATCATATTCTTGAAATGTCTTCAAATCAGCTTGAATTCCAGCGCCTCCGCTTGTATCCGAGCCTGCTACCGTTAATGCTTTTCTTATCGTCATGTTCATTATTCCCTTCACTTGTAGATAACTTCTCTATTATAAAATAAGTGAACGGCCTTAATCCATACCCATTTTGTAAGATTATCGTATATAACGATATTTCATGATAAAAAACTGCCTAAATCACCCCTCTACTGAGATGACCAGACAGTTTTTTAGTGAATCAGCAGCAATGCTTAGCGAGTAACTTGGTGAGTAATGAAGATCTGTTTTTAGGACCTAAGCGAACTTCCCATCCGTTCAAATCCTAAATACCGAGTTCCTTGATGAGTAAGTGTGCCCTCGTCCCCTTCCACCAGCAGACCATATTCTTCCGCCCGCACCTCAAATTCTGTTCGACGACCATCTTCAAATTCAAAGGTTAGATAATAGTTAGTATATGCCCTGCTGTTACCAGAGCCTCCACTCACTTCGGTTCTTTTGGTTAACACACGTGCGCGTTCACTCAAACGTTCAGCCGCATTATTACGAGTGTAGGTGGTAACTCCTTTTATAATTGAATAAAGAACAACACTGATAATCATTAATAAAATTGCTGAGAAGAAAAAGGTGAATAAAGGAGGTGCGCCAACAAAAAAGCTGCCTAATCCTGAGAAGAAACCAGGTCCTTCGTCAGAAAAAATATCTCCATCGTTAAATCCATTGCCAAATAAATAAAATTGAACGCTCATGACGTTTCTCTCCCTTGGTGGTCATAAAAACTTTTGTAAATATCAATATAAACTCTCGAGTTCTTCGATCAGTTCGCCTACATAACGTACGGCACTGCGTATGGGTTCCGGCTGCGACATATCCACACCAGCCAGCTTCATGAGTTCCAAGGGACTTTTGCTTCCACCGGCTTTTAGGACTTCTAACCAGCGATCAACCGCAGGCTGTCCTTCACTTCGAATCTGCTCAGCAACAGCAGTCGAAGCCGTGAGACCTGCTGCATACGTATAAGGATAGAGACTCATGTAATAATGCGGCTGACGCATCCATGTAAGGGCAGCATGATCATCAATGACAACATCTTCTCCCCAGAAAGAAGATAGAATATTGCCTTTTAGTTCGCACAGTTTCGCAGCAGTAATCGGCTCATTATTCATGGCGAGTTCGTACACTTGACGCTGCAGTTCTCCTTCTAATAAGTGGGTTACAAAGTTATGGAAATACGTTCCTAACAGCTGAGAAATTACCCAGCGGCGCATACGCGGATCAGTAGAACGCTTGATTAAATGATCTGCCAGCAGCAGCTCATTCAGGGTAGAAGGAGCTTCTATAAAATAAAGTGAAGGTCTGGCGTTAGTAAGACGTTGATTTTTCCCAGCAAGCATTAAATGTCCTGCATGACCCACTTCATGAGCGAGGGTAAAAGCACCTCTCATGTTATCTGACCAGCTAATGAGAATGTAAGAATGGACGTCTGGAATAGACATGCAGAAAGCACCTGTTCGTTTTCCAGCATTATCTGCATAATCAATCCAGCGATCACTGAAAGCGTCAGCCACAATCTTGCCATATTCCGGTCCGAGAATTTGCAGTGCTTCTTTGATGAGTTCACCTGCTTCTTCAAATGAAATACCGGGGCTAAAATCAGGATCGAGCGGAGCTTTTAAATCAGCAAACGTCATCTCCGATAATCCCAACACGCGCTTCTTCAGCGCTGCATATCTCCGCATATGTGGTGCAAGGTCTGTCTGAATAATGTCAAGAATATGATTGTACATCGCTGTAGTTACCTGCTGAGGCTTAAGTAACATGTCCGTTACCGAATCATATCCCCGAAGACGAGATTCAATCACTTGGCGCTTTACTTCTGTTCCATACGCTTCTGCGAACGTATTTCGATATTTATAGAGCGTTTCACTAAACACGTTAAACGAATTTCGGCGCAGTACAGGATCAGCAGACTCTACATATTTATTCTCATAGAGTGCGAAGGATACAGGAACTTCTTCACCGTGTCCATCTTTAGTGGAAGGAAAGGTCATGTCCGCCAGCTTACTCCGTTCATAAATACGGTAAGGTGCGTTTAGCACTTCACCAAAAGAAGCAAGTACTTTTTCGGTTTCTGCACTAAGCCGGTGACGCTTGGTCTCAAGCAGCAACTTCAAACTTCTTTCGAACACTCGAAGTCCAGGCTCTTCTTCTATATAGGCTCCCACTTTTCCATCTGGAAGGGACAAAATCTCTGAACGTATAAACGAGAGTGCAGAGCTTACCGCAGAAGATACGTCTCTCGCCTTTGCGGCATCCATTTGATTCTGAGGGTTCGTACTATCGCCCGATTGATGCAGATAGGAGTAAGCACTCATTCGCTGCAGCCTTCCCTGAAGCTTCTCCTGAGCCTCCAGACAAGCAAGCAGTACTTCTGCACCCTCTCCCAGCCTTCCTTCATATTGTGTAACGGAAGCTATATCCCTCTCGATGGCTTTGCGCTCTTCCTCCCAATCTTCTTTCGTAGCGAATATATCATCCAGATTCCAAGTGGTTTCTGTTCGTACTTCAGACCTTGATAAAATTTTGGACATATTGTTCCTTCTCCCCTCTGTTCCTGTTATAATCTTCCTAATTTATGTCATTGTATCATAAAATATCTGGAGTACCCTTTGTAAAAAAACAAAAAAAGAACCCGCTTCTGTATCCAGAAGCGAGTCCTTAGGGTGAGTGTCTGTATTCTATGATCAGCGAGGAACGAATTATTCGGTTACCAGCTCATGATCCGTATCTGGCGACTTTTCACCGTCGTCTTTCCATATCACGTTCTCACCATATTGTTTGCCCCAATTGTACATCGCCTGTAAAACAGGCATCAGGCTTTGTCCATGATCTGTCAAAGAATATTCCACGCGTGGTGGAACTTCTGCATACACTTTGCGATGAACAAGAAGATCTTGTTCAAGTTCGCGCAGCTGATGGGTTAACATCTTCTGTGTAATATGAGGGATCATCTTTTTCAGTTCACTAAAACGTTTGGTCCCTTCAAGTCCCAAGTGCCACAATATAATTAACTTCCACTTTCCGCCTATGACAGCAAGCGTCAGTTCTTTCTCACAATTAATTTCTTTTAGATTAATGCGATCTTTTATTTCTGTTGCCACTTGATACCAAGCCCCCTCCACCTAAGTCTACTATAATTTCCTATATCTCAGCAAAAGGGGGGAAAGAGACTATTCAAGATTGGCATGTCTTTCAAACATTGTTGCTGTATCCTGATCCATCTTTCTCATTAAGGATAGAATGATTCCATCGAGCGTAATGATTAGACTTTGTTCAAATAGTGAACCCATTGGCTGAATAGATTGACGCTTACCTTCATCTTCCTTCGCTGCCGCATGAATTTGAATGATTGCATCCGCGCGCTGTCCAATCGAAGAGTTCTGATGAATCGTAAGAACCACGACCGAAGCATCCATTCCTTTTGCCTTTTGGGCCATGGATAACAAACTTTTCGTTTCACCTGACCCGCTGCAAAGAATCAGAACATCTCCTTTGCGTATGGGAGGAGTCGTTGTTTCTCCAATTACAAATGTAGGCTTACCTAAATGAGCCAGTCTCATGGCAAAGGATTTTCCCATCAGCCCAGATCGACCTGCTCCCGCTACGAACACCTGACCTGCTCCTGCGATTAGATTCATCGCTTCCGTTAGCTCGGTTTCACTAAGAAGAGCCGCTGCCGTCTCTAGTTCCCTAAGAATAGATACTACATCATTTTTGACCATCGCTTTTGATTACCCTTGTTTAATCATTTCTTGCATCTCAGCTGCTACTGCTTTTTTGTCATCTTGGGTAGTGATTCCCCCGCCGACAATAATGAGATCAGGTCCAGCTTTGATTACTTCAGGCAAAGTCTCCAGCTTAATTCCACCTGCTATTGCTGTTTTTGCATTGGTTACAGCTCTCTTAATCGTTTGCAAATCTTCAAATGAGTTTTGGCCTACGGCTTGAAGATCATATCCAGTATGGACACAAATATAATCTACGCCAAGCGCATCGATCTCTTTCGCACGCTGTTCAATGTTTTTCACATTAATCATATCTACGAGGATTTCTTTGCCTTGTTTTTTAGCTTCTTCTACGGAACCTTTGATTGTCATATCGTCCGTAGCACCAAGTACAGTAATAATATCCGCGCCCGCTTCAGATGCTTTCATAATTTCGTAACCGCCCGCATCCATAATTTTAAGATCTGCGAGCACCGTAAGATTAGGGAATGCTGCTTTCATTTCTTTTACTGCATGAAGTCCTTCATTAATGACGATCGGTGTTCCAATTTCTACAATATCAATATAAGATTCAACCTCTTTTACAAGTTCAATGGCTTCTGGGATATTTACAAGGTCAAGTGCTAATTGTAATTTCATTATTATTCGCTCCTTTATCGTTCGTTTTCATAACAAGCTGGCTTCCGTTTGTCAGCTCCCCTTTATACTAAATACTAGATATACAAATAGGAAGTACGCACTTTAAAGTAGGGTAGTTACCTAGAGTATACTAATGGGCAGAATGTTGATTTTTTAGATAAACAATGGAACTTTTGAACTGTACGGATTAAGCACAATTGATTAGCCAGTAAGACCTATACTATAATGCTAGAAGATATGATAAATATTTGGAAAACGATAGAATCTAGCAGGGAGGGAAAACTTTTGTCCGGCAGATGAAATTCCGGCTTAAGTACAATTGATGAAACCACCACTCGAGAAAGTAAAAACTCAGGACGAAGCATTAATAAACTACGATCCAGCTTCACCTGAGCAAAAGTCTACATTTTTTGCCAAAGCTTCTAACGTCCTCACCATGATCTGCACACGCTCATTATTATTCTTCTCTCTAATTATGCTGTTTAAGAGTTATATAGCTTGGTTTGGCGTTTTTGATGACGGACCTTCGTGGGCCATTATGCTCAAAGAATTACCTTTCATCCTGCTCATCTTCTGTCTTATTGAATGGTTTGCCACCAAACGAAAATTAATCATGTATACTATTTTTAATTTGCTGCTAACCGCTATTTTCTTTGCCGTTATTATTTACTACAAATACTATGGAGTTATTGCCACCTACAAAGCTTTAGAACAAGTGAATCAGGTAACCGCAGTCAGCAACAGTGTATTCTCACTAATCGACCCGCAGTATCTACTGATCTTCACGGACGTTCTCGTGTTTGGCTATTTATTACTTAGGAATAAATCGGCGAAAAACTGGAAACAAGCGATACGAAGACCAGCAAATAAAAAAATCATTGCTTGTCTTTTTTCCATCTCGCTCCTTATTACATCACTGAATATTTATACAAACCGCGGCAGTTTTAATGAAGTAGTCAAAGCAGAACAAATGGGGATTTTCAATTACGAAGCGTATACTTTGCTTAACCAAAAGAAAGCAGAGCTTATTCCATCAGAAGAGATTACGCAAGAACGGATTAATGAACTAAAAGGATTATCAGAAAATAAAGCTGTCGATTTACAACTGCACGGAGCTTTAGAAGGAAAAAATCTCATTATTATTCAGATGGAATCCCTTCAAAATTTTCTGATTCATCTTAAAATCGATGGTCAAGAGATTACACCGAACTTAAATAAGCTCGTTCAAGATCATACTTATTTCTCTCATTTTTATCATCAGGTCGGTCAAGGGAATACATCGGATGCTGAGTTTGTAGTAAACACTTCCTATTATGTCCCACCTGAGGGAGCGGCTGTCCAGAATTACGTAGACAAAGTGTTGCCGAGCCTGCCAAGACTTCTGAAAGATAAAGGTTACGAAACAGCTACGTTCCACACTAACGTTGTTGAATTCTGGAATCGCGGGGAACTCTATTCATCACTCGGGTTTGATCACTATTATGACAAGTCATTCTTTGGCGAAGAAGACACGGTATTCTTTGGAGCTTCCGACCATGTACTCTATCAAAAAACAGCGGAGAAACTAGAAGAGATGGATCAAGAAGCAAATCCATTTTATGCCCAGGTCATTTCCATGTCTGCTCACCATCCGTTTACGCTTCCCGAAGAGAAAATGACATTGCCGCTTCCTGAGCGTTATGATGATACGTTTGTTGGGAACTATATTCGTGCACAGCATTATGCAGATGCTGAACTTGGGACATTCATTGCAGATTTGAAAAATCGCGGGATATGGGATAACAGTGTTGTTGTCCTGTATGGAGATCATGTTGGACTGCCGACTACATCACTAGATAACCAAGACTTGTCATTGCTGAATGAAATCCTCGGGCATCCTTATGATTACTCGGATATGATCAATATTCCTCTCGTCATTGCTTCTTCCGGTGTCACACCTGTAGGAGAGCAGAAACAAATTGGCGGACAGGTGGATATTTTGCCTACGGTAGCAGGTCTGCTTGGTATTTCACTAGAGGATCATATTCATTTTGGGCAAAATTTACTGAATCAAAAAGATTATAATATACTGCCTGAACGCTATTATCTGCCTACCGGCTCGTTTGTAAACAGCAATGAAGTGTTCATTTCCGGCAGCGGATTTGATGATGGAGAACATCATGTACTGAAGAATATAATGGATACGGATCATATAACGACAGAGAGTGAATTCTATCATGCCCTTTCTCTCTTCGATCTGTCACATAGTTATGTATCCCAGCTTCCTCTTAAACAATAAGAAAAACAGCACCCTATGTCCGCACGATATTATCGTGAAACATGGGGTGCTGTTTTATTCTTGCAGTCACATGTCCTGTGTCTACACTACATATATACGGACCATACGCAGACTGGCTTAGGTGACTCTACTTGTTTGCCTGTATAAGTCAATCCCCCTGTCTCTTTGTTCACTTCGAATACAACAATATTATTCGTATCTCGATTTGTGACAAGCATCAGATTACCCTTTGGTGTAAGTGAAAAGTGTCTTGGATGAGCACCTTCCGTAGAGATATGCTGTACATGTTCGAGTGTTCCGTCTGCCGATGCGGCATACACGACAATACTGTCATGCCCCCTGTTAGACCCATATACGAAGCGTCCATCCTCGGAGATTGTAATCTCTGCACAAGTGTTTTCCCCTGTGAAATCACTTGGCAACGTAGGTAACGTTTGAATTGCCGTTAGATTCCCTTCTTCAGCGTCATATGCATATGAAGTTACCGTCGAATCTACTTCGTTAATTACATAGGCATACTTGCCATTGGGATGGAATACAAGATGGCGCGGACCTGCAGCGTCATGCGTATGCACTTCACGATGCAGCACAAGTTTATTCTCTTTCCGGTCGATCTGATATACAAAAATCGTATCCAGGCCTAAGTCTTGAACCATGATGAACTTTCCATCTGGCGAGAAGAAAGCAGAATGAACATGAGGACGATCCTGACGTTCTGGATGTGTCCCATGACCTTTATGCTGCTTGGAATCGAGCATTTTACCAATGCTTCCATCTTCTTTTCGAGATACCAGACTTACTGTGCCTCCATGGTAGCTTGAGATCACAAGATACTCACCTTGAGGATCCTTTTGAACATGGCATGTAGGTGCATAAGCAGACTGACCCCGATTAATAAGTTCGAGTTCACCTGTCTCCGGTAAAATCTGATAAGCCAGCGCTTCTCCTGACTTCAAGCCGTCGGTTGTCACCATTTCACCAATGGAAATAAGTTGTTTTGAATCCGAATCGACTTGAAGAAAGGTTGGATTCTTCACACCTTCCTGCTTACTGCGCAGAGAAAGCTCGTATGTATTCTCATCGAGTTCATATACATGAATTCCTGGATTTTCTTTTTCTGCATAAGAACCTGTAAACACTAATAATTTTGAATTTGTCATCTTGTATTTCCTCCCCTACATACTGGCTACGAGCACACTTGGCTCTGTTTTTATTTGTACATTTCCTGCAACAGCTCTTGAGATCATACAAGAACTTTCTGCTTTATGCGACAGAAGAAGTGCTTTTTCCACATTCGAATCTGTTGAGCCATGCTTTAAAGTTACTACCGGCCGATGAGTAATTGCTTCATACGTAAATATGTTGTTTGTTACATCGACGGTCGCTTCTGAAGTTAAAGTAAGCTGTTCTACAGGAAGTTCAGAACGCTCCATCATTGCGGCAAGAGTAATCAGATAGCAGGTCGCAGCTGCTCCAAGCAGCATCTCATCCGGATTCGTTCCAATCCCCGGTCCTCCCATCTCTTTAGGAATCGAGATTTTGGTTTGAAGCTGTCCTGCTTCAATCGTGCCGGTACTGTTACGTCCACCGTTCCATACAGCTTCGAGTACAAATGGGTGCTTCAAGCTGCAAACATCCTCTCTTTTGTTTTTTACTATATTATAAAGCATCTTAGAAAAAGCAATAAAGCCGGAAAGCTTCGGGAAGCTTCCGACCTTACACTCATCATATTATTTTGATTCTTCTGAATCAAGTACCGGGAACCAGCCCGGAACTCCGAGAATCATATTCCACAGCGGATCCGGAATGACAAGACGTTCCTGATCTTCTTTTGTTAAATGCACAGCAATATGTTCTTCATTGCCGGATTCAATCTTTTCAACCCAGTCGGGTTCAATAATCAATTCTCTGCCAAGTGCTATCATGGATACACTGGTATTCAGTGCACTTAGTGCCTCATCCGCTGTATGAATGTTACCAACTCCGACCAGCGGAATTCTATCTCCGGTACGCTCTGCAATCCATTCCAGTCGAGTTTTGGAATCATCAGCTCCGCGTCTTGGTTTGGACCAGAAATCGGTAAGCGAAATATGAAGATAATCCAAATTTTTCTCAAGCAGCGCATCCGTTAATACGAAGGTATCTTCCATTGTCAGCCCCGGTGTCTCCGGTTCTTCTGGTGAAAAGCGGTATCCAACAATGAACGGTCCTTTTGCATATTTCTTAACTGCGGCTTGAATCGAATCGATCACAGCAAGCGGGAATGTAAGTCGTTTCTCCACATCTCCACCCCAGCGGTCTTCTCTACGGTTGGAATGAGGGGAGAAAAACTGCTGGATTAAGTAACCATTAGCTCCATGAATCTCAACCCCGTCAAAACCTGCTTCGATTGCACGGCGAGTCGCTTCTCCAAAATCCTCAATAATTGAAACGATCTCAGCATCCTGCAGTTCACGCGGTTCAGGCGATCCTGGTCTTTCACTTGCAATTGCACTCGCGCTTACAACATCTCCGCCTACCAAATCAGGGGGAGATAGTCTGCCCGCATGGAAAATCTGTAACACCGCTTTTGCGCCTTGCTTTTTAATGGTATCCGCCAGTTTCTTAAGACCTGGCACAAAAGAATCGTTCGATACCGAAAACTGACCTGGAAAACCTACCCCGTTATCGGTTACATACGCAACTGCAGTTACAACAACACTCGCTCCATTAGAGCGGCGAGCATAATATTCCAGCTCTGCGTCCGATACAGTTCCGTCCTCATTAGAAGACCAATTTGTCATCGGTGCCATCATGATTTTATTTTTTAAGATCATTCCATTCGGTAAAGTAACTTGATCAAAAAGAAGATTATATTTTGAATTCATCTCTATCACTCCCACATTTAAAGCTATGAAATTAGTAAACTTTTCCTTGCTTACTGAAACAAGTATAGTTACTTTAAAGTTTCTATGCAAGCCACCATAAATAATAAGAATGTAAAAATACACATGACCATACCAAAAACGGCTTTGCAGCCGTCCTGGTATGGTCATGTGTAGTAACGATGTAACCGTGTTATGGTTTGATCATAGCCATTCGCATATCTACTTCTTTTACACAATCCATTGAATCATGGTTGTCATTGCCCACTAGCGAAGATACGGGATAGACTTCCATCGGTGTATCCCGATGAGATGTTAGATAAGGAAGCAGTTGATGTACTTCCGTAATTCCTGGATCAAGCCAGGCATCCATCGCTTCTTTGGTTAAAATCGCCGGCATTCGGGTATCAAATTCTCGAATTGTTAGATTTGCATTTGACATCAGCATGGTACAGGTTCGAAGGGGAACCTTATTGGTATCTTTCCAGATCTCATAGAGACCCGCAACTCCAAACATAGACCGATCCGGCATAACTACGCGAACAGCGTATTTACGTTTGCCATCCTGACGCCAGTAAAAGAAACCATTACAAGGAATAATACACCGTTTCGTTTCTACCATTCTCCGATAAGTCACATTATTATGAACAGACATCAAGTCTGCGTTAACAGCATCCTTGCCCCAAAAAGGAATAAATCCCCAACGATATTCGTCCATGATACGTTCCCCATCTTCATAAAGTATGAGCGGAGCATGTTGTGTCGGGCTAATATTGTAACGATTCTTGTAGTAATACATAACCCGCTGCACACCAAAATGATCACGAACTTCATCCAAATCTGCTGCAAGCGAATAACGTCTACACATCCTTTGTAACCCCCCTGAATTTTCCTTTACTATGTACAACGGGAGGTAAAATTATGCATACATATCTTGAGCAAAGAATGCGGCACTCGGACCGAGCCGCCATTTGGTTATGGATTTGTTGGATTATGGATAATACTTTATGCTATATTCAGCATGATTTTATCTATTTTATTTTGCCGAAACTGAAGTTGCACTCGTTTCATGAATATACATATTGGTGAATAGGCTTATGGTATAAAGAAGATTACAAACTCGAATAGAAGGTGGGATTGCATGGATTTCTGGATTTACTCAATCATTACAATTGCTTACATCATCTTGTTACTTTTCATGTTCACCCATTTGTCACGGACAAGGCGGTGGTTTCATTACCCTATTTTACTCGTGATCTTGGCACTCGGCCTTGCTTACGATAATGGAATCATTGCTGCTGGCAATGCCATTGGCGAAGGTAAGACTCTTATGGTATTAAGCAGTCTTCGTTTTTGGATTCATGCTTTTGTCACACCGGGTCTTGTCCTTGTAGGTTATTACATACTCCAAAGATCAGGAGCAGCGATTGCTTCAAAAACATACATACGAATCTCCGCCTGGATAATAACATTAGCATTGATACTGTATCAGATCTTTGCACAGACCTTACATGAAGTGAAAAATCTGCAACTCGTTAAGGAATACGGTGTTCTGCGCTACGCTGCAGAAGGCACCTCAGGGCCACCTATCATGGTTATTGTGGTGGGTATAATACTGCTGATCGTCGGCACCATCTTAATCTTCCGCCAAAAATGGATATGGATGTTTGTCGGGACGGCGTTACTTTTCATAGGACAACTGATTCCCCTTCCTTTCGAAAGTTCTGCAGCCACCAATATTTTTGAGCTCATATTGATCATCTCTTTATGGATAACGATTTGGTTTCAAGATCACAAGAATGATGCTCGCCAATTTAAAAGGTGAATTTAATCCGGTTTATATTTCATGTTGTTAACTATTAATCCCATCAAAAAAACCTCCTATGCTGCTATGAAAGCAGGTTCGGGAGGTTTTTTCGTATCTATTTATAGTGTCCAGATTCGCTGGGTGAGTACGGGAACTTCGTTTCGCTCTCCCCATTCATGGATTTCATCGAAGGCATGATCTGCTTGTTGCTTATCCAGCACGCGAAATGCAAGCCATAAGGGTACGAGTCTTTTATTTTTAGGTTTGATTCCAATATGCGGCCCGTAATATTCTTCTATAATAATGGACTTCAGCTCATCAGTATGAAATATACGGTTACCTACGATAAGACGTCCTTCATGAAGTTGGATGGTTTTAGGTTTGACAGACCATTGATATAGCAGCAGTCCTAGTTCAAAAAGAAATAGTACAGCGGTTATAACTATGAATACATTTATGTAATCTAGGTCCCTATGAGCTGTGGCTTTGTATCCCCCCATTAATAAGGGGTACATCCCCATGGCGATCAGATTCCTGTATCTTCTCCTCGAAATTACTTCAATCTGAGGCTCATTCATAAATCTTCCCCCTTCCTTTTATGCTATATTATCGATCTGATCTTTCCCTCCCGGATTTCAATCTGATATGTATCTGCCCATTCCTGCAACTGATCAAACGCTTCTTGTTCCTTATTAGCATTGGCAAATATAAATTGTAGACGCTGAGGAATCCATTTGCGTTTCTTTAGTTTAATTCCTATCGAAGAATTGATATATCCTTCTGAGACAATCACATCGATCTGAGAAGGGAATACCACCTCTCCTTGTAGTATAAGTTTATCTTCCTTGATGATCAGTAATTGTTCTCTACGGGTGCGAGTATAAGTAAAGTAATAATAAAGCTCATAACCTATAAGCACGATATATACCAGAATCAAAACGAATAAAAGAGCGTATAACAATACATGATCACTCTTCCGCTGAAGAATGCTAATACCTAACAGCATAAAAAATAATAATATCGTAGCTGCCAGCTGTGATTTACGATCTTTTTTCGTAATGACATATTGCTTCTGCTCCATCTTTGTATCCTTCCTCTCTGCAAACTTAGTA
The DNA here is from genome assembly GCF_030263935.1 of Paenibacillus polygoni. Taxonomy (NCBI): domain Bacteria; kingdom Bacillati; phylum Bacillota; class Bacilli; order Caryophanales; family Paenibacillaceae; genus Paenibacillus; species Paenibacillus polygoni. The sequence goes on along the minus strand of NZ_CP127162.1, from coordinate 2,072,491 downwards.
AAATATGCGTTTGTACTGGATTGGAATCTGGTGGATTTCGGACCAGGTTCGAAGCTCCTTCATAATTTCATCTTCCTGCAGCGTATTCTGATATTTCATCCTTAAATGAAGAGGAATTTGTTTTCTCCCCTTCAGCTTAACCCCTATTGTGGAATTCCAGTATCCATCGATGCGAATGGCTTCAATCTCCGAAGTCTTCACGCTGCAAGAGCCTAGACGAAATGACCCGGGTAATAATTCAAGTTCAACGAAGCGAAGTGGGTAGTATCTAAAGCTATACCTTAGGATTAGAAATAACTTATAACCGAAAAGTCCAATCACATACATATAACAACATACGGATAAGACATACAGAAGCAGCGGAATTTCAAGCGTGCTATTTCTGACCAGAGAATAAATATAAGATGAAAGTAACGGGATGAAACAAACGACTACTGCTATATCTCTTTTTCTTCTTACCACATGTATTTGTTCACTCACTCGGTTTCCCCTTCCTGATCACCCGTGTTATTCCAGTTCGAATCATTATATAGACGAAGAACGTCAATATAGCCAAACCAAACATCAGTAGAGGAGAAGCTTCAAATGATTGAACTGATGAAGACTCACTTTGTATCATCTGAGGAACATACATCCATGTCATAAGCATTCCCGATAAAATGGGCATAATCACAAAAATCAGCATGAGAACCACTGCCCCTTCAAGTACAAAACGCGATATTTTGCTCAACTCCTCACCCCTAATCTACATATTCATTACAGTCTTTTTTTCAAAAAATACTGTTTGATCCCCTCTGGGTATTCATCATTTACGCCGTAGATTTCATATCCATTCTTCTCATAAAAGGAGGGAGCTTGATAAGAAAACGTAGAAGTATGTGCGAATAAGCAGCCCATCTCCTTCCCTCTTCGCTCAGCCTCAAACAGCATCTCCCTGCCATACCCCGCTCTTCGGTAATCTTCTGATATCCACAGCACATCAATGTACAGCCCGTATAACCATGACTCACAAAAAATACCTCCGACGACCTCTGAACTGGCATTTTTCAAATACAAGTGGATGTTTTGTCCTGGCTTCTGCAAAAGCCCCTTACTCGCTCTTACATTATATCCGTACAGTTTACGGCAAATATTTTGGTAATCTTCAGGTTGTTCTCGAAGCTCTGATAATCGTAGATCACCAATCTCGATGTCACTCATTACGCACCTTTCCTCCCGATTTCTTGCTCGTAACCCCTGTTATTTCTCGGGTAATCGCAGGATATTATTTTCTTTGACAAAGTTTATGTTTTCTTGTCAGGAACCTTGGGAAACTCCTGATGAAAAGAGTAAAAACTCGCACACATTTATCGATTTATAAGAACCAGACACTCTTGTTTCAAATAAGAAAACAGGAAATAACTACGATATTTCCCCTTCAGGATCATACATACTAGGCGTTTTGTTTACATGCATGTATATACCAAATATATTTCCTCCACCATAAAATAAAGAAACCCGTTTTTTCCTAGGAAGGAAATCCGGGTTTATCCAGTTTTTACTATTAGACGGATTGTCAATCCAAGTGCGACACTTCTTCTTCAAATGATTCGTGAGCAGTTTTCCATCCCAAACATTTCCTTGGTCTGTTGTTAATAAGTTGGAGGGCGTGTTCTAATTCTTCCTCGGTCACCTTTGCAAAGTCCTTTCCTTTTGGGAAGAACTCTCGAAGGAGCCCGTTTCCATTCTCATTGGAGCCTCGTTGCCATGAGGAATAAGGATCTGCAAAATATACCGTCATACCGTGTGACTCTTCCAATTCACGAAAGCACGCGAACTCTTTACCACGGTCTACGGTAGCTGTCTGGAAGGTTTGGGCAGGGTACTGTGCAGCAACTACACCAATAGCAATTTCCATAGATAATGAAGTGCGATCTGGCATTTTAATAGCAGTGTATAGCCTTGTTTTTCGCTCGATACATGTAGCGACACAAGCCTTACTTTTTCCTCGGCTGGAGACGACCGTGTCCAGTTCCCAGTGTCCAAAGGTTTCACGGGAACGAATCTCTTTAGGCCGTTGTTTGATAGAAGTGCCTACGAGGAAGCGACCTCGTTTTTCTTGGGGTTTTTGTCTTTTTCCTTTGTGTCTTAACTGCTGAACGGTGTTACGAATCATACGTCCTTGATAAAGCCAGCGATAGATCGTTTTGAACGAAACCATGGGCTCTCCTTTCAGTCTATAACGCATAGAGATTTGCTCAGGAGACCAGGTTTCGTGAAGTCGCTGTTCAATTTCTTTTCCGAGTGTCTCCGTCCATTTTTCTCTAGGTTTCTGAGCTTGGCGAAGATGCTTATAACGATGCTCTGATGCTACCGCTTGATAACCATTTAGGCTTTGATTTTTCCTCAGTTCCCGGCTGATCGTGGAATGATGACGATCCAATTCGCGAGCAATGGCTCGGGCGGACAGCCCCAGTTGATGTAATACTTCTAGTTTACTGCGTTCAATTATGCTAAGATGTGTGTAGCTCATGGCGGATTCTCCTTGTAGGTGTTGTGTGGTAACTCCATTCTACACGAATCCGGCCATGGGTCATTTTTAATTTTGAACTAGGTGTCGCACTTCATATTACAATCCGTCATTATATAATTTGTTAGTTATGAACAAAAGAACTTTCTTATCCGCGTGAGAGGGATTCGACCTTGACCAGCTCTTTTCCATAACGATGCTCTTCACCTGAGATCGTAAAGCCGAGAGATTGGTAAAGCTCCAATGCTTTTTCGTTCTTTGTCAGTACACTTAGTCTTGCTGCAGCATACCCTTTTTTCTGTAAGTATTGTAATCCATAGCGGATAAAATGTGTTGCAATTCCTTTTTTTCGCCAAGCCGGTACGACAAAGACTTCTTCAATGGAACCTGTCTTATCATCTTCTTGACACACCATAACGCTCGCTACGAGCTGGCTATCCGGATCTAGTGCAGCAAAGCTAGTGAAATCAGTACTTCCTTTTAACCGGCGCAGACGATGTAGCCCCAGTGGATTTTCTGGCCATATCGTGCTTTCTGTTCGCAGATAGCGCTGCTCTTCTTCTGATGATTCAAGTGCAGTTTGGATGAACTGAAGTTCAGGGAGGTGTAATTCGGGAGTTTCCTGTACACGATTCAGCTCTTTTTCCATCTCATACTGGCGATACATCGGAGTAAAACCACACTTCTCAAAAAGCGCTGAATTCTCTTGTTCTGCCTGATGATTTCCTACACAAAGCTGTACGGAATGCGTCTTAGGAAGTTCTTGAGCGAGGACAAGCGCACGTTCATATAATGCACCGTAAAGTAATTGAAAGACTTCCTCCTGATTAGATACCTCAGGCCTGACCTTTATATTCATATAGATTTGGTGGTAACTCGCTACTGTACCGTCTCTCGTTCCTTCGTATTCACCGGTACCATCCTGAGATTGAATGGTTATGATTTCGACTTGTCCTTAGCCAGCAAGAATCTCTCCGTCAAAGGCCAAATACACATTAGTGTGATTCTCTTCCGGACCTGGCCACCAAAAAATGGCATGTTTATACTTTGCTGTTACCGCTAGATACAACTGTACAACTTGTTCATGACATGAATCTTCATATGGTTTTAAGACAATTTGTCCCATTCGCATCCTCTTTCCCTGTTTTCCTTTAATGTTACTCCAAAAAATGCCATTAACAAGTTATTATATATCTATAAGTGTTATCTACCGCCTGCTCTACCTTTTCATGAAATAGAAAGGACTGAAAAGCTATGTATGTCGGCCGGATCAAAGAAATCGTACGTCATCCTATAAAATCATTCCAAGGAGAACGGATACCCCGTACTCAAGTGATGGAATATGGACTTTATGGGGATCGCAGTCATGCTTTTGTACACAAATCAAATCAAAATCAATATGTAACGATTACTCAGTTGCCGCAAATGGCTAGTTTTCAGGCACATTTTACTGATCAAGAAGACCAGGAACATTACCCTCGTGTAAAAGTCGTTACACCTCAGGGACAGAAATATTATTTTGGTGATGAGGAACTGACTCGTACATTAGAGGAGCTGTATAAAAAAGAAATCATGCCAATCCAGTTCCAACCTGCTCATGTGCCCCTAGGAGCGATTGAAGAAGAACCGATTCAACTTGTCACAGATGCTTCCATTACAGAACTTGAGAAACGATGGGCAAATAATAAAGTGGATTCACGTAGATTTCGGCCCAACTTCGTATTGTCTCTTGCCCATCAGGTACCTTTTATTGAAGAACAATGGTTTGGTAAAAGGATGCAAATCGGAGAGAATGTTATTTTACTTATTAAACGTCCTTGTAAGCGCTGCTCCATTATTAATGTTGATCCAGAAAGCGCCAAACGCGACCCCTCTCTACTAAAGAAGGTAGTTACAGAGCGAAAAAATCAGTTTGGTATTTATGCTTCTGTACTGCAGACAGGTATAGTTACCGAAGGCGATGAAGTCATACTTTTGGATTACTAGAGTAAAGGGCTGGGTAAACCAGCCCCTCCTCATCAAACCGTACGTGAGGTTTTCCCTCATACGGCTTTCCGATGTTCGTCATTCATGTGCATACAGATTACAAGAGCGTTTTGAGTCCACATTGTCTCGCCATGTACCGCACTTCTTGGACCGCACTTTGCCACCGAGAACGTTGCCTTTTCTTTGCATACCATTTTGCCAAACGCAACACAATGTACCAATCTAACTTCGCCATTTTTCGTTGGCTGTAAGACGTGTGGTAGTAATTGCGCCACCCCTGAATCTTCGGGTTCAGCCAACCTACGTGCTCCGCGAGTGACTTATGTCTCTGGCTGGACGGAGCTAAGCGCTCTTTTACCACTTCCCGGATGCGTTCCTCCGCTTTCCGGCACAGCCACTGCTGCGTGGTATAGTACACTTTTCCGTAGGATGTTTCAGCTTTTGTCTTGCGATGATGCATGCCTAGAAAATCAAACCCTTCTTCTCCCGTCCATAATCCTACAATCCGCGTTTTCGTCGGATGCAAGGTCAGTTCCAGACGATCCATAATCGCACGTATGAGTGCATACGCCCGTTCTGCATCTTTCTTCGTTTTGCATACAACAACAAGGTCATCTGCGTATCGCGTAAGTTCCCCGATTCCACTGCCATGTCGTTCCCACAGAATATCAAAATAATTCAAATAGATATTCGCGAGAAGAGGGGATATCACGCCGCCTTGTGGTGTACCCAGATCGGATCGTCTGACCTTGCCTTCTTCCATCACTCCCGTGTTCAGCCACTTCCGTACCAGCTTCAGGACGCGCCTGTCGCTGATTCGCATCTCCACCAGTTTCATTAGTTTCTCTTGGTTGATGTTGTCGAAGTAGCCTTGGATGTCGACGTCGACCACCCAATTCCCTTTCCGGTTGCAGGCTTTTCGGATACGGTCCAGTGCCCCTTTCGCACTTCGTTTTGGACGGAATCCAAATGAAGATTCCTGAAAGTCCGCTTCAAAGATCGGTTCCATGACCAGTTTCGCTGCCATCTGAATGACGCGGTCTCGGACGGTTGGGATACCCAGCGGTCTTTGCTTCCCGTCTTTCTTCGGAATATAATGCCGTCGTACGGGCTGTGGATGGTATTTGTTTTCCTTCAAGCATCGTTGGCATTCGTACAGGAAAAATGCTTCTCCCTTTTCCTCAATATCCGAAAGAGTTTCTCCATCGACGCCAGCCGATCCTTTGTTAGCTCGTACTCTTCGCCAGGCTTCCTCTAATACATCCATTCGGTAGACCTTGTCGTACAATGCGTGGAATCTGCGCTTCTTGTTTTCCTTGGCCGCATGACCTAGTTTCTTTTGGAGTTGTTGAACGTTTTCTTTTGGTGTCGTTAGCCGTTTGGCATTCACTAATTCGTACCTCCTAAAAAAAACATGAACAAAGCAGGGCTCCTTCCCTCCTGCAGGTTGTGTTGTCCTACAGTTCCTCAGTACTATGAGCCCCTCGGACTCCCTTCCTGCAAGTAGATCATTTCGTCTTTTGGACTTATAGACCACTTTGTTACGGGTTAAAAAAAAAATCCGTGCAGGGGAGGGTCTCCCAGTTCACTGCATCTTCTTTCATACCATGCCGATCCCCTTACGCCGGAGAATTCTTCACTGCCGCTCCAAGTTCTTAGCAGTTTCCGTGGCCTTCACCCATTAAGCCGGGGTTCGGCTTCCCCTCGTCCCTCTTGCGAGGCCTTTTTGACGACGCGGCAGGATTCACTTGATGTTACGGCCTGGTATGTTGCTCGCTCTGTCTCCAACAGATACTTTTGTCGATACGCTTCTACGCACAGTTTTCACCGTACGTAGGTATCCTAGCTACACAGGGGCTTGGCCCCTCCCGTGACCGGACTTTCACCGGCTAGAAGATGCGTGCTTAGCTGGGCACGCGCCTGATAAAAAAATAAAACCCGGAAGGTTATTCCCTTCCAGGTTTCATCATTCATATCTTATGCTTTTACTTCAATTGGCTTCTTCCAAAGTCCAAGAATCAAACCAGACACAACGGCACCAATCGCTACAGCAAGTAAGAACAGCAGTGCATGGTTAGCAAGCGCGGCTACAAAAATACCGCCATGCGGAGCAGGAAGGTTAATTCCCCACAATTGTGTTAGTCCGCCTGCAATACCGGAACCAATAATACAGGAAGTCAGAACACGAAGCGGATCTGCTGCTGCAAATGGAATCGCACCTTCGGTGATGAAGGAAAGTCCCAGCACGTAGTTGGTCACCCCTGATTTACGTTCTTGTTCCGTAAACTTGTTCTTGAAGAACGTGGTAGCTAGGGCAATTGCAAGCGGCGGAACCATACCGCCAGCCATTACTGCTGCCATCATCAGCCCATTCTCGTTTCCGCTGGAAGTAAAGACACCAATGGAGAATGTATATGCTGCTTTATTAAACGGACCACCCATATCAACGGACATCATTCCTCCAAGAATGACACCAAGAAGCACCATGTTTCCTGTACCGAGGTTATTCAGTATATCTATCAAACCTACGTTAATCCAACTGAAAATTGGTGAAAGAACGTAGTACATTGCTGCACCGGTAATCAGAAGACCAAAAACAGGATATAGCATAATGGATTTCAGTCCATCAATCGCTGATGGTAAATATTTAAATACTCTACGCAGACCAAGAATTACATAACCCGCTAGAAAACCGGCTGCAAGCCCCCCAAGGAACCCGGCGTTTGCATTTACTGCCATTAAACCGCCGACCATACCGGGCATGAGAGCTGAACGATCTCCAATACTCATCGCAATAAAACCAGCAAGGACCGGAATCAGGAAGTGGAATGCTCCATCTCCGCCTCCAATGGTCTGGAGTAACTGGAAGAGCGGACTGTCCGAACCAGCTGCTTGTTCGATCAAGAAAGAGATAGCAAGCAGGATACCTCCACCCACCACGAATGGAAGCATATGCGAAATCCCGTTCATGAGGTTTTTATAGAGCGTACTTCCTATGCTTGTCTTTTCTTCGTCTGCAGAGGAAGTGGAAGACCCAGCATCCGCCTGAAGTATAGGTGCATCTCCGTTTAAAGCCTTAGTAATCAGCTCTTCTGGTTTGCGAATACCGTCCGCTACAGGGCGCTGAAGTACAGGTTTTCCATGGAAACGGTCCAGATCCACCTTTTTACCAGCTGCAATGATGACCCCTTTTGCCCGGCGAATTTCATCTTCAGTCAGAACGTTCTTCGCTCCTTCTGCTCCGTTCGTCTCAACTCGGATACTTACTCCCATCTCTTTCGCTTTTTTAAGCAATGCATCTTCTGCCATAAAAGTATGAGCAATTCCTGTCGGACAAGCTGTAACAGCTACAACAAAATCTTCCGAAGAATCCGCTTTGGTTTCTGCTTCTGTTTTTGATTTTGTTTCTGCTTTTGTTTCTGCAGGTGCTGCTTCCGTAGTAGCTTTCTTTTCTGCTTCTTTTTTCGCTTGCTCTTCTTCACTTTGTTGTTTTTCATCAAATAACGCAGTTACTTCATCCGGTGTTTTCGTATTCATCAATTGCTCGATGAAATCAGCGTCAATTAATAACTTAGACAACGCAGCAAGTGTACGAAGATGTGTATTCCCTGCTCCTTCTGGGGCAGCAATCATAAAGAATACATGAGCTGGTGCTCCATCTAAAGAATCAAAGTCAATTCCTGCTTTACTTTTTGCAAAAACGACCGTTGGTTCATTCACTGCTATGGTTTTGGCATGCGGCATCGCAATACCTCCACCAATCCCCGTACTTGATTGCTCTTCTCTCTTATAGATCGCTTCCTTGAACAATTCCGGGTCGTTAATTCTTCCGCTTTTGTTAAGGCTCGCAATCAGTTCATCAATGGCTTCGGCCTTTGTTGTTGCCTTTAAGTCCATTATCATTACTTCTTTGATCATTAGATCTGTAATTCTCACAGTATGCACTCCTTTACTTAGGCAAGTATGAAAAATCGAATTTCCTTACCCATGATGTATGTTATTTCCACTCATTAATTTGGACCTCAGGGATCAGTGCTTCAATCTGTTCTTTCACTGCAAGATCGTCGGAGAACGCAGTAGCACTACCTGAAGCAACTCCCGTACGGAACGCTTTCAGTACATCGCCTGTCAGAGCAAACGTTCCAATAAATCCAGCAATCATGGAATCTCCAGCACCTACTGAATTTTTCACTTTACCAGCAGGAACATTAGCGTGATACACCTCGTTATCCGTAATTAACAATGCACCTTCACCCGCCATAGAGATCAGCACATGCTTAGCACCATTTTCAAGTAGTTTCCGGCCATATTTCACCAAATCCTCTTTCGTATCAATGGTAACGCCGAATAGTTCTGCCAGTTCATGATGATTCGGCTTAACAAGCAGAGGTTTGTCTTTCAGTGCTTGTAACAAGGCTTCTCCCGTTGTATCGATAACAAAATCAGCCCCTGCTTCTTTACAAACCTGAATTAATCGCTCATAAAAGTCACTGCCAAGAGAAGGTGGTACACTGCCCGAAAGAACGAGAATATCGCCTTTTTTCAGTTGAGAGAGCTTTGCTACAAGGGCTTGTGCTTCTTCCTTCGTAATTGCAGGTCCAAGTCCATTAACTTCCGTTTCATCACCATGCTTCAGCTTCACATTAATTCTTGTATCATCAGAAATCGATACAAAGTCGGAAGCAACCGTGCTCTTGGATAAGAAATCACGAATGAATTCACCTGTGAAACCGCCAAGGAATCCCATCGCTGTATTTTCTGCACCAAGCTGGGTAAGTACTCTAGAAACGTTAATCCCTTTTCCTCCAGGTAACTTCAAATCCCGCTTCATTCGGTTTAAATGACCGAGCTGTAATTGTTCAACTTCCACGATGTAATCAATGGAAGGATTCAGTGTCACTGTATAGATCATTGTTCATCCCTCGATTACTTTATATTTCTGTCCAATGGGAACTTGATATGGTTCAGGCACCATATCAGTAATTAGCGTTGCTTCGTTCAAGTCAAACAACTTAGCAAACGTAATTTCACCAAATTTACTGGAATCAGCCAGCACATAAGTTTCACCAGACAACAAATGCGCGTTCCGTTTTATTAAGGCTTCCTCCGGGTCAGGAGTAGTATACCCCATCTTTACATCAATTCCATTCGTACCAATAAACGATTTATCAAAACGGAATTGATTCATATTTTGAAGCGCAATACTCCCTATAACTGCTTTCGTATGCGTTTTCATCAAGCCGCCAAGCAAGTAACTGCGAATATTTTTGGAGACTAACGCATCCACATGAGACAATCCGTTCGTTACTACGGTAATATTCTGTGCTTCTATATAAGGAATCATGGAAAGGGTAGTTGTACCAGCATCTAGATAGATACAATCGCCATTTTGCAATTGCATGGCTGCAAGCCTGGCAATTTTATTTTTCTCATAAATGTTTTTGAACGTTTTTTCATCCATACCTGGTTCGGTACTTTTCTGTGTTATTAATGAAGCACCGCCATGGACTCGCTTAAGCAGACGATTGGCTTCCAGATCAATAAGATCTCTTCTAACCGTTGATTCAGAAGCACCTAGCAACTCTACAAGCTCTTGCAGTTTGACAACGCCGCGTGATTGTAAGCGTTCTAAAATCAATCGGTATCGTTCTTCAGTAAGCATTCCCATTCCTCCTGACAGCTCTTATAGTATCATAAAATCATCAAAAAACAATCATTTTCTATCAAAAGTATTCAAAAACTATCACTACTCATTTATTCTGTCACAATATTTTAAAAATTAAAGATATGAGCCAAAGATATCAATCCAACATGAGATCTACCTCACGGCTCTCTTCCACTATTACTTTTATAATCATTACCCTTTTTCTAGTTGATCTGTTCTTTATCTTCCATAGGATTGCATTTTATTATTTGCCTATTCTTTTTCACTGAATCTGTTCCTAATATTTGACGCCTTAAGGACTGCCACCAGCGCTCAGAACATTATCTAATTCAGTACATAAAAGTTTAATTACATTACTATTTTCTCTTGATCTTAAAACCTTCATTTGGATTTGTGAATTCTCTAAGATATTTAAGTTGATGAATATTTCATCATTAAGAATTGAACTTTAAGCACATCATCAGACTGAGACTAACTAGCTTAAAGCAAAAAAAAGGCTTACCCCTTGGTTTGGGAGCAAGCCTTCTTGGTTTAGGTTTACAGGATGATCTATGTGAATAAGGTGTCTATGAAAATTAGGTGTCTACGTGAATGATCTATGCGAAATTGATTACACGAATTAGGTCAACGTGACAAATTAAGCGAATCAGGAGGATGTCCTTTTTTCCGAAACTTCTGCAAAAAGACTTTCCGTTTACAAAGTAAGGATTAGCTCTTGTTGTTTTTTCGTCAGGCTGTTCAGTACGAGCTCATAGGAATGATCTATCATGGATATTATATCCTCATGTGATAAACTTCCTTGAAGAGATATTGAATTCCAGTGCTTCTTGTTGAGATGATAACCGGGGACTACTTCTTCGTGCTGTTCTCGCAAATTCTCAGCAATCACGGGATCACATTTGAGAGAAATATCAGTCGCTTCCTGCTTCTCGCTCAACGTTATTAAGGCAAACATCTTGCCTCCAATTTTGACAACAAGGGGCGCAGGACCAAAAGGGTAATCTTCCATTGCCCCCTTTTTAGAAAGACAATATGCTTTAATGGTATCGTTCTTCATAAAATTGATTCACCTCTACTCTTGATGTATGGGGGTATTCCATATGCGCTCTACTTTAGTCAGCTTCATATCACGAAAAATTAAATGGTAGATATCCGGCATCGTCGTTTGTTTCCAAAAAGAAAAACCATAATTTGAATCATAATAGTTCATCATTAGGGTCATAATATTTCCGTTCGTGCCCATGACAACATGCTTTCCTGCATATTGTTTCAGCAGAAGTTCAAGTACAGGGATAGACCGCTTTTGCGCCTGCTTTGTCGACTCCCCTCCGTCTAGCGCATAATCCTTGTCATCGAACGACGTTTTGATGGCCTCGAGAACAACTTCCCATTTTTCCTCGTAAAGGGGGCCTTTTATCAAACGTTCACGCAAATTTTCGTATTCTACGATCGAAAGCCCTTTTTGCTCTGCTACATACTGAACCGTCTGAATCGCTCTTCTATATGGACTTGAGGCCACAAGATCTACCTTAATACCGGAGAACACATTTGCAACACACCTCGCGTACTCTAAACCTTTCTCCGTAAGACCTCGCGAACGTGCCTCTCCATGGATATATATCGATTCTGCATGTCTAACCATATAAATATGGGTTTCCGTAGATATCATGTCAGACAACTCTCCCTTCAAGTAATCTAAATTGTTATTAACGTGGGTTGTGTATCTATTCTGTTTCTGTAACCGATTTTTTTGCCGAACTGTACGTCTACAAATCTTCCGCTAACAAGACAAAACCGCCTTCTGCTTTCCCTGCCCGTTATTCTCATAGATTATCCAATCCAGCCGCCTTACCTATCGCTTATAACTCAACTACTGCCTTAATGACGCCCGATGCAGGTTGAAGCCAGGTATGAAATTCTTCAATCATACCCTCGAAACTTGCGCGATGTGTCAAATATCCGCTGGGCTTAATATATCCTGTGGAGACTGCCTGAATTACAAGATCGAAATCCTCTCTGGTAGCATTTCTACTTCCCATCAAAGTAATTTCACGACTGTGGAAGTCCGGATCATGAAAAGAAATGTCACCGTTCACCAAGCCCACATAGGTTATCAATCCGCCATGCGATACCATATCAAATGTATTCATCATTGATTTTGCATTGCCCGTAGCATCGATTATGACAGGAGCAAGATCACCATTTGTCATTTCAGCAAGTTTCTCCTTAGGAGTCTGCATTGCATTCAGCGTATCTTCAACCTTAGCCCAGGACTTGCAAAAAGCCAGACGCTCTTCGTTCACATCCATTGCAAATACACGGGCACCCGCGAATTTTGCCAAGGCCATGACCCCAAGACCTATTGGACCTGCACCAATGACCAGCACCGTACTGTCAGCAGTCACCCCGCATCTTCTTATCGCATGAGCTCCAACAGCCAAAGGTTCGAGGATAACGGACTGATCCAAGGTCATACTGTTTGTATTGATTAATTGTTCGACCGGAATGCAGATCCGCTCTCTCATTCCCCCGTCAATATGAACACCAAGTACTCTCATGTTCTGGCAGCAGTTAGTTTTTCCGTTTCGACATGCAATACAGCGGCCACAGTGCATATAGGGAACAATACTTACCTGGTCGCCGGGCCGAAGCCCAAAATCATTCTCTCCAATCTCTTCAATTACTCCAGCTAGTTCATGACCAAGTATCCTCGGGTAATGAAAGAAAGGCTGGTTACCTAAAAATGCATGATAATCGGTACCGCAGATGCCAATCCGCCGAATATGTACAATTGCATTTCCTGATTTTAATACAGGTTCTTCTAGATCATGCCTGAATGTTAATCTTCCGATCTCTTCACATACAATCACCTTCATTACACGGTTCCTCCTTTAATCTTGAGCTGTTTCATTGTATTCGTCTAGTCCACTCTTCCAAGATAGATTGTGAACCGGTTTCAGTATCTCAAGAACTTCCTTTAAGAGGGATCGGTCGAGTGGCTCCTCAGTCCATACTGCATTTCTCACAATATTATCTGGATTCGCAGTACTTACGAGCGTTGTAGGGATGTTTTCATTTTCTGTTGAGAACTGTATGGCCAATTTGGCGATATCAACGCCGTGTGATGCACAGTATTCTGCCGCTTTAGCACATGTTGCTTTAAGTTCCTTGCTGGCCGGATGCCAATCCGGAGTCTCGCGGTTGCTTAGCAAGCCCATGGATAACGGGGAGGCATTGACAAGTCCTATATTTCTGTGAGTTAAGAGGGGGAGTAACTCCAACAATGAGGTATCATTTAATGAATAATGACAATAGGACAGGATTGTATCAACTTCAATTTGCGGAAGAATTGTGTTAAAGAGCTTCAATGGCAATCCACTTATCCCGCAGTAACGGATTTTCCCTTGATTCTTTAACTTATAAAGAGCAGGAACAGCCTCTGTGAGAATGATTTGAGCAGGAACAAACTCAATATCATGCAAGAAAAGGACATCTAAATAATTGGTGTGCAGGCGTTCGAGGCTTTCCTCCACGCTTGTTAGAATCCGCTCCGCAGTGAAATCAAAACAGTTCTCACCATAACGCCCCGCCTTAGAGGAGAGCAAAAATGTATCCCGAGGAATTTGCTGTAACGCCCTGCCGAGCACACTTTCTGCTTTGGTATGTCCATAATAAGGGGATACATCAATGTAATTGATACCCGCATCAATAGCAGCATGAACAGTGTATATACTCTCATTGTCATCTGTCTGACGGAATACGGAGCCGAGCGAAGAAGCACCGAGACTAAGTACGGATACATCAAGACCCGTTCTTCCTAATTTCCGGTATTTCATGATAATACCAACTCCATTCTGTTCTTTACATTGTTCAGATATTTTCGGGCTGAACATAGGTTCACTTTCTAGCGTACCCTCTTTTTCAGGTAAAGTATAAAGAGTCATCACAATTACTGACCCTAATCAGCTAATAAGAAGCATAGACTATATCAATATCTTCTATAAGTTTAGGATATTTTCCTTTACACAAATATCTTTTATCCTGATAAGAAGCAATACATTTGAAGGTTACTTCTCATCTTAGACTTTAGAAATGCAGCTAATAAAATACTGCTGATAAATATAGTAAAACCCCTTTGCTTTCGCAAAGGGGTTTTACTATAAAGCGGGTGATGGGAATCGAACCCACGCTATCAGCTTGGAAGGCTGAAGTTCTACCATTGAACTACACCCGCGTAAAATTCTAAAATTTAAACACATCCCCTGTTCCTAAACAGGGGCTTATCAGAGTCATTTAAGAACATAAAATAAATGAAGGCGCCACCCAGATTCGAACTGGGGATCAAGCTTTTGCAGAGCTATGCCTTACCACTTGGCTATGGCGCCGAATGATACCTGTGACCCCGCCTTAGCAAGACGATGATCTACCGCTGAGCCACGTCCGCAATGGTCAAATACGAAAAATTGTAGGGCAGGATTTGAAACCTTTGACTTTCGGGTTATAAGCTAGGCGAGTTACCGAGCAGCGAGAGCTCGCGATATAGATATGGTGGAGATTGAGGGGATCGAACCCCCGACCCTCTGCTTGTAAGGCAGATGCTCTCCCAGCTGAGCTAAATCTCCATATTAAATGACCCGTAGGGGATTCGAACCCCTGTTACCTCCGTGAAAGGGAGGTGTCTTAACCCCTTGACCAACGGGCCTTGCTATGTTGAACTTTCTTAGAAGTTGAGAACGAAAAATAATATATCATATGAAACAGGTTTTTTCTAATTGTAAATTATCCCATACGGAATGCGTTTAATTTTTCTCTATTAAAATAGAATTCATAGCTGATATGACGATGACGTAAAAATAACTAATTTAGTTACTAGAAATACGGTTTCCTTTCATGCTCAACTCCTGCAACATAATAAAAACTTCTGATCATGTGGTGATCTCCAAATAGAACAGTTCTATTATTCTTTTGATCACACTCTCAGGAAACGGCAAGTAATTGTCTTCCCTACAATGGGATATATTTCATAAAAAATCAGGACCACCCGTAAAACGGGTGGTTTGTACTTGGGGTATAACCCCTTGTCGCCAAACTGCGCCTAAAGACGCTAGCCTGACCATAAAACTGTTCAGGCTCATTGTTATTTGTCACTTTCACTTACCAGTTAAACTGGTTTATTTCTTTTTGCTCCTGTTGCTGATGAATGGATCTTCGTACTCTTTTACACTCAGCTTATCCACTGCTTGGTCATGTGCTTCTTGTTCTCGAATGTATTTTCGTACCGTCGCTTCATTTAAGCCCACCGTACTTACATAATATCCTTCTGCCCAGAATTTTCGATTCCCGTATTTGTATTTTAGTTGGGCATGTTTCTCAAAGATCATTAGAGAACTTTTACCTTTTAGATATCCCATGAACGATGAGACTGCAATTTTGGGTGGGATTGCTACCAACATGTGCACGTGGTCTGGCATCATGTGGCCTTCTATAATTTCTACTCCTTTGTACTTACATAGACGTTTGAATATTTCAATTAGATCTTTTCTTACTTGATTATAGATCTCTTTCCGTCTATACTTCGGGGTGAATACAATGTGGTATTTGCACATCCACTTTGTGTGAGCTAGGCTGTAGCTCTTGTTTGCCATCTAAGACCATTCCTTTCTTTGAGCCTGAACATCTCAATTCTATCGGAATGGTCTTAGTGGTCAAACCTTTGATTGTTCCACCCGCATAGCGGGTGGTTTTTTGTTTCGCGCGTTTCACGCACTCAACTGGCTAAAGCCATAACAAAAAGCGCAGGATCATCCTGCGCTAACTAGCTTACAATTTCATGATTATTTTAATTTGTACGTATTAAATTTGACCTGTTTTCTTACTATTATATATAGACGATCCATCCCTCTTGGCAACTCATCTTATCAAACATACTTACATGGTCCTATACCATTTCATTATGTTATAGCCTGACCGAAGGGAATCCAGTCATCGCTGCCAGATAGAATAGAAGCCACCGTATACTCAGATGCTTCTTCCTCAGTCAGCATCGCAGCCCATGGAACCCGCTCAGTTTTACTCCCTGCTCCCGGACCAACACTATTAAATTCAGCAAACAAAGCGGTAGATTCTGCATCCGTTTTGTTCCAGTTGTGCCAGCCCTCCTGTTTCACATGAGCACCCATCCAGCAGTTCAGGAAACACACCTTGGCATGATTTCTCCATGGCCTGCCGAGGTATACTGATTGCAAGGGAGCATTGCTCTCTAGCGTACAATCCATGAAGACATACCCATAACGGACGCCTTCCGGCGTAGAGGCCGCTGTAATCCAGCCATTTACCTCGTTCTCTACTGCTGCATTACTTTTCAAACGATTCTTGGCAAAGATTTCACAGCCCTTAAATACAGCCGTAGCCGAACCAAAAATAAAATCAACATCACCTTCAATATAGCAATCCTCGTAATACTGACGCAGATTCCGGCGTTCTGCGCCATCACGCGGTCCCCCGAAATAGCTCCGATCAATGGGCTGCGGCGGGAGCGGTCCCGTGAATATCGTATCCTGATGCCCAATAAAGCGGCAATGTCGGAAGGCTGCACGGTCCCCATCCACATATATAGCAAGGGCCTGCCCAACATCCTTCCCAGGACCAGCAGAATTCACGAAGGAAAGTCCCTCTGCTGTGAAATCATCTTCTCCAATGAAGGCCGTATATGAATGGAAAGTATGATACATCTCCCCGTCCGGGAACTTCTTCAACGCATAATCATCATAAGTAATAACCGTTTGTTCAGCCCCCTCACCGATTAGATGAATCTTAGGCTTTTCAATATGAAGCTTTTCATAGTAAACCCCTTGTTTAATCCGAATCTCCGTCTGATCAGTGGCATTCTCCGGCACCGCATTAATTGCAGCCTGAATCGTAGTAAAATCACCACTTCCATCCTGAGCCACTGTATAGTGACGAGATGGACAGCCTTTTGACACCTGATTTTTCTTAGCTTCTTCCTCACTTTTGTTCAGACCCGATGTGCTTTTGTGTATCTGCATATCTCACCTCTTCTTAGAGTCGCTATTCATCAAACAGCTCTCCCCGGTATACTGCCGTTGAACTTCGGTGAATCAGCTTTGGTTGAATAACGATCGGATAATCCACCACTTCATCACGAATCAACGATACGATGAGTTCTGCGGCCTGAACTGCCAATTCATCCAGTTCAGGTCCAATGGTGCTCAGTGCCACTTCAGCATACTGCATATCTGGCAAATCGTCATAACCGATTAACGAAATGTCGCGGGGGACGTTATAGCCAGCCTCCAATAGCCCCCGCAGCGCTCCGCGAGTTACCAGGTTATTTAGACCGATAAAAGCCGTCGGTGCGTTCACGCCAAACGAATAATTTCGAATAGCAAAATATCCGTCCTCCCAAGAGGAATGTGCAGGCAGCACGTAATCTTCTTCAAAATTCAGACCTGTACGCTGCAATGCTTCCTTGTATCCTTCCAGCTTAATATTTTGCGAGTTACCAATAAAACCAATACGTGTGTGCCCGAGGGAATTCAAATACTCCACCGCCTTAAATATTCCCTCTTTACGATCTACTTTGATATAAGGAGAACTCAGCGACTCATCTGTACCAAGTACAAAGCATGGCATCGTAAGAGCAGAAAACTTTTTCCAGAATGCATCCTGATAATCCAGTGCATTGTCCCACAATATACAGCCATCTACGCGAAGCTGACTGAACACATCCACTCCATCATGCGCGACGACTAGAATCATTTGGTATCCACGCTTTTTTAGTTCCGCATGCAGTTTACCTGAAATATTTGAGAATAATGGATTGCTTAATTCACCAAGCACAAAACCGATAATATTGCTTCTACCCGTAGAGAGCTGCTGAGCTAATATATTTTTTCGATACTGATGTTTCTCGGCAATAGCAAGGACTTTCTGTTTCGTCGCCGGTTTGATCCTCGGGTCGCCATTAAGCGCCTTTGATACAGTGCTATAGCTTACCCCCGCAAGTTTGGCAATGTCCTTAATCGTTATCAAGTTCAATCAACGCCCTTCATGCTGACACGTTGGACCATTTACTGCTGTGCAGTTTTATAGCGGTCATATTGTGCCTGTCTTCCCGCAATCACTTGCTCAATATTCATCTTTTTCAATGTTTCAATATAACTATCAAACTGATCGAGGCTTGTATCTCCGCTAATAAATTTGAAATTCATCTCTTCGACATACGTTGTAATATCTGGCATCGACATGCTTTCTACGCTCGCTTCTTCTGGCAGAGCATAAACAAATGGGAAGGGTTCCCGAACATAAGGCTCTAGCTCCTTGTCTAGTTTCTCATGCCACGCCGCCACCACGGAGTCTGCAGAGTCAGTAGATTGAATGTTAGGCAGGTTAACTGGACCGATACCGAGTTTCTGGATATACTCATTATCCTTGCCTTTGTCCGTAAACGTCTTTACACCGTCCTTTTCTGTATACGTATCATCCTTAATTCCCCATGTATAATACGTCTGTGCTTCCTCACTTACCGCATAATCCAAAAAGCGAAAAGCAAGTTCTGGATTTTTGCTGTCACGTGTAATGCCGAAAATACCACTAACCGGGGTACGTCCTACATAGAACTGATCTCCGTGAGGACCTTTTAATGGCAGTATTCCCTTGAAGATTGGCTCAGACGGATCATAATCCTTGAACAGCGGGCTATAAACCATCGACATATACCAGCTAAAATTAAACGTTGCACCCGTTACATCCTGTGAGATTCGTGAGGTCACCTGATCGCTCGTTGTACTCGCATAATCCACGCCAAGCAGGCCTTCTTTGTAAAGTCCGTTCAAATAAGTTAAGTATTCTTTGTAAGCAGGCTCATAGTAGCTAAAATGAACTTTGCCCTGATCATCCGCATAAAATTGATTAGATAGATCTAGACCAAAGACCGGTCCAAACGCCATTGGCACAAACTTCGACTCCATGGATAATGGGATCTCATCTGCTTGCCCGTTGCCATTAGGGTCATCTGTCTTGAATTTGCGAAGCATCGCCGTGAACTCATCCAATGTTGTAGGCTCACTCAGTCCGAGCTTCTTCAGCCAGCGCTGATTGAGCATGAATACAGGCATGTAATTCCTGGTTAACGTTTGCTGAGGTATATAGTACATTTTACCATCTGGTGTCGTTAAACTGGCCTTAACGGAAGGAGATTTTTCATATATTTTTTTGAGATTCACCCCATACTTCTCCACCAACTCATCAATCGGAATAAAAAGTCCACTGTTAATGTACTTCATAAGCTGATCTTGATCAGGCAAATATACGATATCGGGTAGTCCCGTACCAGCGGCCAGTCTTGGATTCACAGCATCTGCATAATTTTGCGGCGGAATCAGATCCCAATCTACTTCGACACCCGCATTCTTTTCAATTTCCTTCACAATAGCAGCGGTAGACAGATCCACATTAGTCGTCCATGCATTTGTCCCGAGGATGGATAGCTTGGCACCTGGTTGGTCCGTTACAGGTCCTGCACCGGTGTAATTAAATGCCGGCTCCGAGCTGCTGGGTGTACTGCCCCCTCCTCCATCCGCTGCACTACTACATCCCGCAAGACTCACTGCAAGGATCGCTGCCATTACACTTTTTCTTCCTGCCCCTTTAAATCTCATCCATTATTCCTCCTTGTTTTAAACAAACTTTGTTAATCTACATGCTTGGTAAAAGGCTATCCTTTCACGGCTCCGAGGGTAATACCTTTGACGAAGTACCGCTGGATAAAAGGGTAGATCGTAACAATGGGTAGAATACTGACCACAATAGATACATATCGAACCTGAAGTGTAGAGACAGCTAGTGCACCTGAGGTCATTGTGCCTCCCATTTTTTGCATCACTTCAGGGGAAGCCATAATCAGTACCCTTCGCAGGAACATCTGCAGCGGCTGCATATCCTGTTTGCCCAAATATAGTAGAGCAGAGAAGAAATTGTTCCAATGGAACACTGCATAGTAGAGGGTGAGTACAGCAAGTGTCGGCTTAATAATGGGTACGGCCAGGCGATAGAGCATAGTGAGTTCATTTGCTCCGTCTATACTTGCACTCTCAAAAATCTCGTTAGGAATACCTTCAAATGCGGAGCGGCAGATCATTACGTTAAACGTAATGACTAGTACAGGCAGCACCATTACCCAGCGGGTATTGTACAGCCCAAGTGATGTAATCAGCATGTAGACGGGAATGAGCCCGCCTGAGAAATACATCGTGAAAGCGATAAAAAAGTTCAGCCTCCTGCGCAGAAAAAATTTCTGTCTGGATAACGGAAAAGCAGCAAGGCAAGTTGCCACAATATTAAGCAGCGTTCCCACCACTGTATACCAAAGCGTGTTATAGAAGGATACCCATAGCTCTCTGTATTGGAGAACCATTTTGTATCCGGAAAACGTAAAACCTACTGGCCATAACATGACTTTTTGTTTATCGATGGCATCTACCGAGCTGAATGAAATACTTACTACATACAGGAAGGGGTACAACGTGACGACGACCGCCAATATGGTAAGCAGGTAGATCATGGTGTAGAACAACCGATCACTTCTCGATTTTTGCATACAGGTCTCCTTTGATTCAGTATTTGGATCTTACCAAAGTGACATTTTGGTCAGGCGCCGTGTCATTGTGTTCGCTGCAAAAACAAGGATAAACGTGATAATGGAGTTAAACAGACCCACAGCTGTTGCGAAACCATAGTTCTGACCTTCAATCCCCATACGGTATACATAAGTAGATAATACGTCGGCAGTCTCGTAGGTGGCCCCGTTGTAGAGCAGATATACCTTTTCAAAACCTACGCTCATAATGCCCCCAAGGGACAGAAGCAGCAGAATAACGATGGTCGGCTTAATACTCGGAAGAGTTAGATGCCAGAGTTCCTGAAACTTGTTCACACCATCAATTTTTCCGGAATCATACATCTCCTGATCAATGCCCATAATGGCCGCAATGTAGATAATTGAGCTGAAACCAAAACTCTGCCAGATATCAGAACTTGTGAAAATCGTACGGAACCAGGAAGCATCCATCATGAAGTTGACTTTTTCCATTCCAAGCTTAGCGATGAGAGTGTTCACAATGCCATCTGTAGGTGATAGAAAATTGATAATCATACCTGCTACAACCACGGTCGAGATGAAGTGAGGGAGATACGTGACCGTTTGGGCAAAACGTTTGAATGTCCGGTTCTTGATCTCTACGATGCAAACAGCGAAAAGGATGGGGATAGGAAAACCGAAGAGCAGTGGTAGAAAAGCAAGCAAAAACGTGTTACGAAGCAGTCTCCAAAAATAGATTGAATTCACAAATTGGTCGAACCATTTGAGGCCTACCCATTCACCGCTAAACATGCCTTGACCCGGCATAAAATTGCGAAAAGCGAGCAATATACCCGGCATAGGGATGTACATAAAAATAACGTAATACAAAAAGATAGGGGCGAACATAAGCAGCAAATACTTATCTCGTTTCACTAGATGGACTAACGTGGATATCCGTTTTTTCACCTTAAAACACATCCCTTCGTTCAAAATTACAACGTTGTAATTTTTATGTATCTACCCATGCATCCTTTTTGCTAAAGTGCGGTTAAACGCATGGATATCACCTGACAATGTTAACTCGTCATTAACAGTCCGTTTTTACAACGTTGTAATTTTGCAATAAATGTATACGGTTACATAAAATTTGTTACATCGTAACAGACCTGCATATATTTAGCAATAACTATTTTAAAAGTCATGTTATTAACCATTTAGGAGTGCTCAGCTAATTCCAGTAAAAGCTAATGTAAGTAATAATTGACACATATAATGCCATCTAATACAATGAACATGTAAAAAAACATTTAAGGTGGTGGTTATTTATGAAAAGGCTTTCATTTCTGCTGCTTGCCGTCGTACTCTTAGTTTTGAACTTTCCCTCTCTTCCCTCTACCTATGGGGCAGCCAACTTTCCGAATACGGGATCGACCGGTCTAACAGGATTTGCCGGAAATGCGAAGAATGAAAATGGCGCTCTGAAGTCAGCCGTAACAGGCGGCAAAAATGGCCAAATTATTTACATTAGTAATCTAAATGATCTTAGGACACAGATCGCTGACACCACACCCATAATTCTTGTTATTGAAAGTAATATTTCGTCTTCCACTTTACAAAAAGTCAACTTTGGAGCTAATAAAACGATCGTCGGCTCATATGACAACCATACACTAACAAACATCCACTTCCGATCTACTTCCTCCTCAAGCAATGTTATTTTCCAGAACCTCACCTTTGTTCATTCTGCTAACATCAACGCAAACGATGATATTCAAATGTATATTACCACTGGGTCAAACTATTGGATCGATCATGTCACTTTCGCGGGTCATAGCTACAGCTCTAGCGGCAGCGATCTAGATAAACTGCTTTATATTGGTGATAATGCGGATTATATTACGATCAGCAATTCCAAATTCGCAAATCACAAATACGGAATTATTCTAGGTCACCCTAATGATGGCAATAGCAGTTATAACGGCGTGCCTCATGTGACGATCGCCAACAATTACTTTGAAAATCTGTATGTCCGCGGCCCTGGACTGATGAGATACGGCTATTTTCATATCAAAAACAATTACGCAAACAATTTCAACCAAGCAATTACGATTGGCGAAAAGGCTCGAATTTACTCAGAAAACAATTATTTTGGCGCCGGTGCTGAAAAAGGCGGCATTCTTGATGACAAAGGCAAAGGGGAATTCACCGATTCTGGCAGCACGCCAGCTTTAAATGCACCTACATCTCCAAAAACGAACTGGAGACCCAGCAGCAATTACAGTTATGAAGTACGGGATTCGAACTATGCACGGGAGTTTGTAACCAAGTATGCTGGTTCCTCTAACACAACTCTTGTTTTTGGTAAATAACAACTCATTCGTTAGAACACACCGCTAATAATCATTCATACAACAAAGTGCAAATTACTATAAAAAAGCAAAAGCTGTCCCACTCTCTAACCGAGTGGGACAGCTTTATATATTTCAAACTTTACTCTAGATGTTGTATTCTCTGCATTTAGTCCGTCTTTATTCCACTTTGCTGACCTTCATAGTAATGCGCGATCTCTACAATTAACGCACCCATTCTTTCTTTCTCCGGCACGATGATCCGGCTTACTCCTTTATCCTGGAGCGCTTCAGCTGTTACTTTGCCGACAGCGGCAGCCAGTACATCTTGATCAAAGACGGATTTCAATTCTTCTTCACGTCCATGTTCTTTCGCGTAATCAAATAAATATCCGACTTGAACTCTTGTCGTGAAACAAACAGCATCCACTTCTCGCAAAATGAGTTCATTCATAAGCGATGCAAGCGTCTCCTGCTCAGGAGCATGATAACGATAAGGAAGTACGACCTGAACATCCATGCTGCCCTTGCTTTGGATGAATTGATGTAACTGCGAAGACAACTCGCCATGAAGCTGAATCCACACCTTTTGATCGGTAAAATCAAATAACTCAAGCTTTTCGATCATACTGGCAATCGTTCCATCATCATCACAGACGACCGGATGAATACCCGATTTCTTTAAATAAGCATTTGTTTTGTACCCGCGGCAAGCGATCTTCGTTTCTTTCAATCTCTTTTCGAATTCGGATACGGTGTTTAGTCTCTCCGCAGCTTGAATCATGGCTTCAAATCCAATACCTGTCGTGAAAATAAACCAATCTGCCCCCTGCTCGATAAAACGCCTAACATCTTCTTCGACTTCAACCGGATCAGAATCCGTTAATCCCTGAAGGGATCGGACAAGAGGGACTCCGCCTCTTCGTTCAATAATCTCAGCCATTTCATCCGTTTTTTGCGACCCGGCAATGACAATTTTCTTGTTCTGAAGATCTTTACTCATGGAATCGCCCTCCCTCATTCTTGACTAACCCAACTCTTACCTCGTTACCATGGACATGAACCGGATAGGTCCGAACCTGACCCGTATCAGGGTCCAGCACCTGACCATCTTTCAGCGAAATTTTCCAGTCACAGATCGGATCGAACAGGACCTCCCCTGATATAATTCCTTCTGCAATCGTGCCTCCGCGCGGCCCAGGGCTCTTATTCTCAAGGGCGTAGATTTGTTCGTCCGTTGTCTTAAATACCGCAATTTCTTCCTTACCCAAACGCACAACCCGTCCCAATCTCTCCGTGAAATCATCGACATTGCCTATCAGGTAAAACGTATACTCGTCTTTATTCAATATCGGTTCCATCTTGCAGCCCCTTCCTATTCCTAGTCCTGTTTCGTGGAGACACTAATCTCTTCAAACATCCGCTCTCTTAAATTTGAATTATTCAGAATTTCACTCCAAGGTTCCTTTACCTGCGCCAGAGCGACTTCCATTCGCTCAGCCAAAGCCCGGCGGTTATCCAGATCATTAACTATTGCTTCGGTGACGGACTCAAGTCCCATCCGTTCAATCCAATCCGAGGTCCGCTCCAAGTATTTTCCTGTTTCCCGGTAGTACTGCATGAACGCGGAGACAATTTCGAGAAGCTCTTCATCTGTTCGCACCTTGCACAGCAGTTCTGCAAGTCGGGCTTTAATTCCGCCATTACCGCCCACGTAAATTTCCCAAGCCCCCTCATTGCCGACGATCCCAATATCCTTGGTCGATGACTCCGCACAGTTACGAGGACAACCGTTTACAGCAAGCTTGAATTTGGCTGGCATATCTAGCCGCTCGAATTTCTTCTCGAGTAGTATTCCCATGCCCATTGAATCCTTCGTGCCAAATCGGCAGAATTGTGATCCCACGCAGGTCTTAACCGTACGCAGTGCCTTCGCATACGCATAACCGGACGGCATGCCAAGGTCCTTCCAGATCTTCGGCAGGTCCTCCTTTTTAACCCCAAGCAGGTCAAGTCGCTGACCACCGGTTACTTTAACCAGCTTAACGTTGTATTTCACCGCAATATCCGCAATAAGTCTGAGATCGTCTGGTGTGGTTACCCCGCCATACATCCGCGGCACGACGCCAAACGTTCCATCCTTTTGGATGTTCGCATGCATACGCTCATTCACAAAACGTGAATCCTTCTCGTCCACATGCTCAGCCGGCCAGATCATTCCCAGATAATAGTTCAGCGCAGGTCGACATTTGGAACAGCCCTCCGGATTATCCCATTCCAGCGCATATCTTACTTCTTTAGATGTAATTAACCCCTTTTCTTTAATCGCCGTAACGACTTCATCTCTGCTCAGTGTGGTACAGGAACAGATTGCTTCCTGTTTCGCCGCTGCTGAATCATATTTGTCCCCAAGCACGTATTGAAGAATCTGCTCTACGACAGGCCTGCAGCCTCCACAAGAGCGCGATGCACTTGTTGCCACCTTGATCTCTTCTACTGTGGTTAATCCTTTTTCGTTAATGGCATCCACAATGTGTTTCTTCGTGACACCATTACAGCCGCATACAATTTCTTCATCCGCCAGCTCTGCGGCCGTATTCCCGGTTTCAACTGCGGATTGTCCCACAATGGCATTATGGATAGCTTCTGTCATCACGGTGCCTGTTCGAATCCACTGCTGCAGTCTGGAGGATTCCTTACCGTCACCGATCAGAACACCGCCGACGATCCGTCCGCCGCGCAAGAGCACTTTTTTGTAAATACGCAGCCAGTCATCATGCATCCGCACAACAGACAGCCCTTCTGCATCCATAAACTCACCTGCGGAGAACACATCTACGCCAGATATTTTGAGCTGAGTAGATACCACAGATCCTTCATATGGCTTCGTTTCCACTCCGCACAGATACTTCGCAAGAACAGCCCCCTGCTCAAACAGCGGAGCTACGAGCCCATAAGTAGTGCCCCGATGCTCGTTACACTCCCCTACCGCATATACATCCGGTGCTGAAGTACGCATATAATCATCGACAAGAATGCCGCGATTCACCGCTATGCCGCTTTCTTTGGCTAATAGAATATTAGGTCTGATCCCTACCGCCATGACTACAAATTCCGCATCCAGTGTCGTTCCATCAGAAAAACGAATACCGCTGACCCGTTCATCGCCCAGGAACTCCTCAGTCTGTTTGCCGGTAGCAAATTTCAAGCCCTGGCTTTCCAGTTCTGCCTGAAGCATTAATGAGGCAGTATGATCGAGCTGCCGTTCCATAATCTCCTCAAACAGATGGACTACTGTCACATCCATCCCCAGTTTAAGCAATCCCTTAGCCGCCTCAAGTCCAAGCAAGCCACCGCCAATAACCGCAGCCTTTTTGTACTGATCTGCTGCATGCAGCATGTTCTGACAATCTGCGATATCTCGGAAACCTACAATGCCTTCTTTATCCGCACCTGGAACCGGAAGCAAGAATGGATTGGAACCGGTTGCAATAATGAGCGCGTCATATGGAACCTCTATCCCATTGTCTGCCTTCACGATTTTTTGTTCCGTATCAATATGCGTTACCGTCGTTCCCGTATACAGCTCTATCTCGTTCTCTAAGTACCAGTTCCAATCGTTCAAAATGATGTCTTCTACTGCTTTACTCTTCTCTAGCACGTACGATAACTGAATACGATTGTAGTTGGGATAAGGCTCGCTCCCAAATACGGTGATCCTGTAGGTGCTGGG
The DNA here is from genome assembly GCF_030263935.1 of Paenibacillus polygoni. Lineage (NCBI taxonomy): Bacteria > Bacillati > Bacillota > Bacilli > Caryophanales > Paenibacillaceae > Paenibacillus > Paenibacillus polygoni. The sequence continues at coordinate 2,045,650 of NZ_CP127162.1, read as the reverse complement.
CGCCAGTTTTAATATCTGTTCCACCGTGTTGATCCCAGCCATCCCGTTGCCAATTAAGACTAGATGCCGACGTTCTTGTACTTTCACCATGCAGAAACCTCCTCAATATATATTCCTGTCCATGCAAAGAGAACTTGTAACCTACTAAACGCCAAATGTCGAATCAAACCACTTTTAGCAGATTTTCTCTATTTCTATCATAAGAAAAGATAGTTATAAAAGAAACCCTTTATCTTAAATTCGGTAAAATCATTCACATTATGTTAACCTTTGCTTTCTCTTTTAAGCTTTAGCATAGAAAAAGCAGCTTCTGTTGTAAGAAGCTGCTTCGATTATGTAATCATCTTTTTCTACCCATTCACATAGCTACCCATAGCTGCCTTTTTTCGAAACGTTATGTAACATGCGACTCTCTGGTCTTCGGCAAAGAATACTCCATAAGCCAACAATCTCTGTATGTTCCTTCGTGCCATTCATGGTTCGGTAACAAGTTCACTTTGCGAAAACCTGCTTTTTCATACACATGTATTGCCCTTTGATTCCACGTTTGCGGGTCCATTATAATGCGGTCAACTCCACATTCGCTAGTCAAATAACGAACCATGAGATGCAGTAATTTGGTACCTATTCCGCAATTCCAAAATGATACTTCACCAATGAATTGATCCATTCCATAGACAAGTTCCCCTCGGAGTATCGATAATCCCATTTCTTCTGCTTCATCGGACTTCACTGCATAATACTGGATGTACCCGATATCTACTTCCTTATACTGAATGATATAGGCATAAACTTCATCATCATTCTCATAAAAATGACGCTGAACAAGTTCAGCATCATGAGGACGGTCTCGTCCTTCATAATACTCCAGTACTTCCGGATCTGATAACCACTTTTCGAGAAGCCCTGCATCTTCCGGCTGTAATTTACGAATACCGACAGAGGAATCTTCACTTTTCGCTATGATCGTAGCGTATCACCTCTCATGTACATCCTAAGGTTGTTGTCTTGTTTCCACCTATAATAGACTAAATAAGATTCCCATTATTACAAGAAGGATAGGGCCTATTACTACGAATCCAAATACTAAAGCAACTACTTTCAGCGAGCCGGATAGACCTCTAGGTGAACTCATATCGTCTAATTTCTTGTTGATTTCTTTCAGTTCTTTTAACAGTTCTTCGTTTAATCCTTCTGACATATGGGCTCCCCCTTCATGATAAAAGATTATAAATATCTCCTATCTTAGAAATGGGGCCCCTGCAGTTGGATGAAAGCAATGAACTGCAGGCATTCCCCCCACTCTTTTTTCATTTACCGCTTCTTATGCAAGTATTCGCCACTTGGTTTACTCGAGCTCGTGTTTGGGTTGTTTTTTTAGTTCCATCCCTCTCGTAAAAAACACAACGCCTATAGCAGCAAAAGTTACATAATTACTTATTTTAGATATCACGGCTTCATCGTCTTCATAATTAATCCAATACAGCAGGGCGAATGGTGAAATGATCAACAATATCTTCATCGATAACATAAAAATATAATGAAATTTTTGATTTTTCGGGTTTCCTTCTGTTCTAGCTATTTGATAACCTACTTTAGATGAGTCATAGATTGTAATAAATAAGGCGAGGATACTGCTATATGCAGTAATCTTTGTACCGATCTGTATCCAAGGAATAAAAGATACAATGGCGATACCAATATATATTCCCGCAGCTACATAAAAAAGGTTGGTCTTCATTGTCCTGTACAATCTCTTCTTATTCCTTTCTACTGCTAATCTCACATTCTTCCCCTTGTCTTCGTGAAAATTCATCCATTTTTTAAAGGAAAATATGATTTATACCTCTCCCCAAAACACCTGAGTCTTGTAATCAAAATAAACTTCGTTATTGTTCTGAGTCCGATCAAATAAAGACTGCAGTTCATGAAGCATGGGTTCATGCTTAGGATGTCCCGGGACGGGACTATAGGAAGAGGAAAGAAGTCTGCCTTTTAGACCTTCGTAATCAAAAATTTGCCTGTTTGCAAATTCTTTCAGTTGCAGTGTTCCTTCCTTAAAAAATGAATCAAACTGATCGGTTGTTATATTCGTATGTTTTACCTCTTTGTAGTCTGTACCGTATTCATGTAAGAGCTGTTCATATTCAGTCAGAAATTCGCTTCCTTCCGTTAGCCTAGAATTCCATATGAGTATTACTTTGCCTTTCGGCTTTAAAATGCGCTGAAATTCAAGTTTTGCGGCCTGTTTATCAAACCAATGAAAAGATTGTGCACAAATGATAGCATCAACGGATTGATCATCGAGTCCGGTTTCTTCAGCTGGACAAGGCTGGATCCGAAAGTTTGGATTATTAGACAGACGTTTTTCAGCCTTTTGACGCATGTCTGCGTTAGGTTCTACAGCAATGACCTTACTGCCTCTAGCAAGCAATAATTCGGACATAATTCCGGTACCAGCGCCTATGTCAGCTACGATACTTTTCTGACTTATCCCGACTGTATCATATAGGTAATCCACCGCCTCTACCGGATAACTAGGCCGATACTTCACATAAGTATCTACACGTTCTAAGAATCGTTCTTTCGAATCCATCATATCAATCACGCTCCTTCTGTTTACTATACATATCATAGCTTCAATCCGTTGTTATTGGCAAATTTTTGAATTAAAAAAGACGGTACAGGAACTCCTTCCGGTACAGCCTTATTACAGACATTTCGCCATACAATATTCATCTATGTACTCACCGTCCAGAACGAGCGAGTGTATCTTTGAACCTTCTATTTTAAATCCGGCCTTTTCGTACAAACGTAATGCCGCTATGTTAGGTTTCATCACGGTAAGCTCTAAACGATGCACACCTTTCTCCCTGCACCATTCCTCCATAGCAGAGAAAAGTTTACTGCCAAGTCCCTGACCTGTAAATTCCTGTTTAATTCCAATGACTATATAAGCCGTATGTTTCTTTCTCATTAGTGAGGAACCAACGACTGTAATCTGTCCTATAAGTGTTCCATCCTGCTCAGCAACGATAATAGTAGAGTGGCCGCCGTCCAGCATGGAACGAATTGCTTTTTCCTGCGCTTGAACGGTTGTTTTTCTCTCCCCGGGTTCATACAACATAAACTTTGTTTCCTTGTCCAATTGATTGTTCAATCGTAAGAATGCTTCTGCATCCTGCGGGGTAATCATTCGAATCATCACCTTAGAATCTCCTCTCTCTGTTTCCGAATTCAAAAAAAGACCGTGATTCTATTAACCTACGGTCCGCTCTTTACTTCATCCCTATGTACATCGGCATGGCATCTGATCGTCTAATTATGTTCCCGGAACACCAAGCTCTTTCACAAAATAAAGAAGCAAATCGTCGTTCACTTGGACCGTTTCTCCTTCGGAAACTTCCCGGTGCTCATACATGACTCCATTTCCGTCAGGCACATAACCTCTTTTACAGTAAATCCGCTGTGCCGCACCAAATTCCTTATGTAATCCCATTCCAATTCCGATACTGTCATATGCATTATAAGCGGCAATACTCTCAAATTCTTCAATCAACTGATTTCCAATCCCTCTTCGGCGAAATTCCGGAAAAATGTTAACATCATTAATTTCAGGAATGCCTTGTGACTTAAAATAGAGGTAATCGGATTCAAATTTCAAATGCGCACACCCCGCAAGCTTCCCTCCGTCCAGATAGACGAGCAGAGTAACCCGAAGTCCAATTCTATTTTCATGCAAACACTGTTCATAAAAAGAGTCTGGGCGCACAATTTTATGTTGTTCAAACGCTTTCTTCCAACTTAGAGCCGTTTCTTCTGAATCCAGTCTTTCAATGATCATGGACATAATCAACCTCACATTTATGGAATTTAAGCACTAGCGTAGTTGAGAACAAGGAAGATGATAGTAAAAGATTCACGATTCATAAATTGTTAATAATAATTCATTATATTCCTTTTTCTACTGCGAGGCTATAGAATATGTAATAATTCCCTTTCGAATCATGGAATGAAACAAACGATAGCTATAAGCTATCGTTTGAGATTGATCTTCTAACTAATTAGCACGTATTTCTAAAGGATAGCGAGAACTCCAGTATTTAAGCACCCATTTTCGAATGAATTTGGCACATTGTTCTGGAGAGTGCTGTGATGTATCGATGGTTGAAATAGGCGGAGTAAAAGCAGAATCTGCATTTTGGATAAACCAGTTCGCAAGAATAGCATGCTTCTGGATCTGTCCCTCTTCTGCCCCTTTCTCTCGTAAACGTTTTGCACGCACTTCATCATCACAATGCAGATTTATATAGTAGATATGGCTGAATCGATTTTTGATCTCACTTTTTTGCACGGCTTCGGGGGTGATGGTTCCAAATAGTACGGTTCCCCGATCACTTAATGAGATCTGATGAGCAACTTTCAACCAGTGGTCGATCGCATGCTCAGGAGTTAATGATCCCTCTAAATCCATATCAAACACATCGAATTCCGAAAGCTGACTACGCACATAAGGGATAACAGACGTTTTACCAACACAACTTGCACCTGTCACAATAAATAACGGAGTTTTCGGCATCGTTACATCTCCTCTACTTTAGAAATGATATCGCTTTCGTAATACTTCTAAGGCATAGAAGCCGCCTTTTTAAAAGATTACCATATCAGGTAAAGGATTTAAATATGAAGATCACAAAAAAGACAAATTTTCTCTCCTTTTTTTATGTTTTTGTGATATTTATCCTACTTTTGTGCATTGCTTTATCCTTCAGGTGATGTAAACGGTCCGCAAATATGACGTTTTCTCTCGCTTATAAAGTCGAATAAAATCAGATTACAGCTAATGTTCGCCAATTATATTATGGTTCAGGTCATCATTCGGCATAAGACGACTCATCCTTCCTCATATAGAACACATGACTTCCAAAATCTCCGTGAGGAGCAGGAATTGTTAATCCAACATTCATCAAAAGATCTCCACCATAGGTGCCTGCACCTTCGATATCATAGGAAGCATCAGGGTCAAGTCCTTGCAGCTTGATAAGGCTAGGAAGCGCATAAGGCTCTGCTAGTACTTTAAAATAAAACAAGATCGCTTCACTTTGATCAGCGGAAACAAACATCCAGGATGCTTCATTACCCTCAAATGGACTAAGCAGTCGGAATTGATCCCCCTGCTGAACTAGACTGCGGAACCTTTTGTACTCAGCAACCTGACCTCGAACTTCTTCTTTCTCTTCCTCCGAAAACTTGGTCAAATCCAGTTCATACCCAAAATTACCGGACATCGCTACATTACCTCTCATCGAGAGTGATGTGGATCTTCCTAACTGATGATTCGGCACAGCCGAGACGTGAGCCCCGATCGCACTTGCAGGGTATACAAGGCTTGTCCCATACTGAATTTTTAATCTCTCTACGGCATCCGTATTATCACTTGTCCATGTTTGCGGCATATAGTAGAGCATCCCGGGATCAAATCTGCCGCCCCCGCTTGCGCAGCTTTCAAAAAGAATGTGCGGAAACTTCGTTGTGAGTTTTGCTAACAGATCGTACAATCCGAGTACATACCTATGAGCAATTTCACCCTGATGATCTGGAGATGCTGCCGCTGATGCAATCTCAGATAGTCCACGGTTCATGTCCCATTTAATATACGAGATCGGTACACTTTCAAAAATATCGCTTAATGCCTGATAAAGATATTCTCTCACCTCAGTTCGGGACAGATCGAGTACGAGCTGTGATCTCGCTAATGTTCTTCTTCTGCCTTCTACATGGAGACACCAATCCGGATGGCTTCGATATAGATTACTATCCGGCGATACCATCTCCGGCTCCACCCATAGCCCAAACTGAAGTCCTTTCTGATTGATCTTCTCAGCTAAGTCTGTCAGACCATTTGGCAGTTTGTTTCGATCCACTGTCCAGTCTCCAAGCGAAGTGGTATCATCATTTCGTTTGCCGAACCAACCGTCGTCTAGAACAAAAAGTTCAATCCCGAGTTCAGCCCCCACCTTCGCAATATCTTCAATCTTGTCTGCAGTAAAGTTAAAATAAGTTGCTTCCCAGTTATTCACGAGTATCGGACGTTCTTTATCACGGTACTTGCCTCTCACAAGTCTAGTTCGGTAAAGCTTATGGTACGTTCTTGACATTCCGCCAAATCCTTCAGAAGAATAAACCATAACTACTTCCGGAGTCTGGAAGGACTCACCTGGTGAAAGTACCCAATCAAAATCAAACGGATTGATTCCCATTTGAATTCTTACTTTTCGCTGAGGGTCTACTTCTGCTGATCCGATGAAATTGCCGCTGTAAACCAGACTAAAACCGTACACTTCTCCCCTGGCTTCATTTGTTCCTTTGCTGGCAAGTGCCATAAACGGATTGAGCTGATGGCTGCTCATACCACGTTTACTCTCAATACGAGTACTCCCTGGTCCAAGTGGCCGTTTAACGATGTTTGCTTCTCTGGCCCATGCCCCGCTTAAATAGACAAACTCATAATCCGATACATTCATATCCACACTCATGCTGAGTGCACGAAGCAGGCGCAGTTTGTCTTTTCCTTTATGTTCATATCGAACGGATCGAATAATGGAATCCATATGATGAAAAACACTGTAGCTTACAAAAACAGACAATCCCGTGTAAACATCCTTAAGTTCAATCGTGAGTGTCTGAGCCTCTTCATTAGATTCGGTATATACGGCAGGAAGACCATCAAGTGCAGGTTTCCCTTCTGTAATCTCATACGAAGAGTAGACAAGTTCTGTAATGCGTGTTCCATCTGTTAATTGAACCTGATAAGCAGGTTCCCTAAAATCACCGCTGCCGTACTGCGGATATTCCTGTGGAATGAGGTCAAGATTTTGGTGATTCGGCACGCCTGGTACATGACTTAAATCCTGTTCATGTCTTATTTTCTTTCCCCAATATAAATGAACCAAATAACCATCAACGACTTGCATTAGATAACTTGTTGTTTTTCCTTGTAGATGAAATCGTAACGTTTCTTTCTCTATGTAAATCGGCATTGTATCTTGCTCCTCTCTAATCTCATATTAGTAAGAATACTGCTAAGGGAAAGCAGAATGCGATGTCCCTTAGCATCAGACTACTTTTTCCTAAGGAAGATTCTCCTCGTCTTTAAGCAAGCAACTTGCTTGCTTCCTCGACTTTGATTATTTCTTGAATTTCTTTTTCCAATCCGGAAGTTCATCGAGCGTTATCACATAAGGACTTTCATATACCTTCACAAGATGCTCCCGTTTGTTCTGTATACCATCATTGATAAAGTTCCCGTTCCAAGTAACAAACCAGCTCCAGTCTGCCCGGTAAATCTGCAGTAAATCCGGATCTGGGATAGGCCCATTCTCCGTCAGTGCGATCAGCTTTCGGTCATTAACAAGGGCTTTGAGATTTTCATACCGGCTGCTGACCGGACCATAATCGCCTGCAGCCGGGTAACTATCCACACTTACAATATCGACATACTCATCGCCGGGATACCATTCCGGATTTTCTGAGTTCCACACCCAGATGAGATTGTTCAATTTGTGTACTTTTGTAAAACGGTCATACATAATGCGGTACAGTTCTTTAGCAGGCTCAGGACCTTTAGCTCCCCACCAGAACCAGCCGCCTTCTGCTTCATGCAAAGGTCTCCAAAGGACAGGAACTTTCGATTTCTCCAGTCGTTTGAGTTCATCTGCAATGACATCCATATCCCGAATCAAAAGCTTATAATCTTCTGAGTTTTTGTTAGCCAGTGCATACTCGAGATCGAAAGTTGTGGAATCCGTATAAAAACCTCTCCACCATTCTTTTCCCGGTTCATCAATCAGGTCTTTAGGCGCGTTCCAGTGCCAAGCAAAAGTAACAATTCCGCCTTCCTGATCCCACTGAATGGCATGCTCAACATCAGATGAAGTCGTCCCTCTTTCTACGCGCGAAGGGGAATAATCCATGAGGTCAAGCCCCAATACCGCTGGTTTCTTACCGATATTCTCTTCAATCCAATTTGCATCTGCCAAAGTCTGTTGTCCTGACAAGATATGATTGCCATATTCAGATTTCAAGTAGTTATAGAGTGCCTTCGCTTCTTTGGAAGCTTTCGAGTTAACAAGTTCCTTATTAATGGTATGCGGCGGCGGACTAGCAGCTTGTTCTAACCGAATATAATCGATAAAATACCATCCCCAATTCGTTAAAAAGCTAATTTGGTTCGTACCTTCTTGCAGAAGGATCTTACCAGCCTGAATTTGTGTGAATCCTGAGTTTTGTTTTAGAGCAACTTCTCCTTGAGATTCATCATTAATCATGAGTGAAGTGTACTTATCGCCATAAGGTGAGGAATATCCAATCTCAAGGTTATATAGAGCCGTCTCTGGAACAGAAACTTCAAAGGTCAGTTTATCTTCCGCTAGATCGAATCCACCCACATATCCAGTGCCGGAATATCCCTCCATTTCAGTTAAAACTTCAACACCAGATAAAGTCGCTTCTTCTGCCTCATAAACAATAGGCGCTGCTGTAAGTTTAGATTCGTTAGCCGGCATCAATACAGCCATCATAGACAACACAAGGAAAAGCACTAAAGGTTTTTGTTTCATACATTCCCTCCTAAGTACAATTGGATATATTTACTTCCCTCAAGCACAATCGTGAAGCGCTTTCAAGTTAGGCAACACCTCCCTTCAAAACTATCAATTCAAAACCATCTATAGTATGGATCTGAATACAACACTTACAGTCACCATATGTAAATCAAAACAAACGAATAAACAAGCAAATACACAAACGAATACATCAAAATCAAACTAATACATCAAACAATTATACCAAACACATTTTCATTCTGTTATTTATATAAAATAACATTCGCTATATTAATAGTATATTGTTATCCTACATTTTCTTTAAGACACATATATAAAACACCTTAACAATACCGATTATATAGCATTACATACCGCTTTCATACCTTTTTCCGTAAATAATTTAATATTTTTAACAATTCTTATCTCAAACAGAATAATTGCAAATATGGATAATAACAGAATAACAAAGATAACAAAAACAATAACAAATAAAAAAAGAAGGACCGAAGACTTTTCATCTTCAATCCTTCTATTTTAATTTCTGTTCCTTTATCTTTTGGAACAACGCTTTTTCTAAAAGCGGATTAGCAGACAAATTCATATACGATTGAGGAGGTTTAAAATCATAGCCTCCCTTTAATAACTCTAGTGAGAGAGGCGAAAATTCCGTAAAGGAAAGAATTGGAATGGCATACCCGGAATTCAGTCCCTTAAAATATTCCTTCAAGCTTTCTCCAGTCCCTGGATACATTTTTTCTGAAAGAAAAACCAATGTAGATATCTCCTCATGGGCTGGCTTACCAAACTCGATATAAGCTTTAATTTGTTTGATCGGCGAAGATACATAAATAAAAGCACCTACCGGTTCATTTATAAACCTTCGGCGGAATTCGATCTTCTTTTGGCCCTTTCGTATTTCCTCGTAAGGTCCCGGCTGAAGACTTAAAATAATGGTTCTTTGCGGTAAATCAAGTGAAAGGAGCAACTGTTCATGCATATTCTCTTTCATCCCTTTCGTGTTACTACCGAAGTTATTTCGGTAATCACACGAAAATCCCTTCTATGAGTGGCTAGGATTTTTAAATTCATCTTTCCTTCCGAAGATAAGGCCTATTTTCCGACAATTCGAGTGGTTATGCAGGCGACAGAAACTCTATTTACCGCTCCATTTCTCGTTTATGCGAAGAACCTCGTGTTTCAAAAAATAGTAAAAAATAAATCACCCCATCTCTTCGTGAGACGAGGCGATTTATAATGACAAGCTGTACTCATTGATTAAAGTAAGAAACAACAAATACTGCTGGTGAATTCCAGTAGATCGTAATCTCGTTACCTGCATAACTGTCTTCATGATCGATATAACTTGCTGCAGCCGGTTTCCCTTTTAACGTACGCTCCATAATCTCATCATTCAGATTTCGATTAGGACCTCCTGCTACCATTCCGGGTACCGGTGCATCCACATGATCTCCTACGGATGGACGATGATGCGGGTTCATTACAGAATGTGTTCCAAAGCCTGTAACATACGAGATATGAAGTGTGTTTTGCCCTAACAAATAATGCAAATGCTGAGCAGCTGCTTTTTCATATTCTGGTTTGGAAGACCATTCCATTGCGAATAGCAGTATCATCGCTCGGTTCATAAGACCCATATTACTGCCCCGCACATAATCTTTTTCTTCAAGAGATATACCATATCCATCTTTTTCGCAGATCTGTAAAAGACGCTCCGCTTCCAAAATCAGTTCTTGCTGTAATGAGCTCAATAGAGCTTGATTCTCATCTGTCTTTCCTTTACGCAAGTAGCTAATTGTGCCGTATCCTCCTACATCTGCCCAGCCTAGCTCACATTTAGGAAAGGATTCCTTGCTGTATTGCTGGAAAGCAGTATGATATTTCTCCAGACTAGTTGTATGATACAGTTCTGCAGCAGCCCAGTACTTCTCGTCGGTTATACAATCATCTCCATACTCCCCCGTGGTAATATCCGGTGGATTCTTAAATCCTCCTGCTTTCGGATGCTTCTCAAGCCACTCCCAAGCATACTCAGCAGAATGTAGACAACGATCTGCATAGGAAGGATCGTACGAACGGTATACGCGGGATGCATATGCCATGATGGCTGCATAACATGCTGTCGCGGTTGCGGAAATGGGTGAAAACACCAGTTCAGCAAGGTCATCTTCTGGCATTACAGATAGGCCCGGGAAGTGCCTAGTTGTCAGTTTGTGATACACTCCTCCACTTCTTTGGTCTTGCATTTTAAACAAAAAATCCAGCTCCACTTTACATTCATGCAGCACATCTGGCATAACTTGATCCGACTCTGGGAGAGGAATGGATTCACCGAATGCATTGGGGTACATTTCATAGGCCAGCAGTAAATCAGCTACCGCTTTCGCCCCAGCAACCACATACTTTCCATAATCTCCTGCATCATGCCATCCCCCATTTCCGTCAAGGTATAACCCTTCTTCCCCGTGAACCGCACCTTTCTTTGTATGACAAGATTCATGTCCCCATTCCCCTGCATACTTCTCATCAAGTGTTACTCCACAGCGCAAATAATAAAACGCCTTCAATAATCCTTTATGTAATTCACGATAAGGTCTTTCTTCCAAGGCAAAAGGAGTCGATCGGTTTCCTTCATCATCTACTACAACATAAGTACCTGGCTTAGCTAGTTCAGAAAAATCAGCTCTTCTCACTTTACTCCCTGAGGATTGATCGTAAGCAGGCTGCGAGGTTCTTCCGCGATAGACAATCTTTTTCGTCCCCTCCTCTTCAATATGAAATTCAGATGTCTTTTCAGTGAAGATGGCTGTTTTCTGTCCGTTTATCGGATAACCTATCTGGTTCACCGCTGCTGCGTACTGTATCTCGTCCATCATGTATTCTCCCTTCTGAAAATAAATAAGTTATAAACAATCCCCGGCTGTAGATAATACAACCGGGAATTGACCAACCATCATTCTATAATTACTATTTCTGCACTTGTGTTTCTTTAATAAAATCAGACATGGAGCGTATCTTCAGCTCTCCTGGATTCGCAAGTTCAAACGCCTGCTCCCCGCCCCTGCGCGCAAAGAAGGATACTTCTTTTGTCTCGCCTGGAATAAGGTCAAAGAAATTATCGCTGAAGATCCCTTCTTGGTTACTATCAAGCCATACTTGTTTGGCTAGAACCGAGGTTTTCAAATGGAATTTGGTTCCTTCTGAACCTTCTACTTCTGTAATTTCGATTTGGGCCTTGGTTAACTTCATATCTTTGAAAGGGACAAAATAGTGTTTCTGACTGTCAATCACTTCGCCCTTACGGACAAGTTCCACAATCATCACCGTACGCTGCTCGTCTCTTCCACGAAGAAGCTGCTCTCTATCTAGTGAAAGGACAAGCCCCGTTGTATTGCCCGCTATACTTACCAAGTGTGTCTGAACTTCATGCAGTGTACCGTCAAAGTCAGCAATTCGAATACTGATATTTCCTTCCAGCGGCTGAAGTACATCGGACAGCAGATATAGATCCACTCTTCCCGGCTTCGTATCATCAATCGAGATCATCTCATCAGCAAAACTGCGTTTTGCATAGTAATGCAGCGCTTTCCAGTTACCGTAGTAATCCATACCTGCCCAGGAAGCTACAGGCCATGTGTCATTCATCTGCCAATACAGTGTTCCCATCACGAAAGGTCGATTTCTTCGGTGCGCTTCAATTGCCACTTTCATCGCATCTGCCTGCAGGACTTGGCTCATATACAAAAAGGAAGGGAAATCCTTCGGCTCTGTCATATACATATCCATATACTCTTTAATCAGACGGTTCCCATCCCCATTCTTCTGGTGAGCCATCATGACGTCCGAAGTCAGTTCTAGATCCAAAGGCTCTGCATACCTTAGTACAGATTTATGTTCAGGGAAAGATTGAAAACCATATTCACTCATAAATCTTCCTAACTGAAGATTATAATTTTCAAATGGTTCTGCGTTGTGCCATACGCCCCAGTAATGTACATCACCTGTAACCGAACTCGTTGTTGCATGCTGGTTAATGTCATTGGAGATCGATACAATGGGAGAGGATGGCCAGTAGTCCGCACCTGGTACAAGCTCTTCTATTACTTCGGGAAGCAGGTGATGGAAAATAGCTTCATAGTCTGCCCAAATTTTTTCGCGCTGCTCTTGGGTAAAGTCTTTCTTCCAGCCCCAGCCGCCATTTTCGTTATAATGCGCCCAAGCGGAGTCCATCTCGTTATTACCGCACCATAGAGCAATACTCGGATGATTCCGCAGGCGTTTCATATTATCTATAGCTTCATGCCGGACACTGGCTAAGAACGCTTCATCTCCCGGATACATACTGCAAGCAAACATAAAGTCCTGCCATACCAAAATGCCATATTCATCACACAGATCATAAAAAACATCCTGCTCGTATATCCCTCCGCCCCAAACACGAAGCATATTCATGTTCGCCAGCGCAGCTGACTCGATCTCATGACGATATCTTTCGTAAGTCACCTCTGTAATAAAGCTGTCATTCGGAATATGGTTAGCCCCTTTAGCAAAGACAGGAACCCCGTTAAGTTCAAAATAGAACGATGTGCCATATTCATCTGCTTCTTGGACAAGACGAATACTGCGAATACCAGTTTTGATCTGACGCTCTGCTTTGGCGCGGCTTCCTGTAGTATCCAGTAGTTGAACTTTAAAGGTATACATATGAGGTTCACCAAGACCTCGAGACCACCACAGCTTCGGTGATTCAAGCTCAAAGTCTACACTCACTTTCGATTCTCCAGCAGGGAGACTTGCTTCTTTGGTCCATTCGCCGCCATCTGTTTCGATCCGGATCACTCTTGGGCCTGCCTGATCAACGTTAACTTCTAATACTGCTGTAAGAGTTGCGACGCTTTCGCTTACTTTATTCTGATGAATATAGGCATCTGCAATGTAATCTTCAGACCAAGCTCTCAGCTCAATGTCACGCCAAATTCCACTTGTCACAAATCTTGGACCCCAGTCCCAACCATAATGATAAGGCGCTTTCCTAGCGAAAATACTCACTCTTTTTTGGCTAAGTCCACCTACTTCGGATTGGTCATTTGCAGCCGGCAGCTGATATCCTAGCTCTTCCAGCTTAGGTAAGTCTTCTTGAATAGGGGAACGAAATACAATACGCAGTTCGTTATCAACCGCTTTCAAAATCGTTTTTACATTCACATCCCATACACGAAACATATTATCCGCAGATAAAATAGGTATACCGTTTAGATAGACATCCGCATATGTATCCAGTCCATGAAATATGAGATCTACATGTTCCTCACTTCGAATCTCATCTGCAACTTGAAACGTAGTTTTATACTCCCAGTCTTTCTTATCAATCCATTGAACGAGCTTTTCATTCGTACCATAGAAAGGATCTTGAATGAGTCCATTTTTAAGCAGGTCTGTATGAACAAAACCAGGAACGACTGCATTTTTCCAATCCTGCTCGTCACATGCCTTAAAAGTCCAATCTTTGTTTAAAACTACCTTTGTTTCCTGCATGATTTGAAATCCTCCACATGTTAAATTTCCTTGAAGCCTTTCATACATCACTAAATCTTAAACCAAGAAAAGACGGAAAATTGGACCGATCCAAAGATCAACCCAATTTTCTAAGCTTCTTTGTTCCTAATAAAATTTTCCTCTGCTCATTGTCTCATGTTATCGAAAACGTTTCAATTCTTTTTGTTATCCTAATTTAGTCTGTTAAATAACTAATTAACTAACAGTAAAAATGTTATGTTGTTCACTAGCAAATCAACCTACAACTCCCGTTCTCTCTACACTTTCAACGAAATAACGCTGCACAAATAGATACAATATAATAAGAGGAGCAATTGCGAGCAGGATTCCCGTATCCACAAGCATCGCTACATGGTTTGGATCTGCTTTAATATCCGTTCCCGCAAGTCCAAGTAACTGCGGAATAATCAGATTAATCTGCGATGGAAGAGAAGCCACTTTTAATGACATCAAATTCGTCTCACTCATAAACAGCGAAGGATAAAAGGTGTCATTGTAAGTCCACACAAATGAAAACAGCATAACCGTGATCATCGGCGGAATTGCATTAGGAAGCATGATTCGTATAAAGGTCTTTATTCCTCCAGCACCATCAATTAAGGCTGCTTCCTCGATTTCTTTCGGCATTCCTTTGAAAAATTGACGGAAAATATAGATGAAAAGTCCCGCTTTCAGTCCTGTCGCCGTGCCTGCTGTAATCATGGATGGCCAGTAGGTGTTAAGTAGATTCACTCCTTCTTTTCCCGTGAAAAGCGATATCAAACCAAGCACATCAAAACTTCGAAAGTGCAAATACATGGGTACCATGAGCGTACTTGTAGGCACTAGAATAGTGAGGATGACCATTGCGAATAAGATTTTGCTTCCTGGAAATTCAAATCTAGCAAATCCGTAACCTGCAAGAGCAGTGGAAACCGTCGTAAGAACCATCACCACAAATACATAGAGCAGCGTGTTACCGAGCAGCGGGAAGTAGTTCAATACCTCGGACGCAAGCTTGATATTATCCATCGTAAAATGGACAGGAATCATATAAATCGTGGGATTATAAATATCTGTTTTGTCTTTAAAGGCTGTCGAGATTTTCATTAGGATCGGATACAAAATGACAAATGATATACCTATGATAAGCACATAGCGAAAAATAGACCACAGGGCATCGATCAATTTATTTTTCGTTCGCTGCATTTTAAATACAACGGCTTCACTTCTCCCCTGTTTTGTTGCCGTTTCCATGAGCCTCCACCTCCCCATACGTGATCTAATGTGAACTCAGTTATAATGAACTTTTTTCGAAATGAAGAATCCAATGATGAGGAGCAGTATGCCGACAACTATCGTATAAAGCCAGGACATAGAAGCACTCAGCCCAAAATTTTGTGTTTGAAATGCCGTCGTATAGATGGTTTGCGTAATCGGACTTGTTGTAAAAGAATCAATCACCGTATAGATGACATTCGTCAGAATTAACGGACTTACCATAGGAAATGTGATTTTCCAGAAAGACTCATAACCTGTAGCGCCCTCCATTTTGGCTACTTCATACATCGTCGTAGGTACAGATTGAAGTGCGGCTAGAAAAATAAGAATCTGTACGCCTGAGCTGCGGATGATATCGTAGATACGCATGACGGCATCAACGATATAATCGGTCATGACGAGCGGCATCCCTGCTTCTGCAAGCAAATCTACCATGGCCATAGTATTAAACTGCGAAGAAGACAGCCCCGCTTCCTCCGCTGCTGTAGCGTTCCCGATCAGATTAATCAGGCCGGCTGCTTCCGCCGAAGCAACAGCTCCAGAGGCAAGGATCACGGGCAGAAAGAAAATCGCCCGCGCAAGTGAACGTCCTCTGAACTTCTGATTCAGCAGCACAGCGGAGAAGAGGCTAAAGAATAAAATCAGCGGTACATTTACCGCCATTTGTAACACCGATTCTGTTAAGATTCGATTGTAATTTGCGTCTATGAACAGCGCTTCCCGAAAGTTATTCCAAGCTGTGAATTTCAGCTCATAACCTCCTGGAACAATACTTAGATCACTCATGCTGAACCGAATGGATTGAATCATTGGCATGAGAAACAGGATGATAAATCCTACCAGCCACGGCGATATGAAAAATAACCCGAGGAGAGATCTTTTTCTCGTTAAAGTGAGTCCCATCCCTTTCATGATTCATCACCGCCTACGAAGTAATGCTGTGCTGGGATCGAAACCTCGCCTATAACTACCGGCTTATCGTTATAATTAATCCATATATGAGTTCCATTACTGTACTGCATTTCAATCACTCCCGGCTGATGAACTACGCGTTCATCGATCTGAACAGTACGAAGAGGAGCTAGAATTCCGCTTATTTCCTGATACATCTTCGTCGCTTCATCAATCCATGCCTCATAATCGGTAGAATACAGGGTGTCATGACGAGTAAATTTAAGTTCGGAAGCAGGTTCTGAACTCCATAGAAAATGAGGTGCTTTTCCTTGTTCCAAGCTTTGGAGCAGCTGTGATGTAACATTCGTATCTGCTGCCAAATTCATAGGTTCACCTGTGTAATCTTTGTAACCATGGATTACCATTTGATAAAAAGGAACGGATTCATCGGTTAACTGAAAACCACTTGATCCTGCAGGGGTATTAATAATATGTTTGGCCGATCCAAGAGCATATATATTGCCTCCTGATATCATCAGATTCGGGTATTCAGCTGCTAAGAGAGCTGTTTGCTCTTCTGAGATTTGTCTTGCCGTTTCTTTAAAAATGATACGTTTATTTCGATAATCCGAATGCAGTGAATCTCCCAGATCGCGAAGTGAAAGACCTGTAATCTCTTTGCTTTCGTATTCCTCCATAAATTTAGCAACGACGTCCGGCACTTTAGATGGAGAAAGTAAATAGTAACTGTCAAGTCTCGTTGACATCCGATTCAGTGCTCTGTCGTAAGGGGATAATAATGCTTCTTCTTTTGTAATAAACCGGGAAGCATCCCGCGAAGTACGGAATCCATTTCCTTTATGATAGACATGTAAGAAAGCAACATCGGGATAAAGACCGCCGCCACTGTTTTGAAGCAAATCATTGAGCGATCTGAGCTCTTTTGTACTTCCAAGTCCTGAAGATGAAAGCCTGACAGGGAGTTCATGTTCGATCCCTTCTCCAAACCAACCAAGATAACGCATTTGTATACTTGATATGCCCTCTCTCTGAAGCGCTTCCGTTATTTGCTTTGCTTCTTCAAACGTAGTCATTGGTACCGTTGCCTTATAAGGTACGCCGAGAAAAGACTCTCTCTTATCAACAGAACCTAGTACATCCACATAGAAAGGAAGATCCCCCTCTTCTGTTGTTTGAGTCAATTTCCCCGCCTTCACCAGCATCTCCTGATAGGTTCTTGCCATGCCCGAATAGTTCGCCTCATCGCCAGATAAGAAGGTGTATTTCACCTGCACATCGCCGGTATATTTATCATCAGATAAGAGCTGGATTTCTTGAATTTTGCTGCCTGTATAAAGTTCGAGTTCATCTTCGCCTCTCACAATAAAGCGGCTGTACACATGATTGTAGGAATTTTGTTTTCCACTGATATCAGCAGCAACACTCGCATTCCCATCGCCTTTTTCGATGACTGCAAGAAATGCACGATCACCGCTCACGAGACCATATACCGGCATACGTGCTTTTTCAGCCACCTGACCTCTTGACCGGCTGTTATCATTCGCATCGGCACCATATAGCGGCTGAACGTACTGCTCTTCTTTGGTTTTTCCGTTATCTAAATAGATTAAGCTGCCTGTTCCATCGGGAACAAACATATATCCTTCTTCACCTGCTTTGGCTGCGCCAAAATAAGCAAGCAGATCGATACTTTGAATGCGCTGCCCTTCACTTTCTTCCATCTGACTTAGTGGAACGGTTGCCGTAAGTGTCTCCCCTTCAAGCCGGTATTCAAGCGGGATTTTAAACTTCGCTTTCCCTTGCCCGCCAGAGGCAGCAATTCCATTCTCTTCGTTATCCGCAGCAAGATCTTCTGCGGTATATCCTGCTTCTTCAAAAGCAGCTGTCATTTTCCGGAGTACGAGCGGCCGGCCAACCTGAGCATCTGCCCTCTCCAGGATTTCCGGACTTGCGTCCGATACCAGGTATCTTGTCTCTACGTATTTCGCCGTTGCTGGACTTAGTTTATCAAGTACTTTCTCTTGCAGACGCTGTTTACTAATCAGTTTAGGGAGAGCATCAATACCAAGCTCTGTATCACCGATCGTATATTCAATACGGACCCCGTCCTGAATGCTAAACAATTCGAACTGCTCTTTTTCGATACTCAGTTTATGATTCGTATACGTATCTTGCACGCCAAGTGTGTTACGGAAAGAGATGGATAGCTGTGATGACATGACATCCTTCTCAAAAGCGGTCGCGAGTGAATCTTCCGCACGCTCTTCGGGATTGGAGTACCATATATCTCCCGATTTATCGTCTATTACCGCGATTACCGTTGTTTTCGGATCGATGTAGAGACGGAGCGAATCATTCTGTGCAGCCAGTGTCATACCTGGAATCCCTTTACTCTGATCACTCATCGCCCGAAATGGTTCATACTCTCCCTGTTCTGATGTTACAGACTGAAAATAATTTTGCGGTTCAATGCTGGTAAGACGCCCGCTTCCGAGCAGGAAGAATACAGAACTCGCAAGCAAAAGGACGCAAGCCAGCAGGATATAGGTGCTTTTTTTGATGTTCACTAGACTTACGCCTCCTTTATATTCGGAATACCAGCTCTCGGTAGATATTAACGATAAACTCGATAATTTGCTGAATGAGACTAAAGACCAGGGTACCTAGAAAAACCATAATCCCCATCGTTACCACCGTTAACAGCATCGTAATCACTGTCTTCGCCGGGGTATACTGATGGACCGTCATCGTACCTACAAACAATAGATAAAGGAACCAAATAATCGCAAACGTATTGAGTAAGTAATAGAAGGAGCTTTCCTCTGTGGTCAAAAACCGGCTAATCAACGTCATCGGTAAATAAATCAAAATGATTGGAACAAGAGAGTAGGCTGTAGCCATCAAAATTTCGCGAAATTTCCCCTCTCCCTCCATAAGCGTCGTAATTGACCAGCCCGAAACGCACCATAGAAAAAAAGGAAGGATAACATATTGAAGTTCAGCTAGACTGTTCAGCGTTCTTGGGTCATTATAGTTCACTAGAAAACCTGCATATTGACGCTGAAGGACAAACGTAAGAAAAAGAACGAATACAATCACGAGTGCCACTTTGACTTTTCCTTTTCCTTCATATTTCAAATCCCAGAAACCATCAAATGGATGTACGATCAGATGCATTGGGAACTTAAAAAAGTCCTGCTTCATGTTGCTCCCCCCTCCTTCTGCTCCGTGAACGGACTGCCCGCAAAGCAATAATGAGTACAACTCCGCCTGTAGTCACTGTCAAAAAGGTACCGAAGTGTTCCTGCAGCACTTCTTTCCGATATCTTTTAAAGGCAACTGAGTAATTTTTACGGTCCATTCCAAGCTTAAAATACTCCATTGCTTCTTTATTTTGCTTATCATATAGAAGCGATTTTCCAATTCCGATATATGCGATATCATAGTTTGCGTTAAGACGCAGAACCTCTCTCCATTTTTCAACTGCTCTTTGGTCATCACCCGCATGGTGGTTAGCTACAGCTTCCTGGATCGCAGCACCATATTCAGTCGGCTGGAAAATGGTAATCGTTTCTTTACCCTGATCGAGTATCAGCTGCTTATTACCCATTCGATCTAATGCTACGGGTGTACGGAAAGTTCCGATCTGCGTACCGATTCCTCCAAAAATGTACAATAGATTACCTTCGTCATCATAAGTGAACACCCGGCCCCGAAGTGCATCAAGAACACTGTACATTCCGTTACCCCAGTATTTAATATCAACCAGTCTCGAAGGACCTCCCGATGCACCTCTTAGGCGATACACAAGATCACCTTTGACCTCAAAGTAACCATAACGCTTCAGCACATCTTCTCCGGAAGGATTCAGCCTTTTTACAGGTTCCGTTGATCCTGGATCTACGTTCGTGGCATAGAGGAAACCTTTATTCCCCATATCTAGATTCGAAAACTCCGTTGGTATATATAACTGCATCTGTTTCTTTTGCGCATCACTTGCAAGGAGCCTCCATATGTAGTCTGCAAAATCACGCCGAACTTTGTTGGTTCCCGAGTATCCGATGAATTCTCCACTCTTATCGAATTGCAGCATTCCTTCATATGCCCCTCTAGCGATGACAAAGATCCGGCCTCCGGCGTCTACTGACAACTTAAGGGGTACAAAGGAAAAAGAAGAACCCAGCAAATCCGACTGCGGATTTTCAATGATTTGCATTAGTTTTCCTTCTGGTGACAGAACAACAACTCGTTTATGTTCCGTATCTGCTACATACAAATTTCCTTCTTCACTTACGACAACCCCGCTAGGGGATAAAAAAGTATCTTCTTTTGAATCATGCTCGAAGGTGGTGATCACTTTTTTGACCTTCCAATCATCCTCCAAAATCACAATTCGGTTATTTCCCGTATCTGCAATGTAAACTTCTCCCTTACTTGACACAAAGAGATCTTGAGGTGTGGAAAAGCTGCCGATTCCGAGATCAATTCCCGATATGCTTCTTTCAGGCAAATAGGCATCTGGAGCAGGTACTGCTTCCTCGTAATAATTGTAGGTATAACTCTCATAAGGAGCTTTAGCTAGTACTGCGGTGCCATGGGAAGCAAGTGCCATGGAACATACAGCAACACCCAGAATTGTGCGGCTGAGAAGACGTTTATATGCTTGCTTCATTGGTATCCACCCCTCCTCATTCCTTCATTCCGGATGTGGCCATTGTTTCAATTATCCGGCTTTGTGAGAACACAAAAATCGTAATTGGCACACTCATCATCATCAGTGCAACCGCAGCTCCTACCCCAGCTCTTGCGATCCCGCCTTGTACGATATTGGTCGTAGCCGAAGTCAGTGTCTTAAGCTGCTCACTATAAATGAAGCCGTTGCCATCCGTTCCCCATAAAATTTGAAATAGTAGAATAATTAAAGTCAGCCATGCAGGCTTTACATTAGGCATTACGATGGTCCAGAATATCCGATACTCCGTTGCCCCATCGATTTTTGCTGCTTCGATCAGGGCATCCGGAATCTGCTCCATGAACTGCTTCATTAGATACAGCCCCAGCGGATAAGAGAATGCCGGGATAATAACCGCCCAGTAAGTGTCAACCCATCCTAAAAAGGACATGATCATGTACGTAGGAATAGCAGTAACGGCAGGGGTAAACATCAGTGACAATACAATGAGTTTAAACATGACGTTAGTGCCTGGTATACGATGTTTGGCAAGCGGATAAGCAGCAGCAGATGCTAATAGTACGTGCCCAACGATCCCTACTCCTGTAATAAATATCGTATTAAAGATGTACCTTGTAAAAGGAACCCACGAAGCACTCAGCAGATTGATTAAGTCTGCAAAGTTATCCAAGGTAGGATTTCTTACGAACAGAGTTGGAGGAAAAATAAAGATTTCGTCCAGCGGTTTAAAAGCCGCATTGATCGCATAAACCAAAGGCAGAACCATAAATGCACCGATAACGGCAAGGAGCAGGAAGAGGAAGAAGCTGCCCCAGAAAGAGCGATTCACTCTTTTCTTACGGAACATGCCGAGCGTAAAATTCATCGCTTTACTCACCCACTTTCCTGAGCAGTTTTTGAATAATCATGTTAGATCCCACCATTAACATGAACAAGACGGTTGCAATGGCGGATGCAAAGCCCATCTCAAACCGAATGGTTCCGAAATCCATTAAGTGAGTAACAACCGTTTCTGCTGCATAATTGACGCTCGGAAAACCGGCCAGCTGGATGGATACATCAGCCACGGCAAACGAGGAAGTAATTTGAATTACAGCACCAAACATGAGCTGCGGCTTCATCGAAGGCAGCGTGATATACCAAAGCTCTTGCCAGCGGTTTTTAATTCCGTCCACTGCACCTGCTTCATACAGCGTCTTATCTACCGTTTGCAGTCCTGCAATGAATGCCAAGAATCCAGTTCCAAGACTTAGCCATAGCTGCACGAGTATGATAATTGGCATGATATAAGCTTCTGTTTTGAGCCACTGAATTGGTTCCAGCAGAATGCCCAGCTTAATAAGCAAACCATTGATAATTCCGTAACGGTCTCCCGAAAAGATGAGAAGCCAGATAAAAAATACGTTTCCTGAAATAGAGGGTGCGTAAAAAATCAGGGTCATGAATGCCCGTAATTTCGGGCTGAGTTCATTAATAATCCATGCAAATATAAAACAGGCTAAGTAACTGACAGGACCTGTGATGGCAGCGAACAAAAATGTGTTTTTCAAAGCAATGAGAAAAATATCATCTTCTAGAAACAATCTTGTGTAGTTCTGCCACCCTACAAATTTGGGCATTTCGAGCATATTAAAATAGGTAAAGCTAATCACTATAGATAATAGAACAGGCAATATCGTAAACAATAAAAACAGAATCATGTAAGGCGCCATCAGGATATACAAATGTTTATTAATTTTGATCTGATGAATCTTTTGTTGCCGCCGTTCACGGCGCCGAAGCGAACGTTCCTTTGGAGGGACGCCCCTCACCTTATTTTTAAGTTGTAAATCAGACATGACGTCTCACCCTCCTTTACTCCGGCAGACCGAATTCATTGCGTTTTACACGAATTTCATCCTGGATATACTGTACATAGTCCATGAGTGCTTCTCTTGGTTCGATCTTTCCATCAACAGAACGATAGAAGGCATTAATGAGATGACGCCCCGTAAAATATCCACCTGGTACTTCCGGTATTCCTCTTACCCATTCCATTTGCTTTTGCAGATTCTCATAATCTTCGACTGGCCAAGGAAGTTTCTCCAGTGCTGCGATATTCGCTGTTGGATATCTGGCTGCTGCACCCATCAGTCCTTCCATTTCTCTTCCGAATTTGACTTGTGTTTCTTCACTTGTCCACCACTTCATATATTCCCATGCCGCTTGTTTATCATCTGCATCTTCGAGCATCAGTACACCGCTGCCGCCGCTCGCAACCGTATGGTCGGTAGATCCGTCTGCTTGCACCGTACCCGGGATGATCGTGAATCCCCACATTCCTCGAATCTCAGGAGCAAACACCGTCAACTGGTTATACGTAGTGTAATCTGCGATGCCAATCGGCATTTCGCCTGTTCTAAATCGGTTCGCAAAGTCGTATTCACGCTCTAGCTTGTAGTCCGTATAGAATTCAGTCCACTGTTTAAACGCTTCCATTCCGATCTTCGAGTCCAGATTTGATTCCTTGCTTCCATCTCTGTAGAACTCGCCGCCGCCTTGGAATAAGAGCATCGAGTACACGGAATTCGGCGGGACGTTTTCACCAGGATATTGGGGCTGCGTTACCAGCGGCAGGCCAAAATCCATATGATTTTTATCAAGAACGGTCAGCAGGCTTCCTACTTCTTCCCATGTTTGCGGTATTTGGAGTCCAAGCTCTTCTAGTACATCTTTTCGGTAAAACAACATATTAAAGGTCTGCGTTTCAGGTAACGCATATACTCCGTTCTCAAAAGTGTACGGTACCATAGCACTCTCTCTGAACTGCTGTTTCACTTCATTAAAATCATCAAACTGAGACAAATCAGCCGCCGCTTTCCTCATCGCATAATTCACAGGAACATCATTCCCCATCTGCATGGCTACATCGGGTCCTTCACCCGAAAGAGTAGCAGGAAGCAGGGAATTCATCGGAACAAGCTTGAGGTTAACTTGTATTCCAGATTCCGGCGTAAACGTTTCATCAATCATCGCCTTAATGGTATTGGCCTGATCACGTCCGCTGCCGATCCATACGGTAATTGTCTTTTGCGTTTTGTCCGTTGCTGCATTGCCAATTTGGTCATAATCAATAAAGAAAGAATAGAGGAAGGTTACGATCTCATGCCAAGTTCGAGCAAACCATCCCATCCCTTTTCCGGAAACTTTTTTTCCAGGAGAAGTAACATAGATTGCATCAATTTCAAGAGGCTGTTCCCTTGTTTGCTGAAGCCAAGTTCCAAGTCCTCCTGTATTGGTTTTGTAAGCCGATAACCTCCTTGGTATCGTATCTGGATCTTCAATCATTTCGTCGAGCTGCAAAGCCATCGTCTTGAGCAGCGCATCTTGATCCCCTTTTTCGTCCGACAACTCTCGCAAACGTTTTCCTACTGCTTGTAGACGCTCGCTTTCGTTCGCAAAAACATCAAGTATATTAGGCACTCGTTCACTAAGTCGATAATCTCGAACTTCATCAGGAGCTGTACCTGTGATCATCAATATCTTTCGGTACATGGCATTCAGTTCTGTCAAACTTTCTTGTACCTCTCTAATTAGTGATGCAAATTCACCTAAGCTAACTTCCATTCGGATGACGTTTGTTCCCTTTTTCAAATGATATAAATAAGGCGTATCATCCCCCATAACCTGCATCGCATAGCTGCTCTTGTAGCGGAAGGATACTCTATTCATTTCCTGAAAAGGGACCTCACCGTTAATCATAATTTTTCGAGTAGAATAGACGCCTCGAGAGAAGTTTTGCTTTGCTTTAAAAGCGAGCTCGTACATGCCTTCCTCGGGAACTTCTACATTCCATTCAATCCACTGTCCAGGAATCCGCCAGTTATATCCACCGATCGTGTTGATTTTAGATACGGACGGACTATAAGGCTCTACTGCCGGCGAAGAACGGTCCATTAGCGGATAGAGAGTAGGTGAGGATTTAGCTGACGCTTTCTCTGCTTGAAGTTCTATGAACACATCGTCAGGCGTACGCTGCACCTGATCCTTATACTCTGCAGCATATGTAGTATATTCGGGCGGAAGCTCCTCATGTAACAGTCTGATTTCACTGATTACTACTGGCTCACGCTGGGAGGTAAGCGTTAATGTGTGTCTTCCTTTGCTAAAATAAAAAGTAAATGGCTCTTCATAATATCCATTGGAATCTTTAAACAAAGTCGTTTGCCATACTGGTTTTTCCTGCTGCTGAGGCCTCAGGTCATTCCCTCGATTGTCCTGCTGCGGCTCATCTTTTACATTGCCCCACACTCTGTCCAACTGAATAAAAGCAGCTTCTTGAAAAGGAAGTTTCCCATCAATCAGAACACTTCGTTCTATGGCAGAACTTTTTCCTTCGATTGGATAATAGCTCGTTTCCAGCTGATACAAACCTGGATCTGCTACTTCAAAGGTCCATGTGACACTGCTTTTTTCACCGGTTTTTATCGATTTCCCGGATTTTCCCTCAAAATCAGTGATCACTTCGCTGTCTTCCCCAATCAGTTCACTGACCATCTCCGCACCTAATACGATTTCGCTTGCTGGGACAGGTTCATCTTTATACTTCTCCATATACTCACTGTAGAATTCGGCAGTGGAAAGTTGAAAGCTATGATCCTCAATCATGGAAGTAGGCGTTACTGACAAATCAGCCTTATCTGATGCAACACGATCCGTATTTACTGAACCAGCAAAAGCCAATTGGCTGTTACCTCCGGCAAGTACAAGCGATACACAACCCGCAGTGATAATACTTTTCCTGATCCATAAGCGGACTCTTCTCTGGCCCTTCAATAGGAACTCCCCCCTCTGCTATCTTAGGCAGATAAATCTACGGAAGAGGGAGCTAGTTTTTGAAATTGCTCCCCTGTTCTCGCAGATTGCTGTACTTCATTCTTATTTTACTGCTCCCAGCTTATCAATTGAGGCTTGTGCCTGCTGCTTATATTTCTCTGCCGCAGATGCAACAGAAGCATTATTTACGATAACATCAGCAATAAAGTCATTGTATGGATACTCTGGGTAAGCTTCATCCAACCCAACAAGTCCTGTGCCTGTAATATGTTCACGAATAATACGTGTGTCATCTTCCGTGGAGTATAAACTCTCCAAATAGTTTTGCGTTGGATACTCTTCTAGTTGAGGAACGTCAAATAGTTCTTCAAACACTTGATATACCGCTTCTGGATCTTTTACGCCTTTCGGAATGAAATAAGCATTCAAACCTGTATCCGCATAAGTGATTTCCGGGCTCCCTTGGGGTCCAATTGGATAAGGGACAACACCAACTTCAAAGTTCAGGTCACCGATCATCCACTGTGCTGCATGGAACATCGCAACGTCTCCGTCTTTAAAGGTGTCGCCTTCTTCCCAATTCACTTTGTCGCCTGTCTTCACTTTTACTACATTGTTGCTGTATAAAGATGCCAAAAACTCAATGGCTTCAATTGCCTTCGGATCTGTAAGTCCTTCTTTAGCATTTGATGCCTCATCTTCTGGATCGAGAACTGTGTTTCCACCATTTGCTGCAATAAAGTTACGTCCAACTACAGCTGCCCATCCAGAGAACCCATAAGTATCCATTTTCCCATCGTTGTTTGTATCTTTGGTTGCTTGTTTCGCGATTTCAAGGAATTTACTCCAGGTCCACTCGCCATTGTCGTACAACTCTTGGAGGTCTGGAAGCCCCAGTTTTTCAAATAGGTCACGATTATAATGAATTCCATGACCAAAGTTTCCTTTCACTCCGCCGTTAAAAGCATATTGTTCTCCAAGAAGCGGTGGTGCGGGATTGGCTAGCCGCTGGTCTTTGTTAATACTAGAATTCGTTGTAGTAAATTCGGAAATTTTAAGAAGCTGGCCTTTTTGGATCGCAGGTACGGCACTTTTGAATTCAAGGTAGGCTATATCGGAGAATGGTTCCCCTGCAAGAACGGATGTAGTAAACTTATCCATATACTCTTCGAAGGGAACGTTAACGTATTCGATAGTGACATTATATTTTTCTTCTACTTTCTTCTGTTGCTCAACAAGAGCTTGCCCTGTAGCATCTGCATCGGTAGGTGCAAGATCCCACCATGCTGACAACTTGATTGTTCTACCTCCAAGATCGAAGGCAGGCGCTTCTGGTTCCTCCGTTTTTTCTGCAGTATTATCTGGCGTTTGTTCTTCATTCACTTCTTTTGGCGGAGTTGGATTTTCTGCTGTTTTTCCTCCGCTGCATCCGGCTACAATCACAAAACACGACACCAACAATAAAATTAAAAGCGCTTTCATGTTTCTCAAAGTACATAGCCCCCTTCGTAATGATGACACCTTGTTACAGTATAGCTTTCTGTTATCTAAAAATGATTGCACCCGTAAAATAAATGGAATCATTTTACAAAACAACAATAACACCACTATCTGATGTTAGTCAAACAATATTTTACATAAATAACATTTTGTTATTCCCAGAGTATGTATCTGGCTTTTCACTATGGTGTCAGCTGTTTCTTGTGTCGATCATACAACCAGTTTGCAGGTCTCTATTTCTAAATTTTGTCTATATTATGACAGGTTAAAGCCTTCAACTTCCCCGTGATATTTATGTATTTAACAGAAATAAGAATTCAAATATCAAATTTCATATCGAGGCAGGATCATTTATTATACATAACAAAAATAAAACAGCATTCTTTTTGTTATCCATTTTCAAGAAAACAAAAAGCAAAAAAAACCATTAATCATGGAAATTAGATTCCATCACTAATGGTTCTCGTGTGTTAGCTTATCCTCTTTTTGCTGTCATATATGTATCTCTGTATATGAGATCTGCATGGATCAGAAGACGTTCCACCGGCAAAGATGGATGATCTACTCGCCATAATAATTGATCTACTGCCCTTCTTCCAAGTAATGACTTATTTACATCAACGGTAGCCAGCAGCGGAAGATTTGTTTCTACGTTATCAAAACCGGTTACAGCGCAATCTTCTGGTACGGACACATCTTGTTTCGATAATTGTTCAAGCACAAAAAGTGCGGTTGAATCATTTACACACACGAATACTTCAGGAAGCTGACTTCTAGGAATCTCACTTACCGCTTGCATGAGTCCCTCCGTTTCTTCGTGGAACAGTTTCGTGTTCTGCTCTAAAGGAATGTTATGCTCATCGAGTGTCATTCGAAATGCCGTCCATCGTTCTAAAAAGCTGGGTGCATCATAAATATTCCCTACAAACTGAAACTTGCGATAACCAGTTGCAATTAGTTGATTCATCATCTCTCTCATGAGACTGATATTGTCACTAAAAACAGTGTCACAGTGAAATGCGGAATCCGAATGATCTAACATCACAACCGGAATCTGCATCCGCTGAAATTCAAGCAATAACGCAGAAGATACAGCACCCACCGTGATTACTCCTTGAATTGCATCGGGATTAAGTAACGAAAACACTTTATCTGAAGAAGGTTCAGTTAAGGTCAGAATATCGAATCCCTTCTCATTGAGCCTAGCAGATATGCCTTCGAACATAGGACCCCAGTACAGAGAATCTTTGTTCTGATACCTTATATTCGGAAAAAGAACCAAGACTGTACCCGTCTGTTTTCGCCAATCGGGGGTTAACTCTTTCTCTTTTTCCTGCTCTAATGCAGCAACTCTTGAAGCACCGCCAAATCCATTCTTAAAATAACCCAGCTGTCCCGCCGTACGAATAATCTTATCTCTTGTCTGTTCGCTAACTCCAGATTTGCCTGTGAGTGCTCTAGATACAGCGAATTTAGATACACCAACCGTATCCGCGATTTGCTGCATTGTCACTTTTTTTCGCATCTTCTCACCTGTCTTCTATGGTCAAAATGTTCACAATATAGCGACATCTTATCATATTCCAGAGTAAGAAGCATACTCTATGTCTGATAATCTACAATGTACGGCTTTAAATTGGTGTTATAGTAACCAACACTCCACTCTATGGCATGATTCCTCTCATCATACGTATACCTATGTCTTTGAAGCACGATCTGGCCTTCTTGCAACGCAAGTTCCCCGGCAACCTCTGCAGGCAGCGGACCAATCGTAAATTGATCCTGATAACGTTCCGCCACGAGATTTTGCTCTTCCAGCCACTCGTACAAAGAAAAATCAGCACCCTGAATCCAGTCTAATCTGCCTGCTGCTTCAGGTAAAACTCGGTGTTCATAAAAGATATAAGGTACTTCATTCAAATAGTAAAGTCGCTTTATGCAGAGACATGAGGGGCCGAATAAATGATATGCCTCGCTGTCTGGACCGTTTTGCTCCACTTTTTTATCAATTAGTTTCTTATCAATTCGGTCCCCTTGCTCCACCAGGATTTCTGTAAATCTCTTACCTTTGGATAGTGGAGGTGAAGCCGCATTTCGAAGCACCGTCGTACCGACTCCGCTCTGTTTCTGTACGTACCCCTCTTGTTTTAACTCCTGAATCGCACTTCGCACCGTCATTTTACTCACTTTAAATTCTTGTTCCAATTGCGGTTCTGAAGGAATAAGTGAACCCACTGGATATATGCCGTGAACAATGCGGTCACGAATCGTTTTTTTTAGCTGCAAATAAAGCGGCCCTTTTTTTCTTGACAGGGACACAGAATCACTACCTTTCAATATCTAACACTTGCTCATTCATAACTTGAAGAATATCCTCTTCTGATGACGGAGCTGTATCTCCGACGATGGTATGGGCAAGGACAGAAGCAGCGGTTGCATACTGAACCGTATACCCTGGATCGTATCCACAAATCTCCCCATGAATCACGCCAGCAGTATAGGCATCCCCTGCACCAATTCGGTCAAGGACTTGTACCTTCATCGGTTTTCCAAACGTAAGCCCTTTATCTTTGTGATATAAAAAACCTTGGATATAATGACTGTCAGCTTCAATCGTTCTCTGTGTTCCCGAAATGACACGAATACCATAATCTTTCGCAATCTGCGGAATAAGTTCTTTGATTTGCTCTATTCGGTCAGCAGAAGATGACTTATATCCTAGCAAAGAGATTGCATCACGTTCGTTCATCATCACAATATCGGCAAGATGCAGCATATCTTCGTAATGAGTCCTTGCCTGCTTCTTATCCTCCTCTGACCATAAGGATGCCCGAAAGTTGCAATCAAAGATGACCGATCCGCCTTTTGATTTTACCACGCTTGCCAGTGTTTTCATTATGTATCTCATCTCTTCATTCATCGCGAGTCCAATCCCGCATAGATGAAAATAATGACTGTCTTCAGCAAAAGATAAGTCTGTGTAAGCATGATGTGAAGTTGTGTTAAACGCACTATTGACACGGCTAGCATAGGTTACTTTACTTTTTCTAGACCCATATCCTGTTTCAAGAAAATAAGATCCGAGCAGCTGCCCATCCCTTCGTACGTACTTCATATCAAAACCGAGTCCTCGAAGAGCTGCCTCTGCAGCATCTCCTAATGAATTGGCAGGCAGTGTGGTTACGATAGCGCCTTTATGCCCAAGCTTTATAAGAGCCGCAACTACATTGACTCCCGTTCCCGAGAAGGAATAGTTCAGCGATCGGCTTTGACTCAAAGTCAGATGGGAGGGAACCTCGAGCCGCATCATAACTTCTCCAAATGATGTAATCTGCTTACGGTTACCCGTTGTCATAAGCATCCACCTCGAACTTTAGAATATTCGTTAACTCTTGAACATCCTGAATGATGGTCTGACCTGTTATTTTGTCAATAATGGATGAATATACGTGAGGGATCACTGCAGGGACTCCGGCTTTTAGTGCAATCTTTAAAATTTCACGAAAGTTCTCTTTATCTATTCCTCCCGTTGGCTCTAGTGCAAATCCTGCTTTGGCACAAGCACTCGCTACAGCCATATATTCTTCTTTTGTATCCAGCCCGTTCATTGGAAAATACTTCAATGCATTTCCGCCCATATCAGAGACAAGAGCAATGGCAGCTTCCACAGGAACAATGGCCTTCTCCGTGACAGAAGAACTTAGTGGGCCTGTCGAGAGATTTACATATCCCGGTTTTCCGCAAGGAGAAACAAGGCTGTTAATCCAGCTTGATTTTCCATTCAGACTCGCACGAGTTACACCTACTCCAGTAAACACTTGGTTGATATGTGTCCCTGCGTATTCTCTTGCAATTTCAGCTACAACTTCAGACTGTCTTGGATCCCCTGCACCAAGCCCAATGGATACTGCATCTTCACATACTTCGCCATATTGTTTCATTGCTTCCACTGCAGAACTTGCATCTGGATAATTTTTAGATAAAACACCGATGACTACATATCCATCCGCTGCTTCAAAGATTTCTTTGGCATTTTGCACACTGCCAGCCAGTACATTCAGGGCCGCCCTGCCTTTATATAAACGTTTCTCCATAGTCGTCATATAGCTCTATTCCCCCGATATAATTTGATGAATACGTGAGTAAATGATGTTCATATCATCTTCTTTTAACGATCTTGGATCGATATCAAAATAGCCCTGTCTTACCCCATAATCACGGGTATAAATTGCTATATCTCCAGTACGAAGCTGCTCTGCAACCTCAGCAGCGGTAATTCCTGTTATCTGTTCCTGAATCCGAATACGACCGCGATATATAAGTCTGCCTGCTTCATCTTGTACGATCGACATCTCTACACCATTAAGTTTGGAAAGAGGAGCAAGCTGCTGCAGTTCTTGTTTCTCCTGATCACTTTTGTCTG
Source organism: Paenibacillus polygoni (assembly GCF_030263935.1). Taxonomy (NCBI): domain Bacteria; kingdom Bacillati; phylum Bacillota; class Bacilli; order Caryophanales; family Paenibacillaceae; genus Paenibacillus; species Paenibacillus polygoni. Next base: position 2,013,864 of record NZ_CP127162.1, on the reverse strand, counting down.
TTTTCATCTGGTATTCGTCTAATGCTTTCAGCAGTCCAAACGTCGTTTCTTTCCCCACTTTCATACTCCGCCCAATACCTGACAGCTGAACTTTCAACCAATCTATATACTGCTTTTTGCCTGCTACAATCCCCGAAGTAGGACCTTCAATCGCTTTGGATCCGCTAAATATGACCAGGTCCGATATCGGTATATAGCTTGTCAAATCTTCTTCTGCAGCTGCATCAATAATGAGAGGAATTTGGTACATTTGTGCTACTTCATAGGCTTCCTCTGCGGATATCATATTTTTCTGGACACAGTGATGGGATTTTACATATAAAATAGCGGCTGTTCGCTCATTAATTGCTTCTTCGATATGTTCCTTTTTTCCTTCGTTTGCATAACCAACTTCAAGAAGTTTGCCCCCGCCAAGATAAACCATCGTTTCAACTGGGGCCCCATACTGCACATTATGACCTTTCAGCATGACGATTTCATTCTTTTGAATGGGTTCCTGATGTAATTTTTCGCTCTTTCTCTTGTTTCCTTGGGTAACCATTGCAGCGACCGAAAGGGCGATCCCGCTTGATGCGGAATTCACTACAACTGCTGACTCCGAGCCTAATACACGTGCAATGTGATCTCCTGCTTTGTTCGTCAGATCCGCAATTTCTACGTACTGCTGCCCACCCTGTTTCATTGCCTCCATAACCGTGTCTGTTGGTGCCGATACGCCAAGAATACTCATTCTCCCACTTGCATTAATTACACGTTTTAATCCATATTGCTCAAGAATAGAACTTGTCACCGATGATTGCTCCCTTCGTTTCAATGATTGTCTGTGTGCTGCGAATCTCGCCCATGGAATCGGCCAGTACATATTGTCCTTGAACAAGTCTAAATAAAGTGAGGTTCGCTTTATCCCCTACTTGAATTCGTCCGAGTTCAGGCCGCTTCAGCCAAGTCGCAGCTTTCACTGTAACCGCATTCACGATATCCGTTAGAGAATAGCCAAGTAGTAAAAATTTGCTCATGACCTCAGCTAAGCTATGTACAGGGCCATTTATTCGATTACCCCGGTATATATCAGAGCTGATGGTATCCGGGTGAATACCCGATTTTTTCACCCTTTCTGCTACCTGATAAGAGAAGCTTGCGGTACCGTGACCCACATCTAAATGCACTCCCCGTTTTATAGCAGCAAGAAAAGCAGGTAACACTTCCCCCTTCCCATCTAGTATGTTATTTTCCTTGCCATTCAAATAATGAGTAATGATATCTTTACTCTGAAGCAAGTTCAGCACTTCTTCGATTTCAGGCGGTCCTGAACCGATATGTACCATAAGAGGCAATCCTGTTTTGTCAGACATAGATCTTGCCATATGAAGCGGGCGAATACCTTCATCCTTAACCACACTTCTGCTCATCCGGGCTTTAAGTCCAACGATAAAGGAACCTAACTCACGAATTGAAGCCTCGATCGTTCTCTCATCGATCCATCCCGCAGAACTTAGTTCATCCTGCCGTTCTCCCAGCCCTATGCGCGAAATGTTAAGAAAGGCGAGTACCCTCGTAGCCGTTATTTTACTCAGCTCAGCCAGTTTCCCGATATCATCGGCTCCACAGCTGCCAGCGTCAACGATGGTAGTGACACCTTGCCGTACTCCAATCTCATCGATTTCATCTCCATAAGGCCGATAACTTTCCATTGCATGGACATGCATATCAATCCAGCCGCTGGATACGAACAAATCACTGCAATCCAAGATTTCGTCTCCACACGCTGTACCCGCTGCTGATTTTTCCGCGATTATGCCATCTTTAATGATTAGATCAAAGCGCTCTGGATGATCTGCCGTTCGTACGGAGCGAAGGATTGTTATCCCCATATCACTCCTCCTTATTCCTATATTTTCTAATTATTTATGGGATTATATTACCATGATTTTCCAGTTAGGTAAATATAACGTTATAATGTTTATGAAAAATAAAAAGATCGTCTATGTCGACGATCCTTCACTAAGATTTATTTCAACACCTATTTGTTCTGTGTGTTTATGTTTTCTAAACCGCTGAGGCAAACGCGGGGTAATCTCTGTAAGCAGCACCCCTGATAAGATTAAACAAGCACCAATGAATCCATTCCAAGGCAAGCGTTCACCGTAGAAAATAAAAGCAAATCCGGCTGCAAATACAGGCTCAAGTGAGAATATCAGTCCTGCACGGGTTGAAGTCATATGCCGCTGTGCTAGAATTTGAATTGTATAAGCTACTGCACTGCACAGTATAGTCAGCCCCATAACTGCTATCCATGCTTCGCTTGAATTCGGAAGTTTTGGCTGTTCAAATAGGAGTGAAAAGATGAAAGCGATCCCGCCGGCGAAACCAAGCTGTAAAATACTGAGTACGATAGCGTCGCCTTTTCGCACCATAACTCCAGAGACAATAATATATACTGCATACATCATCGCCCCTAAAATACATAATAGATCTCCTGATCCAATACTCAGGCTTTGATCTAGTGTTAATAAGGATATTCCGATGACAGCCAGCATAATGCAACCTGCCATTTTTCTGCTTGGAAGCTTTCGTCCCCATAATGAGGTAAACAGTGGTACAAAGACGACAGATAAACTGATTAGAAAACCTGCCTGAGAAGTACTTGTCCGTTTGACGCCATAAGTTATAAATACAAAGGCCATAAACAGAACTGCACCTAATATAAATCCTTGTCCTACAAGCCTTACAGTCACATAGGACCATTTTTTATAAAACAATATACCAAGCAGCAAAAATGCAAAACCAAACCGTAAGGCAATCAGGTTGATTTCTTGAATACTACCAAGACCTTCTTTCATAAACAAATAGGAAGACCCCCATAAAAGAGTGACTAACAGCATTTGCAAATCCGCTTGTTTTTTTGTGTCCATTCGCCTAAACATGTCTTTCTTCTTCTCCCTTATTCCCTGTTATGTATGTCAGCTGGCCGCTCTCATAAGAGCAAGACAAAGTATATAACAAGTCTTTCCATTAGAAAAATGAATGTTTATAATACATAACATGAAATATTTTCATGTAAGGAGAAATCGTTGTGAGTATAACTAAATATGCGATTTTATGTACTGTCGTTGAAGTCGGCAGCTTAACGAAAGCGGCTACCATCCTTAACTTAACGCAATCTGCTGTTAGTCACGCCATTTTAAGCCTAGAAAAAGACTGCGGATTCCCCCTTCTTATCCGGGCGAAGTCTGGAATTCGCCTCACCACAAATGGGGAAAGAATCTACCAATACATGAGAGAAATTCTAAAGTGGCAGGAAATGCTGCAGCAAGAAATTGATTTGCTTCATGGAATTCAGACAGGCACTGTACGTATAGGTACCTTTACCAGCGTCTCTTCTCAGTGGCTTCCTGGTGTCATAAAATCTTTTCACCAAGAATTTCCTGCAATAAAAATTAAATTGAGAGAAGGTGACTATGCGGAAATTAAAAACTGGATTGCTTCTGGTGTCGTTGATTTTGGCTTTATTACACTGCAAGGTAAGTCCCAGCTTGACAACATTCCTTTGAAGAAAGATCGTATGGTATGTATCGTTTCAAGTGAACATCCACTTGCCGATGCCCCTTCTGTTTCTCTTACTTCACTTAGTAATGAACCCTTTATTATGCCAAAATGGGGAGGTGATGATGAGATTGAGACGATGATCAAAGAACATAAAACAAAGCTGAATATAAAATATGAAATTGCCGAGGAGCAGGCAATCATTGGGATGGTTCAACACGGACTTGGTATCAGCATTTTACCTGAAATGGTACTTTCCAGACTCCCTGATACCGTCCGTGTTATCCCCATTGAAGAAGAACCATACCGTCTAATCGGGATTGCGGCTCCTTCATTATCCGAACTTTCCCCAGCTGCCAGCAGGTTTCTCCAAGCGATTCAAGACGGGTTACGTCTACATTTACTGGATGACTCTCGAAGTTGAATCTAATTTTCGTCGTTCAAGCAACATAAAGTATATACAATAAACCAGCAGTACTACGGCGACCATCCACTGGAGCGATGAAGCGGAGACTACTGCTGTTTTCACATCTATAAGTTCAGCAAACCTGCTAAACAGCCAGATCATAACCATCTCAAGAAGGGACTGAATGAAGCTGTATACACTTGTCACTCGGCCGATCATGGAGACAGGAATTTCATTCTGAATGTATGTATAATAGCCTGTATTCATAAAAGCCTGGAAGAATGACAAGATGACAAACCCTACACCTGTAACAACCAAGTGATGCGAAAAACTGTATATAACATAACCTGTTGAAAATAGTAAAGCACCATAACCCAGCAATGTCATGGTATGGAGTCTATCTACCATTCGAGTCTGAATAAAGGAACCCAGCAAAAAACTAATTCCGGTGATGCTTAAGAGCATACTGTACTGTGAATCACTGCTGTGAATAACTTGTGTTAGAAAAGAAACTTCCAGCGAATCCAAAGCAGCAGCCATGATCATGATTCCATGAAATAGCCCATAGATTATGATTACTTTTACATGTGTTTTACTAAATTGCCATACGACCGACCAGTCTTTTTTGAGCATCCTCCACTTTTCACTTCTATGACCATGACTTTGCTCTGCTTTTTCATGATCAGGCGTAGAGACAGCTCCCAGTTTAGGTAAGCCTGTAAGAAGAAGTGCTGACATTAGAAATGAGATCCCATTTACCATGATCGCAGTTTCACTGCTGGAAATGGCAAACAATCCACCTGCTGCTGCAGGACCAATAACATAAGCACCTGACTGAGTCAAAGAAACCCATGCATTATATTTCTTTCGTAAAGCAGCAGGAATGAAAGAAACAGTGTAGGAGAGTGAAGCCGGTTCAAACAAAGAACTAGCCATACTGATGAGAAATACGAAGATATAAATAAGAGGTAACGAAGGTAAAAAGGGAACTGCGAGGATCAAAAGAGCCCGAAACAGATCAAGCCAAATCATCATATTTCGTGTATTCCACCGATCTACCAAACTTCCAGCAAATCCTGCAGTAATCATCGTAGCAATCGGCCTAAGAATATATAACAGCCCAACCGCTGCTGGGGATCCTGTCATATGTAGAATCATTAAATTAATAGCAATCAGATAGATCCAATCGCCAATATGAGAAATTCCTATACTCGACAGCAAAAAGTGAGCATGTCTTTTTTTAAATGTATACATATTCAATGGGTTACATCCCTCTCTATTTAGAGGGCAAATGGCTATATTACGCTACACCGGATGCCCTGCATTCATTATGTTCATCATGATCTCCTCCTTTTCTCATCATTCTCTGTCGTTTGTTACTGTTCATATGACATGGATTATTCATTATTTATCTCTCCTTGAAATTTTATCCATTAGCATAACGTATTCTCATTCATCTGACAACCTAAAGTTAAGCCCGCCCAAATTAAGGGCAGTTTATCGAATAGCCCAATCTTCTGCCGCCCTCCATACATAAGATGCTTAAGGTCAGTGAGAGGAGGTCAGTTCATATGAGCAATGATCAACGTAACGGCGGGTTTGATTGTGGTTGTGGTACTTCTGGATTTGACGGAGGAAAGTCCATCGGTGCTATTTTAGTACTCTTTATCCTTCTTGTTATTATCGCCAGTGCATTTTGTAATTACTAATCAGATGATAATCTTAAAGAAGACCCCTTAAATATATGGGAGTCTTCTTTTCTTTTGCTCAAAAATCAGCACGAATCAGGTCCATATTAATCCCAATTGCTGCCCTACTTCCTTCTCCTGCCGCAATGACTAGCTGGGTCGGGGAGATAACCGAATTATCTCCAGCGGCATAGATTCCGCGAATTGAAGTACGACCATAACCATCTGTCTGAATGGCTCCCTTGTCGTTCATTTGGCAACGAAGTTTGTAGCTAAGATTACCTGAATGTGACAGCTGGGGAGTAACAAATCCTGCTTCACAGGTAAGTTTATCTCCACTTGTAAATGAAATGCCTGATAACTGGCCGTCTTTACCAAGCAATTGATGAATGGGCTGATCTATTACCTCAATTCCTCGGACTTGCAGCATCCGGTATTGATCTGGTGTTACTATGGAATGTCCATTCGTACATAACACTAAAGCTCTACTCCAATGTTGAATGATCTGTGCTGTTGCGAAAGCATTCTTCGATTCCGTAATAAGAACAAGCTTCTTTCCTCTTACTTCATAACCATCACAGTACGGACAACTGAACAAACTCTGACCATAAAAGGAATCTAAACCTCTGATTTGAGGTAATTTTTCCTGCATCCCGCTGCTTAAAAGTAATGTTCTGGCTGTTTCGCGTGTTCCCGTGGAAGACAGCACTTCAAATCCTCCGTGATGATGATGGCGGACATCTACTATTTCTTCCTCTTTCTTTTGAATCGTAGGGTATGCACTTAGATCCTTGTGAGCTAGTCTTCTGAACTCTGCTGGTGTAACTCCATCCCTGGTTATAAAACCGTGAGAATGACGGGCAGGTGCATGTCTGGGTTTTCCATGATCAAATAAGAGGACTTCCCGCATGGATCGTCCAAGAACTAACGCTGCACTAAGTCCTGCGGGTCCTCCCCCGATAATAATACAATCATACATAATTACACCTCTTTTATCTCGCGATCTCATTAGGCATTATATGCAGCAAATAATCGTTCTACGTCCTCTATCACTTCATTATTGTTTCATGGATTTTTCAGCTGAGTTTATATTTCCGTACATGTTCAGTTCATATGAACAAAGTAAAATGAACCAATGAAATCTAAAAAACCATAGATTGAAGGAGAATTTGATTATGAAACGAAAAAAAAGCTCAATCCTTGCATCTCTGAGCCTGGCTAGTGTGTTAGTTCTCACCTTGTTATCAGGCTGCGGATCAACTACAGACGATGCAGAGTCGAATCCAGCCGCCGTAACAGAAGCGAATCCTTCGACTTCTGCAAATACAAACGAATCAGAAACCCAGGGTACCCTGTTATTGGGGAAAGTTAAATCGATCGAAGGCAGTACACTGACCATCTATACTTCACCAACTCAGCCGAGGGAAGGGAATGGAGGGAATCCTCCTGCAAGGAAAGCTCCACAAGGCGAGGCTCCGCAAGGTGAGGCTTCGCAAGGTGAAGTGCCTGCTGCTGGCTCGGGCCCTGGAACAACTCCACCACAGCAAGGTGAAGCTCCTGAAGGAACTGTCCCTGACATGCCAGCAGATGGCGCTGCACCGCCAAGTATGGACAATCTATTTACGGATGAAACCATGGAAATTACGATTACAGACTCTACTACTATGCCTTCCACCAGTGTACAAGCTGATGACATTGTGAATATTACGCTTGAAGAGGGAACTCAGAATGCAATATCTATACAAGTTCACAACGGGTTGGGAGGACCCGCACAGAACGGCGCAGTAAATACTCCTACAGAGACAGAGACTCCATAGTTATCTTCCATAATGGCACCTATTCGTCGCCTTAATAACGAAAAGCCCCTTACCTAATAGGAAGGGGCTTTTCGTTATTCTTTTATAATAAACCTTAAGGAATATACTGCTGAACGATTTGAATCACTTCTCCATCTTGAACGGTAACATGATAAGGGAATTGGCTCATGTCTAAGTTATCTTTCTGATTGTAGAGAGCGATGAATTTTTCAAGACTGATTTTTTCGTTCCAGTTGATATCAATATCTTCTGGCTGACCCGTACGGTCGTAAATTTGCACTAATATCTCCGCATCAGGAGCAACTTTTAACTCGTAAGTGGAAGGATCGTCATTAACGATGTAATAACCATCTGGCGCATAGTCGATGCCTGCATTCGGTTCATTTTTGACAAGAGCTTCATCCGCAGCCTTACCTTCGAACCACTCGATATCATCTGCCTGAATTTCCAGTTGTCCATCTATGTTATTGATATTTGTTATATAAATCGTTTCTTTGGTCGTATCCGTTATATCTTTATTTTCCGTCTGAACCTCGGGATTCGTTGGTTTTGCTAAAACTGTCGATGCCTCATAATTCAAATTTCCATATGTAAAGGAACCCATAAAAATTACGCTTAATAAACTTATTGTCAGTAGTGTTTTTTTCATCTTGCATCTCTCCTCATGTTCAGCATGATTCCCCTAATGCAAAATCATCTGACTAGTTCCTAGAGTCGAATAAACTGTACATCCATCAAAAGTAGGTTAAATTTTCATTTCTGTGCACTTTTCAGCTCTAGATATATTATAAACGTTGTAAATGATGAAAGAGTTTCAAAGTTGTTATTAAAAATATAATAAATTTTCATTTTAATGTGTTTTGGGTCCCCTAAGGGACCCGCCTGCGTATGATCTAGATTAATTTTTAACAAACCGTACAAGTATGCTTGCCAGCGTATCTTTCTCCTCAGGATCCGCAACATTCCAAAGCTCCTGAAGCAGCTTTTCTTCCCGATTACGCGGCTCTTCCTTCGCTGCCAAAATATCCGCTACTTTTTGGGCTACTTTTGCCAACTGTTCTTCATTTAGACCAAGGGATTCACCGAGTGAGACGCGTTTATGAAGGTATTGTTTGAATGCATCAAAGCTTTCCAAGATATCTTCTTTCTGCTCGGCATCCATACGCTCGATCACGTTCTCGACTTGATCAAGCTTCATTTCTTTTTCTTTATTAATCATATGTGTTTGTTCTGACATCAGATATCACTCCAATTTCACATTTCGATTTTTTTCCATTTCGATAACATAGCTTGTCTTACTTTTTATTAACCTTGTCTTCCTCATTGAAACAGAAAAAGCAGTGGATAATCACAACTTCTTTTATTTTTTTATTTTAGGAAGCGTATTGTTGAACCAGATTCCACAGAAGATCCACTCACCATGGCAACTGCCGCTTGTCCTCTAAAACACACAATGGGATGAAAACACCTTGCTTGATAACTTAGGGAACTGCATAAACCAGTATTAGGGGAGTTTCCTCCCCCTGTTGCTATTTAGTTGTTTCTGTCTTCTGAGAAGGCAGCTGGATCACAGGGATGTTAGATCCACTTACATACGGTAATACGCCATCCCATTTCTTAACGGTTTCATATTGTACTAATTCTTCCGTTAATGATTGTTGAAGAACTTTATTTGCCTTGGCCTGGCCTTCTGCTTCAATTAACAATTTATCAGCATTACCTTGTGCTTCCACTCTTTTTCTATCTGCTTCTTTCTTAGCAATCTCAAGTTCCGTAGTCTTGCGTTCAAGTTCTTGAGAAGCTTCTACCCGTTTATCAATAGCTTCTTGTGTTTTGGCATCTGGCTGCGGTACCCCGACCGTTACATTGGAAACAATGAAACCAAGCCCTGCCACGTCATCTGAGAAACGTTGTTGTACATCGATTGCTGCATCCGATGATTTCTCTCCATATACATCAATGACAGTAAACTTAGAAATTCCTTTACGTGCAGCATCACGGAATCTGGTTTTCAAATAGGTGTCTTCAATTTCTTCAATACTAATCGGGCCAAATTTATTAAAAATGAATGATACCTTATCTGGTTCTACTTGATAGTTGTAAGCAAAATCAATGGTGATACTCTTACCATCAGAAGTAGCAATCTGAATATCCTTGTATTCTACCGTTTGAATCCGAATCGGATATTTAGTCACCTTGTCGAATGCCCCTACCAGTTTCCAACCTTGGCTCAGTGTATTATCTTTAACTCCTCCATTTGGTGAATAAACGACGCCAACATAACCGTTTGGAATTCGTGTTACAAATAAACTAACCACTAATATAGCAATAATGATTACAGCTCCGATCACGATTCCACCGATTTTAAACGTCTTTAGATTCTTCATTCGCACTCTCCTCTTTCGTAAATTGTTTATATTTCTTCGTCACTTTCTCTCCCACTTTAGTGAAGACTGGAGTTAACAGTATCCACACGACAAAAGCCAAAATAAAGACAAGAATAATCCCGCCAATAAACGGCATATGATCACTTCCTAAATAGACGTTACTTTATATGTATGTATCAAAATGATGACTAACTACATCTGAAGCTGTTTTTGTTGATGTATCATTAAAAAACCGCAAAAAAACACCCCTCTATAGGACATAATGTTCCTACTTGAGGGGGATCGTTTTATTTTTTCATATGATGGAGGGTTTTGTTGATCCAGATTCCACACAAGACTCCGTCACCCATGGCAACTGCGGCTTGCTCTGAATGAATGCCCAGATCTCCAGCAATCCATACATTCTCTACTGTGGACATACGGGATCTTGCATCTGCTGCTGCATGTTTATTGTCAGCTACTTCTGCTCCAAGTTGTTCAGCAAGCTCAGAGTGAACTTTGTTATTCCCAAAAGCAATAAACCCGCGTTCTGCTTCTATTCTTCTGCCGCTTTTTAAAATAACAGTGGACATCATTCCATCTTGTTCTTCTATTTTTTCAATCGGTTCTTCAATATACTCAATGTTTTTATCTTTTAGTTTTTGAAGAATTTCACTTGGGATATCCGCCTGCTCGTGATTAATATATGTCAAATCGAGGGTTTTGCTGGAAAGAATACGAGCCATACCCGCACCCGCTGTTCCCGAACCCATGATAATTGTTTTTTTATTCTTAATCTCATATCCATCGCAATCTGGGCACACATATACCGACATGCCAAGCGTGTTTTTTAGTCCAGGAAGTTCAGGATGACGATCCGTTAATCCGGTTGCAAGCAGTAGGGTTTTTGCTTTATACACTGCGCCGTTTTCTCCGGTTAATGTGATGATCTCCTCTTCTTTATGTGCCTTAACGACACGATCATGAATGAACTCTATTCCATAGGATTCCGCTTGCTGTCTTCCTCTCTTCCGAAGTTCTTGCCCTGATATTCCGTCCGGAAAACCTAATATATTATGATAGCTTCGGCATAAACTTGATCTGCCTTCTCCGTAATCAATAACGAGCACCTTATGCTCCGCGTAACGTCCCAGCTGTATCGCCGCTTGAAGTCCAGCAATTCCTCCACCTACAATAATGCAATCTTGTATCATCCTATCCCTACTTTCTTTCTCGTTCTATCTATTTATCCAAAAGATCTAAAGATCATCTCCATTATCCTTAAACATTTCGGTTTATTTTAAACGTAGGCAAATCAATTTCATAATACCTTTAGTTGCTTTAGTCATGACTATATATAGATCAAAATGGTTCTATTTGTCTATATATAGTTACAAATTTATCGTTTTAATTGAGTTATGAAATTGATTTTGGATACGAACAACAAAAAAGAGACCATGTTCTGCATGATCTCTACAAAAGCTGCTCTTATAACGAGTGAAACGGACTTTACTTTCGGTAGTCCGCACGGTACTTTTCTTCTGTCGAGGAATTGCTTTTTGTCGCTTCTTTATCTTTTTCTTCCTGCTGCTCTAAATTCAGATCTTCCATAGGAATAGGATCAACATTTAACTCATCATCAAAACGATCAAATAGACTTTCTTCCTCTGTCTTATACTGTTCTGGGTGATCCATTGTGTTGTAGTTATTCTGGTTGTTACGTTCAGGATCCTTGTTCTTGTCTGGTTGATGACGATCTGGAACTTGACTCATTACGAATCCCTCCCTTTCCGTTGTTCTTGCTATTCATTACCATTAACTAGTAAATTTCAAACATGAAGGTTATATCAAAATAAAAAAACACTACAGATAACTCCGCAGTGTTTTCATATTTAAACATCAAACTGGATTTCCGCTTCAAAAATGATCTTTCCTTCTTCGTTTATACCTTTGAACCAGATGGATTGATCTATGAGATCGGAACGTTCTATTATTCCCTGTTCACCAAGTTTCACTTCTCGGTGATAGGTAATCCGAAAGCGATTCATACGCAGATTTCGAGCTTCATCTGCTTCTAAAGCATCGTAACAGAGATCTGCATATTTGGCATTATTCACATGGCTATTACTGTCCATAAGACTATATGTAGCAATGAATTCATAAGCTTTTTTCATTTCTAACTCTTGCGGAACAGCTACCTTATCTGGGGGTCCCTCAGAAACTTCTCCTTCTACGATTGGAATCTCATAGGGAAACGCAGTTGGACGCATAATTTTTCGTTTGTTAATATCCACAAGCGTCCAGGCCGAACGAGCATAGCCTGCGGCTCCTGAAGATCCTATTAATTCGTAGTCTCTTAACCAAACAACTCCCCGGTAACCCTTAGACCACGTAGTTAGTTCCATCTTTTCCTCAAGTACAGGGTGCTGAGTAATTGTAAGATCCATCGTCATCAGCATCCATCCAAAACCGTCACGCAGCATTTCAGAAATTGTAATCCCAAGCTGCTGTAAATGCCGGTCAGCACCATCTTGCAATCGTTCCAGCAAGGCGGATAGTTTTATTTTCGATTCCGTATCAGCTTGACTAGAACTTACAATAAATGTTTCGATTCCTTTTTCATTCATCACTTCATTCTTGATATCTTTGTTCATTTCATTCACGATTTTATTCACATCCTTTATTCACTTTCAAGTAACACTTTACTCCTTATCGTGAAAGAAAGGCAAATTGTGACTATATCATCAGAATAAAGATCGTGAATTTGCATAAGGGATTTAGTTAACGTAACCAAGATCCTTGGCTGGTTCGATAAGCTTCTGGTGTACAGCCTGCCGCTTGCTTAAATGTACGGCTAAAGTGGGAGATCTGTTTGAATCCTGCTTTGCGGCTGACTTCTGTTACACTGAGATCCGGCTGAAGGCGAAATAAGAGTTTTGCTTGGTTAATCCGTCTTTGATATAAATACTTGATGATCGTAGTACCGGTTAATTCTTTAAACAGGGCAGCCATATAAGGTTTAGATAAATGAAGTGCACTCGCAATATTGGAAAGATTTATTTCTTCCATATAATGTACTTCAAGATAGGTTATAATCCGCTGCAAGTGTTCTTCTTTATCTGATAAAATCCTTCGATGCTTCATCGCCGTTTCAGAGAAAAGTGCAGTCATCGTAAGAAAATCGCACAGTTTAAAAACAAAACGATCATAAGTAAAGTCTCGTTCCTCATGGCCTTGAAATAATTCATTCATCTGTGTGAAGATCAGCTCCACTTCCGTTTGCTGTGCATTAGAGAGATGGATCACTTCATTGCTTAGTCTCTCAAAAGGTTCAAGGAGCCTTTTTGCTTTCTCGGGCTGTACATATTCTTCGATTACGGAAGGATAAAAATGAAGTGTAGTACGGATATACGGTACGACAGGTTCAGGGTGTGCCTGATGCAACGTCATTCCATGCATAAGAATCAAATCCCCTGGTTCAAGTACATGAACTTGATCCCCAATAATATAGTTGCATTTACCCGTGTGAAAATAATAAATTTCATAGTAAGGGTGCGAATGAAATCCATCTACCGCTTCCATATGTAAGGGTTCACAATTCAGATAATTAAAATTAAGCGGCTCCTTCATCTGCAATGTGTAAGCCAATCGTAAGGTCACTCCTTTAATCGTTACCCTGTTCTTAGGCTCCATTGTAACATGATGCGGTCTGCCGCTGTTATAGTCATTGTCCTGCAATCTTACAATTATTTAGCCAAGGTAAGCTGCTCTGCCTGCTGCTGAGCTAATAGACATATTTCAGCTGCTTTAAAGGCATGATCTTGTGTCATCGCGTTCTCCGTCCGATGTAAACAATCGAGTATCAATTGACCAAAGAAAGGATACCCTACCTTTCCTTTTACTCCAAAGTGATATTCTCCCTCGTGATTTACAAGGTATACTTGATCGCCTTCTCGATCCCTTGCAATGTCCGTATACTTTCTAAGTTCAATATATCCATCTGTACCGAGGATGGTAGTTCTTCCATCTCCCCAGGTAGACAGGCCATTTGGCGTGAACCAGTCCACTCGAAAATAACCGGAAGCTCCGTTATCGCCAAGAAGTGAAGTTTCTCCAAAGTCTTCAAGCTCTGGATAGGCAGGATGATGTAGATTCACAGCCCGGCTGTACATTACTTTTGCGTCCTGAGAGGATGAAAAACTAAGGAACTGCTCCACCTGATGGCTGCCAATATCACAAATAATGCCTCCATATTGGGATTTACGAAAAAACCAATCTGGGCGACTAGCAGCATTTAGCCTGTGAGGTCCTGTCCCCATGACCTGAATCACGCGTCCAATCGCTCCCTGGTCAATAAGCTGCCCTGCATAAACGGCACTTTCTACATGAAGACGTTCACTATAATAGACCATATATTTTTGGCCTGTTTCTTTTGTTTTTTTACGTGCAGCTTCTAGCTGACCCAGAGTGGTAAATGGTGTTTTGTCGGTGAAATAATCTTTTCCTGCATCCATTACAGCAAGCCCAAGATCGCCCCGTTCTGAAGGAATGGCCGCTGCTGCCACCATCTTTACCTCAGAATCTTGCAATATCTCTTCGAGCGATCTAGCCGCTTTGACCCCAGGATACCGCTGAATGAATGATTTTACTTTCTCAGGGTCTTTGTCGTACACCCATCTCAGTTCTCCCCCCGCCGCAATTAAACTCCCGCACATTCCGTAAATATGTCCATGATCCAAAGCTGCCGCGGCAAATATAAATTCTCCCGGACCACATACTACCTTCTGCGCTGCACTCTGAGGGGAGTATAACATTCCATCCTTTGCACTCATGAGAATCCTCCTATTCTTCTTTGGGCATTTCGTTGAGATTCAGTTAAATGGTTATTAGGCAAGTCACTTTGCTAAGTTAGAAAGTACCTTTCAAATCTATGGGTTGTGTCTGTTCGTATCCTTCGGACTTGCTAACCTGAGAACTAAGAATTCGATCCTGCAGCTGCTCATAAAATAACTCTTCATCGATTGGAAGTTCCACCCAATCATCCGTCCAAGTAGATAAATACATGGCATTCGATAAGGTAAGTCCCTTAATCCCTTCTTCTCCTGGAGCGATCAGCGGTTTCTGCTTCAGAATCGCATCGATAAAATTTTGAATAATACCAGGATGTCCAGTCTCGATCCCGGGAGTAGGAATTTTCTTTTTTATATATTCAGGTATGGCAAAAGGATTTGTGTTCCGCTTGTTAAATTCACTCTCCGGTTCACTCAGCTGCCAGAATGTCAGCTCTCCATCTTCGATGACAATTTTCCCGCGGTCACCTGTGATTTCAAACCGATTTGTACCCGGAGCATCTCCCGTAGTCGTAACAAATACACCTGTCGCTCCGTTTTCGTACTCTGCATAAGCCGTAACGTCATCTTCCACTTCTATATCACGGTATTTACCAAAAGAACAAAATGCACGAATTCGCTTTGGCATCATGCCGGTTGCCCACTGCCATAAATCCAGTTGATGAGGATCTTGGTTAATGAGCACCCCTCCGCCTTCACCAGCCCAGGTGGCACGCCAGCCTCCCGAATTGTAATACGACTGCGAACGGTACCAGTTCGTAATGATCCAGTTTGTACGCCTAATCTCTCCGAGCTCGCCAGATGAGATCAGTTCCTTCAGTTTGATATACAGAGGATTCGTACGCTGATTATACATAATGGAAAATACGTTACCACTTCTTGCTGCCGCTTCATTCATCTCACGCACTTGCTTGGTATGTACGCCCGCTGGTTTCTCAATAAGTACATGAATATTACTTTCGAATGCTGCGATTGCTTGCTCCGCATGATGATAATGCGGCGTTGCTACAATTACTGCATCGACCTTACCGGATTGCAGCATTTCGGAAGGGTCATTATAAAAGGTAATGCCTTCTGGCAGATTCTGTTCCGCCCATACCCTAGCTGAATCTCTGGCATCACATACAGCACTTAGGACGGCTCCTTCAATCTGACCTTTCACCAGCGTCAATGCATGTGAAGAACCCATATTACCGATCCCGATCACACCAACTCTTACGAATTCCATAGCTATACCTCCGCCCATATCTCGTTAAGAAGCGCTTTCATATGATGACTGAAATGCTTCAGCATTTCCTCAGAAGGAAGACTTTGACTAAAATCCTCGATTCCTAGATACCCTTTGTAGTCTACAGATACTAAGTCTCGGAGCACCTGACTCCACTTTACTACTCCACCAAGCAATGGCGACCAGTTACACTCATATTCTGACTCCGCGGAACCTATACCACCACTTAATCCTTCCTTTTTTGCCCAGACTGCGTTTTTAACATGGACATGTGCAAGATAAGGACCAAGCAACTCCAGACCCATTCTGTAATTCTCAAATCCTTCGTGCACCATGTTGCCCGGATCATATAAAACACCGACATGACCTGGATCAAAACGGGACACCAGACGATAAGCGAGTGAAGCACTTGGGGCAATGGTTCCATGGTGTGTTTCGACAAGTGCCTTTACACCATAGGTTCGGGACATTTCCTGAACTTCAGACAAGTACGCATCGGCCTGTTTATACAAATCATGATAGTTTTCCGCTCTGTTATAGGAAGGGACACCTACCCGCATCATAGAAGCTCCTAAAACATGTGCTGTCTCAAATGCCTGCTCAGTAGAAGCAAGATCCGTTACCGATAAATAAGGAACAAGTGCAATAGAGGTCAGTCCTGCTTGAACTGTTAAGTTTCGTATATCCAGAATGTTATCTTTCGTTCCCGCTGGATCAATCGACGCGAGATTTCTTCCCCAAAACGAAGGGGTATCCGCCCTTGCCTCATCTGGGATCCCTTTGTATCTCCATTCGATGCCTTCGATTCCGGCTACAGATGCAGCCTTTACCAGTTCCTGTGGCGTCATATCCGGAGTTGCTACCGTAAATACAGATAACTTCAATTTGAGCCCTCCTCTCCAATAAAATCGTATTCAAGTACTATCGTAGCATCACTTTAAAGGCACAGATACGTTACCTCCTAAACAGAAGAACCTCAGATAACGGATAGAGGAAGATGAACACTCTCATGCAAATAAAAATAACGCAAACCCCTCTAGTCCTGCGAACAGGGGGGGCTGCGTTATTTCGTGGATTTTATAAAAAAGTACGTTTTACGACTTATGATCATAAAAAACATGTTCTGCATGAATGTCGCCATCGATGGTGATCACGCCATGTGAATATTGCTGTTGTCTTCGTTTGTCAGTCGGTGAACCTGAATTAAACAAGATACAGTTACCATGCTGTTTTAATAAAGGGATATGAGAATGTCCAAAAATAATACAATCTACCTCTTCTCCACTGAATGCGGCTAGTGCATTTTCCTCAGTACTCCCTTTTCCAAGATGTCCATGTACGATCCCAAAACGCTTTCCTCCTGCTTCTACGATCGTTTGCTCAGGCAGAATACCCCTTAACATAATAAGGTCCGTATTCCCTGTTACCCCATGTACCTTGCCCATGGATGAAAGCTCTTCATAGACTGACATATCACTCCAGTCACCGGCATGAAAGATAAGGTCAGAATCTTGAATATCATGAAGCAGCGGAGCTGGCAATACTTTTGACATTCTAGGCATATGTGTATCGGATAGAACAGTTATTTTGATCATATTCGTGTCTCCTTCATTAAAAATGAATGGTTACTATGACTTACTTAGTCAAGATATGGATCTCTCGCTTCCGGCCGAGGCAATTTTCCTTTTAATTGACGAATGCTGTATTCAAGTTGCTTCACTACTTCTTCGAGCTGTTTACGATCAATGAGATTTGGATCAGCTTCCGGTTTTGGAGCATTTTTCATACTTCGAATCGTATACTGCTGCTCTTGCCATTTATCCATCAAATCCGAAATATGGGCATAGAAACGTTCATAATCCTTAATGACAAGGTCCAAAAATTCATCCACCTCATCTGGATCATAACCTCTGAGTTTATAATTAAATTGCTTTTCATGGATTGATAGAGCATCCAGTTGAATGCCGAGCTGTTTAAATAATTGTTTTTGCTTATCTAAACGACGCTTCATATGTTCATCCATCATAACGACCCCCATTACATCTTTCCTAAGGAAACCCTTCCCTCTGTAAAACAAAGGTTCCTTCTATTTTATATCATAATTTACGCGATTAAGAAAACGATTCCGTATAAAACCTGGCTTTACGCTCCATTAATTTACTTCTTATCCAAATACCATAGGTTAAAAACCCAACATTCATAGACTTGGTTGTAATTCAGTAAAACAGGGTAATTAGATGACACAATCGAAATCTGGAAGGGAGACGTTAGTTATGACAGCAGCACTAACAAAAGCCGAATTAAAAACATTACAAGAACGACTTCTTGAGGAGAAAGAATCCATTGAGAATCATTTTGATATTAACCGAGAGAGCACTGAGGGCGAGCCCGACTCTCTTAGAGAATCTATAGGAGAATTATCTGCGGTTGATAATCATCCTGCCGACTTAGGTACAGAAACCTTCGAACGCGCACGTGATCTCGCTGTAGATGAACATCAAAGCAATGAACTTGATCAAATTAATCATGCCCTGGATCAAATCGAAGCAGGCTCTTACGGAAAGTGTGAAATATGCGGTAAGCCCATCCCCTTTGAAAGACTAGAAGCACTGCCCTTTACCACACTTTGTGTGGAGGATGCGGCCAAAGTACAAGAAGGAGATCTTAACGATACACGGCCTGTAGAGGAACAAGTGATGACCCCCCCTCCACGCGGTGCAGGAGAAATCAGCCAGCGTAATGCCGGTAAATTCGATAATGCGAATGCATGGGAAATGGTAGAAGACTTCGGTAACTCCGATTCACCAGCTACTTCTACAAAAAGAGACGTTACAAATTATGATGATATGTAAGGCTTGTCCACCATATGAGAAGAACCTTTCCATCTAAGGAAAGGTTCTTTTATACTGTTAATAATGAGGGTTACGAACAAAACTAGCAAAGAGATCATAGCTCACTTTCTCTTTCTCTTTTTCTTTCTCTTTATCTTTCTTTTTACTAAAATAAGGTTCACATAAGCGGATCAGTTCTTGCTGTAAGATCTTTGCTTCTGCTTCTGTCATATACAGCGTACGATTAAACAACTGTACGGAAGAAGCATCCTCAGATGTTCGCTTTATAAAGTTGTTTTTATGACGGTCAAATAACTCATTCAGGTGCTGAACCTGTTCTCCCTTAACTACTTCTTGTATTTCTGCATTTTCTATATGTTTCTGTCCGATCTCTATTTCTCCAGAAAAGACGGCATAATACTTTGCCACTATCCCGTTAATTTCTTTTGTATTTACCAAAGATAACAGGCCAATCTTCTCTAATTTTTTAACATGGTAATGCACTTTAGCAGGAAGTTCTCCAAGTTCATCAGCAATTTCTTTCACCGTAGCCGGTTTACCAAACCGGCGAAACACATGTAAAATCCTCAAACGATAAGGATCTGAATAGATCTTAATCTCTTCCGTAGTAGACAACAATTTTACATCCATGAATGATCCCACCTTTAATAAGGATTGATGACTATTATAGAGTGTACGGATGCACGGGTCAAAACTGCCAAAAACGCCTCTTAAGGATATACATCCTACCTGAGGCGTTTTCTATAAATAACTATTAGATTATAAAACATTACTAGAACGGAAGAATGTTAAACCATAGGAACCATCGCTGGCAAGGTCACTCGTTCTCTTTTACGAGCCGACGCTAGACAGGCTTCAATGACTCTTATATTGTGGACCGCATCTTCTGGTCCGAAAGGGAGCGGCTTGCCGTCAAGAACAGCATCTGCAAAGGCCTCTGCTTGAAGTACAAAGGAATTTGATACCGAAACTCGTTCTTCCCGAGTGACATGATCGGTATGAATAATAATCTGGGGAGGAATATCGCTGTTCTCCCAGCCGAATACTTTGGGAAGTTCAATTCTTCCTTCTGTCCCGAGTATCTCAAACTCTGCTCTCGCACAAGCCCACATTCCGCAATCAAACGTCAGTGCAACTTTGTTGGGAAATTCAACCAGTCCCGATGCCATCATATCTACATCATCATGTTCCGGGGAGAATAAAGCGTGTACGGTAACTGCCTCTGGTTCTTTCTCAAGGAACATACGCGCTGCTGAAATAGGATAGACGCCGACATCGTAAAGAGAACCCCCGCCCATGTCGTTTTTAAAACGAACATTTTCTTTATCATCACAATTATTGTAGGTGAAATTAGCATGAATGGCGCGAACCTCGCCAATTTCTCCACTCTCGATGATTTCTTTCACGCGCTGGTGTTTAGGATGATATCGATACATAAAGGCTTCTGCAAAAACGACATTTGCTGCCTTGCACGCATCAATCATTTGAGTAACCTGTTCTTCGTTCAGTGCTGCTGGCTTCTCACATAAAACGTGTTTACCCGCCTCCGCTGCTCGAATCGTCCACTCCATATGCAGATGATTCGGCACTGGAATATACACAGCATCAATCTCTTCATCTGCAAGCAGTGCATCATAGCTTCCATAAGCTTTTGGAATATTTAATTCTGCTGCAATTTCTGCTGCCCGGCTCTCATCCCGGCTGGCAATAGCTACGACCTGACCCCGTTCCGATTGCTGTAAAGCAGGAATCACTGCATTAATACCAATCTTCGCAGTACTTAAAATTCCCCATCTGATCAGCTCACTCATCGCTATTCTCCCTTTCTGTTACAGATGAACCGCTTTCCCGCGGATCCTAAAAGTTATCTCGCTCTGCTTTATTAAGCATACCAAGACACCTGTCCAAATCGACCTTTACCTGCTTTTTATATAAAGAGGCTTTTTCTTCTCCATCATCCGTAAAGTGATATAATACGATCTCTTGGAAATCAACGCGAGGGTCGTTTCCTTTTAATCGCTTCGTTCGATAGAACACGCCTTCTTGAACCAATTCATGTAAAGCTCGATAAACTTCACTCTGAGGGGGAACATAACCAAACCCTTTGAATTCATCCTTCATGGCTTCCAGCATTTCATAGCCGTAACCTCTATGCTGCTCGACCATGGTAATTAAATAAAGCTTAATAAATGCACGCTGGGATATCATAAAAGCCAACTGATGTCCTCCTCTCATAACAATCAAATAACCATCTTTGTTCCATTATAAACCTCTTTTTATGTCTTGACATCCTTCTATTTTTCCGTATATGCATTTTGTGACAGGTAATATAACATAGTGAATAAGTGGAAATTTCATGAAGTTTGATAGGAAGAGTAGCTGGGGAGCTGTTTTGAATATCTTTTATGAATTTTTCATATATTGAAAATATTTAATATATTACGTTTTTTTGTGGTAAGTCTATCTAAATTTCTACTTTACTCTCTCTATTTCTGTATCATTTATTGTAAAATAAGGTGATTACAGTGAAGGAGTGGTTATACTGACGACCCGCATTTATTTTTCTGCTCCGCGAATTACGAATATTCAGCAGCAGTCCATTCAAGAAATGTTATCACGCTGGGGACTTGGTACGTTACGCTCGTACAAGCCGACAGAGCACGGAGTGATGAAGCAAACCCTTTTTATTCATACCTCCACAGGAGATTATGTATTTAAGGGAAATCCTCTCTACCCAGGACAATGGAAAGAAGAACAATATATCATTCAGCAGCTAAAAATACATACCAAAGCTCCCGTTCCAGCGCCTTATATGATCGACTCAGCGGAAGACCTTTTTGGCTATTCGTATGTACTCATGCCTCTTCTGCCGGGGGTTCATTATCATGATCTGGATAAACTTGCTCTGTCTGAAGAAGAAGATCAATTGATCCTGTCTAAGCTTGCTGCTGCGCTTCTTGAACTTCACACCTGGAGAACAAAGGAAGCAGCTGAATATGATCCAGAAACGGAAAAACGACGCCCCTTCCCTCAGGGTCTCTACTCCTTTTCTAAGGAGCAAATCTTATACTGGCTCGAAGACGCCAAGAAATACTCTCCTATTGAAGATGCAGATATGGACTGGGTTCACGAACAAAAAAATGCTGCTGAGTCCTCCTTCTGTAATATAGAAATGTATTCGTTTGTTATGGGAGATTACAAATCAGAAAATATCTTGATACAGCAAAATGCCGGTGAATGGGAAGTGAGCGGTATTATCGATTTTACGACCGCTTATTTTGGTGATCCCCTCGCAGACGTCGTTAAGTTTACCAATCAGCTGCTATGGAAAGGGCAGCATAGAAGAGCTGAATTCTTTCTCTCTTCTTATCTTCAGAATGCAGATCTTCTCAGTACGCCTTATGATATTTCATCCCGTCTGTCTATCCATTTCTTATACAGTCTAATTCTCAAATGGGGAGAAATTCATGCTACGGGACAATACGACAACAAAAATCCTATGAGTTTTCGAGATTTTGCTTCTCATCATCTAGCTATCGTCAATTCCATATACTAAATAAAAAATCCTGGGTACTCGCAAAAACTCGAGCACTCAGGATTTTTATATAACGATTCTGATTTTATAACTACTATGAATGGTTACCGAATGGTACGATCCAAATTGGTTTTAATTGCTTCCTCTTCCACCCGGTCTCTTGCAACCCGATCAGGACCTGGGAGATTATTTTCTTCCTCATAATCACGGTAACGATCTGCATTTAGCGACCGATTATCTCGGAAAATACCGTGAATTTCACGGTCCGTACCTCTCTGATCGACGAGTACGAGGATATGCCCTTCGTCTACATTTCTTTCATATTCCTCAGCTTCATCTTCTGGAATACCAAGACCAACTAATCCGCCAACTAACCCGCCTGCACCGGCACCTACTGCTGCACCGGTTAGCGTAGCTGCTATCGGACCTGCTGCCAAAATCGGACCAATGCCTGGAATCGCGAGGGCACCGATTCCTGCGAACAATCCAGCTAGACCACCAAGCACACCGCCCGTAGCTGCACCCGCCGCCACACCTTCTGGAGCTTTCGTCCCTGTCTCCGATTCGATTGCTTTCATATCATCTTTACTTCGTGTAATCACTGAGATTTCACTATTGTGATATCCGCGGTCTTGTAACTGCTCAATTGCCCGTGCAGCTTCTTGTTCGGACTGAAATACCCCTACCACTTTTTTAGTCTTGTTAGCCATTACTATTTCCTCCTCATCGAAAAGTAATCTGTGCTTGTTAATTACCCTTCTTTACAAGGTCGAAACCATAAACGCCAAATATAAAATGCTTCTTATGGGGTGACTAAGACTATTTACCCTTCGGTTTAACACGGTTTGTCGCTACTGCCTGCAGTGGATCTTCCGGCCAGTAATGTTTAGGATATCGGCCTTTCAGATCCTTCTTCACCTCGTAATAACCTTCTCGCCAAAAACTGTTCAGATCCGAAGTAACTTGTACAGGTCTTTGCGCAGGGGATAGTAAATGAAGCGTTAAGGGAACACGCCCTTCTCCCAGTCGCGGGCTTTCCGTAAGTCCAAACATTTCCTGCAGTCTGACAGCAATATACGGAGCCCCTTGTCCATCATATCTGATAGGAATCTTAGAGCCGCTGGGTACGGTGTAATGAGTAGGAGCTTCCTTCTCAAGTGTCTGTCGTTGTTCCCAGGATAAGCTGTCTAACAGTACAGATGTAATGGATATTTGCTGTAAACCAGATGCGGAGCGCACCCCTGTCAAGTAAGGCGGGATATGACTCAGCAGGTATTCAAGCAGAGCAGAACCCGAAAGATCCGGCCATGCAGGATTTACTTTATGCAAAAACTGCATCCGTTCCACTAGCTGATGAGTGGTTTTATTCATCGAAAAGACAGACAATCCTTCTTCTCTGATTCCTGCTAATAAGGCTTGTAGAATATCTTCTTCAGGCGGATTCGGATAAGCCATTTCTTTCAGGATAATCTCTCCGCGTTTTTGCCATTGTAAGGATCGCACACTGCGTGTGTTTTTATCCCAGAACACTTTTTCTTGGGTTGTAATGAGTTCTTTTAAATAAGTGTATATATCCGCAAGTGCAAGCGGAGCGCAGGTTCGAATAAGCCCATCTGCCCCTTGGTCATCGGCTTCTGCAACAACGATATAAGGAGCGGTGAGTCCGCTCATCGCAGAAGAGGCCCGCACACCCCGGCCGCTCGAAAGGAAATAGCGGCCATCTTCTCTTCTTTGCCCGATCCGGTCCGGATAGGCAAAGGCAAGCAGTAAGCCGCAGAATTCCTGCGGAGGTAGAGACTCGCCTTCTGTCTGGCGTGTCTCTACCTCTCTGTACAGCTGGCGGCTCTCTTGGATGAGGCTGCGCAGCGGGGCCTCATCTTGGAAGGCTGCCGAGGCAGAGCCGGCAGCAGAGATTGTCCGCAGATGTTCTAACTGCGGACGAAGATCCCATCCCGCCTTCGGGCCGAGCAGGCGGGATGATCCATGCTGCAATAGCGCGCCGAGAAGACTGGCATCCCTGGCCAGTCCAAGCTTTGCCGCTTGCAGCAGCATGTGTCCAATGCGGGGATGTGTCCCCATCCCCGCTATTTGTTTGCCGCGGCTAGCTACATGGCCGCGGTCATCGAGGCAGCCCAGCTGCTGAAGCAGCGCAGTTGCTGCCGCATAAGCGCCCGCAGGCGGCACATCAAGCCAGCGTAAATCTTCCGGGTTTTGCACACCCCACACCGCAAGTTCAAGCGCTACAGGAGCAAGATCTGCAGTGAGTATCTCAGGTCGATTCTTTTCAGGTTTGGCATCCTGCTCGAGTGTACTCCATAAGCGGTAGCATATGCCCTCTGCTGTTCTTCCTGCCCGGCCCTTTCGCTGATCTGCGGAAGTTTTAGAGATTGGAATTGTCACTAATCGGCTCATACCCGTACGAGATGAAAAGACAGAATCTTTTCTTAAGCCGCTGTCTACGACTGCTCCAATCCCTTCAATAGTTAAACTCGATTCCGCGATCGTTGTGGCCAGAATTACTTTTCGCTCAAAAGTATCTGCAGCTGTGATCGCACGGTCTTGTTCTTGCTGCGATAAAGCTCCGTAAAGTGGGTATACTTTCACGCCCGGTCCTAGATTCTGTCCCTCCAGCATTCTCATCACGCGGTGAATTTCTTTTGCCCCAGGCAGAAAAGCCAGGACATGCCCTTCTTGCTGAGTCAGTGCAAGGGGAATAACCTGAGCCATATGCGTCTCCATATCCAGATGATGAAGCTTTGGCATGTACTTTGTTTCTACTGGAAAAGTTCTTCCCGTACAAGTAATCAGCGCAGCATCACCGAGCAGAGAAGTTACCGGTTCAGCTTCAAGCGTCGCAGACATGACCAGAATTCGTAAATCTTCCCTGAGTACAGATTGACACTCCAGTGCGAGTGCCAAAGCCAAGTCACCATGTAAATTGCGTTCATGGAACTCATCAAATATAAGAAGCCCCACCTCTTCAAGTGCCTGATCATGCTGCAGCATTCGAGTTAAGATTCCTTCGGTTACTACTTCGATTCGGGTATCACTGCTTACCTTGCTGTCCATCCGAACCCGATAGCCAACTGTTTCCCCAACAGATTCACCTATACTTCTTGCCATTCTCATTGCGGCATTTCTTGCAGCCAGTCTTCGAGGTTCAAGCATGATTATCTTTTTATGCTGCATCCATTCTTCTTCTAATAATGCTAGAGGAACAACGGTTGTCTTCCCAGCCCCTGGCTCAGCAACAAGAACAGCCGATTTTTTTTGATGAAACGTGCTTTTGATATCAGGAATAACTTGATAAATCGGAAGGTCGTGATCTTGATTCCATATCGTTTTTCGCATTTTATTTCTCTTTTCTCCATGTCTCCATGATTGTTAATCTTCCAGTTTTGCACGAATCTTAGACTCATACATAGCGAAAGCAGGATTCTGATAAATCCCTCTCTGTTCCAGTAATAAACGAACCCGCAGCTGCTGTTCCGTCAGCTTCTTCTGAAGTATGACGAGTTCCGAACCATTTGTACAAGCCTTAATTAGATGTTGCAAGGCAATCGTATCTTGTTGTACAAGCAGTTCTTCGGGTAAGACACCTGCGTTTTTCAGTATTTTATAGGAAGCTCTTAGATCTTCCGGCACATGAGATAAATCCTCTACTTCCAAAGGTTTCCCCATTCCAGGCAGATCATCGAGTTCTCCTCGTTCCATGGCTTCTGCTATCTTCTGTTCTGCCATTCGTTCTATCCAGCCCATTTGCTAAGCCCTCCCCTGCTAATCATGCGGGTGTAATGTATTTAAAATAGCGAAAAAAACCGCCTCCCGCAAGGGAAACGGTTGAGCCATATGATATTTTGACAAATAACATATCCCATTCTCTGCAATAAGCGGCACTAGTGCATTTAGCTGAGGAGAGATTCTGCTCCATCAATTACAATCTGTGCCCCTGTAATATGCTTTGAAGCATCAGAAGCTAAAAAAGCAACCAGTTCCGCAACTTGATCGGGTGTACCAGGGCCATGAGAAAGCGGCTGTCTTCCCTCAGGAAATTCCATCTTAATCGAAACTTCACTAAGCTCTTCAGATGTATCTGTACTTTGATCAATATGTGTCGTAATCGCACCCGGGCAGATCACATTCACCCGAATTTTAAATTTGGCGAGTTCAAGCGCCGCCATTTTGGCAAAAGCAACTTGACCTGCCTTTGAAGTACTATACGCTGACATTCCTATATTTGAAAATGTGTAATTCCCATTAATGGAGCTGGTAATGATAATACTGCCGCCATTTCTTTTTTTCATATGAGGCAATACAAATTTCACCGTAAAAAAGGTGCCTCCTAAGTTTGTATTTATCGTATTATGCCAATCCTGTATATCAATGTCTTCAATAGGAGCGACAACCCCATTAATGCCGGCATTTGCAAACACAATATCAATTCCACCAAACGTATCGATCGTACCCTTTACTGATTTCTCCACACGCTTCGGATCAGATATATCTACATCATAAGAGACCACTTGACCCAGCCTCATCTGTTCAATCGCTTGTTTCGTTTCTTCCGTACGTTCATCGATTAAATCAAATAAAGCAATATTCGCTCCTTCTTTCGCTAGCTTTAACGCCGCTGCTTTGCCGATACCAGAGCCTGCCCCTGTAACAATCGCTGTTTTCCCTGAAAAGCGCAATCCATTTTCCGAAGATGATGACATATAAAATCACTCCTTTGAAGTGTCTGGTCTAGAGATATATAGAAATTCTCTTAGACAGCCTACCCAAAGGAGTGAATTTTTAACAAATATTTATGACTTCCAGTTCAGTTCTATAAAAGCAGCGTCATCTTCAAGTCCGCCTGTATGCGGAGCGTCCATTAACACTTGAATTTCCTCGTTAGGTAAATGAATTCCAATCGGATCAAGTTCGCCCATCCCGTCTGTATATAAACGAAGTACGAGATCTTCGCCGAGTGGAAATGTCTCTTCATACACATGGGGACTTCCCCCGATGGGTCCTTCTGCTGTTGACCATCGCTCTGATGTCCTTCTCATTTTGTCAAAAGAAAGATCCATCTCTTTGCCGCTGCGGAAAAGCCGAATTCGAGAGTCACCTTGCCAAGCAAGCTGCAAACGGCTTCCTTTTTTACCGGAGCCCAGTTTTATTTTTCCGCAGATATACATAGACTGACTTCCTAATTTTTTCTTTGTTTCAAGCACTTCCTGCAGCATCATAGGAATATTTGCATTCTGACTTCCTGCGTAGTTGCTTAGTTCCCTCGAAGCGGGAATCGTAAGACTCATCAGAAACTGATACAACAAGGAAGAAGACCAGTCTTTGGTTTCGTTCATCCAAGCACATAACGCTTCTCCAAGATACCTGGCAGCGAAATCCCCATGATAACTCATGGACACCCCATCGCAGAGTACAAAAGTGCATACATCTCCCTGAATATGAACTGCTGCAAAATCCTGTCCTTTATCGCCATAAGATGCGGACTCAAAGGACAGACCATAACCATAACGACAGAACCAGCGTCCTTTATACGTGGATAAAGGCTGGTTCGTATGTTGTGAACTTACATAATGGAAAGATTCCTCAGAGAAGAGCGGCTTCCCACGATCTGGTACCGACGTTCGCAAAGATTTCAAACCCTTCTCCTCCTTACCTTACCGGGGTAGCTGCAGACATTTGGAATCCAATCGAGACCAGTTCTGCGCATGAGCCAGGCAGCATCATTAACGAATCAGGGGAAAATAAGTAGTCCGCTTCTATCAACATTTCCCGATAGCTTTCAGGAAGAACGGACGACATGTTACGCAGCTTCTCCCCATGTTCATCCTTCAGCTCCGTATCTCTTAGAATACCGCCCCATCTTCTTGGCTCTGTAACAGGCACATCTAGAAGATGATCGGAAATAAATATATTTTCAATGAGAACATTTCCATCCGGCACACTCATATCCATAATTCGTTTTGCAATAGGTTCAGGATCTTCGCCTGTGGCAACCCCATCTGTCATGTGACAGATAAGCGGTGCAGGACAATCCTGCATATAAGGCAGCTCGCTTTGCAGGATCTTTTCCGCTTGTAGAAAAGCTTTAGCGGAATCTGAAAACCGCATCGGCGTCAGGTCTGGGAGTGAGCCTATGGCTGCAATCTCATCAATTCCTTTCACACCGCCAAGTAAATCATATACATCATCACTATAAGCCAGGATAGCAATTCGATATCTGGGAGTGAGTCTATTCCCTTTCGTGGAGCGAAAAACCATTTGGCGTATGGCAAGTGACAAAGCATCATACACAATGTCCATCCGTCTACGATTATCCATCATCATATTCATGGAAGCACTAATATCAATTAAATAAATGATTAGTGCGGGCGTGCGCTGTGAGGCTTGTATTGTATAATTCATTTTTGTACCTTCACCTCTAAAATCATTAGAAATAATAAATTGAGGATGGATCAAATATTGGGTAAACGATAACTTCGATTACTGATAAATTTCTTGATATGTTTTACCCGTTGAGATATTTTTCCGACTCCGTTATAGTAACTGGCGTCTTTCTCATACCATTCCATAAATTCCCTGGCATACGTTCTCGCATTTTCAATTTTCTTGCCTCTCTGAGCATTGTAAGCCAGATTATAAGAAGCAATGAGCTGAACTACATTTTGAGCACGTTTTTTCTTTAAGGCTGCTGCTTCTTCTGCTTTTTTCTGTGCCGCTTTTTTTTCAGCCGCTTTCTTCTCTGCTGCCTTTTGAGCTGCTAATTTTGCTGCCGCTTCCTTTTGTTTTTGTTCTTCCGCTTGTTTTTGTTTAAGGGCTTGTTTATCTGCTAAATATTTTTCATACTTCGCTTGTTTATCGTATTTGGCTTGTAATTCCGCCTTTTTTGCAGCTTCTTTTTTGGCTTCTACCTTAGCAAGATAAGCTTCATATTTCGCTTGCTTATCGTATTTCGCTTGTAATGCCGCTTTCTCCTGTGCTGCTTTTTTAGCAGCTTGTTTAGCAGCTTCTTCCTCCGCTTTCTTCTCAGCAAGTGCCGCAGCTTCTTGTTTCTTCTTCTCTTCTGCAAGTTTGGCAGCTTCGGCAGCCTGCTGGGCTTCCTCTTGTTTCTTTAGCTGCTCAGCCTGTTGCAGTTCAAGAGCTTGCTTTGTCTCTGCACGTTCCGCGAGGGTGTGCACCCCAGGGATCGCAATCGCTGAGACAATCACGACAACTGCTGCCGCTATCGTTACTTTTTTATTGCGCAGCCAGAATGGAGGAACTTTTTTCGGATCGTCTTCATCCTTTTTGAGATGGGCGGCTTCAAGTTGCTCGATCGCAGCACGAATCTCAACGGATAACGCGCTGTGAGATTCTGTTTTCGAAAGAGCAGAACGATAAGCCTCTATCGCAGATATAACCTCTCCGCTTTTCTCTAAGTCTCTTGCTTTTTGAATCTGATATTGTAATTCTTCGGATGTCCAAAGTTTGCTTGTCGGTTGCTCATTCTGAGCACTAGATTCTGCTGAAAGTTTAGGCGGAGCCGTCACCTCTTGCTGATCTATCGCAGGAATAGCTGATTCTGCTTCCAAAGGATAAGCGGAGTCCGTGCTTGCTGTGAATCCTTCCTCTACTGTATCCGCATGAACTTCTTCCTCTTCTTCTACGGGCTGTAGTTCCACATTGGAAAGGGCAATTAACCATTCTCCAAAAGTAGGACAGCTGCTTAAATCCTGACTATTCCAAGCTCTGCTGAATAATTCCGAAATTTTGTGACCATATCTTGTTTCTAAAAAGTGCATCAGCTTCATGTATCTCTCACAGCCTGTTTGAAGTTCACGCTGATCAAAATAACTTTCACCATAGGTTAGGTCTACGATATCTTTATCACAGTATCCAAGCATTTCAGCTAGAATGACTGCCCCAGCAAAACGATCTGCATAACTGCTCCATAAACCGCTGTTTACGATCCGATGGGCAGCATATCCAGCTGAACCTGCTAATAAAGCATCAGGTCTGTCCATTTTCGGACTATAAATCTGTTCCACATCTACGAGTTCTACAGCTGCTGAGCCTTCAGGCTGTTCATCTTCGGAAAAAAACGGAATAAGTACATTGGGGGCTGATAGATCACAGTGTGCAATCCCTCTTTGCTCCATAGCAGATCCGATCCCGGCAAAAGAGACCGCAAGTGCCAGACTTTCACTTGGAGTCAAACGTTTTTTGTCACATATGATATCAAACCAGGTCATCCCGCCGATCCATGGCATAAGCACTGAGTATAATAGATCCCCATGCTCACTAATTAATTTTCCGTTTCTTTCAGGAGTGAGCACGTCACGATTGCAGACCTGCAAGCCTGACACTTCGCTATACTTTTCCATCTGTTCAGATTGATAGACCATAGCAGGGACACGGAACTTAGGGAAAAACACTTTTAAGGCTTTTGATTCATATTCATTACCGTCGGCAGGAATCAACTTAAATACAGTACCTTGTCTTCCCGTCTGTGCATATGCAATGCCGGGGGCAGCCGGATGTTGTCCCACCTGGTATGTAACTCCATTAATATGGAGCTGATCCCCCGGATTGGGTTGAAAAGACATGAACATCCCTCTCTTTTCGTTGTCGATGCAAGAAAACCGGAAGTTATGTTAACTCCCGGTTTCCAAGTTGATAAAACGATGATTAAATAATAATGAATCCGTTTCATAACTCATGTAAGTATCCTGAATCTTGCAATGAATTGATTAGCGAGATTGGTCAACGGAACGGAATTTCTGAGCAATTGCGGTAAGTTCTGTACTGATGCTATTCAAGGTTTGAACAAAGCTTTGCATTTGCTTGCTTGCTTCCTGGAACTCAGTGAAAAAGCGTTGTTTTGTCATCCCTTCCCACTGACCTTCCATACCATTAATGGATTGAGTCAAACTAGAAACGATTTGTTGACTTTGCTCACCGCTTTGTTTAAATTGATTTGCTACTTGATCCACTTGCTCCGGGGAAATGAGAATGCGACCTGACATATAATGATATTCCTCCTTCATATTCTTCAAAATATAGTTAATTCCTGAAAAAATTGTACCAAAATGACTTTAGACCTGTCCCAAGTCATTGGTCCTAATTGTAAATAAACCCAATTTAGTAAGAATGAAACTTCCGCAAACAAAGAGTTGGTAAAGGTTTTCTTACTTGTTAGATCCACTTCTAATTCGATATTTACACAAATGGGAAGCTAATCGTTAGCTAATCAAAGTATGGTAGATTCGTTTAACCCACCTTTTCTCCTATAGCTGGGTCCTTAAAAATCCAACCTCTTGGATTGGTTTCAGAAGCTTGGAGGAGAACGCCGATCCCATTTCCATCATCAAAACGATCTGATTGATGAATTGCCATCAAAGCTGATTTCGGATTAGATACCGCAAAAGAGGTCAGCTCGTTAGTTCTTAAAGAAGTAATCTGTTGAGATTGCAGCATGCGCATTGGTGAGACGTTAGAATAATCAATATAAGATAAAACGGTATGATAATCTTCATCTGCACGAGTAAAATCTTCTGCCTTCCGCGACAACTCGGAGCTAAACCTCTCAAGCTCTGTTTCGATAAAGGAAGCCAGCTGCTTTGATCTCATCCATTCATATACAATACCTTCATGTACAGCTGTATCTCCCTCGATAGTACTGAGAGCTCTCTCCAAAACAACAATAGTTTGCTGAATTTGCTCCGCCGCGAGCTTCAATTGACTGCTAAGCGTTCGAAGCACATTCGGTTCCACACGAATGCGCATAATGCATCACCTTTCTTCTTGATCTAGAGGCTGATTCAGCCAATCGAAAAGCATTTCTTTAAACTGCTCTTTCGTTGCCGGAGAAGCAATGAGCCAATCCCCTTTTCCCATCGTACTCATGCGTAACAACCAATTAACGGAAGGACCAGATATAAACGCAGCAGATTGAGATTCCCACTCCTGTCCGTTCCAGACAAGCAGCTGAAATTCCCCTTCTGTCTGCTTTTCTATTATCGTTTTAGCAAGTGCGTGAGCTCCTTGCCTGTCATGACAATCTTCTGCAAGAGCTTGACTCAGTGAGTCCAATTCTTGGTATTGCTTTATATTCTCATAAAACTTTTTCTTTGAAAACATTAATGCAGGAATATTCCCGCCTATTTCCTCTTGACTCCATTCTATTTTAGAAACAACAGCTTCACATGCCTGTTCTACGTTACCAAGATCGGATAATTGGTAGGTTACCTGCTCTTCATGTGCCCTGGTCACTTCCACTACGCGCTCATTAGTGCAATGCAGGTACCCTTCATAACTACGCCCTTTATCTTCATATTGATAACGAAATGCTCTCGTTGATAATCCTGCAATGGCAACTCTTGAGAACACGGTCGGTGTCATCGTGATCTCACTGGAGCCTTCCTCTTGAATCAAGTAACCTTTTTGCAACAATGCCTCTTTTGCTTTATCCCATTCCTTAGCAATATCATCTGTTAAATAACCAAGGAAAGGATCATCAATGCCTAGCAATCGGTCAGATCCTAAGATTCCGGCCAGAAAAAACAGCTCTGTTTGTTCCAATGTTACGACCTTCTGTTTGGAATGATGAACCGTCAACATTATGAGCCACCTCCCTTCAAACTACAACATGCCATCGGTCACGAATTTTTTTAATCCATTCAGCACATTCTTTGGTGTTATTCCATGGCAGAGCAGCTTTAATCCTAGAAAACCTTCGCTTAACATAGTACCCTTGACCCGGCGGAAGGACTTTTAGACCATTCGACGCCGCACTCGATTCAGAATAAGGTATACGGAAGGAGGATAAATCATTAGGGTCAAGCGTGCCAAATAATAATCCACTCTGTGATGCTTTCACATCCGTCACCCAATCCGCTCCAAAGGTCGGAAAGTCAGAAGCCACACCTGCCAGTACGACATGTACTCCTCTGTCTCTTCCCTGTCTTACAATCACACCAAGCTGATCTTTCATTGTAAAATCATTCATCTGTTTGGCTAACGTATCCGCATCATCAATGAATAAGACAATCTCAGGTCCACAGGTATCAGAAGATAGTTTCATCACTCTCTCATATACCTCTTGGATGAGAGGAGCAAGTTCCTCTTCTCTTGCCGCGTGTTTATAAACATGCGGCAGATCTTTTAGTTGACCTAGTCCGTGCTCTCCATACCTTGTATCAATGGTATACATATTTAACTGTTCAGGCGAATGATGATAGGCAAGAGATAACATGAAGGTCATTAAAAAGCTGGATTTTCCGCCTTCCATGGGACTTGCCACCATAAAATGCGGTCCTTCTCTAAGACTGATATGAAACAAGGAAAGGTCATCTGTCATTAGCCCCACAGGGACTTTATAAATAGCCGTTTCCTCTTGCAGTCTGTCTTCTTCAGTGAGGAGCTCCGAGAGCGTTACTACCTCAGGCAGGGGCTTAATTTGCGGAGCCTCCGGTCCCAAATACTGATTATGGATTTTTTGAATACGCAGTTTAAGCTGTTCTGCCCGCTCTGATTCCTCTCTTCCTCTAACAGGAAGAGCTACTTGAAATTCTAACGGCG
Source organism: Paenibacillus polygoni (assembly GCF_030263935.1). Taxonomy (NCBI): domain Bacteria; kingdom Bacillati; phylum Bacillota; class Bacilli; order Caryophanales; family Paenibacillaceae; genus Paenibacillus; species Paenibacillus polygoni. The sequence goes on along the minus strand of NZ_CP127162.1, from coordinate 1,980,011 downwards.
GGGTTTGTCCTTTAACTAGTGCTCTGCCTGGCGGGTAACCACTCGGCACCCGTGAAGGTCTTCCCACTGCATAGTAATAATCACTTGGATCTGCCATTTCAAAAGAAATCGCATTCGAAATATTGCTCCTAACTTTTTCAAAAATGTCTGTAATGCGGTTTGCAGTAATTACAAACGTAATACCTAGCCCTGCTCCTTCTCTTAGCAGTATCTCAAGTTGTTCATTCTCATCGGGATAAGAGTTACGGAAAGATAAATATCCATCGATAACTACGAGAACTTGCGGAATTCTTTGCCCGGTTCCTCTGCGGTAAGCAGAGATGGTTTTGACACCCGCATCTGCGATCATCTCTCTTCTTTGCATGAGTACTTTGGACAAGTAACGGAATAAACGTTTAATCCGATCATCATCCTCTGCAGTCATCACACCGCCGATCTGAGGTAAGTTTTTGAACTCTCTCATCATGCGGCCCATGTCTATGACGTAGCCGTGCCATGGACTGTCGTTATCTTCGGCAAGTGACATCAGGAGCGTTTGAACAAAAGTTGTTTTCCCGAGGCCCGGCATCCCGTAAATTGCATAATGTCCAGAATGAAGAGAAATTCGCAGCGGTACCTGTTTTTGATTCGGCAGATCATCCAGTAACCCGACGACCGGCTCCCAAGTCATTCCTTCGTGTGCCTGATTTTGGGTCAGAGATCCCTTAGATGTAATCTCTTGAAGCTCAATAAGTTCAGGCAAAGGGGGAAGCCAAGGACCTTGTAACCTTTTGATTCCCTGCTTTTCAGCAGTTTCAGCAATGTAATCTATAAATACCTGGAGCTGTTTAGAAGAACCTTCCGATTTCATCATCGTTACGCGTTCTCCCGTCAGCAAAGGTTCTCTTTTACCATTTAGCCTTACTTCCATCAGCGGAAGGGACGAAGCACTGTCTTCTTCACTGGATGTATATGGCGCTCCGCTCCAAGCAAACTGCATTTCCTCGAAAACTTCATCACTGCCGACCTGAAAATAGCCGCGTCCGGGCTTTGTAATCCAGGCTGCGTTCGGTATTTTGATCATATCCCGGCTATCGCCTTCACTTTGTACTCGCAGACAAATGCGGAACCTTGAGTTACTCCATATTTTATCATCGACAACACCTGCTGGTTTCTGTGTAGCAAGGATAAGATGGACGCCCAAGGTTCTGCCGATTGCAGCAATACTGATCAGCTCATCCATAAATTCAGGCTGTTCTTTCTTCAGCTGAGCAAATTCATCAATAATAATGACGAGATGAGGCAGCGGTTCTGCGTGATGCGAGTCAAGCCATTTATAATACTCATCAATGTGTTGTAAATTCCCAGCGTCATTCAGAAGCTTTTGTCTTCTAACAAGCTCTGCCCGCAGTGAAATTTTAGCTCTTTCCATTAATGATTGATCAAGATTGGTAATTGTACCTACCACATGAGGCAAGTTATTGAATGTGTTAGACATTCCTCCGCCCTTATAGTCAATTAGCATAAATGCCAGATCATGCGGATGGAACTCAGAAGCCAGCGAAGCTACAATCGATTGAATAACCTCACTCTTCCCTGAACCAGTCGTTCCTGCAATGAGTCCATGAGGACCGTGGCCTTGTCTCTCTATTTTATCATGTAAATTAATATATACGCGTTTTCCGCCTGCTCGCACTCCCATGGGAACAGGCAGCGTATTCGGATGACGATTACAAGCCCATCTGGATTCCACATTTAGCTGCTCGACTCTCGAAACATCCAGCATATCAAAAAGTGGAAGTAGCGGCGGAATATCAGAGGCCGATGAACGCTTCAATCGAAGCGGCGCCATATACCTGGCACTAATCTCTGCTTCTTCTCTAGTCATTCGATCAGGAACAAATGACCCATGAATAACATCTGCCTGCTCCGTTTTTTTGGAGTAACTGCCTTGTTTTTTTCCTGCTTCAACCACAAGCTGACAATGCATAGGCAGGTATTCTTTTCGTGAGGCAAGAATGATCGTACAGGTAGTAACTGCCTCAGCATCTTCTAGAATGAGAGGGAGTAAAGGCTCCTCTTCAATAATGTCTCTTTCAGACAGCAACACCACATAGCAAGGAAGATCCGGACTTTTCTTTCCTCTTTCTTTTCGAATCATTTTACGGCGGTGAAGTAACGTATATAGATGGTCGGCTAACTGATGCACTCCACTGTGCCGGTCAGCCATATACCTCTGATCCCGTTCATCATCCCAAAAATGAGGAAACCAGCGCATCCATTCCCATTCATCTGCCTCTTTGTCTTCATAAAAAGCAGCAAGCTTCATTTCGTCAGGAGAATGACGGGTGGTTAGCTGCGTAACAATTACCCGAAGCATAGACAACACATCTTCTCTCTCGCCGACGATTCCTACCACTTTGGATTCATAGATAGGAAGAACAATGGATGCATCTTTTACCATACGAAAATCCTCTGCCAGTTCATGTGCTGCCTCAATCAGCGGTTCTTTCTCATATCCATCTTGTCTGGGCGGCACTACAGTAATTCGAAACGGGACCTCTCCGGTTCCAGCTCGTACTTGTAAGAAATCATTATCCTCGGGAGACCGTTCCCATAGAGAACTGTGCTTATTCTTTACGATTTGACAGCAAACTTCTGGGTCACCATGAATGTCATGCATTACCTGTACCTGACGCTCGGCTTCCCTTGTAAGCTCATCCCGATGTTTCTGAAGTTCAGTTCTATACATCTGTTCTCGCTCTTCAATCTTTCGCTTATAGTCCTTCTTATTACCTAAATATACGAAAAATGGAATGGTATAGGTCATCAGCATCATCGACATCATAACCAGCTGAATTATCATAAAACTGTTGTTACTGAGTTTCCCTGACTTACTTAAATAGAAATACAAACTAACCGTAACGGCGGTCATTACGATCGGTATAATAATAGAAATGAGAGAAAAGGTCGGTTTACTCGGTTCAACCGGAGGACGTAAAATCTCCACGGTTTCTTTTTTGAGCACTTCTTTCATACGGGGGGAACGCTGGTACATCATATTCATTCAAGTTCCTCCTCTTGGCTATGTATGAGATCCGGTTTGAAATAAAAGACGTTTGCCAATAACGGGTGCCTCTTTATCTGTTGTAGAGAACGTTTTTTGTAATCGAATATAACTTCCTTCTCGAAGCCCGGTTTCAGACAGTAGCTTCGTATCCGGCAGCACAAACCAGTGGGAACCTGGAAACTTAGCTTCTACTATATATTGAACATGATCTTGTGGAGCCTCGTTAAAAATTCGAACAGCAAGCACTGACTTCACATATTGAATGGTGCTTTCATCCGGAACTTCTAAGTCAAGCCACTCTGTCCCCTGTCTGCCTTGTACCACTGTGAGAATCATTCCATTCACACCCTTTTTGACTATGTCCATCGTCCTAAATCAGATTTTACGTGCAATTACGACTAAGCTCATCCTATAATCTATCATATTTTCTTACAGAAGATACTTAATTGCAATGTTATGATTTCATTTTTAAAGCTAAATACCTAGTTTCAACACGGAAATCTATTACTATTGACTTACTTATTTTCATTTTTTATTTTTGAAAAGAATCCTTATCGACAGATTTTTTAAGTATTCTTCAATAGCGAATCATTAGTTGCACACAACCAAATTGTGAACACTTTGCAAACATTGGTGTTCTTTATGTTTACATAAGCTTATTTTAAGGTAATTTTAAGCAACGGAATATAGTATTAGCAATATGAAATAACTCTAGTAATCTAGTTGAGGTGATTTCAATGAGAACATTAATCTTTTTTCAAGACAAAAAAATCCCAGTTTACTTTAACACAGAAAACAAACAACCTGTTCAAAAGACATTAAAACTTCTTAGCAGTGCTTTAGAAACAAAGATTAACCACGGTAAACGTGCATTACAGAAATGTTTAAATACGCTGATTAGTATCGAGATTATTGGTAGTGAGGCTATTTTGCACAGCATCAGTGAGAATGACACACTTGCACTATCCCTTTATTAAGGGGTGGTGCTTTTCTCTGTAGTGATGCGCGCAAAGAAAAGAGAACCTCTCCAACGAGAAGTCCTCAGGCAGCACTTTTTCATTAACATACATAATGATATAAAAATACTGATTTACGCCGACTCATCAGCTCCTCCATTTGTTCTGCCATCTCAATTCGAATCATAAACAGCTCTAAAAGATGTTCTTTCGTATGTTCTTCTTCGCAGCTATTTAATTTTCTGATTATAAAACGGTCTATGGAGCTGGACATAAGTGACAGCCTCCTTCTTCATTTGGTATCTCCCAAGTGACTGTAAGATACGTGATGTTCCGGTACATCAGAATTACCCATATATTTACATTGTTGAAACAATTACTTTGAGTTTTATTTTATTTTTTGCTTTGTGCTTTTAAGCGATCTAGCTGATGCCAACCATACGCAATTTCCCCAAGTTTTACACTGTCAATCTCTATGTCTTCGCGCCCTGCAGGGAGTCCTCCCCGTTTCTCATAGAAAGATCGATAGCGATTGTCTTCTAGAGCCCACAAATAGGTGGATTTAAATCCTTGATCGGTTAAAAAACTGGCAATAGAAGACATGAGTAGTTCTCCAATGCCCTGTCTTTGATAATCTTCAAGCAAATAGATAGCATAGATCTCACTATCAAAAGGCATACTTTCCAGTCGATTGCGTCCTCCACTCACAAAACCTATAATCTGTCCTGCCTCATTCTCAGCGACAAATATTTTACTTCCTTCGTTTCCTTCATCTAACTGCTTCTCCCATAGTAAAGTGCGTTTTGCAACAGATAAGTTATCTAGATATGAATCTGGAACGATTCCTTTATACGTTGTTCTCCAACTGCTTACATGAATTTCAGCAATCTGAACGGCATCTGACTCTATGGCTGAGCGGATTCTCATTTTCTTCTTCCCTTCCTGATCAGAATAGGTATTTATATTAACCAAAACAAACTAATGTACGAATTCCTCCGCGATTTTCAAGAAATCTTGCTTACTGAGGTTGCTTTTCTTCGTGTCTTGTATATGATAATAAGCCCCTGACGTTTCATCGATCCATTTAATCACTTGATGGGGGTTGTTTCCTTCGTACTTCAAGTAAAGAATCTCTTTTCCATTGATTATGCCTTTTTCTGCAGTCATTCCTGTTTCTTGCTGCACCCCTTGTTTCACTCCGTCCGTAAAAGAAGCCAAGACTGTTACATAATCCTCTATATTTTTTCCCTTCCTATAATGTAAAGAAATTGATCTTAGCTGTTCCGATTCCAGCGTCTTTATGAATAATTTTTTGTCTGTTTGTCCGGCATTTGCTTTCTCAATTATAGCATTTGAATCTGTAAGTACCTCTCATTCCGTGTACAATCTGTATTCAATAATTTTGGCATATCTGAATCAATTCTGATCGGGAAACGTTCCTTCCGTGCTCAAGCTCCACTTGTTTTGTCTGGACGTAAGTAGATTCGAAGAAGTAAGAGTCCAGCCAAAGCCAAAAGTCGCCATGATCTCGGAATGATCTTATTCCCTAGAGTTACGTTCTTGGGGATGCGGGTAAAAACTCCTCCCTAAATGTGGAGAGGTATTGCTGTTTCCCTGGGGTAAACAGCAAGTCATAGAAGGAAGAGGGAAGGCAGGCTAGTAGATAGATGCCTCTTTACTGTTGTGCGTGGAGAAACGGTCTTTCCGTGTTCAAGCTCCACTTATTTTGTCTGGACGTAGGCAGACTCGGAAAAGTAAGGGTCCAGCCAAAACCAAAAGTCGCCATGATCTCGGAATGATCTTATTCCCCGGGTTACGTAACGCTATGTACCGAAGGAACGTTTCCCATTAGCACTATAGTAACGCTGAGCACGGAAGGAACGTTTCCCGACACATATAGACGCCACTCTTAAAAGGAAATATATGTATAAAAAGAGTTGCATGAGGTTATATAATTGAATATAATGTAAATATCGTATATATACAATATTTATAAAAACCAGTAGATTTATCATTTCCCACCAAACGTTGAGGAGGATAGGAATAATGAAGCATGTCCCTATTAAAGGCGTTATTTTTGTCGTAATAGTCGTTCTTTTAAAGATGTTTCAGGATGCGATACCAAGAATTAACGATCCGACAACGAATATAATTGTATTTTTATTATTTGTAATATTCGTTAGTGTATATGGATTCTCTAAAGTTAGAAAAAGCAGTTCTGTAAAAACAAAGAAGAGGGATTAACATGCAAATAATTCTTGCTAATAGTTCGAAAGAGCCGATCTATGAACAAATCATGAATCAAATTAAATCGTCTATTCTATCAGGTGATTTAAAAGATGGGGCTGCGTTACCTTCTATGCGCCAACTCGCAAAGGATTTACACATTAGTGTAATCACAACAAAGCGCGCCTATGAGGAATTGGAGAAGGCGGGTTTTATATACTCCATCGTCGGCAAAGGTTCTTTTGTCGCTGAACAAAATCTAGAAGTTATTCGAGAACGCAAGCTTACGGCGATCGAGGATCAGCTAAGTGCAGTCATCTTGAATAGTAAAGAAATTGGACTGTCACTCGATGAACTACAGCAATTATTGAAGATTTTATATGAGGAGTGAAATGAGTGGAAAATACCGTTGAGTTAACAAATGTCTCAAAAAATTTTAAAGGTTTTTCCGTAAAAAATATGAATTTGCAGGTGAAACAAGGCTTTGTCACGGGCTTCATCGGCGCAAATGGTGCCGGTAAGTCGACAACGATCAAAATGATCATGAATTTATTAAAACCAGATGATGGGGAAGTTAAGGTTTTTGGGTTAGACTACAAGGCCCATGAGAAGGCAATTAAGGAGCGCATTGGGTTTGTGTACGATGGGAATGTGTTTTTTGAAGGTCTGAACTTAAAAGATATCAAGCGCATTGTTGGTCCTGCATATAAGAACTGGGATGATGCCTTATTTTATCAATATGTAGAACAATTCAATTTACCTCTTAATAAGGTGATAAAGACTTTTTCCAAAGGAATGCAAATGAAAGCATCACTGGCGATTGCCCTATCCCATCACGCGGAGCTCATCATAATGGATGAACCAACAGCAGGCTTAGACCCTATTTTCAGACGAGAGCTGCTGGATCTTTTACAAGAAATAATGATAGATAGTAATCGTACTCTTTTCTTTTCAACGCATATTACTACAGATTTAGATCGTATCGCAGATTATATTGCGTTTATACATAACGGAGAATTGGTATTTAATAAGTCCACTATTGATATCGCTGAGAACTATGCACTTGTGAAAGGCGGTATGGATTTGTTAGATCGAGACACGCAAAAAGCCTTTGTCCATATGCATTCTGCCCCCACTGGATTTGAGGCGCTAACGGATAATATTAAAGAAGTAAAAAACATCTTTGGGGATTCGGTTGTCATAGAAAGAGCATCTTTGGAAGACATCATGTATTACATGAAAGGAAGTAAATGCTATGTTTAATTTAATTAGACGTGATGCCATTCTGCAGAAAAGACAGTTGTTCGTTTTTATGCCTTTTATCTTATTCTTTATCGTGATGAACACAGATCCCGCGTTTATTTTTCTAGTGGCTAGTATCTTTATCCCTTTTAATGCATATGCCTACGATGAAAAAGCAGAGACAAATGTTTTGCTGAATTCTTTGCCATATACACGTAAACAAATTATTGCATCCCGCTACCTAGGTGCGATTGTTTATATGGGTTTATCCATTGGAGTTACAAGTATAGCTTTATTTGTTCTAAATAAACCTTTTACGATTACTGATGTTGCAATTGGCAGTGGCTTATTCTTAGCTTTTGTGGCGCTAACATTCCCGTTATTTTATATATTCAGAGGCAGTATCACACCCGTTATTCTCATTACTTTTATTGTCTTAACAGGCGCGGCCCCGCCTTTTGTCACGTTTTTAGCTGAACAATTACCAGCGTTTACCGACTTTATCATGAGCTTATCTACCCCGGCTTTGTATATGGGATTGGCAAGTGTGATCGCGCTTCTTTACGCGGTCTCATGGAGCATTACAACGTTCATTTACCAACGAAAAGCATTCTAAATGCAAAAGTAGATTTCCGTACTAATACACATGGAAAGGAATCTGTACCCATTTCAACCCCAAGAACGTGACTCCAGAGAATAAGATCATTCCGAGATCATTGCAACTTTTTGGCTTGGACTGGACCTTATTTCTTACGAATCTACATTCAGTCAAAACAAGCAAAGCTTGAGCACGGAAGGAAACTGTCCACAAGTTATCTTTCCTCATCTCCATCGCCATTTACACACTATCTTCTTATCCTCACATAAAAAAGGCAGCTATTTACTAGCCTGCCTTCCCTCTTCCTTCTGTGACTCGCTGTTTACCCTAAGGAAACAGCGACGTCCTTTACCTCTACCTCACGTGGAGAGTAAGCTTTGCGCTGCTTTACCCGACAACGTGACTCCAGGGAATAAAATCATTCCGAGATCATGGCGACTTTTGGCTTTGGCTGGACCCTTACTTCTCCGAATCTACCTACGTCCAGACAAAACAAGTGGAGCTTGAGCACGGAAGGGACGTTTCTCGACACAACAGTAACGCCGAGCACCGATATATCTTTTTTTACGCCTACCGACAACGTGACTCCAGGGAATAAGATCATTCCGAGATCATGGCGACTTTTGGCTTTGGCTGGATCCTTACTTCTCGAATCTACCTACGTCCAGACAAAACAAGTGGAGCTTGAGCACGGAAGGAACGTTTCCCCTCACCATTACAGAAAATTGAGCACCGAAATGAACGTTTCCCGTCACCACTACAGAATATTGGCACGAAAGAAACGGTTCCCCCATCAACTTCAGGGACGAATCGTAACTCTAGTACCCACCGTCACCTTGCTAGCAAGATCAAGTACATCTTCGTTATACATACGAATGCATCCATGAGATACATTATGACCAATCGATGAAGGGTTATTAGTCCCATGAATGCCATAATGAGCTTTCGATAAACCAAGCCAATATGCCCCAAATGGGCCCCCAGGATTCGCCTGTCTATTCACAATCGTAAAATCACCAACGGGTGTTTGTGAAACCATCGCTCCAATGGCTACTGGATACCCCTTCACAACAACATCATGATCTAGCAGATAAAGCATATGATCACTTTGGTCCACAATGATACGATAATTTGGCATGTGCAACTCCTCCTGCCCTATCGTATGCATCTCTTTATTTTGAGGCTCCTAAATCCTCTTCTACTTCAGCGCGCCACTCACCTCTTTTTTTACGCCTTGGAGCATTTTTTGTAAATTTATTATTCCTTTTCGAAGCTTCCGCTTCTTTCCGCAGTTGATAAGCAATCTCACGCTGCATTTTTTGATAATTCATTAACCGACTTGCATCCACCGTTCCTGTTTCTATTGCTTCTCTTACAGCACAGCCTTTTTCTCTCCCATGCTGACAGTCATCGAAATAGCAATGTTTGGCCCATTGTTCTATATCATTAAACGTACGTGCTATCCCATCACCATCATCCCAGATCGACAATTCCCTCATACCAGGTGTATCAATGATAACTCCGCCATTCCGTAATAGGAATATTTCGCGATGCGTTGTCGTGTGTCTTCCTCTGCTGTCATCTTCACGCACCTCCTGTATGATTTGTTCCTCCTGACCTGTAAGCCAATTAATAATCGTAGATTTACCAGAACCAGATGATCCGATAAGCGCTACCGTCTGTCCATGACAGGCATATTGATCAAGAAGATCTTTACCTATGCCAAGTTTTGCAGATACCGCAATCACGGGGACGCCCGGCGCAATTTCTTCTGTCTCTGCAAGCCTAAATGCTACATCATCATTTAAATCACATTTACTAAGCACAATAACGGGATTTGCCCCACTGTTCCAGGCTAGAATTAGGTATCTTTCTAACCGTCTTACATTGTAGTCTTTATTTAGTGCACTCACAATAAATAAGGTGTTCACATTCGTAGCAATAATTTGTTCTTTTGTCTCATTTCCAGCGGCCTGTCTAGCAATGATACTGCTTCGTTCCAAAACTGCATGCACCTTCACATCATCTTGTGCTCCATGAGAAGTAATCACAATAAAATCACCGACACCGGGTTTCATTCCACCCGCCTCTTGCCTTTGTCTAAATTTACCGGTAAGAGATGCAAACTTGCTTCCTTCCGCTGTAATAACACCAAACTTCTGACCATAGTCCGCAATGATACGTGCCGGTTCATAAGCTGCTGTAATTGCTTCTTCTTCCGCGCTCATCGATTCAATTGTTTTTATCCATTTCTTGTTCCATTCTTCTGCCCAGCCCCACTGTTCCAATCGGTTATTATTCAAAGATAACCCTCCATTTTCACTTTTCGCTCTTACGTCATTTTTCACCTCGCCAAACAGACACAAAAAACCGCAGGAAATAACATCCTGCGGTTCTGCATTCTTTTCATGTCTATAATCCATGACAAAGAGAATATAAATAGCCGTTCCCCTCTATCATTGTAATATAGCAATAAAAAAAAGCATCCACAGGGAATTCCCCCTGCGGATGCTAAGCAGTTTACAAATGAAGTATTACGTATACAACGTACTACTCTTTAGTAAACTGTGGTCCGTTTGGGAGACGATGTGTACAAGCAACTAACAAAATCATCATATGGTTACTCATAGGTACCGCCTCCTTCATCATTTTTCCATATATTACTCAAAATACGTTTTCATGTCAAACTTTATTTTACTTGGTCCCACCGAGTCCACATTTCAACCGGATTCACTTCATAGACCCCATCTTCCCGGTACATAAAGTGGTGCATAATAAATTCCCGACGCAAAGTCGCAAAATCTTCATGATATGTCTTAATGAAATCATTAATTTCTTTCTCTTCATATTTTTTTCCTTGATCAAGCTGCTCTACCATATGCTGAAGCACAATCAATTTTTTCTTATACTGGGCAGGAATCGATCTAAGCTTACCGTCTTTACTGAAAAAATTACGCATTACCGAATCCTTTAACTTCTGGCTCTGATCCATTTTTTCCATTTCAATCTCTCCTTTAAAAATAAAGTGTAAGGATGCTTCGGCATGCTGCTGAATGAAGTAGGGATATAAGCTAAAATAAACTATATTCTTATCTCGCCGTTCTTTAATAAGACCTGCTCCTCTTAACTTCGCTGCGTGATGTGTAACGGTAGGCTGTGACAAGTTAAGTCGCTTTGCAAGCTGTTGCCCGTTCATTTCCTCATGAGATAAGAGCAGTAACATACGCATTCTTGTCGGGTCAGCCAGTGCCTTATGGTAGTTCACAATTTTATCGAGTTGCATTAAATATCCCTCCTTTTCTATTTAGAAAATCATCTAATTAGATGTTAGTCTAATCCCAATTTATTGTCAATTCATATTCCTGACACCTGTTTACTGGCAATCAAATGATGAATACGATAGGATAATAATACCTATGTTTATCCATGAAGTATGGAGAGATAATGTTTAAAGGAGGAAATTTGCTTTATGAAAAAAGATGTAATTATCATTGGAGGAGGCCCCTGCGGTCTTTCTGCTGCTATTGAATGTAAAAAGCTCGGCCTGTCTGCACACATCATTGAAAAATATAATGTCGTTCAGTCCATTTACCTGTATCCAACGAATATGCAATTCTTCAGCACGGCAGAGCTGCTTGAAATTGGGAATGTGCCCTTCAGTTCGCCTAATGACAAACCCTATCGTTATGAAGCACTTGCCTATTACCGTAAAGTTGCTTCGCATTATGATTTAGATATGTCTTTATATGAAGAAGCTTATGCTATTGAACCTTCTGCTGAAGGAGGGTTTCACGTCAAAACGAAGAATCGCAAAGATGAAACCGCAATTTATGAGGCACAACATGTAGTTGTTGCCACTGGATATTTTGATCATCCTAATTACCTCGGTATCCCGGGTGAAGAGATGGATAAAGTAACTCATTACTTCCGGGAAGCCCATCCTTATGCACGCACAAAAGTCACCATTATTGGCGGCAGTAATTCAGCTGTTGATGCTGCTCTTGAACTGGCCCGAGTGGATGCTGATATTGACATGGTCTACCGTGGAAACAGTATATCCGAGCATATCAAACCATGGGTGCGTCCCGTTTTTGAAGGGATGGTTGCTAAAGGGAAAATAAAACTTCATCTTTCTTCAAGAGTGACCGAAATACATGAAAATCACGTGGTGGTTACGCCTAATGAAGGTATTCCTTTCGAGCTTGCCAATGATTTTGTACTCGCCATGACAGGGTTCCGTCCAGATCGCAAGTTACTCACCTCTATTGGGGTTACGATGTCTGAGGATATGGACAAGCCTCTCTTTAACCCAGAAACAATGGAGAGCAGTGTTCCTGGAATTTACATAGCGGGTGTTATTGCTTCGGGACGAAATGCCAATGAAGTATTTATCGAGTCTGGAAGATGGCATGGTAAGCTCATCGCAGAACATATTAAATCTAAAGCTGCCGATGTGGTTAAGGAAGGATGAAAACAATGGATGTCACTTCCCTTTTGCTGTTAGCCTTTGCAGCTCTCGGGATTATCAGCAGTAATACCCCGATTACAATTGCCGTGGTTGTTCTTCTGCTTATCCGGGTAACCGGTATGCAGCAAGCTTTTCCGTGGCTTGAGAAGTACGGTCTGACCATTGGCATTATCATACTTACGATTGGCGTCATGGCTCCTCTGGCCAGCGGGAAGATCAGCCTGGATACGCTGGGCTCCACTTTTCTAAACTGGAAGTCACTTCTTGCCATTGCTATTGGTATGCTAGTAGCCTACCTTGGCGGCCGTGGCGCCAGCCTAATGAGTGGGCAACCTACCGTTGTGGCTGGACTGCTTATTGGAACCGTGCTTGGTGTCGCTCTGTTTAGAGGCGTCCCTGTGGGTCCGCTCATTGCTGCGGGGATCTTATCCTTACTGATTGGTAAATCCTAATACAGCACGAATAGACCATCTCTTTTATCCAAAGGGATGGTCTTTTGTTATGCTCCCCCCGCTGTTAAGCTATATAGCTAAAGTGATATATGGTATACTCATAACAATTGACAAAAACAAGAAAAATACATCGCAGCAGCAGGAGGATTACCCAAATGCCACGAACACTGGTTACGGAAGCCGTGATGATCGCTATATATGGTCAGTTACTGGCGCCATCAGCGCCTGTTGAATATCTGTTACCTTATACCACGGTGGTGGAATTATACGAATTACAAACAAGCCTCGATCCGCTTATGGAATCGAAACATGAGGATCAGCATGTAAAGAAAAAAATAAGTCAGCTGCTTCAATACTTTGAAGAACCGCTTAATCAGAAAAAAATACGGAGAGCCCTTCAAGTTCCTTGGGCGCTAAGTTCACCCATACTGCTAAGTGATCTAGTTTCCATACGTATCGTGAACGCCCTCGATACCGCTGCGCTAGGTGATTCCTTTGATCCCATTGAGACAGAACTGCTTCTTACCTCCCAGCGCTTTAAAACTCCGCTTCTGACAGATCAAGTCGAATGGATTTCACGAATTCTTGAAGCAAAGGTGCCTGTTCAAATTTATGATATTGATGATTTTGAATATGCTGTCGAAAATAACGACTTTACGGAATCTTGACTTTTTATTTGGTTTACAGCACAAGAATAGCCTCCCCTGCTGACACAGGAGAGGCTATTTTTGTGTACTCATAGCCGAGAAAGCATCATACTTGTAACTGGACAAAGCTCTGGAGTTTCCTCTTTTGCAAAAAAGCGCAAAGGCCCTTCTTTGACAGCCCCGTAATCTAGTTCCGAAGAGAGCAGGCCTTGCGCAGAATAAACTGCAATCAGATCATACTCTTCGTCTCCAGTAGCAAACGTTCGCTTCAGTTCTGGACCAGACAGCAGTGATTCGAGCTTCATGCCTTCCGCTCTAAGTCCTGTTTCTTCCCATAACTCACGCAGCGCAGTCTCTTCTAATATCTCGCCAGGTTTCATGTTGCCAAGAGGTATGCACCATAAACCATCGTCAGCACGCTGTTGAAGTAAAATTTTACCCTGTTTGTTCAAGACGACAACTGCAGCTTTTACTGCAATCAAGGATCTTTTCATTACAAATTGCCCAAGATCTCCTTTTTTGGAATTCACGAGGACCTCCCTCCTTGTCTGTAAGCTACAAGCAATTAAGTGACTTCAACTTCGTTATTCTGTTTCGTATCGGTACAAGATATCATCTTCTGCTTCCACATAGGTTACATCCAAACGGTGACCCTTCAAATACCAGTAGTCTTGCTCTTCCATAAAGAAAGTGATGCCTGAAACTTCTGTTCGGTCAATCGGTTCTTCGGGTTGTTCTACAGCTATGCCGAGTGAGAAGCCCGGATGTAGACCTCCGCCAGAGCTGTACCGAGCAAAAAATCGAATGGCTTCGCCATCTGTTATTCCAAGCTCTTTCTTGTACCATTCTGCCGCTGCTTCCGTTACGTGTATGCTCATCGTTATGTCAACTCCTCATCGTTTGTTTTTATATTATCATATTGATTCCCTTCAAGTCATACTTAAGCCGTATGAATGATGTATAAAATAGAGAACAATTTTTGAAACACCCAACATATGTAATTTATTTGAAATTGTTTGACATATAATTTGTCAGATGGTAATATTTTTTTCAGACGATTCCTCGGTTAGAATTAATTACCAATTGGAGAAAGGATGATTCCGATGTTTAGAATTATGGACGAATTATTTACAGCCAGACAACTGAATACGGAGCAGCCTCTCCTTACGATTGGGATTAATTCTGAACAGTGATAAATGTATCTCACGACTTTTACATCTGTTTTTCACATCCAATCATTAGCGACTTCTGCTCACGCATGTGACATTTGCTGCGTATGAACCTGAATATAGGAAGGCATACCGTTTAGCGAACGGTATGCCTTTTTTGTGGTTTATAAGATTGCGCTAAGACCCTGAATCGTAACAAAACGTAATCGCGAGTTCATTTTAGAAAGGATGAGATTCCCTTGTTCGCAGTACTTAAAAATTTAAGCTGGTATTTTAAACAGGAACGAAAGCGATATATCGTTGGTTTGATGCTGCTCATTCTAGTTGGCATTGCTGAACTGCTCCCGCCAAGGCTGATCGGGCATGCAATTGATGACATTGTCACCGGTTCCATTACCTGGCCCGCCCTCACTCGGTATATTTTACTTATTCTTGGTATTATTCTGGCGATCTACTTTATTACATATGTTTGGATGCACAAGCTATTTGGAGGAGCAAACCTCGTTGAAAAATTACTTAGATCAAGATTCATGAGCCACTTGCTTCGCATGACCCCGCCATTCTTTGAACGAAATCGCACAGGCGATTTGATGGCAAGATCTACTAACGATCTTCGCTCTGTTGCTCAAACCGCAGGATTTGGAATGCTGACCTTAACCGACTCAACGGCCTATTTAACGACAGTACTCTTCGCAATGGGATTTCTGATCAGCTGGAAACTCACGCTCGCCGCTACCCTGCCTCTTCCTTTTATCGCCATAGCCATGATGATCTATGGAAAAAAAGTGCATGAGCGCTACTCTCTTGCTCAAGATGCTTTTGGAAAAATGAATGACCAAGTCCTTGAATCTGTAGCAGGTGTACGTGTTATTCGGGCCTATGTACAAGAACGACATGATGAAGAACGATTTAATGAGATTACAGATGATGTATATCGTAAAAATTTAGCTGTTGCTAAAATGGATGCTTTATTCGAACCTACCATACGACTATTCGTTGGACTCAGTTATATTATCGGTCTTGGCTTTGGAATCTACCTTGTTTTTCGAAATGAAATTACACTTGGAGAGCTTGTGTCTTTTAATATGTATCTTGGAATGATGATCTGGCCGATGTTTGCCATTGGGGAACTGATCAATGTCATGCAGCGAGGTAATGCCTCCCTTGACCGGGTAAATGAAACACTACATATGGCTCCCGATGTGCAAGATCCTGCTAAACCGGTACATGTAAATACACCTCAACGCATTCAAATGAAAGACCTGAACTTCCGTTATCCAACCTCAACTGTCCCTAATTTGACCAACATTAACCTTGATATTCATCAAGGCCAGACGCTTGGTGTGGTCGGAAGAACAGGAAGCGGGAAATCCACCTTACTCAAACAACTTCTTCATGAATATCCTTCTGGTTCTGGAGATCTTTTAATTAACGATACCAAGATGGATGACATCGCAAAAGACCAACTTCACAGCTGGATCGGATATGTTCCTCAAGAACAGATTTTATTCTCAAAAACCGTACGTGAAAACATCCAGTTTGGTAAACCTCACGCTAATGAAGAAATGATTATGGAGGCGATTCGCACCGCGGCGTTTGACGGAGATTTGGGTACGCTTTCCGATGGTCTAGAAACGCTCGTTGGTGAAAAAGGAATTGCTTTATCAGGGGGCCAAAAACAGCGGGTGTCTCTCGCAAGGGCATTCATCTCAGACCCCGACATTCTTATTCTTGATGATGCCTTATCCGCGGTGGATGCACGTACAGAAGCAAAAATCATAACCAATATTCGAGAACAGAGATCCGGCAAAACGACGCTCATCTCAACCCATCGATTATCTGCAGTAGAACATGCCGACCATATCATCGTTCTTGAACAAGGGAAGATTGTTGAACAAGGTACGCATGAACAACTTCTGAACCAAGATGGTTGGTATAAAGAACAATACGTACGACAACAAGTCGAATCCACACTCACTCGTTAAGGAGGTGTCTTCCATATGAATTATACAAAAAACGTAACTAAGAGATTATTTGCCTATGCACTCAAATCGAAAGGTACCTTCATTGCCGCACTTATTATGTTATCGATCGGGGTTGCTGCTGACCTTACTGCTCCGTTTATTGCCAAAAATATGATTGATAATCACGTTCTCTCTATCGAACAACCTTACTTTGAGTCAGAACAAGGTCAGGATGCAGTTCTATATCATGGAAAGCATTACAAACGGTATGATCGATTTCATGAAGGAGAAACACAAGGTGAAGAAATTCGTATCTTACAAAGCGGACGCTCTTTTTATCTAGTAAATGAACCCGTCACCATAGAAAGCGGGAATTCTACTTATGAAAATGGAGTCCTCACCGTAACACGAGGGGAACAGAGCGCGTCTTATAAGGCATCTCCTCTATCGGTAGATGAGCTGTTCGCTTTCTACAAGCCAGAGCTTCCAGGCATTTATAAGCTAGTCGGACTCTATTTTATATTTCTAGTGATCGCAATCATTATGGATTTTGGAAAAACGTACTGGCTGCAATCTTCAGCAAATAAAGTCATTCAGCGGCTTCGCACAGATGTATACGCTCATATTCAAAGACTTCCTGTTCATTATTTTGATAATTTACCAGCAGGGAAAGTCGTATCTCGAATTACGAATGATACAGAAGCAGTGAAAGATTTGTTTGTCGCCGTGCTTTCTAATTTTTTCTCTGGAATTATCACCATGATCGGGGTTTATATTGCTCTCTTCATTTTAGATGTAAAGTTAGGGCTCATTTCCTTGTTTGTTGTTCCTCTACTCGTGCTGTGGATGGTCCTATATCGTAAAATTGCAACCAAATATAATACAATTATTCGTTCGAGACTAAGTGAAATCAATGCCATGATTAATGAATCTATTCAAGGGATGTCCATTATTCGTATATTCCGGCGTCAGAAGAAAACATATGAGGAATTTGAAGCATTAAACGAAGATTACATGAATCATCAGAACAAAATGCTTAATCTAAACGCATTCACCACTCATAACCTGGTAAACGTACTTCGTAACCTTGCATTTGCCATTGTTCTTCTCTATTTCGGTGCAGGTTCAATAGACGGATCAAGCCTCATCTCTCTTGGTGTACTATACGCATTCGTTGATGTACTAAGCCGTTTATTCCAGCCGGTTACAGGAATGGTGAATCAGCTGGCTAATCTGGATTCTTCGATGGTGTCAGCAGGTCGTGTCTTCGAACTCATGGATGAGACCGGCGAACAAGTCACAGACGGTTCTATGCCAAGATATCTTGGCAATGTAGAATTTAAAGACGTTTCCTTCGCTTATAACAGGGATTATGTGCTCAAAAATATATCTTTTGAAGCGAAACAAGGAGAAACTGTTGCGCTAGTTGGTCATACGGGATCAGGAAAAAGTTCAATTATCAATCTATTGTTTCGTTTTTATGATCCGCAAAAAGGTACGATTACGATTGACGGTCAGGATGTCAGAGATCTTCCTAAACAATGGATTAGAGAACATATGGGCATCGTACTACAAGATCCTTATCTTTTTACGGGTACCATTGCGTCCAATGTCAGCTTAAATGATAAGAAAATTTCTCGAGATACCATTGAAAAGGCCCTGCGGGATGTGGGTGCTGAACAGTTACTCTCTCATCTTCCGCAAGGTTTTGACGAGCCTGTCGTAGAGAAAGGAAGTACCTTGTCCGCTGGTCAGCGTCAATTGATTTCTTTTGCAAGGGCGCTGGCTTATGATCCTGCTATTCTGATCCTGGATGAAGCAACGGCTAATATCGATACAGAAACAGAAGCTATCATCCAAAGTGCGCTGGAAGTTCTGAAAAAAGGGAGAACGACTTTTATCATAGCCCATCGTCTCTCTACGATTCGCAGCAGTGATCAGATATTAGTTCTTCACCAAGGGCAGATTGCGGAGCGCGGTAATCATGATGAACTAATGGCGCTTGGCGGACGATACTATCAGATGTATCAACTGCAACAAGGGAATATACTCGCTGATTCCACTGTTACAGATCAAGTAAATCATCCAGCTCTAGTGCAGACATCTTCCCAGCATTAATCCATAACCAATACACAAACTCACATAAAAAACCCTCTTATAAAATCGGTTGCTTACTGAGCAATCACAATTTTGCAAGAGGGTTTTTGCTATTCCTTTGAATTTCCATTTCTATCAGCCGAATCGCTGTCTTCTCATTCCTCATTGATTAACTCTTGATCCGTCTCCTCTTCGAGTTCAAGCTGATTAATCAGAACTTGAGTGTAATGCAGTAGTTTATACTCTAGCTTTTGCGCTTGGTCTTTAAATTCAATAAGCTCATCAATCATCTGAGAACGACCTTCGGGAGTGAAGGTTTCTAATATTCGTTCCTTAAAATAATCATGCACAATATAATTTCGTTTTTTCCATATATTATTTAATAGGATACTTTCCTCTTCTGAGAAATCAAAATTATGCTGTATTTCGTGAACCAGTTGACCTAAGGAACTTCCTAATTTCTTATAATATAAGTTCGTAAGTTCCTCTTCCGGGCTAATCTTTCCTTGCGTCAGCTTCATTAGCACCAGCAAATTGACGAGTTGTTGTTCTAGGGCTTGTGAGTAGTATACCGCCAAACCGTAATAAGAGAACAATTCCTTCGAATGTTCACTATCCAGCAGCCGATGCTCATGCATAAGATGTCTCTCCTTTATACTTTCTTATGCCTATGTTACTAGGAATGTTGTGGTAAAATCAACCAAAATCTGATTTCATTGGAGAGATTTCATCCATTTTCTGCACTGGTATGATAATCGTGATATTTGTTCCGATCCCCAGCTGACTATAAATCGTTACACCGTACTCTTCACCAAAAGACAACTGAATTCGTTCATGGACATTACATATTCCATACCCTTTTGGTTTTATTCTATCTTTTTTAAGCAACGATTGTGCATGCTGAGACTTCATACCAATCCCATCATCTATGATCTGAAATATGATCTTGTCCTCTCTCTGTTCCCCTATGATACGGATATAAATTCGATCTCCACACCAAGCATGCTCTAATGCGTTCTCAATAAAAGGCTGTAAAATCAGCTTTATTGTCTCATATCCTAATATCTCAGGATCAATATCAAAATCCACCTCCATACGATCACCGTATTTTACCTTCTGAATATCCAGATAAGCCTTTACTTGTTCAAGTTCTTTATAAATAGAAATGATGGTCTGGCCGTCATTTAAGGTCAGTCGGTAAAATTTAGCTAAATTCATGACCATCTCATGTTGCTGCTCCACTCTTCCGAACTTCGCTAACCTGCTGATCGAAGAAAGTGTGTTATATAAAAAATGGGGATTAATCTGAGCTTGAAGCGACTCGAGTTCGGCCTGCTTTTTTTTCAGATTCGTTTCATATACTTCTCCAATTAAGTGCTCCGTTTGCTCCCCCATTTTATTAAGCGCATCTGCAATTAATGTAAATTCATCTGTTCCTTTATAATGAATTCGTTTGTGGTAGTCCCCCTGCTGAAACATAACAAGTACGGAAATTAGCTTGCCAAATCTTTTCGATATATATCTAGAGAAATAGGCGGCTACTGCACTGATTAATACTATGAACAAAAAGCAGATCGAAAGCGTAAGCTGGGTAACTTTCTGTACTCCTTTTTCCAAAATCCCTTGAGGGACATAGGCAGTGATTGACCAGTCAAGCTCCGGTATCTCCTCATGAATAATCAGTTCACTTGAAGCACTCTCATTGCGCTTGACAGAATGACCTTCTGCATTCAGCTCACTTGAATTGTACATTTTTTGGCCATTATGATCGACAACCTCTATCCTACTGCCCGGGCCGATTTTATTATAATCCATACTTTCAAACAATTCAGATAGGTAGATACTGCCGCGAATAAAACCAATTTCTTTCAAATCAAGCGGATCTAGTGTATTCACTAACCTTCGAAGTAACGAAATTCGTTCAAACTGTTTATCATCATCCACTTGAGACCATTTCATTGTCTTACCATACTTTTCAGGCGGAAAATTTCGATACCAATCCTCAAATTGAATCCGATTAACATGATATACATCAAAATATTTACCTTTCACCTTCAGTAAATCTACCGGTCCAGCATCATAATATACTTCGGGTAAGTTCAGGTCCCGTAAATAAATAGACAACCATAATTTTTGGTTCGTTGATTCAACCGCTTGCCTAAATTTCGGAAGAAGCGTCGTCGATGTTTTCTCATAACTAATCCAGCCTTCTTCTGAACTCCTAAGACTCAGTGCAAGCGCCTCATCGTAGTAAAGCATATCTGATATTCTTTCGGTATCCCTTAATTTATAGCTGACATTATCTCTCATCTGGGCAAGTGTTCCCTGTAAATTGGTGATGGTTTGTGTCCGCATGGAATCAACCAGAATAGAGTTAGCGGTATATCCCAAAATCACGACCGGGAGAATAATGAAGACGAGATAAGAAATAAATAATTTCCAACCAAAAGGTATAAATTTCATCCTCGGGTTCATCCGTTTATACATAGAGCCAGCCTCATTCTTTCTTATGCTTTTCTACGATATTCAATAGGAGTCATACCATATGTTTCTTTGAATTGTCTGCTGAAATAAGGCATATACCGATATCCGACGCGATCAGCTACCTCATATACTTTGATTTTTGGATCTTTCAATAAATCCCTGGCCTTCTCCATACGCAGGGTAATAATATACTCATTGTAACTTTTCCCCGTCTCTTCCTTGAAAATCGCTCCTAAATAATTTGGAGAAAAGGACAGCACGTCCGCAACCTCGCGGAGAGTCACATTCAGATGTAAGTGTTCTTCTATATAATGGATAGCCCGCCCGATTACCTTAGCATGTTTCTTCTGCTTGAACTTCGGGTGATTCTCTATGTCGAATAGATTCAATAAATGATCAGTCAACCAAGAGAGGAGCTCACTTTTCGTTTGATTTTTTTTGATTTTCTCTACTTCATTCTCGCTCAGAGGAATAAAACCGATAGGGTAATTCAATTGAGTACTGACGTAATAATCGATACGTATAAGTAAATACAGCACGATAAAATGTAGTTGAGATTTAACATTTTCACCATGAGCTATTCCAAGCATCTCTTTAAGTTCTTCCTGTACCATAACTCGGTCACAAGCAAGCAGATAGGAAACCAAGCAATCCAGCGGTTTATCAAAAATAAGTGCTTTGGCATCCGTCGTAAGACGGTATATATCTGCATGTTGTTCACTTTTATGAGCTACGCGTGTTTCAATTAGATGATACTCGATCGATTTGATCGCTGCCTGACTAAATACCAAGTCCATTTCTTCACGAAAAAGTTTTTCATTCAGTTCATTCGTTATTTTTTGAAGGACGGCAATCAATTCCTTATCATCCATTGGTTTGAGCACATAACTATAGGCTTGTAAGGACAAAGCTTCCTTAACATAGGCAAAGTCCTGGTATCCGCTTACAAAAATCAATTTTAAATCTGGACGCAGATCAAGACCTTTACGTGCCAGCTCCATTCCTGACATTCCAGGCATATGTACATCTGTAACTAAAA
The DNA here is from genome assembly GCF_030263935.1 of Paenibacillus polygoni. NCBI lineage: Bacteria > Bacillati > Bacillota > Bacilli > Caryophanales > Paenibacillaceae > Paenibacillus > Paenibacillus polygoni. Next base: position 1,957,620 of record NZ_CP127162.1, on the reverse strand, counting down.
TATCGACATGTTTTGTTTCCAGCACTTCCAGAGCTTCAAACCCATTATTTACGGCTCCCGTCACTTCAAGCCCTATTTCCGTCCAAGGAATAAATTGACGCATTCCTTCGAGATCTAAAATCTCATCATCTGCAATCAGTACTTGATACATATTGTCACTCCCTTGTAGAGAATTCACAATAAATGAATGATAAACGCAAAGCACCGGTCTTCAGAAGAACGGTGCCCGTTTACCATATTATACTCCACTTTATTGAAACCTGAGAGAACTAAGATGTATTATTTTCCAGAAATTTTAGCGATATTATCTTGCCATTTTTTTGTTTTGTAAGCAAGCAACTTTTCATATCCGATAGACACAGCATTTTCTTGAGCTTTATCCAGGATAGATAATACTTCCTCATCACTCTTCGCATAAAGCGCTTTTGCTCTTGCTTCTGTAAAAATCTCATTCAATTGTTGCTGAATAATTCCTTCTTCAGACTCAGGCATTGCCGTAAGGTTAATATACTCTGTCGCATCGAACTGTGTTTTCCAAGTAACTTCGGATTGATATTTTGTCTCCCAGTTTTGCTGATCTGCTGGAAGGGATTGTTCAAACTTCATTTTCGCATTATCAACAAAAACGGTATTTCCATTCCACTGAAGGTTAACTGTAGCATCCATCATTTTGTTACGTCCTTCTACATCTGTTACATAAGCATCCGTAAATTTCGGAGCCCCATCCTCATCTGTCCCATCCCAGTATTTCCCTTCAGGTCCCCACATAATAACACGTTGGCCTTCAGGAGATGTATACCAATCAAGGAAAGCAAAGATTTTTTCTGGATCTTTCGCGCTTTTTGTAATCACACTTACGTTCCAACCAAGACTGTTATACGTACCCGCCCAGATCTTGTTTTTGTCGAGACCCTCTTTATGCACAGGCCATATCATAAAGTAACCATCATTGGGATCTTTTTTCTTCAGCTCAATATCACCCACAGCACCATACTCTGTCGGACTTGCTCCTGCTGCTACTGCAACGCGCCCTGTATACACTTTTTCCTTGATTTGATCTTTTGTTTGAGTAAGTGCATCTTGTGCCATTAATTTTTCACGAAACAATTTGCTTGCATATTGCGTTGATTCTCTAAATACTGGATCAAGGAAAATAGAAGTCAGCTGATTATCTTTTGGTACGGCTCTTTCCTTAACAAAGACGGGAGGATGATCTTCGCCAAAGGAGCCGTAAAGAACATCTAGTCCTTGTCCGTCTACCGCAAGATCCGGTTCGAATGGAACTACATTCGGATATTTTGCTTTCACTTGTACAAGGTAGTTATACAAGTCTTCTGTTGTTTCGAGTGTTGGCTCATCCAGCTCTGTATACATCTTCTTGTTAACTAAGTATCCCGCATTACCGTTGGGCTGCGAGGTATACCAATTCGGAAATTGATATAATTTGCCGTCACTGGAGCGAAGCATATTTAACGTTTCTTCACCAGCCCACTCTTTCAGGTTCGGATATCTATCAAGATAATCGTCAAATGGGACAAGTGCTCCCGCTTCACGCAGACGCTCCACATCCGCATTACGGTCCATCCAGATGACATCAGGAAGTTCAGAAGCAGCAATCATCGTGTTTAGTTTTTGAGCTGCATTTCCCCCGGAATTAATCGCAGATACATTCACCTTTTTATTGTCTTTAATCCATCTACTTGCTTCGTCCCCGCCCCACTGCGGCATGGTGTACCAATCATAATGACCATAGAAAGTGAAGTTCAAGTCTTCTTTTCCCAGTTCAAATGAAGTGGATTCTACGTTTTCTTTTGGCGGAGCAGGTTCTGTTTCCGGTGTAACAGCGGTTCCTCCATTACTACTCGAACATCCTGCAATTCCAATGGCTGATGCAAGCAGTGCAGCTAGCAAGGTGCTAGTTCCCTTGTTTCTTTTTTTCCACATCTTCATAACCCTCCCCTTAATATGTCTGGCAAAACAATCTATGGTCCAAAGTCAAATGACTGTAACCACCTATTCTTTCAGCGAGCCAACCAGTACACCCTTCACAAAATACTTTTGCACAAAAGGATATACGGCAATGATCGGAAGCGTAGCAACCATCATCGTGGCCATAGAAAGCGACTTTGTGGTAACACTTCGCATACGAGACATACGGGCTTGTGCAGCAGAGTCTAACTGCGACATCTGTTCACTCATAATATTGGAATTCAGTATCTGTTGGAGCATGGACTGGATTGGTAATAAATTTTCATTGTTAATGTAAATACTCGGTAAGAACCATTCATTCCAGTGAAAGATTGCCGTGAATAGAGACAAAGTCGCTATAACAGGACCGGAGAGCGGGAGGACAATACGGAAAAAAGTTTTAAAATGACCACACCCATCAATTTGCGCAGATTCAAGCAACCCATCCGGTAATCCACGAAAGAAAGTTCGGAAAATAATCATATTCCATACACTGATCAACGTCGGGATAATGAACACCCAGAAAGAATCCATCAGACCAAGACTCCGTGTTACTAAAAATGAAGGAATCAAACCACCGCTGAAGTACATCGTTACGATAAAGAAGACCATATAATATTTCCGGCCGATGAGGTCCTGTTTTGACATCGCAAACGCAAGCATCGCTGTAAATAAAACGGAAAATAAAGTGCCGATGACTGTTCTCATGATCGTTATGTAAAATCCATTTAATATCCGGCTGTCTTGGAATACAATGCTGTAGTTCTCGAATGTCCACTCCCGGGGCCAAAAGGTTATACCTCCGAGAGCCGTATCCATCCCTTCATTAAAAGAGACCACCAGTGCATTCCAGAAAGGATAGAATGTAGAGAATCCTAGTAAAATAAGAAGAGTGTAGATGATAAACATCATCAATCGATCATTCAAACTTCGGTGTTTCATCTAGATGCCCCCCCTTGTGACATATCTCCTTTTTGCACGATGAATCCTACCATAAGCTGTTCCCCGATCTGCGTGCGATATAGTTAGCTGCCGTAAGGAGAGTTACACTGATCACCGCTTTAAAAAGCCCAGCAGCTGTAGCGTAAGAAAAACGCTGATTCTCTATACCAATTCGGTAAACATAGGTGTCAATAACGTCGGAAACTTCTCGGAGAACCGGGTTTGATCCAAGCAACAAGATGTCTTCGAATCCTGCATTTAATAAGTTACCAATCGCAAGGATAAAGAAGATAATAATTACGGGCATTATGGAAGGTATCGTAATAAACGAAATTTGTTTTAGTCGACTTGCCCCGTCCATCTCCGCCGCTTCATATAGACTTGGGTTAATTCCTGCGATCGCTGCTAAGTATACTATTGAGTTAAAACCTATTTCTTTCCACACATTTGTACTCACAAGAATCGTCCAGAAATATTCAGCTGTACCAAGGAATCCAATAGGTTCATCAATGACACGCAGAGACAGCAGTAAAATATTTAAGCTGCCGTTATCCGTTGAGAGAATTGACATTGCAAATCCTGCAACAATAACCCAAGACAGAAAATGCGGTAAATAACTAATGGTCTGAATCACTCGTTTAAATGCCATCTGTTTAACTTCATTTAACATCAATGCTAGAATGATAGGAGCAGGAAAACCAATGATTAATTTCAACGCACTAATGACAAGCGTATTTCTCATAATGGTCCAGAATTCTGGTGCGTTAAAGAACATCTCAAAATGTTTAAATCCTACCCAAGGGCTTGCCCAAAATCCATCAAAGATACTGTAATCCTGAAAGGCCATCAGCACACCATACATCGGTATATAGCTAAATATGAATACAATAAGCAACGCCGGGATCACCATAAGCTGGAGCTCCCATTGTTTCCATAACCGAACCGCTAGACCTCTTGTTTTTTTGCGTTCCATAACTCTAGTGTCCGTAGAGATCTGTGACATTGTTCCCCCTCCTCTTGCTTATATTGTAAAACCTTCTTGGAGAGGAAACTATATATGTAATTAACGAAATTTGATAAAAATCAATGATAATGTTAGTAATCGTAACACAAAGCAGCGTTTTTTTTATTTAAAAAAATAATTCTGTATAGTTAGCGCTTACATTTATGATTAAAAAAAGATGTAAGCGCTATAACGTAACATCTCTTTTTTTAGAAGATAGATAAACATAACATGAACCTAAGATAACAGCGTATATAATGGAATAAAGCCCCAAACCTAACACAGGCCAAATCGAGTCAGGTGTGAGCATCTGCTGAATAAGTGGTAATACCGGAGGTAAAACCCAGCTGATAAACTGGACGGAATCAGGCAGGATTGCTATGAATTGTGTATGCAGTACGCCAGTAATAGACCATAAAACAAGGAGATTTAATCCATAATTCAACTGAGGAATCATACTTCGCTGGGTTAGCAGTGCTAAAGACGATCCTAAAATCCCAAGCGTAAAATGCCCGCTAATTGCTGTAACCCATTCATTCACATTCGGATAACCTTGAAACATCACTGTAACCACCGGATAGAGGATGGCGATGACTGCTAAAATGAAGGTCACTGTGATTGCAGATAACCATTCGGATAAATAATATTTCCACCTATTTGGAGAATGGGTAAGTGTAACTGCCCGCTGATCAGGGCTTTCTGCATGATATAAACTTCTTCCTACCCAGCAAGAAATGAAAAAGAGAAAGATTGCCGTTATACTGTAACTATCAGCAATTGGATTCGGCTTATAGGAATACAATAACATCGTAATGAAAACGTATAGAATACAAGGTACAAAATAAGCATTTGATCGCAGATAGGTACGTAGAAGATACGTTATATTAGGTAAAATCAACTTTTCCCCCTCCTTTCAAAACCATTTATTTTTCTTCTTTGGTCACGGATTGTATCGATCCGCCTTGTGCTAGAATATGTGCCAGTAACAGATCGCTGTGGCTGGAGTGCATGATAATCGTTAATTCGGGTTCAGCTTCTTTTTTTGACTGTGTACTTTGTATACTAAGTTCAATGATGCCTTCAGCGGTAGAGAGGAGTTTGGCTTCTGCTTCAGAAAGATTGGTAACGCGAACTAGGGTGGTATCTATGGTCACTATTTCTTCAGGCTGCAGCAGTCGTATCAATTTTCCTCTTTGCATTTCTGCTACGCGGTCTGCAAGTTCGCTTACAATGTATGGTTCATGACTCGCACATACTAGGGTCGTCTTTGTTTTCTTGTACTCTAATAGTAATTGAATCAGATTCCGCTGAGAGTTCCGATCTAATCCAGACAAAGGTTCATCGAGCAGCAGAAGCTCTGGATCCCCGAGCAAGCTTTGCATGATATTTACCTTCTGTCTCATCCCCTTTGAATAAGAAGCAATCTGCTCATTTTTATCCTCTATAAGTCCAAATAATTCAAACCACTTGTCCGTTTGATACTGAATTTCCTTTTTACTGAGACCTTGCATGAGTCCCATGGCAAGTAAATATTCCATCGCTGTAAAATTTGTTACGGGTAGACGATCAATCGCATATCCTGTTTTTCTGTTTAATGTTTTTTTAGTGCCACCGTTTTTTTTCCTTAGTACTTCGCCTTCCGTTGGGTAGATTAACCCCGCAAGTAATCGAAGGAGGGTCGTTTTGCCTGATCCATTATCCCCCATCAGCACAAGACACTCTCCCTGATGAATTTGCAGAGAAACATCCGAGATTACAACTTTCTCTCCATACCTCTTGGATACTCGATCTAATTGAATGAACATGATCTCTCCTCCCCTCTCCTGACTGAACAACAATCATTTACATACGTTCCGGTGTTTCCACTCCGAGCAAGGTGAGAATCTGATGAATCCGTTCACCTGACACTTGTGCTAAAAGAAGTTTATACTCCAGTTCTTGCGGTTCACCGTCCAGGATACGTTCATGATGATAGAAGCGATTGAATAATTGAGCCGTATCAATAACATACCTCGCGAGTATGGAAGGTTCTTTTAAACAGACTGCTTTTTCAAGATAATCCGGGTATCTGGAGAGATGCTTTAACAAATTCCAAGCCGCATCACTGATTGATATTTTATCTAACGATATAAAGGACCTTGTATTGCCCCCCGGAACGTTCTCCGCTGCTTTTGTAAGCAGGCTTTGGATTCTCGCATACGTATATTGCACATACGGGCCTGTTTCTCCTTCAAAACTAAGCGCCTCTTTGAGTGAGAAATTTATTTCATTTAACCGATGGTTTTTGAGATCTCCAAATACAATGGCTCCGATCCCTACTTGCTCTGCTACCTCTTCTGCATTTGGCAGATTGGGATTCTTTGAATCGATAATTTCACGTGCCCGCTGAACAGCCTCATCTAGAACCTCCTCTAGAAAAATGACTTTTCCTCGTCTCGTGGACATTTTGCGCCCTTCAAATTTCATTAGACCAAACGGAACATGGATGCAGTCTTCGGCCCAAGGCTCGCCCAACTTGCGCAGAACGGCGATGACCTGCTGAAAATGAAGCTTTTGCTCTGCACCTACTACATAGAGGATTTCATCTGCGCCCATTACTTCACGGCGATAATATGCTGTTGCGAGATCTCTTGTCGGATAAATCGTCGTTCCATCCTGCTTAATAATAAGACATGGGGGCAATCCTTCCTCTTCCAGCGGGACAACGAGCGCTTCATCGCTTTCGATAAGAAGACCAGACTCCTGGAGCTTTGTCACCATTCCCTCCGTTCTATCAATATAGAAACTTTCGCCAAGAACATGGTCAAAGTCTACACCAAGACGCTTATACATTCGTTCAAATTCCTGCATACTGATCTTAACAAAATAATTCCACAACCTAGTGGCTTCCTCATCACCTTGTTCTAATTTACGAAACCATTCTCTTGCTTCTTGGCCGAGCGTTTGATCATGCTCTTCTTCATCATGAAACTTCACATAGAGGTTAAGTGATTCTTTTATGGGCTCTTTGGCCAGTTTCTCATCATCCCCCCATCTTTTATAAGCAGCAATTTGTTTACCAAATTGGGTTCCCCAATCTCCAAGGTGATTTACATTCTCTACGCTGTATCCTGCGATTTCGTACATTCTATATAGAGCAGCACCAATTACTGTTGAACGAAGATGGCCTATTCCAAAAGGTTTAGCTATGTTAGGAGAAGACATATCAATGACTACTTTTTTCCCTTCTCCTATCGTAAGCTTCCCAAAGTCCGGATGACTTAACTGAGCGAATATCGCTTCGGCAGCCGTACTCCGCTGAAAAAAGAAATTAACATAGGGACCCGCTGCCTCCGCGGTTACCTCGGATTCTTGAATGGAAGCTGCTAGCTCGGTAGCTATATCCGCGGGTGATTTTCTCAGAGACTTAGCCAGCAAAAAACAGGGAAAGGCAACGTCCCCCATTTCAGGATGGGGCGGCTGTTCTAACATAGGGACGATCTCTTGTGCTGTCATATCTATATGCAATTCTAAAATCCCAGCTATCTTTTTTGTTAACATCCTTACTACACTCCTTTATAATTAGATATCAAAAAAAGCCCTCATCTCTGTTTATCAGAGACGAGAGCTATCATTCCCGCGGTACCACTCTTTGTGAATAGATTAAAGGCGACTCGCTTCTGTGAAAACATAACGAATGGCATCTATTCCCCTTATATGCGGTTAACGTCCGCAATCACCGAATATGCCTACTGCGATTTCGGCATACCATCTCCCAAGTGCGTTTCATACCAGATCCTCTATACCGGCTTCCACCATCCCGGTTCGCTATCCATACGGTGTCCTGGATTACTCTCTTGATCATCGATTGTATAATTTTGTAATATTATATATTTAGTTCTTCTAAAGTGCAACTTTTTTTGAGGAATTATTTTTTTTGCTATGGGCTCTATTGCCTCAATGGTTGTTGCTTTGGCGAAGTAAAATGGTCATCAACCGGATAATCATGTTAATTTCACGAAATCTTTGAATATTTCTTCTTCCTCTATGAATGGATTATGATTTGAGTTTTTAAAAATCGTCAATTTAGCATCAGGTATTAATGTTGCTATTTCAATACCATATTCAACCGGACATTGTGCATCAAATTTTCCTGCAAACACATAGACCGGAATATGTACCTCTTTTAATTGTTCACGCAGGTCAAAGTTTTTAACTTCTACTTTTCTAAAATAATCAAGACTTCTCCCAATAATTCGTCCACTATTTGGAAGTGTTAATGCTTGCTTTAGTTTTTCCTCGGAATGATACGACATTAAAGCCCATTCGTAGTTCAATTTTTTACGTTCTTCTTGTAAAGTATTTGGGTTGTTAAGTAACTCCATAATTTCAATAATCCGCTGAAAATTCTCGTTTTTTGAACAGTACATGCTTCTTGGATGGCTAGCGTATTCGTTACTTGCAGCGGTACATCCAGCGATTACTTTTATCAGCGAATGGGGTGCTTCAATGGCATATTGTAGTGCAAGCATTCCTCCCGTTGAATGACCTGCAAAAGACCATTTTTCAAATCCTAACGCTTCTCTAATCGCTTCTAAATCTTTAACCATTTCTTTTAAACTTAATTGGCTATCGTTTTCAACTTCAGCTGATTTCCCCGCTCCCCTTACATTTATCAAATACACCTTATATCGTTCTGTAAATGGACTCGCAAACAAATTTCCGCGATCATCAAAAGCCATATAGAAATGCGTAACTGCTATTGGTTCTCCTTCTCCACAGATAAAATACTCGAATCTTCCTCTGCTTGTCTCAACATAGGTTTCTTCCCACATGACAGCGAATTCCTTTCCTAGTTCCTACGTCTTTAAGTTATGTTAGAGACAAGTTTATAGTAATTAAATATAAACGGATAGTAAAATTTCACAGAAACCCACAAAAAAAGCAGAATAAGGATCTGACTCCTTCTTCTGCTTTTTCTCTTCCGTGCTCACATATTAAAGGAAACAACACATCATACAGCTATGCTCACTGTCGAGCAGATCTCTGCACATCGGCGGCATGCTTCTGCACTGCTTTGGCAATGTGTATGTTCAAATTTCTCGCTTTCATTGGCACATTGCTCACAAGCTTTTACGACAAGAGCCAAAATCTCTTGTTCGAATACCGTTCCACGGCTAAGCGCTGCTGCTGCAAAACTGCAGATTTCCGCTGCTTCTTTATTATATTTCATGCTTTCACATAGGGAAGCTAAATCATATTCTTTTAAGCTGGATACATAGCATTTATTACACGCGTTCATTGCTTCAATACATGCTGCAATTTTGGTTTGTTTTTCAATCTCTAAGTTTGTCAATGTCATTATGATATACCTCCGTGTATTCGCTATTTGTTCTTCTATTACCCGAAGAACGGATACGCTAATCAATATGCAATGACAATACTTATGATTCGACTTTTTATGTTATATTTTTCATTCCGCGGTTTCTTCATTCGTTTCCAGCTGCCGTAATGACTGCTCTATCTCTGTTTTTGAGAAATGTTCTCCGATAAAAACACCTACATCTTCTAAACGATCGCTGCTTCGAAGCTTCGTGAAGTCGGCTTCGCGATAAGCGAACTGGAACAAAAATCGACTGTTGGTATCCGAAAAAGTAACAATTCCTTTTGCACGGTAAATATCTCTTGGCAACTGCTTTAGCCATGACTCGAACTGTACACTATTAATGGGTTTTGAGAAATAATGCGTATAGGCCATTACATGATCATGTGAATGAGTGCGATTAGATTCTGAACTCTCATGATTCTCCTCTTCTGCAGATACAGAACGGTGATCGGCAGACACTCCAGGGAGTTCATTCTCTCTTAAGATCGCAGTAGGGGGAGTGGCACAGTAGTTCGTTAGATGAATCTCAGCATGCGGATTCCACCTGCGTAAACATTCTACCAGCTCCTGACGTTCCTCTTCCGTGACAAGGTCAATTTTGTTCAGCAGCAATTGAGAAGCAGCGCGAATCTGCTCTTGCATCAATCGGAACGTTTTTCCCTTCTGCTTCCTGTACGTATCGAGCAAGTGAATACTGTCTACAACAGAGATTAATTCCCGGATCTGAAGTTTCACATATAAGGACGTATCTGCAATCCCGTCTAAAATTTCTACGGGATTCGCGGCTCCCGTTGCTTCAATCACAATCACATCGGGAGATGAAATCTGTACCAACTCCACGAGCTGTGGAGCAAGGTCACCCCGTACAGAACAACAAATACATCCTCCGAGTATTTCAGCCATGCTTACATCTTTGCCAATGATTTCACCGTCTAGGTTAACCTCCCCCAGCTCATTCATTACAACGGCAGGGGTCATCCCTTTACTTTTCCAATACGCAAGCAGCTTCACGAGTAATGTTGTTTTTCCACTTCCTAAAAACCCAGATAAAATATATACAGGTATGGTCTTATTATTCGTTGTTAGCTCGGATATCATCTTTCCTACTTCCTTCCCATCTGGTGCATTCTCTTTTTACTCATAGAGTAAATCATTTTCTTGTTAATCACTAAGTAGCTGCTTCTTCTCTCTTTGTAATACGGACAAATATTCGCTTCGTTTGCGTCTGATGAAGTAATCGTCTAAAGTAGATTCATATCTTGAATTTGGAGGATTGATCTTTATGAATTCTGTCGAAGAGCACAAACAGGAGGCGCCATCGAGTGTAAACTGTATGGTCATTACGGTATCGGATACGCGTACCTTAGATACAGATACCGGCGGACAGCTCATGCAGGAACTTCTTCTTACAAACGGCTACGCTGTTGTCGATTATATCATTATCCCGGATGAGACGGCTACTATACAGTCCGTGATTCATCAAGCGGTAATGAGAGATGATATCGAAGCTATCTTATTAACTGGGGGAACGGGAATTTCACCGCGTGACAATACGTACGAAGCAGTACACTCTTTGCTCGACAAGGAACTTCCCGGATTCGGGGAAATATTCCGATACCTTAGTTTTACTGAGGATATCGGCACAGCTGCTATTCTAAGCAGAGCGGTTGCGGGTACAATCGGTTCGAAAGCTGTATTTTCTATGCCAGGGTCGAGAGGTGCAGTCAAGCTCGCCATTACCCGAATTATTGCTCCAGAATTGCGTCATATTATGCGAGAGATATATAAAAATAGTTAACAAATTTAAATACAGGAATAGTTAATGATTTGAAATATATAAGCAGTTAACGAATTAAAATATAAAAACAAGGCAACTGTCGCTAGCATCCGTTGCCTTGTTTGTTTACTAGATGTAGAAGCGAGCTTAGCTCACTTGTATATCTCTTTTTTATCGTACTCTGTTAATCTTCTTATTCTATGACATCTATGACAACTTCACAACAGTACGTCCTACCGCTTTGCCATCCAAGATTCGATTTAATGTGGCAGGCAATTCTTGCAGCGATATTTCATTTACACCCAGTTGCAGCGCCGATTTGGGTTTCCATTCTTTACCAAGATGTTTCCAAAGCTGAGCACGTCGATCAGCTGGGCAATATACAGAATCAATACCGATGAGCTGTACCCCGCGTAAAATAAATGGAATGACACTGGATTCAAACTGATAACCGCCTGTCATACCAGAGAGAGCCACGCCTCCCCCGTATTTCACAGATCCAAGCACACTCTGCAGCATTTTGCCTCCTACAGGATCGACTACCCCTGCATAACGTTCGGCTGATAGAGGACCTTTTCCCGTCTCATAAGCTTCTTCTCGCGTAATTACCTGCGTTGCTCCAAGCTTCTGAAGTAGTTCCTCTTCCTGTTCTTTCTTCCCTGTACTTGCGGTTACTTCAAAGCCAAGGGCTGACAGAATGGAAATTGCCATACTTCCAACACCCCCGCTCGCACCAGCTACAAGAACCGGACCGGAATTTTGGTTTATACCTGTCCGCAGGAGACTCTCTACTGACATCGCTGCCGTAAATCCTGCTGTACCAATCGCCATCGCTTCTTTCGTTGTTAAACCCTCAGGAAGAGGTACCAGCCAATCTCCAGGCACTTTCGCATAAGGACTATAACCGCCAAAGTGTTTCACACCCAGTTCATAACCTGTGGCGAGTACCTTATCTCCTTTTTTGAATCTATCGTCCGATGACTGAGTAACAGTCCCTGCGAGATCGATCCCTGGAATAACCGGATATCCACGAACGACTTTTCCTTCTTCTATGCTAGCTAGTCCATCTTTATAATTGACACTGGAGTACTCTACTTTAACGGTAACATCTGCCTCAGGTAAGTCAGCTAATGTGACGGTTTCCAGTCCTGCCCGAAACCCATTGTCATCCTTACGAACCATATATGCTTGAAACGTCTGTTTGTTTACTTCGCCCATTTCTTCATCTCTCCTCTTGATCTATTTACCCATCTCATACTTGCACCATTGTTGCATAACTTACTATCATTTTCCATGAGTTATATAACAAAAATATTTAATAAAATTACCCTATATATAAGGTGAGAAACGCAGGGACAGAATTCTACTTCTCTAGGACTAAGTCCATAGTATTTTGACGAGAAATGCCAGCTGGTGCGCTTTCCCGAGAAATAATGATTCAGAGAAATGAAGTGAATATTTCCCGGGTAAAATTCACAGAGTGTTCTTCAATTGAAAAAGGCCGCCTTTACGGCGACCTTTGACCTTTTTCATAAATTAATTTCACTTGAATCATATCAAAATTCATTGAAATCGATTCATCTAAGAATGATTTAGTAAGACTTATTTAGGAATGGATATAGTCCGCAATCATTTTTTGTTTTAAATTCCAAGCAGCTGGGCTAATGTTCACCCGGTAGATTTCCGGATTCAGCTTACGCAAGTATTCCGGCCAGAACATATTAATTTGCTCCCGGTGATATTCGCGAATTTGTTCTAGTGTAGGAAGTTCGTAGACTTTCTTACCTTCCACAAATATAGGCTCAAGCATAGTAACCACATCGTAATTTTTAATCGTCTTTTTCATGTAAGGATGTACAGGATTAAATAATTGCAAGGGTTCTTTCTGCTTAGGCTGCTCATCATCAGGGTAGCAGATATAATCAGCGATGGCTTTTTTCGTTTTAGGGTCTACAAGCCGGTACACTTCTTTTTTGCCGGGAGTTGTTACCTTCTCGGGATTTGCAGAAATTTTGATTGTCGGCTGCATGCCCTCTTCTACTTCACGTTCTACTAATTTATAGACGCCGCCAAGGGAAGGCTGATCTGCTGCTGTAATGAGCTGGGTACCTACGCCCCAAGTATCAATCTGTGCTCCTTGAGCTTTTAGGTTGAAGATGGTGTGTTCGTCCAGATCATTAGAAGCCACAATTTTAACATATGGAAAACCGGCTTCATCAAGCATTTTTCTTGCCTGAATAGATAGGTAAGCAAGGTCACCGCTATCGAGCCGAATCGCATTCATTTTCTTCCCTTGGGCTTCCAGTTTCTTTGCTGTCTCAATGGCATGAGGCACACCGCTTCCAAGGGTATCAAACGTATCGACGAGGAGTGTAACCTGGTCTGGCATTACTTTAGCATAGGCATCAAATGCCTCCTGCTCACTTTCAAAACTTTGCACCCAAGAATGTGCATGCGTACCTGCTGTTGGAATACCAAACTGCTCTCCAGCAAGCATGTTCGACGTCGCATCAAAACCTGCTACATAAGCAGCACGTGCTCCCCATATTGCCGCATCCGCTTCTTGTGCTCTTCTTGTCCCAAACTCTAGTAATGTATTGTTGCCGGCAACTTGTTTAATTCGAGAAGCTTTGGTAGCGATCAGTGTTTGATAGTTCATAAAGTTTAAGATCGCAGTCTCAACAAGCTGGGCTTCCATAATATTTCCTTCGACGCGCACTAGCGGTTCATCCGGAAATACGAGTGCTCCTTCTTTCATTGCATAAATCGTGCCTTGGAAAGTAAACTGCAGCAATTCTTCAAGAAATGCTGGATCATAATTTTCCTCCTGGCTGGATAAATACGTAATGTCCTCCATTGTGAACTTGAGGTTACTAATATAATGTACGATCCGTTCAAGTCCTGCAAAAACGGCGTAACCATTTTTAAAAGGCAACTTGCGGAAATAAGCCTCAAATACGGCTTTGCGTTTGTGAGTTCCATTCACCCAATGCGCATACATCATATTAATTTGATATTTATCCGTATGTAATGCCAGGCTTGTGGTTTGCATCTGTCTCATCCTCTCAGGCCTCTTGTGAAGCCACAAACAATTTCATTGGTATGATTTACTCGGTATGCTTCCTCACAGTTGCTCCGAGACTATTCTTAAAATGTCCAAGTGCCCATACATGACCCTCTGCATTAAAGCTTGCAGTAGCATCCTCATATACTGTGATGGAAAAACCTTTGTTGTATGCATCAACTGCGGTATGAAGTACACAAATATCAGTGCACACGCCAATCAAATGAACTTCGGTAATTCCGCGTTCACGCAGTTTCATCTCAAGATCCGTGCCCGCAAAGGCACTGTATCGTGTTTTATCCATATAATAAATGGATTCTTTATTGTCTTCATATAATGTGCCGAGTTTGCCGTATAGTTCTCTTCCGGTTGTATTTCGAATATTATGGGGTGGAAATAACGAAGTTTCAGGATGAAAGTCATCTTTCTCATCATGCAAATCAACAGCCATTACCACATAATCATGATGATTTATAAACTGTTTTGTAATGTCCACAACTTTTTCCTCAATCGCGATTGCGGGTTCCCCTACGGGTAAATTACCTTCCACAAAATCATTTGTGTAGTCAATGACAATCAAAGCTTTCATCCTTATCACTCCTCATTTCTATTCTTTACGTATAAATAGATAATCTTGGTCTTAGGTCAGTAAATCGGTAGAGCTGCGCAGGACGCTGCGAATACTGATTCGAGCTAAGCGGATTCCCCTCTTCATCTCTCACTTCTTCAATGATTCCCTTACGGCTTCTTGTTGAAGTAATTTTGCGAATGAAATTTGGCTCCTCAAAATCAGGAACGACACTCTGAATAACCTGATATAACTCACTTAACGTAAAATGTCCCGGCAAAAACTGCCTTGCAATCGTTGTTTGCAGCATCTGCTCTTGTATTCTTCTATAGGCATCTTCTATGATCGTTCGATGATCGAAGCCAAGTTCCAACTTTTGCAGTGCTTCTTCAATGGTAAATAGGCCTACATCTTCTGCATCATCTGTTGCTTGCCTATGTTCAAGCATCCATTCTTCCACGAGAGCAAAAAATGCATGGGAGATAATCCAACCGCGCGGGTCTCTTCCTGGTTGACTATATACCCCAAGATATTCCAAATGTCCGCCATCTACACCGGTCTCTTCCATAAGTTCACGTTTTGCTGCATCGTAAATCGATTCATTCTCTTGACAGAATCCGCCTGGCAATGCCCATTTTCCCGCAAACGGCCAAGATTTACGTTTAATCAGCATCACCTTGAGTTCTCTGATCGGAAGAGTCTTCGTGACCGTCTTACGCTCACGCTTCGTTAATGTAAACATAACAATGTCAGCAGGTACACCATCTGGTGTCCGATACTTCTTTTTTGGAAGCTTACGATCCGGATCATTGTCTTCTGCAAATTCGTTGATCTCTTCGTTCATCTATTATCACCGCTATGATTTCATTTTGATATTTTCATTATGACATCATTATCCTGTTTGTCAACCATATCCATATGAAGGTAAGCTAATCTGCTTGCTCCATTATTTTTTAGGTATAACTAAACGGAAAGAAGCTGTAGCCATACAGCCCAACACTCCATCTGCGTTTTTTACTTCTGCTCTGGTTGTTAAACTTCTTCCCCCTTCGTGAATCACTTCAGCGGTTACCAAAAGTTCCCCTTCATGCATTGGTGCTAAATAATGAACGTTTAAATTCGTAGTTACGCAGTTATCTGCTTGTTTTTTAGCTACCGCGATCATGCCCATGGTTTGATCCATTAGCGAAGATAAGACCCCTCCATGAATGATTCCCATAGAATTCGTATGCTTTTTCTCCGCAATCATAGAAACCGTAACTTTGTCTTCTGAAGCTTGGATCAACTTGCAGCCTAATAATCCCCAAAAGCGGTCATCCGCATCTTGAACCATCTGTTCGATTATCTTCATTGTGTAACTCCCCTCATGCTGTTCGTGCTTTAGAATACCCTGTATTCTAAGCCTGCTCTTGTCATTAACTATACAGAAAAAGAGCACGGAATCTTTTCCGCACCCTCTACTGTATTAATCACATCGTGATGGAGGTGCATCCGTTCCTGTCTCCACGTTTACTTTCTCGGAGACCGTATCGTGGATGACTGACATCACTAGCTGTAATAAATAGTTTATATCACTCTGGCTTTGTTGAAATTCAGTGACCAGCGGAATGCCATCAATCTCATCCTGCAGTTGCTCGATCTCAGCTTCAATCTTAGCAACCATTTCTTTATTCTGAAATGACTCAAAAGCTACAATTTCTTTCTGTTTCTTTTTCATCTTTTGGATGAGCCCTTGTATTCGCTCATGTTCTTGAATTTTCATCTCAGCTTGTTTGAAATGTTGAACTTCTTCGCTTGTACCAATTAAATCAGCGAGCTCTTTGGCCTTATTCATAATATCATCGCGTATAATGAGATCCCGCGTTCGAAATGAAGGCATACCATATTGATTGACTTTCTGTTGATCGCTTTCCATAATGATCGCTCCATTCTGTTAGGTTGACTCATAATGCAATGTATCTCTTGTTGTATGTTAGTTATTCGCCGCTTGTGGTAAAGGGAGCCATTCACCCTTGATGTACCACGATTTAGCATCTGTAATTTTCACTTGTACAAAAGTACCGATTAATTCTTTTGGTCCTTCGAAATGAACAAGTTTGTTTCCGCGAGTTCGACCAGACAGTACTTCGTCATTGTTCTTGCTTTCTCCTTCTACAAGAACTTCGACAACTTGTCCTTTCATTCGCTCGTGTGCTTCATAGCTGTATTCTTGAACCGCTTTGTTCAAGCGTTGTAGACGTTCTTTTTTCACTTCCATCGGAACATTGTCTTCCATTACAGCAGCCGGTGTTCCTTCACGAGGTGAATAAATATAGGTATATGCAAAGTCAAATCCCACTTCCCGAACGAGTGACAGCGTATCTTCAAACTGTTCATCTGTCTCTCCCGGGAAACCAACAATGATGTCCGTTGTCAGGACAGCACCAGGGATGGTTTGTTTAATTTTGTGTGCAAGTTCGAGATAGCGTTCCCGAGAATACTTACGGCTCATTTTTTTCAGCACTTCTGTACTTCCCGATTGTACCGGAAGGTGAATATGCTCTACCAGGTTTCCACCTTTGGCAAGGACTTCAATCAGATGATCGTCAAAATCACGCGGATGTGAAGTAGTGAAACGCACTCTTGGAATATCAATTTTGCGAATCTCGTCCATGAGATCACCGAAACCATACTTTATATCCGTAAAGTCTTTACCATACGCATTCACGTTTTGCCCTAGCAGCGTAATCTCTTTGAAACCTTGGCGTGCTAAGTCGCGGACTTCCGCAATCACATCTTCAGGCCGGCGGCTGCGCTCTTTACCGCGAGTGAATGGAACAATACAGTAAGTACAGAACTTATCGCATCCATACATGATGTTGACCCATGCGCGCAAACCTTGGCGCTTCTTAGGCATATTTTCAATAATATCGCCTTCTTTGGACCACACCTCAACGACCATTTCCTTGCTAAAGTATGCTTCTTTGATTAGATACGGCAGTCTATGAATATTATGTGTTCCAAAAATCATATCGACAAAGCCATGCTTCTGCAGAATACGGTTTACTACATTTTCTTCTTGTGACATACATCCACATACACCAAGTAACAAATCCGGTTTCTCGGTCTTCAAATGTTTCAGATGACCTAGTTCTCCGAATACCTTGTCCTCGGCATTTTCACGAATGGCACAAGTGTTTAGAAGAATAATATCCGCTTCCTTACGATCTTCGGTCGGCTGATATCCCATCTCTTCCAGCATTCCTTTGATCGTCTCTGAATCATGTTCATTCATCTGGCATCCATAAGTATACACCAAATAATGTTTACCTTTACCGATCGCTTTTAGGTCCTCAGGAATTGCATTGTCATACAATACCTCAATATTCTCTTTCCCCCGTTGTTTCTCGCGTTTGTGATTAGGCTCCGACATAATATTGATTTCACGTCCACGAATTCGGATCTTCTTGCCGAACTCATCCTCAGAGAGAACTTTTGCATCCGAAAAATCAAAATACTTGGAGTAATCCTTTGCATCTTTCGTCATGGTAGATCGGTCACTCCTTACGCTAAATCTATTTCGTATTTCCTATCCATTATCGATCATCAACATCCAGCACAAAAAGGCATTACACCAAATTATATCATGATTCACAATCCATATCTACCGTACTTCCCCATCATAAAAATACAAAAAAAAGGGTTGTCCCCTTTGGATTAAAAATCCACTTGGAACAACCCTTTCTGATTTTATACTTATAAGGACGGATAATTAACCGATAATTTCAGCAACGTCGCCAGTTTTAGCGCCAGCTGCATTTGCTTCGTCTGTATCGATATGCATATCAAGAGCGAAGGAATCAGATACGCGTGCAATGACATTTTCCAAAACAAGACCACGTTCTCCACCAAGGCGAACTTTTAGCAAATCTTTGTCTTTAATGTTCCATTTTTCTGCATCAGAAGTATGGAAATGAATATGTCTTGCAGCGACAATCACGCCTTCTTCCAAAGTTACTTCGCCTGCAGGTCCTTTAAGAGTAACACCAGGTGTACCTTCAATAGATCCTGATTCACGAACTGGCGCTTTTACTCCAATTGCAAAAGAATCGGTACGAGAAATTTCCAATTGGCTTGCCGGACGTGCCGGTCCCAAAATTCTTACTTTATCGAATTGGCCTTTTGGTCCAATAACAGCAACGGTTTCGTTCGCTGCAAATTGTCCAGGTTGGGACAATGGTTTAAATTCAGTCAATTGATATCCAGCTCCGAACAAAGCTTCCACATGTTCTTGGGTTAGATGGATGTGACGTGCAGACACACCTACTGGTACTGTTTTAGTCATTTCAAATAACACTCCTTAATTCTCTATCTATATATTTGGTCCGTCCTATATTATACCCACATTAAGACCGAATTGAAAAGCCATCCTTCACTTTCCGTTCTTTTTAGTCTATAAATTAAGGTTTCTCCATTAAATTTTCACATAGAAATGAAAGCACATTATCATACATAAACTGTCTGACTATCGTTTCGGAATAGTGTTTCTGCAAAAGCTCTACAAGATCAGGATACTTACCAGGATGTTCAAGGCCTTCGATCCACTGATGGATACCATCAAAGTCCGATCCAAACATAATATGATCTGCCCCTCCCAAAGAACATACGTGATCGATATGTTGTAAGAGATCTGCTTTTGTTACTTTCTCCTCCTGTTTCACAAACCAAGGAACAAAAGTCATCCCGATTCGTCCATTCAGTGCAATGATTGCACGAATCTGATCATCTGTAAGGTTACGAGGATTCGGGCATATCGTTCTTGCATTCGAATGGGAAGCGATCACGGGCCGTTCCGTCAGATCGGCAAGCTCCCAAAACCCTGCCTCTGATAAATGAGATACATCTACGATCAGTCCTATTTCATTACATTTTTTAATGAACAAATTTCCTTTATACGTGAATCCTCCGTTTCTTTCTTCCAAAATTCCATCTGCAGCCCAGTTCGCATAATTCCATGTGACACCAATAAACCGCACACCCTTATCATAAATGAGATCAAGATAAGATAGATTGCCTTCAAGACCATCCACCCCTTCTAGTGATAACAAACTCCATATCTGATTCTTATTTTGCCATTCACCTTGGTTTATCAGATTTCGGAGTTCCTGTGCATCCTGCTTCCATCGTAAAGGCCGTAAACTCAGCTCCCTGCTTTCTTGTCCCGTTAGTCTCTCATATATCTCTATCTGCTTATAGACATGTTCAAATCGCGGCGTACCCAGTCGCTCGGATAGATAGATAGCAAATGTTTGAAGCGCCACCTTTCCCTCCAGCAACCTGCTCATCGTCACATCTAGTTCAGAATCGTTCAGAAAATCAAGACTTGGTTCAAACTGCATTTTATACAGTACATCGCAGTGCATATCCACAGCAGGAATATGTAACTTCATAGGAGGAACCCCCTTTATCTTCTTAGCATTACTGCTATATGAAACGTATCATGACTTTATTCGTACGCAAAAAAGCCCATTTGCACTACCAAGTGCAAACAGGCTAAGACTACTGCTTATTTATCTGGGTTCTACAATCAGTTTAATTGCTGTCCGATCTTCCCCGTCGATTACGATATCCGTAAAGGCAGGGATACAAATGAGGTCAACTCCGCTCGGTGCCACAAATCCCCGGGCAATGGCTACTGCTTTTACTGCTTGATTAAGAGCTCCTGCACCAATCGCTTGCAGTTCAGCATTTCCGCGTTCTCTAAGAACACCTGCTAATGCACCTGCGACTGAATTGGGATTGGACTTGGCTGAAACTTTTAATACTTCCATGGTAAGTACCTCCCCTGGGAATAGGATGATGGATTGTTTCCACGACATGGTCCAACATGTGATAAATGCAGTAACTTAACTGAATCTCTCGGTCTCTTTAGCTCATGCAATAGTCCGCCCGGTTGTTTTAGCTTGATCTTCTGAATGAACAGACTCTAATAAATGTTATTCGCGAGGATGGAAAAGATTCCTTCTTTTTATCAAGTATAGAGGCTTGACTCAAAAGAGATCTGTAAATCCTTTATTCCATTCGCCATTCATCTTCAACTAACCGAATTTTTTCAATCTTTGTTGCTTTACCCGTGTTTTCATCGATATCAATGAGTACCGCGTGGAAATGCCATTTCCCTTCGTCCACATTAAAACGTACTGGCAAACTGGTTAGAAATTTATGAAGTACAGCTTCCCGTTCCATACCCAAAATTCCATCTTTTGGTCCTACCATCCCAACATCGGTGATTGCAGCAGTACCTTCCTCTAAGATTCGTTCATCGTTAGTTTGCACATGCGTATGTGTACCTACAACGACTGAAGCTCTGCCATCCAAATAATACGCCATCGCTATTTTCTCAGAGGTTGCCTCCGCATGAAAATCAACCAAAATACATTTATGTTTCTTCTTCAGTTCATCCACTAGCTCATCAGCTTTACGGAAAGGATCATCTAGCGCCGGTAAAAAGGTACGGCCTTGTAAATTAACAATAGCCAGTTCTTTACCATTTGCTTTGATTACAGCATGGCCTTTACCTGGTGTGGAGTCTTCTGGAAAATTAGCTGGACGAATCAATCGAGGTTCATCGTCGATAAATTCAAAGATATCACGATTATCCCAAGTATGATTACCCATCGTAATTCCATGGACACCCCAGTCAAAGAATTGTCTGGCAATGGACTGCGTTATGCCTCTGCCCGATGCTGAGTTCTCACCATTCGCAATGATGATATGAGGATTATATTTTGTTTTGAGTAATGGAAGGTTTTCCTTCAATGCTTTCCGACCTACGCTACCAACGATGTCTCCAATAAATAAAACTTTAATGTGTATTGCCTCCTTTTAACCTATATACGAAAAAATTAATCATCTATGAATGAGAAAAGTGGCCGAAGCTCGGCCACTTTTCTTCGTTTCATTCTTATTTAGCGTATTCCACCGCACGTGTTTCTCTGAGGACCGTTACTTTAATATGTCCTGGATAATCTAATTCGTTCTCAATCATTTTCGAAATATCGCGTGCTAAGCGGAATGCTTCAGCATCATCGATCTTATCGGGTTGTACCATAACACGAATTTCACGACCTGCTTGAATCGCGTACGATTTTTCAACTCCATCGAATGATTCGGAGATTGCTTCTAGTTTTTCCAAGCGTTTAATGTAAGTCTCTAGTGTCTCACGACGTGCACCCGGTCTTGCAGCAGATAATGCATCAGCTGCTCCAACCAACATTGCAATAACAGAAGTAGCTTCTTCATCACCATGATGGGAAGCAATACTATTAATAACAACAGGATGCTCTTTATATTTTTTCGCTAATTCCACGCCGATTTCCACGTGTGAACCTTCCACTTCGTGATCGAGTGCTTTACCAATGTCATGCAGCAGGCCAGCTCTTTTAGCAAGTACGATATCTTCGCCAAGCTCTCCAGCCATAAGCCCTGTCAGATAAGCAACTTCCATCGAATGCTTCAACACGTTTTGTCCATAGCTTGTACGGAATTTAAGTCGTCCGAGAATTTTGATTAGATCTGGATGTAGACCATGAACTCCTACTTCAAAAGTAGCTTGTTCACCGTATTCGCGAATACGCTCATCCACTTCTTTACGCGATTTTTCAACCATCTCTTCAATTCGTGCAGGATGGATACGTCCATCTGCCACCAATTTTTCCAAGGCGGTTCTTGCAATCTCGCGACGAATTGGGTCAAAACCAGAGAGAATAACTGCTTCCGGAGTATCATCAATAATGAGATCAATCCCTGTAAGGGTTTCAAGTGCACGAATATTACGGCCTTCACGACCGATAATACGTCCTTTCATCTCTTCGTTAGGCAGTGTCACGACCGATACCGTAGTTTCGGCAACATGATCAGCTGCACAACGCTGGATCGCCAGTGTAATAATCTCGCGGGATTTCTTATCCGCCTCTTCTTTCGCTTGTTGCTCAATATCTTTAATCATTTGAGCCGTTTCATGACGAACTTCTTGCTCTACATTGGACAGAATGATGCTCCGAGCATCTTCCATTGTCAGATTGGAGATTCTTTCAAGCTCCGTTACCTGACTCTTGTAGATTGTTTCAATTTGTTGCTGCGTCTCATCAATTCGCTTCTCTTTGTTGGCCACTTGTTCTTCTTTGCGTTCCAAGGAATCCATTTTTTTATCCAGCGATTCTTCCTTTTGCAACAATCGTCTTTCTTGTCGTTGAATTTCATTTCGACGTTCACGAATGTCTTTTTCAGCTTCGGTACGAACACGATGGACTTCATCTTTCGCTTCAAGTACCGTTTCTTTCTTCAATGCTTCTGCGTCTTTTCTCGCATTTTCTACGATTTGGACTGCAGCTTCTTCAGCACTGGAAATTTTAGCTTCAGCTAAAGATTTGCGAATAAAATATCCGGCAAGGAACCCAATAATCCCAAAAACTAAAGCGGCAACAACGAGAATTAACCAGGCGATAGCACTCATTCTGTTCACCTCCTCGTTGATTCCTCCAAGGGATTTCTCCTTGGGATATTCATGTTTTTGTTTGCATTTCAAGACTACACTTTTCACAAAAAAATCCATACAGTGAAATTCACTGTTTCTTTTTTTGTACACGCCAGGGCATGTACACTCTACCGCCGCAGGACATGGCGGACTTACACTACTGCCTTTATACAAGACTCTGCATCAAATGTACTTTTTTGGAAGGAAAAAATACTTTTTTTGTTGCATAGGCTCATGTACATTTTAGTATTCGTATTAAGATATTGTCAAGAGAATGAACATTTTCGGGATCGAGGACACCCTGTTTTACCTAAAATCCTCTTCAAACTCCTGTTCCTCCTCAGAACTTTCGAGTTCAAGCTGTGCCATTACCTTTCTTGTCACTTCTCCTGAGTATCCTCTTCTCATCAGAAAAGGGTACGTTTTTCGTTTCTTTTCCGTAAGATCACCTTTGATCTGATTCCATTTTTTGCGTCCTACCAAAAGAGCGCTGTTCCACTCTTCTTCCACACTGATTTCGCCAAGTGCCTCTGTAATATCTTCTTTCGTAATGCCTTTCTGACGCAGCTCCTGACCTACCCACAGTTTTCCCTTGCGATGATTTGAAATACGCTGTCTAGTCCACTCTTTAGCATATAACGTATCGTCTATGAGTCCCTCTTGCTCCAGTCTTGTTACTATTTCTTCTATGATAGGCAGTGTGAACTCTTTTTCTTTTAATTTCTTTGCTATTTCATGACGAGTTCTTGCTTTACGTCCGAGAAAACGCAGTCCCTGAACATAAGCACGCTGTTTTTCATCTGCAACTACGATCTCTTCGAGCTCATTTTTATGAAACGTGTTCCCTTTAATCATTCGATATTTAATCATTACATCTTCAAGGACGGATAACTCATATTCTCCAAAATAGATGGTATACCTTGAATCGCGCCCTTTCTTTTTTTCTACCCGTGTAATTTCAAGCATTTGATCAGGGAAATGGCTAATCCCTATTTGTTCTTCTTCATTACGATCGAACTCCTCGTAATCTCTCACTTTACCACGCCTTCCCTGATGCCTTGTTTTATTGTCTACTGTGTCTAGACTTATTACATATAAAAAAACCGCAGCCAAAATAAGCCGCGGTTTCTTACTTTTACACTATAAAGCGTTCCTGACAGTTCATACTGTTGTATTACCGTTATATTAGAGTATTAATAACATCTATTCTGCCAGGAAAGACATGTCCTTTACAGGTACCTTGTTCTCAATTTGGCAAATCTTTTTATTCGACCTCAAACAATTCCTGTTCCTCTTGCGCTTCTTTCGCTTTATCTGCTTCAGAAGGAGCTTCAACCACAGTCGTCAAATTGCTTGCTTCACGAATCTTTTGTTCAATCGTTTGAGCGATCGCTGGATTCTCTTTCAAGAATTGTTTTGCATTCTCACGACCTTGACCTAAACGCTCACCGCTGTAAGAGTACCAAGCACCACTCTTATCAACAATCCCATGTTCCGTACCGATATCAATAAGACTTCCTTCCTTGGAAATCCCTTCACCATACATAATGTCGACTTCCGCTTGTTTGAACGGAGGAGCAACTTTATTCTTGACAACTTTAACTCTTGTACGGTTTCCGACAACGTCGTTACCCATTTTAATGCTTTCAATCCGGCGAACATCAAGACGAACGGTAGAATAGAACTTCAGTGCGCGTCCACCTGGCGTTGTCTCTGGATTACCGAACATAACCCCTACTTTTTCACGGAGCTGATTAATAAAGATTGCAATCGTCTTGGACTTACTGATTGCACCAGACAGCTTACGAAGCGCTTGAGACATCAGACGAGCTTGAAGACCTACGTGAGAATCTCCCATGTCTCCTTCAATCTCTGCCTTAGGCACAAGTGCAGCAACAGAGTCAATAACCACAATATCAACAGCACCACTTCTTACAAGAGCTTCAGCAATTTCAAGACCTTGTTCCCCTGTATCTGGTTGAGAAAGAAGTAGTTCATCGATATTTACACCCAGTTTGCTTGCATATTGCGGGTCAAGCGCATGTTCTGCATCAATAAATGCAGCTTGTCCGCCTGCCTTTTGAACTTCAGCAATAGCATGGAGTGCAACAGTTGTTTTACCTGATGATTCTGGTCCATATATTTCAATAATCCGACCTCTTGGAAATCCGCCGGTTCCTAGTGCAATATCTAAAGCAATCGATCCACTGGGTACAATTTCTACTTGCATGTGAGTTGATTCACCCAGTTTCATAATTGAACCTTTACCGAATTGTTTCTCTATTTGACGTAGCGCCATATCTAACGCTGCACGACGATCTGACAATAAACTCACATCCTTCTATGTTTATAACTCTATGATACTCTCTTTGGTCTCGTTTGCCAAGCATTTTTTGAGAACATACATTCGTTTTTTTTGGAGAGACCAGGGGCCCGCTGATCCTCAGAGCATAAAAAAGGAAGAACCTGTGCAAATTCTGATTTGCGCCCGGTTCTTCCGATTACTTGTAGTATACTGGTTCAAATCAAAAGCGTCAAACATTTATAAATGGAATCATTTTTATAACTCACTAAATAATGAACTAGTAACTATATACAGATCAATCTAATTTGATCTATATACAATTTTGACTAGAGCAACTAAATGTATTATGAAATTGATTCACTTATAGTACTGATCGTACTTGTTCTTTAGCTGCTTTGTAACCGTTGATCTAGTTTAGTTTTTCGTTCTCAACCAGTCGGCGCCACAAACGATATAAAATGGTTTTAGCAGAACGAATTCGAATCGTCTCCCGATTACCGCTCAGTTTTAATTCATGAACTTCTGTCTCTTTGTCTCGTTCAGCTATACCAATGTAGACAAGACCTACTTCTTTTCGCTCTGAATATCCCGGACCTGCCACACCCGTAATGGATAGTCCGAAGTCTGAATCGGCAACCATCCGAGCCTGTTCTGCGAGTACTTTCGCTACTTCAGGACTCACAGCCCCAGGTGCATCCTCACCTTCGAGATAATGATGCGGCACATTCAGAAGCTTCTCTTTCATTTCATTAGAGTAAACTACAAATCCGCCGCGAAGCATGGTCCCGCTCCCTGGAATAGAAGTTAGAAGGGCCATCAGGAGTCCCCCTGTGCAGCTTTCAGCTGCGGCAAGCGTCTGTTCGCGATCTGCCATCATTTCAACGATCACATGTTCAATCGGAATATCATGGCTTGCATACATATGCTCCGGTAAACGCTGCTGAATAAGAAGCTCAAGCTCGTTTAACTTCACCATGGCTTCTCTTTCACTTGGAGCCTTTGTTGAGATTCGTACGGTAACCTCTCCTTCGCTTGCATAAGGTGCAATTGTAGGATCCGTTTGACTTGTAATCAAATCTTTCAGCTTGTCCTCCAGCATGGATTCACCAATGCCGGCGAACTTAAGCATTTTTGAATATATCGGCATTTCGCCAGCTAAAACATGCTGATACAGCCAAGGCAATACCTGATTTGTAAACATGGGCTTAAGCTCTTTTGGTGGACCAGGAAGAATAATATAATGGGTTCCTTCATGACTAATCGCATTTCCAAGTGCTAGTCCCGTTTCGTTAAGCAGCGGACTTGCTCCTTCTATAATAGTAGCTTGACGTTTATTATTTTCGGTCATCATCGTACCGCGTCTAGTGAACATTTTCTCAATCTGATCCAAGGAACGCTGATCCATCAGAAGATTCAGTCCCAGAAGATCGGCTAAAACATCCTTCGTAATATCATCTTGAGTCGGACCGATTCCGCCTGAAAAAACAACAATATCTGCACGGCTTCGCGCCGTTTCTATCGCTTCTCTCATCCGGCTCGCATTATCGCCGACAACCGTCTGAAAATATACATCCACACCAATGGCAGCAAGCTCCTTTGATAGGAACTGAGCATTCGTATTCACGATTTGACCAAGTAAAAGTTCTGTACCTACTGCGATGATCTCTGCTTTCATGTTAACTCCTCCAGTCTCCCTGCTTATGTTTCTAGTCCCCAAAAGAGCAATAGGATTCACCTATTGCTCTTTCAAGTTGAATTATAAAATTATATTAAACAATTACGCTTAGGTTTAAGCTTAATTTTGACGAAGAAGATGCTTGTTCTTAACAAAATAGTCGATTCCAGAGTACAGAGTGACGATCGTTGCCAGCCAGATGAAAATAACATCCACCGGGATGGATATAAAAGCAAACGGGAAATTATTCAATAACAAAAGAGAAATTGCAATAATTTGAGTTACTGTCTTCACTTTGCCCCAAGAGCTGGCAGCTACAACGGAACCATCCAGCAGCGCTACCTGACGTAATCCTGTTACCGCAAATTCACGACTGATGATAACTACAGCCATCCATGAAGGTACACTGCCCATTTCAACTAAAGAAACAAGCACTGCTGTAATTAAAAGTTTATCTGCAAGCGGATCAAGCAGTTTACCAAGATTGGTAACCAGATTGTGTTTTCGCGCGATGTAGCCGTCAATCCCATCAGTACTCGCTGCTACGATAAAAATAATCACAGCAATGAGCTGGTTATAAGGAAGAGAATAATCACCAAACTGGATTGGAGATGGATAAAAATCAAAATCAACTAGCAAAAAGATCATCATGAGTGGAATCATGAAAATTCTTGCTAGTGTGATTCGGTTGGGTAAATTCAAGAAAGACGCCCTCCCCTTTAGATCGTACTTGGGATCTGCAGTAATAGCAAATCCCGCCTATGTCTTTTTGTCATTCATGAGATATGTAATGAGTCCTTCAACATCTCTATTAATGAGTCCCTACTCCTTACATCTATCAAGCATGAAAACATCTAGAGATTTACTCATGAATTCATATTTGTTTTATTTCATGTTAGTAAACTGAAGATCAAGAGGCAAATCACTTGAGCGCAACAACTGAATAATCGCTTGAAGATCGTCCCGGCTTTTTCCAGTAACCCTGATTTGATCGCCTTGAATTTGACTTTTGACTTTCCGCTTCGAGTCACGAATCAAAGTATTAATTTTTTTAGCGTTATCTTGATCAATTCCTTGTTTAAAACCAAGACGCTGACGCACGGTACCCATTGAAGCAGGCTCAACTTTACCATAATCCAGATTTTTTAGCGGAAGACCTCTTTTGACCATCTTTGACTGTAAAACGTCAATGACTGCATTTAGTTTATATTCATCGTCTGAAACGATAATAAGCGCATCTTTCTCTATTTTAAGACTGCTCTTACTACCTTTAAAATCGTAACGGCTCCCAATTTCTTTCTCTGCTTGGGTTACGGCGTTCGTTAGTTCCGCCAAATCTAATTTGGATACAATATCAAATGAACTTTCACTCATATGATCCACTTCCTTTCATTAGTCATGATGCCCTATGTAACATTATATTAGAATAGGGTTCATAAATCGAATCTCTTTCAAAGTCTTGTCAGATAACCTTACTCGAAAAAACATGTACAGCGACACTTCGCTGTACATGTTAGAGTAGGCAATTACTCGCCAGAATCTGAAGATTCATCTTCGCCTGCCGTATTGCTCTGATCAGAATTTGAACCTTCCACTCGCTCTAGACGAATTCGATTCGTCGTTTTACCATCGGTAACTACTTCACCATTAACGGTAATTTCCGTAGCGGGAGCATAGCCGGATTTAATGTACATTCCTTCTGGACCAAGATCAAAGCTGTAAGTTTGGCCTTCTGCTGTGTTATCTCTGAATAATTTCTCACCACTTGAGTTCTCACCTGCATATACTTCCATCCAGCTAAGACCTGAAGCTTTAATTACAACCTTCACCGGTTCATCAGCACTACCGCCAGCAACATCAAAGATGGTAATATTCCCTGCTTTGCCGCTCTGCGTAATCGTCACTGGCTGTTCAGCAGGCTCCTCAGCAGGTTCTTCTTCAGCTGGAATATCTTCTGTATCACTTGGATCTTGCTGATCCCCACCGCCTACATCGGTACCTGGCTCCTCTGTATCCTCGCCGGGAACCTCTTCGTCTACAGGTGGTGTTGGCGTCTCATTTACAGGTGGGTTCACCTGTTGCTCCGTATCAGGATTATTTGGAGTCTCAGCTTGATTCTTATCCGCATTACTTACATAAACGTAAATGAGAACTAGAATGAGAGCCAAAAAAGTCCAAGGTAATACAGTAGTCAACCATTTATTATTACGCTCTGATGCCGGACGGCTGGAACGCTTCGTAATAACCGGTTCCATTGTAGCTTCTTGTTCAGAATCTGGAACATCCTTCTTATGTCCTTCGAGTAGCTCATCGGGGTTCAAACCTACCGTTTCTGCATAGGTTTTAATAAATGCTCGCACATAAAAGCTGCCAGGGAGAACTTTATAATCTCCAGATTCAATTGCTTCAAGATACCTTTTTCTAATCTTTGTCATTTCTTGAACATCATCAAGGCTTAGTCCTTTTTGCAGCCGGGCCTCCTTCAACTGCTGACCCAGTTCAGACATGCGAATTCCTCCTCTTTTTTTGTCTTATCCAAGATGTATTTCATTTATAAAAAACACATTTCTTTAAATTATCGCTGTACCTTTACAGATCATCGGTATAATTTGCAGTAAACGTATCATATATAATCTCTTCGTCTGGAGTGCTTCGAAGTTCAATGATAATATCGAAATCATTATAGTCATACTCAGATTCTTGCACGAAAATATCAGGATGCTCAATTACTTTCGTACTCGGCATGCTCATGATCTCTTGCAGCAAATTATAATGTTTCTCGTTAGAACGAATTGTACTCACAATCCCGTCGACAATAAAGACATTATTTGGGTTCATTTCGTCCTCAGACATTTGACTGCGTATCGTTTGGCGCAATAAGGTAGAAGATACAAACGTCCATCGTTTCATTGCACATACACTGCCGGCAATAATGGATTCCGTCTTTCCTACACGCGGCATTCCCCGCAGACCAATAACCTGATTTCCTTCCTTCTTAAATACTTCACCCAAAAAATCAACAAGTAACCCAAGTTCATCCCTAGTAAAACGAAATGTTTTACGATCATCTGAATCTCGATCAATGTACCTGCCATGTCTGACCGCAAGTATATCCACAAGTCTTGGCGCACGAAGAGCTGTCACCGTAATGTTATTCACTTTTTTCAGCATTTGACCTAATAGTTGGATCTTCTCATCATCATCTGACTCGATCAGCATCCCTCTTGTTTTTCCTTCAACACCATTAATAGTCAAAATGTTTACTTCAAGCATTCCAAGCATGGAAGCAATATCACCAAGGAGTCCAGGTCTGTTCTTATGTATTTTGTACTCCATATACCATTGTTTGTACTCCATATTAACACCTCTGAAGCTTATTCCTCAATATTCGACATAATCAGTCATTCCCCGAGCAGAAAATGTTTGGATCTGAATCCATCAAACATGGGTCTTACTAATGATATATAAAATAAAAATGAATTACAAGAACCAAGGATGTAACAATTACAGAAAAGCTCCCTTTCGGGAGCTCTTCCATGCGTCACTATGCGTTTTTCTTAGCCAATTTGACCATGAGCTTAGCAATGGTACGACGCTCTTCCTCATTACCCACGTCCCATAGTTCTTTTAATGCACGGTTGGATGGGTTTGCCGGATCGACTTTTTCATCAAGGAAATCACCGATTTCGTAAGCAAGTTTATTAATGACGTCTTCGCTGATACCGAGTTTTTCGGCCTGCGCTACACGATCACCCAGAAATTTTTTCCATGCATCAAAATTACTGACTACTGTTGACATCATTAAATCCTCCTTCGCATTACTCATGAGATTTAAAGTGAGCAGTAGTTAATATGGGCAAGGTACGTAATCCTTATACAAGGATTAATTTACTCCTGTACTAAGTCAGCCAGCCTCCATTCGGCGATATAATCTGTCCATTAATATAACCAGACTCAGGGAGCGCTAAAAAATAGACGAGTGAAGAAATCTCATCGGGTTTAGCCAGCCTTCCCGCTGGAATTTCTTGTCTTAATGTTTGTATTTCCTCCTCGTCGAAGGAACTCATCATATCTGTATCCACGGCACCTGGTGCCACTGCATTCACCGTCACACCAGAGGGGGCTAGTTCTTTGGCCAGCGCTTTCGTGAAGGCATTGATTCCTCCCTTAGTCGCTGAATAAAGAACCTCACAAGAAGCCCCTGAAATTCCCCAGATTGATGAGACGTTAATGATTCGGCCATACCGCTGAGAGACCATGCCCGGCATAAACATTTGTGTGCACAGGAAAGTGCCTTTCAGATTAACCGCCATAACATGGTCCCATTCTTCTTCCGAGACATCAGACAAAAGACCATAATGAGAAATACCGGCATTATTTACCAGAACATCAGGAATCATGTCATAATCTTTTAATTTTTGAGCCATACGCTCGATTTGTTCTTTACTGGTCAAATCCGCACTGACGGTCATAATTCTGCCGCCAAAATCCATGCACTGCCTTGCGACTTCGTTGGCTGCTTCATGTGAATTCATATAATGAATAACTACATTCATTCCAACAGACGCAAAACGCTTAGCTATGGCTGCTCCAATCCCTCTGCTTGCTCCTGTAACCAGAACCGTTGTATCGAGTATAGGCTTCATAAAGGATCCGGCTTCTCTCTCCATGTTAAGGACTCACCACCAAAGATACTGCGAGCTGATCCCAATTAATATGTTCTCTAAGACGACGATTTACATCTTCGAGAGTAATGGATTCATAAATTGGCAGTACACGGAATAAATCACCGCCGCGGAATTGATAACGAGTAAATTCATGTGCAATACTCTCAGGGGAATTCAGCATACGCAAGTATCCACCCATCTTTTTCTTGCGAGTCCGCTCAAAGTGATTTTGGTCAAAACCTTTTTGCTGCATCGCTTCCACTTCGGTACGCACACGCTCTAACAAAAGATCAGGATCTTTTGTATCTCCACCCACAGCGGAAAAGCTATACTGAGCTGAACTGTTATACTCATGCCCAAAACCATCTGAGATTAAATCTTCATCATAAAGTTTCTGGTACAGTTCCGTACTTGAACCAAACAATAAGTCAAGCATTAACCGAGTGGTTAAATCCTCTCGCACCAATTCCTCACCGCTCAGGCCTTTACTTAGTTCCTTAAATCCAAATAAACATTTAGGTAAAGATACCGCAAGTTTTACTTCCCGGCGTTTCTGGCCTACTTCAAGCGGTTCCTCTTCAAATAAACGATCTATTTTGCCTTGCTTCTCGTAATTCTTTTGGGCCTGATTGTTACGAATGAGATCCATGACTTCCTCAGGGTTCACTCCACCCACGACAAAGAGAAGCATATTGCTCGGATGATAAAATGCATTATAGCAATCATAAAGCGTTTCTTTTGTAATTGTACTGATGGATTCAATCGTACCTGCGATGTCAATTCTCACCGGATGTTTCTGGAACATGGCTTCGATTAATCCAAAATAAACGCGCCAATCCGGATTATCCTGATACATGTTAATTTCTTGGCCGATAATCCCTTTTTCTTTTTCTACATTTTGATCTGTAAAATAAGGATTTTGCACGAAATTCACAAGTGTCTCGATGTTTTCGTTAATATTTTCGGTAGCTGAAAATAAATAGACGGTCTGATCGAAACTTGTAAATGCATTAGCAGAAGCACCTTGAGATGCAAACTTAGCAAATATATCGCCTTCAGGCTCTTCAAACATCTTGTGTTCCAAAAAGTGAGCGATCCCGTCGGGTACTTGCTGTTCCTCTTTTCCCTCTACACGAAAATGGTTGTCTACAGAACCAAACTTCGTAGCAAAGGTAGCATAGGTTTTTTCAAATCCGGGTTTAGGCAGTACATATACAGAAAGACCGTTGTCCATTACTTCATAGTACAAAGTTTCTTGTAGATGTTCATATCGTATGCTCTCCACCGGTCATTCCCCCTTCTGATCTCTCAAGAAATAAATGGTATCCAGTTGGAACGTTTCCGCCGCCTTCTGAACATCTTCTATCGTTAAAGACTCGATTTGCGTAAGCAATTCCATCGTTGTTCGTTCTTTACCTGACAATTGACGATTGAAATCATAAGAAATCATCTCAAATGCAGAATCTCCGATTTCCCTCAGCAAATTACGAATCATCGCCTTCGTTTGGTTCATCTCCAGGTCAGAGATTTTACCTTCTTTTAGATCGGATAATTGATTTTTTATAATCTCTACTGCCTGCTCATAATTAGGGATCTCAATTCCTGATTGAATCGTTGCAATCCCTTTATGACCGTCATATCTCGAAGAAGCATAGTAAGCAAGACTATGTTTCTCCCTCACGTTAACAAACAGTTTAGAGTGAGGATAACCACCCAAAATACCATTGTACATTAAGGCAGATGCATACTGGTCGTCTCCATATGTAATGGATGTTCGAAGACCCATATTCAGTTTCCCCTGATTTACATTCAGCTTCTCAACAACGGTTTGTACTTCGCGGTGCGGACGGCTGCTCACTTCCGTCTTGTACTCAAATGAAGTATTGCGATTCAGATGAAAATACTTCTCTACGAGCTTTTCAACTTCTTCAAGTGTGGTGTCTCCTACTACGTATAGATCCATTCCCGCGTTCTGGAGCCATTGTTCATAGGACTTATAAAGCCCTTCTGGTTCAATTCCCGGAAGATCTTTACGTTCTCCTAGAGGATGAAGGCGGTAGGGTTCTCCTTTACACATTTCTTCAATACAACGCTCTCCTGCATAACGAATTTTATCGTTTACAATGGACTCTAGTCTTTTACGAACGGTATCTCGCTCTTGTTGTACATAGGAGGAACGGAAATGACCATTTTCCTTCGCAGGGCTGGTAACCACTTCACCAAGAAAAGCAAAGGACCTATCAAGCAGTTTATCACTGCTTTGAACAAAGGAGTCATTAATGGTATCCATACGAAACTGGATAATTTGGTGATCTCCTCTTTTGTATACGTCAAAACCAAATCCTGCTCCGTAAAGCTCTTCTAACTGCTCACGAAACTGGATTGTCTCTGGATATGATGATGTTCCTCTACGCAGAACGAATGGAATCAGTGCTGTACTCGTAACCGTATCCTCTTTAAGCGGCGCGCCCACATACAGAGATATGGCAAACGTCTTAAAGCGTTTGGTAGGCAGCACATGAATGCGAATATGCTGATTGCTGCCGCGTTCGAATCCTGTATTAGTCAAGTTTCAAAACCCCTTTACGACGTCATAATTTTTTCATTAATTTTCCTAGTATGATTTCATTCTAACTCATTCAAAAGCACAGAAGCAACCGGAGGAATTCCGCCGATTGCTGTCCGTACTCCTTTATAAAGAGATAAGCTGTCGTTACTAATGTATATAACCTCACCCATCCCATTTTATAACTTACATACAGAATATATGCTGACCAATCGTTTTCACTTGAGGCCGTGACCATATCCATTTAGATGTAGCTGTTTTCGGGTTGAAGTAGTACAAACATCCACCTGATGGATCCCATCCATCTAAGGCTTGCATTACCGCTTTTCGAGCTTGCTCGTTCGGTTCAAGATAAATTTGTCCATCCGCTACAGCCGTAAATGCACCTGGCTGAAAGATGACACCAGAAGGTGTATTCGGGAACTGCGGAGATTCAACACGGTTTAATATGACAGCTGCTACAGCCACTTGACCTTCAAAAGGTTCCCCGCGCGCTTCTCCATAAACGGCGTTAGCCATTATTTTAATTTCATTTTCCGTAAGTCCCAGTGAATTGGTACTCCCCATACTATTATTACCGCTGCTGCCGTTGTTACCACTGTTGCCTCCCGTGTTCGTACCCGACGAAGAGTTGCCTCCAGCTGCTTGCCCTGGTCCTGGCTCGGTTGGACGCCAGTCTTTAGTGGCGTTATACAGTTTAAGTTTTGTCTTTGGACCTACTACCCCATCCACTTGAATACCAAATTCCGATTGAAACCATTTGACGGAACCTAAAGTCTTGGGTCCAAAATGGCTGTCAATTTTACCGTAGTAGTAACCAAGATACTTAAGCCGGCCTTGAAGTTCATATACATCCTGTCCATAGGCACCTGATGTAACAATGTTTTGACTAAACGTAGGGACTGCTTCGGCATTTTGCTCGATTCTCGGTTCTGCCTTATCTTCATTTGTCATCAGGATCAGACGATAGGAAGAAGCCGATAGTAAAATCACGCCGGCGAGGATCCAAAGATTGATTTTTCGCATGAGTAGAATCTACCTTTCTTTTATGTTCTCTTGTTGGCTACATTTATTATGTTTAGCAGTTATTGTTCCTATGCACGTTTTGTCAGAGTAGAAAACATGTTAAAGAGTGGAAATTGTAAATATGAATATAAAAAAGGAGACCCTTTCGCATGAGAAAGGGTCTCCTTAGACGTATTATGAACTGATTTTGTTTGCTTGAAATTGTTCCATAGAGATAAGAACTTCTCTCGGTTTACTGCCCTCGTAAGGACCAATAACCCCTCTAGCCTCCATAGAATCGATAAGTCTTGCTGCGCGAGTGTAACCTACCCTCATTCGCCGCTGAAGGAGAGATACAGATGCCTGCTTCGCTTCTATAATGATCTGTACAGCCTGATCATAAAGCTCATCTTGGATCTCTTCCGTTTGTTGCTGGGTATCATCAATCTCAGGTACGAGAGATTCATCATATTCTGCCTCTGCCTGATCACGAACATAGCTCACAATATTCTCTACTTCCTGATCGCTCAAAAACGCACCTTGTACACGCACCGGCTTAGAAGAACCAACAGGCATAAAGAGCATGTCCCCACGGCCGAGAAGCTTCTCCGCTCCCCCCATATCAAGTATCGTACGAGAGTCGACTTGTGAAGAAACACCAAAAGCAATCCGTGATGGAATATTTGCTTTAATTACACCGGTAATAACATCAACCGACGGTCTTTGGGTTGCAATGATTAGATGAATGCCGGCAGCACGAGCCATCTGAGCAAGTCTTGCTATGGCATCTTCCACATCATTCGCTGCAACCATCATAAGGTCAGCAAGCTCATCGACAATAACAACGATATAAGGAAGGACGGCAGCTGGATTATCTTTCATCAGATTATTATACCCTTCTACGTTCCGAGTACCTGACTTAGAGAACAGCTCATACCGCTTTTCCATCTCGACAACAATTTTCTTAAGCGCAAGCGAAGCCCGTTTCGGGTCAGTCACCACAGGGGCAAGCAGATGCGGAATCCCATTGTACATATTAAGTTCTACCATCTTGGGATCCACCATCAGAAACTTCACTTCATCAGGTTTCGCTTTATACAGAATGCTTGTGATGATTCCGTTGATACACACAGATTTTCCTGAACCTGTAGCACCGGCAACAAGTAGATGGGGCATTTTTGCTAAATTTCCGACAATTGTTTGCCCTGAAATATCACGGCCAAATGCGATTGAAAGCTTGGAATCCGCTTCTTGGAAGACGGTTGTTTCCATCACCTCACGCATAGTAACAACAGAAACCTCTCCATTCGGCACTTCAATACCAATGGCAGATTTACCTGGGATTGGAGCTTCCATACGAATATCCTTCGCTGCAAGCGCAAGCGCAATATCATCCGTTAAACCGACGACTCGGCTGACCTTAACCCCGATATCGGGCTGAATTTCATACCTTGTTACCGCCGGGCCACGAACAACTTCAAGTACTTTAGCGCGGACACCAAAGCTCTCCAGTGTAGCTTCTAGTTTGCGAGCCGTTTGCTTGTAATCATTCTGATCTCCACCCTTACCGCTGTTACTTGGTCTTGACAATAATTTAAACGGTGGAAGCTTATAAGGTTTAGGCGGTGGAGCCGGCTGCTGAATGGCACCTTCTTCTGATTCTTCTGCTGTTCGGGAATCTACCTTAGAGAGGCCTCCTGATTGGGCTGCTTCTAAATCAGGCTCTTCCACTGCGTTTGAAGATACAGCAAGATTCTCTTCAGGAGGATAAGCATCATCCAGATCATCTTCCTCCGCCGCATTTTCATTACGTACATTTTCGAAAAAGTCCCGTATAATCGGCGCTGAAGTTGCAGCACCTCCCGATTTTACTTCTGGATCTTTCGGTAGAGAGTTACCGTTCTCCGAGTATACTTCTGCCCACGGCAGATTCGTATTCGAAGAGGCCGCTCCATAAACCACCTCTTGTCCATCTTCTTGATACGGATCTAGATCAGAATCACCATCTGAATGCTGCTTTGACTTCGCATTGCCAAACAATTGGAAGAATAAAGGTGCTTTGCGACTAGGAAGATCCTCAGTGTACTGATCCTCTTCTTCCTCATCATCATGGTATGGAATAACCTTCGGTTTAGGTTTCGCCTTGTTTTTTGTACTTGTTTTGCGAGAATTCCCCGATTTAGCTGAAGCTTTCCATTTCGTAGCAAGAGCGCGTCCTGAACGTAGGACACGAGTTTTGAATATTCGTATTAAGTCTACATAAGATAGACCGGTAATTAACATAAAACTGATAAAGAACATAACAATCATCATTAAGTTTGCACCCATATTGCCAAATAACCATAACAATACAGCGTATTCTACTGCTCCGATGTATCCACCGCTGATATCTCTACCAAGCATGGAAGCATTACTCGTTTCATCAGCTCTTAGCAGTTCAGTTTGCAAATCGATATGTATCTGATTCATCACTTCGGATGCATTTAACAGATTCATCGGACCAAGCTTCTGTTCCATAGCAGAGATCGTGCTCATTAAGGTCAAAGCAAGGACAAGTAACACCAAGCCACTCTTTCTTAGATTCCAGCTTGCAGGCCACTTTCGATGAATCATTACCATGAGACCATAAAAAATCCCGATAAGCGGAATTACAAAATAAAACTTACCCAGTAAAAGTCCAAACATTTTGGATAAAGAGCGTCCAACCGTGGCCTCACCAGAGAGGGCAATAACAGACAAGGTAATCAAAATGATTCCATATATCTCGTATTTAAGAACCCCGCCAAGGGTTGATTTTCTTTTCTTTTTCTTCTTTCTGGCCAAAAAAGGTCACCTCCAGAAGAATATTATACCATAAGTGCATACATCAGCACATATGTTCTTTTTCGGCACGATGTTTAGGCTATCCTTGTTCTATTTTCCCTGAATATAGCGGAATTTCTGTGCCAGGTGAGTATGCAGGATCTAAATAGTCGTATAATCCTCCATTTAACATTCTCACGATAATTCCTGTCTTCTCATCTTTCGGCATCACTTGGACTAGACGCCCCGCTATACTCATCTCCATCATAGGCAGCTGTTCTTTCCACATGCCTTCCCAGAGCTGCTCTGTAGGCATTACGGTATACATTGTCATTGTGTTAGTCCTTTCGGCATAGAAGTATCTTTCGCTTCTTGAATACGGCGATTCAGCTCTTTAATTGCGTCTCCAATGCCGCCCACCGCATCCATCAGTCCATACTCCACTGCATCAGCGCCTGCAACTGCGGTTCCAATATCACGGTTAAGTTCCCCTGTCTTAAACATGAGCTGTTTAAACTGCTCTTCAGTTATCCGAGAGTGCGAAGTTACAAAACGAACGACTCTTTCCTGCATTTTTTCCATATACTCAAAAGTCTGAGGTACACCAATAAACAATCCATTCATTCGAATGGGATGAATCGTCATGGTTGCACTCTCTGCAATGATGGAATAGCTGCTGCTGACTGCTATGGGAACACCTATACTGTGTCCTCCCCCAATGACCACCGTAACGGTAGGTTTCGTCATCGAAGCTATCATTTCAGCAATAGCCAGCCCCGCTTCCACATCTCCTCCCACTGTATTAAGAATGATGAGAATGCCCTCGATGCGCGGATTTTGCTCTGCAGCTACAAGTTGTGGAATTAAGTGCTCGTATTTTGTTGTTTTGTTTTGCGGCGGTAATATCAGATGACCTTCGATCTGGCCGATAATCGTCATACAAAAAATGTTTGATTCTCCAGGCGGGACAGGAACCGACGTTGTTCCGAGTTCTTGAATCGTATTTACGACGGGATTATTTTTGATCTCTTCTGGAGGTGTTATTGGAGTTTCGTTGTTCGTTTCTTTTGTTTTATCATTTGATTCTTGCATTTATAAACACGCCCTTCTCTGCCATTGTTAAACGTCCATATTTGTTTATTATGGCAGAGAAGGATCAGTTTCTATTCAAAATAAAACAAAAAAGCCTCTTCATTCCAACAGGGAACCGTCCAATATTACCTGTTGGTTGAAGAGGCGACTGTGTGCCTTTTGATGAATCTTTATATCTGTTGTTAAAACGTATTACACTTCCATGATGATTGGCAAAATCATTGGTCTGCGACGCGTTTGTTCATATAAGAAACGACCCAAAGAGTCTTTTACATTCGTTTTGAGTGAAGCCCATTCATTAACATTCTCACTCATTAATTTCTGAAGCGTACTTGTCACAATTCGGTTTGCTTCATCCAGCAGACCTTCCGATTCACGTACATACACGAACCCTCTGGAGATGATGTCTGGGCCAGATACAATTTTTCCATCCTGTTTGCTTAGTGTTACAACTACAACCAGAATGCCGTCTTGTGATAAAAGTTTACGATCGCGGAGTACAATGTTACCTACATCACCGACACCAAGACCGTCAATCAGTACATTACCGGAAGATACTTTACCGGCTTTACGAGCAGAACCACCTTGAATCTCAACAACTTCACCGATATCAGTAATAAAGATGTTTTCACGTTCTACGCCAACCGCTTCTGCAAGCAGCGCATGACGACGTTGCATACGGAACTCACCATGAATGGGAATAAAGTATTTCGGTTTCATTAGGTTCAGCATCAGTTTCAGTTCTTCTTGGCTTCCGTGACCAGAAACGTGAACGCCGGAGTTAGCTCCGCTGTAGTGAACTTCAGCGCCGAGGCGGAATAATTCATCAATTGTACGTCCTACGTATTTCTCATTACCTGGAACAGGGGTAGCCGCAATGATAACGGTATCTCCTGGTAAAATATCTACTTTACGATGTGTAGAGCGGGCCATACGTGTAAGTGCTGACATTGGCTCACCTTGGGAACCTGTGCACAGAATAACCACGCGGTCAGCTGCCATTTTGCCTACTTCTTCTGGTTCAATGATCATTCCGTCTGGAATGTCAAGGTAACCTAGATCGGAAGCAATGTTAACAACATTCACCATACTTCTACCGATGACTGCCACTTTACGACCTGTCACTTCAGCTGCATTAATGACTTGTTGCACACGGTGTACGTTAGAAGCAAAAGTAGCTACAACAACACGTTGACTAGCCTTACGGAAAATATCTTCAAGAACGATACCGACATTTCTCTCAGAAGGAGTAAAACCAGGTTTCTCTGCGTTCGTACTATCCGACAAGAGAGCCAAAACGCCTTTGCTTCCAATTTCAGCCATACGCTGAAGATCTGCAAATTGACCATTGACTGGTGTGTGATCAAACTTGAAGTCTCCGGTATGCACGACTACACCTTCTGGTGTTTCAATACATACGCCGACAGAGTCTGGAATACTGTGGTTCGTTCCGAAGAATGAAACCATGAGGCTGTTACCAAGCTCAATTACGGAATCTTCGTTAATCAGAATACGTTTTGTTTCGCCAAGTAAATTGGCTTCTTTTAATTTGTTTTCTACTAAACCAAGCGTAAGCTTTGTTCCATATACAGGAACATTAAGGTGTTTTAGAACGTAAGGCAAACCGCCGATGTGATCTTCATGACCATGCGTCAGAACGATCCCTCTTACCTTGTCACGATTTTCGGTAAGATAAGAAATATCAGGAATGACAATATCAATGCCGAGCATATCCTCTTCTGGGAATTTAAGACCCGCATCAACGACTACAATGTCATTACCGTACTGAACTACATACATGTTTTTTCCGATTTCACCGACGCCGCCCAAAGCGAAAATCATCAATTTATCGTTATTATTTTTCTTAGACAAATGAATCTGAACCTCCTATGGTAGTTGGACGTCGTACCTTATAATAGTTAATATTTGTAATTATTATTTAAGAAACTTGCAGCTTCGCAGCCGAAGTTCCTGCACACTTATCATTAATTAAACATATTTCAAAAATATACCGCACCCAGTCACTTGACATCATTATACATGATTAAAAAGCGAAAAAACAAGTCGAGCATGCTTTGTAAGGTGTAGTTTTCCCGTTTTCTCTAAAAACAATCAAAATAAAATGCAGGAAACAACCTTATTTCACTTATACTTTTGGTTTTTTATTCCTCAAAACAACGTGAAAATGAAGCTCTAAATATAAAGAAAATCCCCGAAGCTCTAACAAAGAGTTCGAGGATGCTCTATTTTTTATCAAATATGTCAATCAATCTTCGCAATCAGTTCTGTAATAAACTTAGTTTCTTGTTCCGTTGGTGCCACGAGCGGAAGACGCACGGAACCCACCTTATAGCCTTTTTGTGTTAAAGCATATTTAACAGCTACAGGATTCGGCAGCGGATGCGGCGCGTCAAACAACCCCTTGAATACAGGGAATAACTTCTGATGTAAGGAAGCAGCCTTCTGTACATCTCCGTTCAAGTAAGATTCAATCATCTCTTTCATAGAAGAACCGATGATATGACTCGCAACACTCACGATGCCGTAGGCTCCCACGGAAAGGGCTGGCAAAGTAGATGAGTCATCGCCAGAATAAACAGCAAAACCTTTCGGAGCACCCGCAGCAATCAGCGTCACTTGTTCTAAGGATGCACATTCTTTTGTAGCGACAATGTTCTTGATCTCTGCAAGTCGAAGTGTTGTTTCTACAGAAAGGCTCGCGGCAGTTCTTCCCGGCACATTATACAGCATTACAGGTAAAGAAGTAGAATTCGCAATCGCTTCGAAGTGTCTATACATTCCTTCTTGATTTGGTCTATTGTAATAGGGAACAACCAAAAGAACCCCGTCTACTCCCGCTTTTTCAGCCTCTTGCGTAAGCGTAATGGAATGGTGTGTACTGTTGCTGCCAGTACCTGCTATAATTTTGGCTCTTCCAGCAGCATGTTTTACTGCAAAAGAAAACAATTCCACTTTTTCTTGATCTGATAGAGTAGGTGATTCTCCTGTTGTACCTGATACGACCAGTGCGTCTGATTTTTGTACGTCTATTAAATAATCGATGAGCCTGGAGGTTTCTTCCCAGTGAATCTCGCCTTGTTCGTTGAAAGGCGTGACCATGGCCGTTATTAGTCTTCCAAATTCCACGTTTTTATCCTCCTTGAACTATTACAAATTAGATTATAAGTGGAGCTCAAATTTTGTATGAAGAGCGCGAACTGCGCCTACCATATCTTCTTTTTTCACCAATACCCATATTGTTGTGTTCGAGTCGGCTGACTGCAAAATATCAATATTCACCTCTGCAAGCGATTCGACAATACGGGCCATAATGCCTGGGACACCGTTAATCCCTCCGCCAATAACCGAAACCTTCGCACAACCGGACAAACTTTTCGGCTTCAGTCCAAGTTCT
This sequence comes from Paenibacillus polygoni, assembly GCF_030263935.1. NCBI lineage: Bacteria > Bacillati > Bacillota > Bacilli > Caryophanales > Paenibacillaceae > Paenibacillus > Paenibacillus polygoni. Next base: position 1,914,891 of record NZ_CP127162.1, on the reverse strand, counting down.
TGAAGGACACGGATCGCTTTTTCGGAATCATAATCAAACACGGTATATACGGCGCCAGATGGTGAAACATTAATAAAATCAACACTAATATCATTCTCTGCCATCGCTTTGAATACCTGGAGCTGCAGTTTACCTACATTCTCTTCGGCTTCAACCGTGATTTGCGTTACGTTACTCACATGTGCAATACCGGTTACATGACGATCTACAACGCCGGATTGAATATCTCGAACTCCTTCTGGGTGAGTAATAAGCGTTCCTTCCCCATCCCCAAAAGTAGAGCGAACACGCACCGGAATATGTGACTGCATGGCGATCTCTACCGCACGCGGATGTATCACCTTTGCGCCTTGGTGGGCCATATTACTAATCTCTGCATAACTGACATATAAAAGAGGCTTCGCATCTTCTACAATTCTTGGATCTGCCGTAAGTACTCCCTCGACATCGGTATAGATATCAACCATATCCGCTCCGAGTGCTGCTCCAAGAGCTGTTGCTGACGTGTCGCTGCCTCCGCGTCCTAAAGTAGTAATATCACCTATATCATTAATGCCTTGGAAACCGGCAACAATAACCACTTGATGAGATTTCAATTCTTCTAAGATCCGATCTGGCTTCACCTCAACGATTCTAGCATTGCCATATTGACGATCGGTAATAATTCCGGCTTGCCCGCCTGTTAAAACGGTTGCTGTGATTCCTTCACTATGTGCCAAACTGGTTAATGTGCTTGCAGAAATAAACTCGCCACAAGAAAGCAGCAGATCCTTCTCTCTTGCAGGCAGAGCATCTCCGTTACTGCTAATCCAGTCTAAAAGGGTATCCGTTGCATAAGGTTCGCCTCTGCGTCCCATTGCAGATACAACAACAACTAGTGAATGCCCTGCTTTAATTTCACGTTTCATATGCTGAAGAACACGTTCTCTAGCAGCGGGGGTTGAAAGAGAAGTCCCCCCAAATTTTTGCACTAAAATGCCCATGCACGAATTCCTCCATTTGTGTATCAAGAAGACCTAAGCATAAAGGATGTAGAACAAATGGAATGTAAACCTTCTGCGTTGCTTAAGCGTTCAGATGCGATGATTTGATTAACTGCATTCTTTGCAGTGCTTGTTAGTAATCTGTTCTACGTTCTACATCATTCATTTTTTCAAAAAGATATAATATAAAAAATATGAAGGATAAGTATACCTAAATTGCTTAGTATACTCACCTCGAAAAAAGGCATCTTTCGATACCTCTCATTCGTAAAGTTACATGCCACTTGCCGCTTTACATAAGTATAGGTTGCAATTGTCTTCCTTCGAGGGCAGCATAAGCTGCTTCAGGAATCAGATGCATTTTAGCGACGAGTGAATTCGGTTTATTCTCTGGGTTATCCTGGCCAAACGGAACAAAATAGATATACTTCGCTACAAGTAACTTTGCAATATTCGCTGCGTTTAGTCCCAGGCCGTCATTCGTCGAAATCGCAAGAACAACAGGTCGTTGATTCCGCATTTGCGATTTTGCAGCCATGAGAACAGGACTATCCGTCATTGCATTTGCTAGCTTACTGGTCGTGTTACCTGTGCAAGGTGCTATAACCAGTACATCGAGCCTCTTCGATGGTCCCAGCGGTTCTGCCTCGACAATCGAAGAAATAATATCATTCCCCGTTATATCTTTCAACTGCTTCTGCCAGCTTTGAGACGTCCCAAACCGAGTGTCTGTAGTGAGTACAGTCTGAGAAATGATAGGCACAACATCTGCCCCTTCATCCTTAAACCTTTGCACTACCGGCATCACTTCTTCAAAAGTACAATGAGATCCTGTTATCGCATAACCAACCGTTTTTCCCTGCCAATTCATTGCTTATTCCCCCGATCATTTTGTTCACCTAAAAGCAGCTTAACAATGGAGTTGGCAATAATAACACCCGCTGTTTTGGGAGCAACAATGCCAGGGAGCCCAGGGGCGAGCATCGCTTGAATACCGCGCTTCTCTGCATACCGAAAATCGGTTCCACCAGGTGCTGAGGCAAGATCAATAATAAACGATTTCGACTTCATTTTGGACAGGATTTGTGCTGTGATTATCATAGACGGTATCGTATTAAAAATCAAGTCAGCTTGCCCTGCATGTTTCTCTAAATCCCTCGTCAGGAAAGGCTTTAAGCCCATCACTGATGCTCTAGCAATGTCCTCTTCGCGTCTTACAGCCACCCTCACATCCGCACCCAAACCTTGAAGTGTTTTTGCCATTGTAAAACCAGTACGACCGAGTCCGAGTACCAACGCGACCGAGTTATGAATCGTAAAATCAGTCTGCTGAATAGCCAGCATGATCGCGCCCTCTGCTGTTGGAATCGAATTATGAATAGCCACATCATCCCGGTCAAGAAGTTCAATAAGACGAATCCTATTTTGCTTACAAATCTCTTTCAAATAAGGTTTTGCCATACCTGTAAATATCGTACAATGTTCTGGTAATTCAGCTGCAAGTTTTGCAGTTAAAGTTATCGTTGTATCACTATCAGCATATTTAGCTTGGATGTTTCCGCTGTCGTCACATCCCACCACCGGCAGTATTAAAACGTCTGCTGTAGAAAGAAGCTGGTCAGACAAGGTTTCCTTGACAGCTCCTTCAGGAAAATGCTCCAAAGTATCAAATCCTACTATACTTACAGATGCATCAAGCTCTACGCAGCGATGGATGACCTCAAGCTGACGTGCATCTCCTCCTAAAACGACGATCCGAACTCCGGTCAACATCAGGATGTCACTCCTTTCAAAAGCTGTATGATATCATCCTATGCCTAACAGGTAGCCCTGGTGATTGATAAACACAAAAAAGCTGCCCTCCCATTTTGGAAGAGCAGCTGCATTCTTTCTTTTGTTTTATTTCCCTGTGTGGCCAAAACCACCGGTACCCCGAACCGTTTCAGACAGTTCTTCTACTTCGATCAAGGTAACCGCAGGTACGACTTGAATCACCATTTGTGCGATGCGTTCATTCCGGCGGATTGTGAAAGGTTCTTGTCCTAGGTTCACAAGCAGCACCTTCACTTCACCACGATAATCTGCATCAATGGTTCCCGGCGTATTAAGACAGGTGATCCCGTGTTTATAAGCTAAGCCGCTTCTTGGGCGAATCTGAGCTTCATAACCAGCTGGTAAAGCCATAGCAAATCCGGTAGGTATCAAACTGCGTTCCCCTGGATGTAATGTCTTATCAGCCTCCACAGCGGCATACAGGTCAAAACCTGCTGCGAGTTCAGACATTTGAGCAGGAAGTGAAATATCTTCATTACCAGCTAATCTTTTAATTTGTACGGATACTGACAAACTCGTTCCTCCTCATAGATGCAATTGCTTTATCCGAAGCGCCTACCATAGCCAGTGCATAAGGTACAGCGAACATGCGGTCTAAAACAACATTGATGTCGTCCATAGTTACATTTTCGATTTTTTCAATCATTTGGTCAAGGGTTTGGTGTTTCCCTACCATCAGCTCATTTTTACCATTCCGGTTCATTCGGCTGCCTGTACCTTCCAGACTCAAGATAAGGCTGCCTTTGAGCTGTTCTTTTCCTTTACGGAGTTCTTCTTCAGACAAACCATTAACAGCAAGATCTTTTAAAAGGGCAATCGTAAGCTCCATTACCTCTTTTGTCTGTTTAGGGGCTGTTCCTGCATAGATCGTAAACAAGCCGCTGTCTGCATGTGCACTATGATAGGAATACACAGAATAAGCAAGACCGCGTTTCTCTCTTATTTCCTGGAACAGTCTCGAACTCATTCCGCCGCCAATCGCATTATTAATGAGTGCCATTGCATACTGCTTGTTGTCGTGAATCGAACATCCTGGAAAAGCTAAACAGATGTGATTTTGCTCTGTTTTCTTTTTATGAAACAATTGTTCCCCTTTAAATACAGGCTCAGATACTTCTTTTATTTCTCCGTGAAGATCAAAAGAACCAAAATATTTTTCGAGCAGTTCCATAATATGATCAGCATCAATATTCCCAGCAAGACTGATCACCGTATTTTCAATCGTATAACGTTCTTTCATAAAATCACGAAGTGTTGTCTGATCCATTGCATTTAGTTTCTCTTCTGTACCGAGGATTGGATAAGCGAGTGGATGATCTCCGTAAGCTGCAAGCGAAATTAAATCGTGAACCATATCATCCGGCGTATCTTCATACATCGAGATTTCTTCTAAAATCACATTTTTCTCTTTCGCAAGTTCCTCGCTGTCAAACTTGGAATGAAAGAACATGTCTGATAAGACATCTACGGCAATCGGCAAATGTTCATCAAGAACTTTTGCATAATAACAAGTGTATTCTTTTGAGGTAAAGGCATTCACATTACCGCCAATGGCATCAAATTGTTCTGCTATCGCTTTTGCGTCAAAACGATCGGTGCCTTTAAACAGCATATGCTCTATAAAATGAGACACTCCGTTATTCAGATCATCTTCATTACGTGAACCATTCTTAACCCAGATCCCAAAAGAAACCGATCGGCTTGTTGGAATTTCTTCCATGACCACTCTAAGGCCATTTTTCAGTTTCATTTTCTTCACATGCTGGCCTCCCCAAATTTGATAACTCACTTTTAAGAATCATATCTTAAAATGGCTTTGACTGAATTATGTTCACAACCAAATATCATAATCCTACCAAAAAAAATGACCTTACTCAACTTTCGTCTGAAGTCTTGCGGATGACAACGTCTCACTTACCGTCCCAAGTGTGATTCCTTTTTGGGTAATTCCTTGAATCATTCCTTCAAGAGCGCCTTCAGAAGCAGCCGTTGGATGCATTAAAATAAGAGATCCTGCCTCGGTGCCTTTAGTGATCTTTGCAACCACGCTTTCAGAACTAGGTTTCTTCCAATCTACCGTATCAATCGTCCATAGCACCGTCTTCAGACCTTGCTCAGCAGCGAGATTCACTGTTTCCTGATCAAAGTCACCAGAAGGGGGAGCAAACCACTTATTATCTACACCAAGTGACTCTTTAAGCAGCTGTTTTGTCTTGCTAATCTCAAGAGTGGCCCGTTCTGTGCTGAGCTTACTCATATTAGGATGAGAATACGCATGGTTCTCCAGTTCATGCCCGCGCTTTCTAATCTCTAGAGCAAGCTCTTTATTCTTACTCAGCCAGCTGCCATCAAGGAAAAATGTGGCCTTTACTTTATATTTATCGAGTGTATCTAGCATAGGAGTAAGATATTCATTGCCCCAAGCCACATTGATCATAAAAGAGGCCATCTTTTTCTCCGGGTTGCCTCGGTATATCGGATGCGGGCCAATGTCGTCGAGTGAGATTTTGGGCGCGATCTCTTTCATTACATAAGAAATAGACTCTGACTTTGGAGAAGATAATGCTTTTTGATACGTTGCTTCTATATCTACTTCTAACCCATTGTATCCGGGAATTGCTTTCCAGACGCGATCTAGCTTCGCATCAATAGGTTCTATTTTCATTTCTGCTGCTTTGAGTGTAATCTGCTTTTTCAGTTCATCTTCTGGTGCAGCATCCACATACATATCAAAAGCATCTTCGGTATGAACCACTCTTTGATGTGTAATAAAACTGGCTACATCCGTTACTTGTCCGATCAAAACGACGGCTGCCGCACTAACAAGCACGGCAGCCCACTTTTTCGAGTTTGTTTTCACTGCTTCAGCCCCCCGGTCACGTTTGTCCCATCTTATGTGTACAAGAGGCTGAATATGTATAAAAAAAGAGCCAGAATAAACTTCTGTCTCTTTTGAAAGTTCTATATGAAAATTAAGCTTTTTTAAGCTTTTGTTTCTGCAGTCAAAGTTGCTTTGCGGGAAAGATTGATGCGTCCTTGTTGGTCGATTTCTGTTACTTTTACTGTAATAGAATCTCCAATAGAGACCACGTCTTCCACTTTAGCTACACGTTCTGTAGACAGCTGGGAGATATGCACAAGTCCTTCTTTGTTAGGAAGTACTTCTACAAAGCAGCCAAACTTCTCAATACGTTTTACTTTACCTACATAAATCTCACCTACAACCACTTCACGAACGATGCCTTCAATAATTTCGCGAGCTTTATCATTCATGGATTGATCAGCAGAAGAGATGAATACACGGCCATCTTGTTCGATATCGATTTTAACGCCCGTTTCCTCAATAATCTTGTTAATGATTTTACCGCCTGCTCCAATAACATCACGGATCTTATCCGGGTTAATGTGCATGGTAAGAATCTTAGGTGCATACTTAGATAAGGTTTCTCTTGGTTTTTGGATAGCTTCCATCATTTTACCAAGAATGTGCATACGCCCTTCTTTTGCTTGGCTTAGAGCTTCAGATAGAATATTACGATCAATACCATCGATCTTAATATCCATTTGAATTGCGGTAACCCCTTCAGAAGTACCGGCTACTTTAAAGTCCATATCTCCAAGATGATCTTCCATACCTTGAATATCAGTCAGGATCGATACATGATCTCCATCTTTAATCAGACCCATTGCCACACCAGCTACAGGTGCTTTAATTGGTACCCCAGCATCCATCATAGCAAGTGTTGAAGCACAGATACTAGCCTGAGATGTAGAACCATTTGATTCAATAACTTCAGATACAAGACGAATTGTATAAGGGAATTCAGTCTCAGACGGAATTACTTTAGACAATGCTTTTTCACCGAGTGCACCATGACCAATTTCACGACGACCTGGAGGACGAAGCGGTCTTGCTTCACCGACACTAAACGGCGGGAAGTTATAATGGTGCATGAAGCGTTTGGTTTCTTCCAGATCAATACCATCTAGAATCTGAACATCGCCTAGTGCTCCTAATGTACATACGCTGAGCGCCTGAGTTTGTCCACGAGTAAACAAGCCAGATCCATGCGTACGCGGCAAGAGATTTGTATCGCAATCGATCGGACGAATTTCAGACAATGCTCGTCCATCTGGACGCACTTTATCATGCGTGATCAGTCTGCGAACTTCTTCTTTAACGATGTCATGAAGGATTTCCTTCACGTCTTTTAACAATTCAGGAGTTTCTATGTATTTATCACCAAAGAAAGCAACCGTTTCATCGTTAATTACATCAATCGCATCTTGTCTTGCATGTTTTTCTTCAATACGAACTGCTTCAACGAGACGAGCTGCTGCATACTCGCGAACTTCAGCGTTAACGTCCGCATTCACTGCATGCAATTTGACAGCCATTTTCTCTTTACCAGCAACTTGTACCAATTGTTCGATTACAGCAACGATGTTTTTAATCTCCTCATGACCAAACATAATCGCTTCGAGCATTACTTCTTCTGGTACTTCATTTGCTTCTGCTTCTACCATCATGATCGCATCTTTCGTTCCTGCAACCACCACGTAGATATCACTTGCTTCTTGAGCAGCAACATCTGGGTTAATTACAAATTCACCATTAACACGGCCAACAGCTACTCCGCCGATAGGTCCATTAAATGGAACATCTGAAATACTTAGTGCCGCAGAAGTACCGATCATTGCTGCGATTTCTGGTTCGCAGTCTTGATCAACGCTCATTACGATATTTTGAATCTGAACATCATTACGGAAACCTTCCGGGAATAGAGGACGGATGGGCCGATCTGTCAGACGGCTGGCAAGAATCGCTTTCTCGCTCGGTCTACCTTCTCTTTTAATGAATCCACCTGGAATTTTACCTACTGCATATAGTCTTTCCTCATAGTTAACCGTAAGCGGGAAAAAGTCCAAATCTTTAGGTTCAGTTGACGCTGTTACGGTACATAAAATAACGGTATCTCCATAGCGTACAGTTACAGCAGCGTTTGCCTGTTTAGCAAGACGTCCTGTTTCTAGAATCAGTGTTCTGCCGCCAAGTTGCATCTCAACACGTTGTTCCATGAAACCCCTCCTTCTTTTACATCATTTATTGTTTTTTTATTTACTAGTATGACCTAGTATTGACATATTCGCAAAATTTTAGATAGGACTAATCCAGTCCACAAAAAAAAGAAGCCTAAATCTACAAAACAACCCGGCTGCGAACCCGTTCCTCTATAGTAGAGAGACAGGGACAACCAGGCTGTCGTTGTTAGGATATACGAAGATTAACGGCGCAATCCAAGCTTCTCAATCAAAGCACTATAACGTCTAACATCTTTGTTTTTCAAGTAAGCCAAGAGCTTACGACGTTGACCTACCATTTTCAAAAGCCCGCGACGGGAATGGTGATCTTTCTTGTGAGTACGCAAGTGATCCGTCAAACTCTTGATGTTTTCCGTAAGGATAGCAATTTGCACCTCTGGAGATCCAGTATCGGATTCATGAGTTTTGTGCTCTTCGATCAATTGTTGTTTACGTTCTTGAGTCAAAGCCATCCTGTTCACCTCCTTCATTATAATCGCCTGTAGCCTCGTCGGGGCCGGTGAGAGCCTTCAACTAAAGCTAAGGTTATGGTTGCCTTCCAGCAACGTATCCTAGTATAGCATACTTGCCTATTCCATGTAAATCTAAACTTCAATATTTAAATAGGCTAAGATCAATTCGATAAAATTTGCTTCGCCGTCTCTGAGTCTCTCTGAATCTGAGCAATGAGTTCGTCGATGGACGGAAACCGCTGTTCAGGTCGCAGAAACTCCACCAACTCCACAGTAAGTTCCTGTCCATACAGATCCCCGCTGTAATCGAGCAAATGCACTTCAAAAGAAGGTTTAATCCGATCTTTATGAAAAGTAGGTTTAACGCCAATATTCATGACACCTGGAAACTTCTGATTATCATGCAATACCCAAACGGCATATACACCTTTTCGTGGTACAACATAGCTTTCTGATGGTTCTACATTTGCTGTAGGAAATCCAATCGTGCGTCCTCGTTTTTCACCGTCAATCACTGTTCCTCTTAGAGAATAACGTCTGCCGAGCATACGCTCAGCTTCCTTTACATCTCCTTCATGTAAGACAGAACGAATCGAAGTACTGCTCACTTTCTTGCCATCCAGCATAAGCGGAGGAATGGTCACTACGTTCATATGAGGCATGCCGAGTTCACGAAGTTTGTGTTCATCCCCAGCTCCTTTATGACCAAACCGAAAGTCAAAACCAACCACAGCTACTTTTACTTCGGATTGAATCAAAAACTCAGTTACAAACTGTTCTGGCAGAAGACTCGAAAAAGACTCGTTGAATTCGATAACATATAGGACATCTACACCCATTTTTTCAAGAATTTCTTCTTTATCACGAAGCGGGGTAAGATAACCCTGATAGTCACCTTTACGCATTACTTCTTTTGGATGAGGATGAAAAGTCAAGACAGCAGCTTGTATCCCCTGTTCTTTGGATAACCTTACAGCGGACTCAATTACACTTACATGTCCTAAGTGCAGCCCATCAAACTGCCCCATCGCAAGTACCTGGGGAACGGCAATCTCTTTACGCACTTCTTCTGTCAGAGGAAATGATAAATTTATTGTTTTCAATCTAATTCACCTGCAATTCCCATGATAATCCTGTTGCCATATCTGTTATTGATTACACTTCAACTCGGTTCCGGTAAGAAAACCTTTTTAGGGGTAATTGTATTTGATTCGGCATCCCACTCATAAATCCCTAAAAATTGTTCTTCCTTAGAGTAAAGTCGGAACAATCCCTCCTCTTTCAAAGCAGGCTGGACATAAGATGCGGACACTTTTTTACCTTGTAGTACAGAGCGCTCTTGTTCCGACTCAATCGTATGGGAAGGGAAATGCCAAATCGATTGATCTGTAGGGATTAGATATTTAGACAACGTGTCATTTTCAGCACACTGCTGTATCTCTTCAATCGTCAAACAGCGCCCTGCCGGAATACCAGCAGACATCGTTCTTTCAAGTTTCACCATGGTAGAGGGATATCCTAGCGCCTCTCCAATGTCTACACATAATGTTCGAATATAAGTCCCTTTGGAACACAGTACACGAAAAGAAATTTCCGGTAATCCGTCTACGTCTTCCATACGTATAAGTTCAAGTTCATGTATGGTTACTTCTCTGCTTTTGCGTTCCACTGTTTTTCCTTCACGGGCAATCTCATAAAGCCTTTTCCCGTTAACTTTCACAGCGGAGTACATAGGAGGAACCTGTGAAATAACCCCATTGAACCGCCCCAGCGCTGCCTCTACTTGTTCATACGTCACTTGAACATCATCTACTTGGGCTGTTACTTCACCCGTCATATCTTCCGTATCTGTCGCAATCCCAAGCCGAAGCGTAGCATGATATTCTTTAGGAAGCTCTTGCAAGTACTCTACAACTCTTGTAGCTTTTCCTAAGCAAAGAGGCAGGACTCCTGTAACCTGGGGATCCAGTGTGCCTGTGTGCCCAATTCTTTTCATTTTCAGAATACCTCTCAGTTTAGCAACTACATCATGGGAGGTAAAGCCTGCCGGTTTCAGTACAGGAAGTACGCCTTCGTAACCACTCATAACTCTTTTTTCACCCGTTCTACAACTTGTTTTACTGTTTCCATCCATGGACCTTCCACTCTAGCACCGGCAGCGCGGGTATGCCCGCCGCCTCCAAAATCTTTAGCAAGAGCCGCAACATCGATTCTCCCGTTAGATCGGAAGCTAGCTTTTATAACTTCATCAGAGATGACCTTGAAGAGGATACCTACTTCTACCCCTTGAATATTACGCGGGTAGTTGACAATGCCTTCTAAATCATCATTTGCTGCACCGCAGTCTTCCATATCCTGAGGCGTTACTATGACCCAAGCAATCTTTCTATCCTCCGTTAATTGAAGAGTAGTCAGCGCTTTAGTAAGCACTTGCAGCTGCGGAAATGTCATTTGCTCCAGTAAAATTTCTGCTAATTCAGGACCATTAACTCCGTGTTTTAACAGGGAAGAAGCCATTTCCATTATTTTAGGACTGGTGCTTGAATAACGAAACCCTCCGGTATCGGTAAGAATCCCCGTATAAGCTGCTGTAGCCACATCTTTGTCCCATGTTAAGCCCATTACTTCAATTAAATCATATAAAATTTCTGCCGTAGCAGCCGCATCATCTTTGATGATATTCACTTTGCCATATCCATTGTTTGTTGGATGATGATCTATGTTCAGAATCTGTTTTTCTTCCGCGAACCAGTGTTTCACACGCCCGACCCGTTCGTAATCGGCACAGTCTACACAGATAACATGTTCGTATGTTTTCGGCGGTTCCGTTACAGTTCCGTTTAAAATTTGTGAAGTTCCCCACATATAATGCATCCTTGGCGGAATGGGTCCCTCATTAATCATCGTGAATTTCTTCCCCAGACATGAGAGAAGCCAGCCCACCATTACGGTGGAGCTGACTGCGTCTCCGTCCGGCTGTACATGCGACACGATCAGGAAGTCATCATGCTCCAAAAGAAATTCCTTCCCTTGTTGAAGCGCCTGTTCATAGGTCTGCATTGCCGTCTCCTCTATTCATCTCATTTGGAATCCTTGGTATCAATCTCCGTAAGTAATTTCTCAATACGACTACCGTACTCAATGGATTCATCAATTTTAAATATTAATTCAGGCACATGACGAAGCTTAATTCTTTTTCCCAATTCGCTGCGCAAAAAGCCGTTAGCTTTATCGAGAGCTTTCAAAGAATTATTTTTTTGTTCATCGTCTCCGAATACACTGAGGTATATTTTAGCTTGGGACAGATCGTTAGTCAGATCGACACCCGTCACTGTAACAAAACCGATTCTTGGATCTTTAAGTTCGGTTTGGATCAGTATGCTAATCTCTTTCTTTATCTGTTCGCTTACACGTCCAGTTCTAATTTTAGCCACTCATGTCACCTCTCTTGCAATGGACGCTATTTACGTTCTACCGTTTCCATAACGAACGCTTCAATTACGTCGCCTTCTTTAATGTCATTGAAGTTCTCAATAGTAATACCGCACTCATAACCTTGAGCTACTTCTTTCACTTCGTCCTTAAAGCGTTTCAAGGTATCAAGTTTACCTTCAAAGATAACAATGCCATCACGGATGATACGAGTTTGTGATGCACGAGTAATCTTACCAGAAGTTACCATACAACCTGCAATGGTTCCCACTTTGCTGATTTTGAATGTATTTCTAATTTCAGCATGCCCAATAACTTTCTCTTTAAATTCAGGATCAAGCATACCTTTCATCGCTTGTTCAATCTCTTCAATTACGTTGTAAATAACATTGTAGAGTCGAACATCGACTTTTTCAGCTTCTGCTGTTGATTTCGCTTGAACTTCAGGACGAACGTTAAATCCAATGACGATTGCATTAGAAGCTGCTGCGAGAATGATATCCGATTCAGTAATCGCACCTGCACCGCTGTGAATAATTTTCACGCGTACGCCTTCTACTTCAATCTTAGCGAGGGAGCCTTTAAGCGCCTCAACGGTACCTTGAACGTCACCTTTAATAATTACGTTCAGGGCTTTCATCTCGCCATCCTTAATATGCTGGAACAGATCATCAAGGGTAACCCTTGTTTGCGTACCAAGATCGGATTCACGTTGTGTTATCGCACGTTTGTCTGCGATGGAACGAGCTTTACGCTCATCTTCAAACACCATGAACGGATCGCCTGCAAGAGGCACCTCTTGCAAACCAGTGATTTCAACTGGAGTAGAAGGACCAGCTTCTTTAATCTTACGGCCTTTGTCATTAACCATTGCACGGACACGACCGAAACAGTTACCTGCAACAAAAGCGTCTCCGACTTTCAAAGTACCATTTTGAACAAGCAAACGCATTACAGGTCCACGGCCTTTATCAAGTTCAGCTTCAATTACTGTACCGCGTGCACGTTTAACAGGATTTGCTTTATATTCATTCACTTCTGCTACAAGCAAAATCATTTCAAGAAGTTCTTCAATACCCATTTTTTGTTTCGCAGAAACGTTAACGAAAATGGTATCTCCGCCCCATTCTTCTGGAACGAGTTCATAGTTCGTAAGTTCTTGTTTTACACGATCCGGATCAACGCCCGGTTTATCGATTTTGTTAACTGCTACGATAATTGGAAGGTTCGCTGCTTTCGCATGGTTAATTGCTTCAACAGTCTGTGGCATAACACCATCATCAGCTGCAACAACAATAATCGTCATATCCGTTACTTCCGCACCACGAGCACGCATTGCTGTAAACGCTTCGTGACCTGGAGTATCAAGGAATGTGATTTTTTTGTTATTGATCTCTACTTGGTACGCACCGATATGCTGCGTAATACCGCCAGCTTCACCGCTTGTCACGCTAGTAGAACGAATGGTATCAAGAAGGGTCGTTTTACCATGGTCAACGTGACCCATAATGGTTACAACGGGAGGACGAGCTTGAAGATCTGCTGGATCATCATTTTCTTCCATTGTCTCAAAACGATCATCTTCTACTGGAATCTTCACTTCAACCTCAACACCAAACTCGCCTGCAAGAAGCAAGATTGTATCGAGATCCAGTTCCTGGTTGATGGTAGCCATAACACCCATGGAGATGAGTTTCTTGATAACTTCAGAAGCATCCTTGTGAAGCAGTTTTGCTGCGTCACCCACCGTCATATTACCGCGAACGATAATTTTCTTCGGTGTATTGTCGATTTTCTCACGAGGAGGTTGGTTTTGGTTACGTCCACGGTTGTTTTTACCGCCGCGGTTGTTTCCACGATAATTACCTCTGCCGTTACCATCTTCAAAACGGCGGCCAGCGCCTGGACGGTTACTGCTGTTGCCACGGTTTTGATTACTGTTTCCACCGCGGTTGTTGTTAGAACCTTGCGTGTTACCGCCAGTACTATTCGTGCGGCCTTGGCCTGATGATTGTGCTGGGCGACCTGTAGTGCTGCCTTGTTGCGGTCTATTTTGACCAGAAGGTCTATTTGTATTATTGCCTTGCCCAGTTGGTCTGCTGCTATTACCTTGGCCAGCAGGTCTATTGCTTCCTGCACTGCTTGGACGATTACTTTGTCCGTTGCTTGATTGACCTACGCTGCCATTTGTTCTGCGAGAATCTTGCCCGCCTTGTCTTTGTGTTCCATTGTTAGTGTTTTGATTTGGTCTATTATTCATACCTACCTGCTTTTCCTGTTGTTTTTTTGGTTGAGAGTCACTTGAAGCATTCTGTACATTGCCTGACTCTTGATTTGTTTTGATTTCGTTCTTCAAATTCGAATTGGCACCTCCTTGAAGAGACGGGTTCGAGCGATTAAGCTTATCATCTTTAACCGCTGAAGTTGAAACCGCCTGAGCCGGATTCTGTGCACGTTTGGAAGCAGCATCTGATTTTATGCTGTTAAAAAATTGCTCCACTTTTGCTACAGATCCGTTCTCCATTACGCTCATATGATTATTCACGGGAATTTCTAATTTTTTAAGAATGGTAATGATTTCCTTGCTACTCATGTTGATTGATTTTGCATATTCATAAACTCGCAGTTTGTCTTTGCTTTCCTGTTTACTCAATATACTCCACCTCCGACATTGTCAAGGCTTGTTTCGAGATCATACTTACAAATCCGGGATCCGTCACCGCCAGCACAATGCGTTCAGGTTTACCCATGGCACTGCCTAGGGAGTCTCGATCAAAACCAATCACGAGAGGAACGTTGTACGATTTGCACTTATCGCGAAATTTTTTACGTGTATTTTCCGAAGCATTACCCGCAACGATAACCAATTTCGCTTCAGATGACCGAATGGCTTTGAGTACGATCTCATCACCAGAAACAAGCTTGCCTGCTCGCATTGCAAGCCCGATATAAGATAGTGCCTTATTCATTGTCCACTCTTTTCTGCGCTTCTAGAAATTCATCCTCAGCACGAAGAAAATCTTGTGCTAGTTGCTCATATATTCCAGAATCCACTTGAGCTTTAAGTGCTCGATCCAGGGAACGGTTCTTCTGAGCTAACCGGAAACAAGCTTCTTTGCCGCATAGATAAGCTCCACGGCCCGATTTCTTACCTGACAAATCGATCAGCACTTCTTCTTCGGGAGTTCTTACAACCCGGATTAGCTGTTTCTTTGGCATCATTTCCTGACACGCTACACACTTTCGCAGCGGTACTTTACGTTGTTTCATCTTGTAGGCCCCCGATCATTCGCCGTTAGTCAACGGTGATGGAATCCTGATGCATTTCTTCAGAAGAATCTTTCTCTCTTCCGTATTCCTGTTCGGCCTGGCTTTCACTCTTGATATCAATTTTCCAACCTGTCAGCTTCGCAGCAAGACGCGCATTTTGTCCTTTGATACCGATCGCAAGAGAAAGTTGATAGTCAGGCACGATAACCCGAGCCATTTTTTCATTCTCAAAAACCTGTACCTCGAGTACCTTGGAAGGACTTAGTGCATTGGCAACGTATTCCTCTACAACATCGGAATATTTCACGATATCAATTTTCTCACCGCGCAGTTCACCCACAATGGTCTGCACGCGTACCCCTCTTGGACCCACACAGGAACCAACAGGATCTACTTCTTCATTACGAGAATGCACCGCAATTTTGGAACGGAAGCCTGCTTCACGAGCTACCGAGCGAATTTCAACCACACCATCGAAAATCTCGGGAACTTCTAGTTCAAACAAGCGTTTTAGTAGCCCAGGATGCGTACGGGAAAGAATAATTTGAGGACCCTTTGTTGTGTTCTCTACTTTCGTGATATACGCTTTAATACGCTCGCCATGCACAAACTTTTCATTAGGCATCAGCTCTGTAAGAGGCAGAACAGCTTCCACTTTGCCAAGGTCGATAAAAATATTGCGAAGATCTTGACGTTGAACCACTCCAGTTACAATGTCCTCTTCTTTGTCTACAAACGCATTATATATGAGACCGCGTTCTGCTTCGCGAATGCGCTGGGTAACCACTTGTTTTGCTGTTTGAGCAGCAATACGACCGAAGTCTCTTGGCGTTACTTCAATCTCTGCAATATCTTCGAGCTGGAAATGCGGATTAATCTCACGCGCAGCAGTCAAAGAAATTTCAGTTCGCGGATCGAGGACCTCTTCCACCACCATTTTCCGGGCATATACTCTTATAACACCGGAATTACGGTTCATATCAACCCGAACATTTTGTGCAGCATTAAAATTGCGTTTGTAGCTTGAAATGAGAGCAGCTTCAATCGCTTCAAACAAAACGTCCTTGCTGATCCCCTTATCTCTTTCTAATTCATTCATTGCTTCAATAAAATCCATACTCATGAATGTAAATCCCCCTTTCAAACATCTCATCCATAGCGTAAAACGGCGAAATTCTCTTCACTTAGGAAGAGAACCTTGCCGTTACACGCGGAATGAATTTAATTCATAATAGAGTGTAGTTAAACACTATAAAACAATAGCCAATCGTGCACTCGCCACTTTTGAATAAGGAACGGTGTGCTTCTTCTTTTTACCAGAAGCGATTACCATTTCTTCGTTTTCAAAAGATAACAACTCACCTTCAAATTCCTTCAGTCCGTCAATCGGTTCATATGTAGTCACATATACGTTTTTCCCTACCGCTTTGACGACGTCAGCAGATTTCTTCAGGGGGCGTTCCGCACCGGGAGATGAAACTTCCAGAAAATAAGCGTCAGGAATTGGATCATTCTTATCGAGCTCAGTGCTTACATATTCACTGATCTGTCCACAATCATCCAAATCGATGCCACCTTCTTTATCCACGTAAATACGCAGGAAATAGTTACTGCCTTCCTTTACGTATTCTACATCCACGAGCTCAAAAGCATGCTCTTCCAGATAAGGCTTAATCATTTCTTCCACGGTAGTTTTAATCTTTGTGCTCAAATACAATAACCTCCAAATTAGGTTAGTGCCGAAGGTAATCGGCGAATTTTCTATATACCAAAGAGTAAAGAGTGGGTTTCCCCACTCTTTAAACAACGGTTTTATCAACATGATTACCATTAAAATTATAACATAGACAGTCACTAGTGACAAGTATAGTCACTTGACTAGACTTTTACTCAGGTAATCTGAAAAGCGGGGTTGGAAATTAAATCTACCCTCTTCTAATAGCTAAAAGAGAGATAGTTGGTTACTTTCCGGCAGTCCGCGGAAGCAGCCCATTTGCGTGAGTAACTCTACTGCCGTTTTACTTGCTTTTGATTTCTGCTGGAAATCCTCAATGGATAAAAATTCACCATAATCTCTGGCTGCAGCAATATTACGTGCAGCATTGTCCCCAATTCCTTGCAAAGCAGAGAACGGAGGAATCAGAGAATCCTCATCCACTATAAAGCGCGTTGCATCAGAACGATACAAGTCAATCGATTTGAAGCTAAAACCGCGCGCAGTCATTTCGAGTGCCATCTCTAGAACAGAGAGCATGGATTTTTCCTTCGTAGAAGCCTGAAAACCAAGCTGTTCAATCTCAATAATTTTGCGGCAGATTGCATCATAGCCCTGACAAGCCAGCTCAATATCGAAATCCTCAGCACGGACAGAGAAGTACGTCGCATAATATTCAATTGGATAATACAATTTGAAATACGCGGTTCGTACCGCAGAGATTACATAAGCCGACGCGTGGGCTTTCGGGAACATGTACTGAATTTTGAGACAAGAATCGATATACCACTGCGGTACTTTACAATTCTTCATTTCGTCAATCCATTCCTGACTAAGACCCCGACCTTTACGCACACTTTCTGTAATCTTAAACGCAAGAGCAGCATCCATACCGTGCTTATAAATCAGGAACAACATGATATCATCACGACAACCTATAACGGTTTTAATGTCACATGTTCCATTCTTAATCAGTTCCTGTGCGTTTCCTAGCCATACGCCTGTACCATGAGACAATCCCGAAATTTGCAGCAGATCGGCAAAACTTGAAGGCTGTGATTCAACTAGCATTTGACGAACAAATTTAGTTCCCATCTCAGGAACTCCATAAGTTGCTACAGGAGTACGTATTTTCTCAGGTGAAACGCCAAGCGCTTCGGTGGAATTAAACATACTCATTACCTTAGGGTCGTTCATCGGAATGGTGGTCGGATCTACTCCGGTCAAATCCTGAAGCATTCTCATCATCGTAGGATCATCGTGTCCTAGAATATCCAGCTTAAGCAAATTATCTTCAAAAGCATGGTAATCAAAATGAGTCGTTTTCCACTCGGCACTTGTATCATCAGCAGGGTACTGCACAGGTGTAACGTCTTCTACTTCAATATAGTCAGGTACAACCACAATCCCCCCGGGATGCTGTCCTGTACTTCTCTTTACTCCTGTACAACCAGATGCCAAGCGATTAAGCTCTGCACCACGCCACGATTTTTGATGCGATTCTTCATATTTCTTAGCAAATCCAAAAGCAGTCTTCTCCGCTACCGTACCAATGGTTCCTGCTCTAAATACACTTTTCTCACCAAACAATACTTTTGTATAGTGGTGAGCTTTAGGTTGGTATTCCCCAGAGAAGTTAAGGTCGATATCCGGTACTTTATCCCCTTTAAATCCAAGGAAGGTTTCAAAAGGAATATCTTGGCCTTCTCCTTTTAGCAAGGTTCCGCACTTCGGACATTCTTTAACCGGAAGGTCAAATCCACTTCGAATACTTCCGTCAAGGAACCACTCGCTATACTTGCATTCATTATTTTCACAAATATAGTGCGGTGGCAGCGGGTTTACTTCGGATATGCCCAAGAAAGTAGCTACAACGGACGACCCTACGGAACCCCGTGAACCAACCAAGTAACCATCTTCATTTGATTTTTTTACAAGTTTTTCTGAAATGAGATAGTTGGCTGAGAATCCATATTTAATGATAGGTTCAAGTTCTTTTTCCAGTCGTTTTACAACCACATCAGGTACTTCTTCGCCATAAATACTTTTTGCCGTATCATAACATTTACTGCGGATTTCTTCTTCAGCGCCTTCTAGAATCGGTGTGAACAATTCTTTAGGGAATAACTGAATTTCTTCAAAACGATCAGCAAGATCGCTTGTGTTTGTTACAACCACTTCAAATGCTTTTTCTTTACCAAGAAATTCGAACTCTTCGAGCATTTCATTGGTAGTCCGGAAATGAGCATCTGGTTTCCGAATATCCTTGAGCGGACTATAGCCTGTAATCCCGTGAATCGTAATATCTCGGTAGATTTTGTCGCGCGGCTCCAAATAATGTACATTCCCTGTTGCTACAACTGGTTTACCGAGTTTCTCTCCGATCTCAACAACTTTCCGTATCGCTGTTTTGATCTCTTCTGGTGTAGCTACAAGCCCTTTATCCACTAGATGCATATACATTGTAATCGGCTGGATTTCTAATACATCATAAAAATGGGCAATTTCCTCGGCTTCTTCCACTGATTTGTTAAGAACCGCCTCAAAAAACTCGCCTTTTTCACAACCCGACATAATGAGCAGACCTTCTCTATGCTGTACCAGCTTAGATTTTGGAATCGTAGCTACTCGTTTGAAATATTCTGTATGCGAAAGAGAAACCAGCTTGTACAAGTTTTTCTTCCCTACCGCATTCAGTGCATATATACCGCTGTGAAACGGTCTAGAATTGGATAGATCCATGCCTACGTAATCATTCAAGCGATCAAGCTGCGTAATTCCTTTGATCTGCAGGGCATCATTTAAGAGGCCTGTTAAAATGCCAGCCAGTGCAATCGTATCATCGATCGCTCGGTGGTGATTCTCAAGCGATATTTTATACTTATCGGCTAGTGTATTCAGCCTGTGATTCTTCATCGATGGATGAAGCATCCGTGCAAGTTCAAGGGTATCAAGTACCGGATTATCAAGCGGAGTCATTCCAAGGGTCTTCAAGTTAGCTTGAATAAAGCCCATGTCAAATCTTGCGTTATGAGCAACTAGAATCCCATCGCCAACAAATGTAACGAATTCTTTCATAACAGGTTCAAGTTCTGGTGCATCTTTTACCATGTCATCATTAATATTGGTCAACTGCTGAATATTATAAGGAATACGCTCATGAGGATTTACAAAAGTAGCAAATCGATCAACTTCCTTATCTTCAACCATTTTAACCGCTGCAATTTCAATGATCTTGTTCTGTGTTACGGATAGACCCGTAGTCTCTATATCAAAGACGATGTACGTCGATGTTTTCAAATCAAGCGGCTTCGGTTCCAGTACAACAGCTACCGCATCATTTACAATATTTGCTTCTAAGCCATACATCATTTTGACACCATGTTTTTTGGCTGCCTTTGCAGCTTCTGGATAAACCTGCACACCTGCATGATCTGTAACAGCAATTGCCTTATGTCCCCAACTTGCCGCCGTTTTTACGTAGCTGTCGATCGAAGTGACTGCATCCATCGTACTCATCTTCGTGTGAAGATGAAATTCTACCCGTTTTTGTTCAGCATTGTCCTTACGAGCAGGCGGGGCCTGTACTTCTACGAGATCAGATGGAATCATGGCGAGTTCGGGAATTTGCATGAAGCGATCGTACTCTACGCGCCCTCTAACTTTGATCCATTTTCCGTTAGCGAGCAGGTTCAGAATTCGGACATCTTCCTTCGACTTAGCAAATACTTTCATCTGCATGGAATCCGTAAAGTCGGTAAGGTAAAAAGTATAAAGCGTATTTCCGTTACGCAGTTCCTTTTTATCAAGTCCAAATACCGTTCCCTGCAAAGTAACTTTCTTCTCTTCGTCTTGGATATCCTTCATAGGTACCGCTTGTTCTTTAATTTCATACCCCATCTGAAGCCTTACGTCTCCTTCTTCTTCCTCAACAGGAGCCATTTCTGCTTCGATCATGGTCATCATATTCTGAATAACTTCCCGCTCTTCGTCTCGCTTCTTCTGTTCAAACTGCACCATTGCTTCGCGGTTACTCTCTCCCACAAGCATTTTTACTTTAAGCGGCAGTTTGAAGAAACGTTCATAGTAATTCACGATCGCTTGATCAATCTGTTTTTTTCGAGCAAGTTCCAGCGCCATTCCATCGCTGAGTGTTAACGTAAGCAAGCCGGACTCTACAATTTGAGAAGCTCGGTTCATCCAACCGTTGACGGATGGAATCTGCTGATGTACCCACTCAAGAAATAAATTCCAATATTCCGCTACAATATCAGCCTCTGTAACCCCGGATTGATAGTGAAAAGTAAAACTGATTTTGGCTATATGGCTCATCTTTTCACGGATATGCAAACAAAAAGCGCGAAAAACTGGTGCAGGAACCAGCGTTTCTTTGGCTATTGTAATATGCCAGTCACGGTTACTACGGCTAATTTCCACATGATCAATATATCCATCAACAAAATGAGGTTCTGCTATACCTGCAGGCAAATCTGCCTGTTTCATTAACAATTCGAACCTTCTTCTTTGTTCCGCTTTATCATTCAAACGATTCTTCCCCCCCGTTCCAAACAAAAAAACATGAAAAGCTTCTGCGCACAAAAATGGGAACCGATCCATAAAGGGGCACCGTCTCATTTCGGACAGAAGCTTATCATTTGAATTACTCTGTAAAACTAATCAATATTAATACGCTCTAGCAAATACTACAGTATGTTCCGCTTTCTGTCCACAAACGAGGCAAGTATGTTTTTCCTCGGATGGTTCAAAAGGAATATTCCGGCTTGTTGCTCCCGTTACCTCTTTCACCTTATCTTCGCAAACTTCTGAACCACACCAGCCCGCTAGTGAGAAACCGCGTTTTTCTTCCATTAACGCCTTCATTTCTTCCAGCGTATCTACGGAATAAAAATGTTCCTGCAAGAAAGCTTTTGCACGATCAAACATATCTTTTTGAACCTGTTCAAGCATGGCTTGAACTTCTTCTGTTAGGTTATCCTGTTGCACGACTTTCTTCTCACCCGTAATACGGGAAACGAGAACACATACTCCATTTTCCATATCACGTGGTCCAATTTCCATACGAACTGGTACACCACGCATTTCGTACTCATTGAATTTCCAACCCGGACGAACATCACTGCGATCATCCATTTTCACTCGGATTCCCGCTTTTTTCAGTTCTGCGAACAATTCATCCCCACGTCCAACCACTTGATCACGTGTTTTTGGTGGTCCAATTGGAATAATAACAACTTGAGTTGGAGCTACTTTCGGTGGCAAAGCAAGACCGCGATCATCACCATGAACCATAATCATAGCACCGATGAGACGAGTACTTGTTCCCCAAGAAGTCGTATGAGCGTATTCCAGCACATTTTCACGGTTCAAATACTGGATTTCAAATGCTTTAGCAAAGTTAGTTCCCATGTAGTGAGAAGTACCTGCTTGTACAGCACGGCCGTCTTTCATCATGGCTTCAATGGAGAACGTATCAACTGCACCAGCGAACTTCTCGGATTTTGTCTTCTGTCCAGTAATAACTGGAATTGCAAGAACATCCTCTACTACTTCGCGGTACACTTCAAGCATCTGCATCGTTTCCCTGCGAGCTTCTTCTTCATTCTCATGAGCCGTATGACCTTCTTGCCATAAAAATTCACTTGTACGCAAGAAAGGCATTGTCCGTTTTTCCCAGCGAACAACGTTAGCCCATTGGTTAATCATGACAGGAAGATCACGGTAGGATTGAATCCACTTGGAGTACATATGACCAAAAATCGTTTCAGACGTTGGACGAATCGCTAAGCGTTCTTCCAGCTTCTCTCCGCCCGCTTCTGTAACCCATGGCAGCTCTGGGTTAAATCCTTCCACGTGCTCTTTTTCTTTTTGGAAAAAGCTTTCTGGAATAAACATAGGAAAATATGCATTACGATGTCCTGTTTCCTTGAAACGGCGATCCATATTTTCTTTGATGTGTTCCCAAATTTCATAACCATCCGGTTTAAATACGATACAGCCCCGAACTGGGGAGTAATCCATTAAATCCGCTTTTTTAATCGTATCAATATACCAGCGAGAGAAATCCTCTGACTGGGGTGTAATTTCAGTAACAAACTGTTTATCGTTTGACATAAGACTTGATTCCGTCCTCCCGTAGTTCCTACAAGGAGCCTCACTAAAGTGACCGCTCCGAGGGAACACCATTATCCTTTAATTAATCGTAAAATATCGTTATAAGTTACTGCGATCATAAGAATGAACAACATCGCAAACCCGATGAAATGTACCATACCTTCACGAGCGGGGTCAATGGGCTTGCCACGCAATCCTTCAATCCCAAGGAAAATAAGGCGACTGCCATCTAGTGCCGGAATCGGTAGTAAGTTGAAAATACCGAGATAAAGGCTAAGTATCGCGGTCCACTGGGTTAGCTGCAGTATTCCTTGCTTCGCAATTTGACCCGTTACTTCAAACGTACGTACAGGTCCACCGAGATCATCAATACTAAACTTAGCGATGAGTTGTCTAAACCCTTCAAAAATATTTTCTGTAGTGGTTACCATGTTTTTACCAGCCACAGCAAAGGATTCAACAAATCCAACTTCTTCCCGAGGGAACTCAGCGGTAATCCCGACTTTTCCTCCCACTTGGCCTTCCATCGCACGCGGAGTAATTGTGAGATCAAATACTTTATCTCCTCGTCTTACAGTCCATTCCATTGGTTTATCCTGCGAATCAGCAATCAGGTTAATCATTTTTGTGTAATCTCCACCAATGGCCTCTCCATTGATTGTCTCCACAATGTCCCCTTTTTGAAGATCCGCTTCAGCTGCTGGCATGCCTTCCGAGATCGTTCCTATCTTAACGTAGGTTGGATTCTCGACAGGTGTGCCTGCAACCATCGCATAAACCGCAAACAAGATAAACGCCAGTAAAAAGTTCATAAACGGTCCGGCAAAAATGGCAAGCGCTCTTTGACCGACCGTTTTACTGTTAAACTGACGATCTTTCGGTGCAATCTGTGTTTCTTGATTTCTTGCAACAAGCATGGCTGCTGGATGGACAGGGAAATTCTGCGGTTCACCATCCACATCAAGTTCAACCATCAATCGTCTTTCCAGGTCTATCGAAATAACTTCTCCTCGAATCACATTTTTTCGGTTATCTAGTTGATCCAAGTAGATCGTTTTGACCTGTCCATCGGCTGTTTTAACCGCAATCGTCTGACCAGGCTGAATTTCTATTAATTCAGGATCTTCTCCAGCCATCCTCGCATAACCGCCAAATGGCAGTAATCGCAGTGTGAATGTGGTCTCTTGGTACTTATAAGAAAACAGCTTCGGACCAAAGCCGATGGCAAATTCTCTTACAAGAATGCCAGCTCGTTTGGCAAAATAATAATGGCCCCATTCATGTACCGTCACGATGACGAAAAACATGAGCACCGTTAAAATTACAATTTGCAAGGTTTCCAATTACTTCCTTCCTCCTTTTGCTTAAGAAGAGCTGATCTTGTCCTACTACATTATCATTATTCAAAGGTACGATACAAGAGAAGCAAATTCTTAAAAACCACTCTCTCTTGCTGCAGGCAGGAAGAAACCTTGTCTTATAAAGAGGTTGCAATATCTCTCACTTGTTGATCAACCTGTTCAATCTGCTCTAAATCTGGACTCGGAATGCTTTGATGATTATCTAGTACTCTTGCAATGATCTCCTCGATCTTCAGAAAAGAAATATCCCCTTTAAGAAAACGAGCAACCGCCACTTCATTCGCAGCATTAAATGCCGTTGTTGCGGTCCCACCTATTTTACCACATTCATAAGCAAGCTTTAAGCAAGGAAAACGCTCCATGTCCATTTCTCTAAAATGCAGCGTTCCGATCTCAGAAAGTGATAAAGATGAAGCAGGGGAAGGTAATCGATTCGGATAAGTTAATGCATACTGAATGGGAACACGCATGTCCGGGTTACCCATTTGTGCAATCATACTTGTATCTTGAAACTCCACGAACGAATGAATAATGCTTTCTGGATGAAGCAGAACGTTGATCTTTTCATAAGGAAGATCGAACAACCACCTTGCTTCTATTACCTCTAGTCCTTTATTCACCATCGTTGCTGAATCTATTGTAATCTTGGAGCCCATCGACCAATTCGGATGTTTGAGTGCATCTTCAACCGTTACATGCTGAAGCTGCTGTCTGGTTAAATCTCGAAACGACCCGCCTGAGGCAGTAAGTGTAATCTGTTTAACCTCACGCAGTTGTTCCCCATTCAGACACTGAAAAATAGCCGAATGTTCGCTGTCTACCGGGATAATCTGTACTTGTTTTTCCTCAGCTAGTGCAGTAACCAGATGACCGGCTGTTACAAGCGTCTCCTTGTTAGCTAGGCCAATCTGTTTTCCTTCTCTAATCGCGGCTAATGTAGATGAGAGTCCCACACTGCCCATTACTGCTGTAATGACGGTATCCGCATCTGTCCCTGCAGCCACCTCGATCAGACCTTCGTTGCCATAATACACTTCTGTGCCTTCTGGCACGTGCATACGTACATGATCTACATCTTCTTTACGACTGACGGACACTTTACGAGGACGATATGTCTTCGCTTGCTCGATGAGCAGCTCTACATTGGTCCCCGCTGACAAGCCCTCTACCTTGAACTCTTCCGGATGCATTCGAACAACATCTAAGGTTTGAGTTCCAATAGAGCCTGTTGAACCTAAAATTGAAATTTTCTTCACAAATGACACCTCTTGTATTGACATAAAATCGTTTGTCTTTGCTTAGTAAGGGAGGAGCATGAGGATATGTACGAACGGAAACACAAAGATCCAACTATCACATCGATCCAGAATACCGCCATGTCCTGGAAGCAGAGTCCCCGAATCTTTAATTCCATACACACGTTTATAAGCAGACTGCGCCAGATCTCCTAATTGACCAATAACGGAAGCAGACAAACCAATGAGTACAGCCCTTCCGAATCCTAGGAGGCCCCCTGAGAACCCAGCAAATAAGAGTGCAATGATAATGGCTATAACAATTCCGCCAATAGCACCTTCTATGGTCTTATTAGGACTAATCATCGGCCAAAGTTTATTTTTACCGAACGACCTGCCTACAAAATAAGCTCCTGCATCACTACCCCAGATACTTGCCAAAAGAAGAAAAGTCCAAAACAATCCTGCCGGTAATTGACGTGTTACTGCAATATAATAAAAACCGATTCCAACATATACGACACCCATAAAAATTAAAGCCGCAGTCTGAACGGTAATCTTGTTTTTCGTCGTTACGGTTGCGATAAGCAGCAGTATCATCAAAACCCACAATATCTGATTTAATGTCAACGTTAACCCCAGCTCTGCAAGCAAATCAGGAAAAATGAGGAAAATAATGCCGGTATATCCAATGATTGCTGTACCCGAGAAAGCAGGAACACCGATCATTCGTATGAACTCGTAAAACCCGATAAGTGCCATGAGAAAAATGAAGAAGTTATACCAGAGTCCACCCAGCATTACAAACCCCAAAAATAAAGCACCGGCAACAATTCCAGTTATTACTCGCTGTTTCAACTTGGTCCATCCTCCATTACTTCAGACCGCCATACCTTCTTGTTCTGCGTTGGTATTCGGCTACTGCTTCATATAAGTGTTCTCTATTAAAATCCGGCCAGTAAATATCTGTGAACCACATTTCGCTATAAGCAAGCTGCCACAGCATAAAATTACTTATTCTAAGTTCTCCGCTTGTTCGAATTAATAAATCCGGGTCAGGCAGGTCTTTAGACAACAAGTGCTTCTCAATCAGATCAGGTGTAATATCATCCGTTGTCAGGTCACCCGATTCAATTTGCTGAGCAATTGCTTTCATCGCATCTGTGATTTCACTTCTACTGCCATAATTCAAAGCAAAAGTAAGAACCAGTCCGGTATTATCTTTTGTTTTTCGAATTGCTTCACGAAGTGCTTTTACCGTATGATCAGGCAAATTCTCTTCGTACCCCATCATTCGTACACATACGTTTTTTTCGATTAATTCATCCAGCTCCTGTGCAAGAAAATCAACAGGCAGACGCATCAAAAAATCCACTTCATCTTTCGGTCTCGTCCAGTTTTCTGTCGAGAAGGCATACATTGTCAGATACTTGATTCCCAAGTCATCTGCAGCAATCGTTGCCCGTTTAAGAGCTTTCATACCGCTTTGATGTCCAACGATGCGAGGCATACCTTGTTGTTTGGCCCATCTACCATTGCCATCCATAATAATAGCCACGTGCTGCGGAATATTAGCTTTTGACAGTTCAGGCGTCTCTTTGCCGTTCTTATTCCACCACGACCGAGCGCGTTTCATCATTCGACTTCCTCCAAAATTCCATGAAGTTTCTTTTCCTTGCTGTGAAAAGAGCAAACCCCACCGAAGGCGGAGGGGCCGTAAGCATATTATATTATACTTCCATGATTTCTTTCTCTTTTGCAGCGAGAACTTTATCTACTTCTGCAACAAATTTATCAGTAGACTTTTGAATATCGTCTTGATGTCTGCGAGATTCATCCTCAGAAATATCGGATTTCTCCAGCTTTTTAATATCATCATTTGCATCACGACGGATGTTACGAATCGCTACTTTTGCTTCTTCCCCAAATTTTTTGGTGAATTTCACAAGTTCGATTCTGCGTTCTTCGGTAAGTGCCGGAATGCTCAGACGGATCATAGCACCATCATTTTGCGGTGTAAGACCAAGATCTGATTTCATAATAGCACGTTCGATATCAGCCAAGGAAGATTTATCCCAAGGTTGGATCATCAAAGTACGAGAATCTGGAGTCGTAATATTCGCAAGTTGGTTAATTGGCGTAGGTGCACCATAATATTCAACTTGAATTCGATCTAGCAAAGAAGGGGTTGCGCGACCTGCACGAAGTGTTGACAAATCACGTTTAAGTGCAAGAATCGCTTTTTCCATGCGTTCTTCTGCGTTCTTTTTAATTGATTGCGGCATTAATCTACACTTCCTTTCACAATTGTCCCGATTTTTTCACCGAGAAGAACTCGTTTGATATTACCTTGCTCAGTAATAGCAAATACAATGAGAGGAATATTATTATCCATACAGAGTGAGGAAGCAGTGGAGTCCATAACTCCTAAATTCTTGTTCAACACATCAAGATAAGTCAATTGTTCAAATTTCACAGCCGTTTCATCTTTAAACGGATCTGCAGAATATACACCGTCCACTTTATTCTTCGCCATGAGAATTACTTCAGCCTCAATTTCAGCTGCACGAAGAGCAGCCGTTGTATCTGTGGAGAAGAACGGATTACCTGTTCCTGCTGCAAAGATTACAACTCTACCCTTTTCGAGATGTCTAATCGCTCTACGGCGGATATATGGCTCAGCAATCTGCTGCATCGCTATTGAAGTTTGAACACGTGTCGGCACTTCAATCTGTTCTAATGCATCTTGCAGCGCAAGCGAGTTCATAACGGTTGCAAGCATACCCATGTAGTCAGCTGTTGCACGGTCAATACCATTCTCGCTGCCTGCAATGCCGCGCCAAATATTGCCGCCACCGCATACGATCGCAACTTCGACTCCAAGTTCTACTACTTCTTTAACTTGCTGAGCAATGGATGAGATTGTTTCTGCATCAATCCCGTAACCATTTTGCCCAGAAAGAGATTCCCCACTCACTTTAAGCACAACTCTTTTAAATACCGGCTGTTCCAAATGTTCACCCTCCACTTCGAAATGACGCTTCCCCACGTCAATTAAGCACATGTTAACCTTATATTAGTTAAAAAGAAAGGAACACGGATTGTGTTCCACTCTTAGTTAAAGAAAACCTTTTGAGCCGAATCTCGGACAATCCAGTTGTTCTTTCCATATAAAGCTGTCTGTGTAATCTCTAAGATGTAATTCATTACATTATCTTCAAGAATAACATGGGCCGTCTTTTGATTCGATCATTTTCTTTGTTTATTTATTTACTTGGGACATAACTTCTTCAACGAAGTTGTCTTGTTTTTTCTCAAGACCTTCACCAAGCTCATAACGAGTAAAGCGACGGATTGAGATGTTTTCGCCAATTGTGCTGATTTTTTCGTTCAGCAATTGTTCGATTGTTTTGTCTGGGTCTTTTACGAAAGATTGCTCAAGCAAGCAGAACTCTTCGTAATATTTACCAATACGACCTTCAACCATTTTCTCAACGATTTTTTCTGGTTTACCTTCATTCAGAGCTTGAGCTTTCAAAATTTCTTTTTCTTTCTCAATCTCATCTTGAGGAACTTCTTCACGGCTCACGTAACGTGGGTTAGAAGCAGCGATTTGCATAGCGATGTCGCGAGCAAATTCTTTAAATTGATCTGTCATAGCAACGAAGTCAGTCTCACAGTTAACTTCAACCAGTACACCAATACGTCCACCAGCGTGAATGTAAGATTGTACTACGCCTTCTGTTGCAGCACGGCCAGCTTTGTTCGCTGCTGCGGACAAGCCTTTTTCACGAAGGATTTCGATCGCTTTGTTTACATCGTTGTTTCCTTCTTCTAGTGCTTTTTTGCAATCGAGCATACCTGCGCCCGTTTTTTCACGAAGTTCTTTCACCAATTTTGCATCTACTGCCATTGTTAATTCCCTCCAGAGGATAAATTTGCGTATGACCCTAAAAAAAGGGTAGTGAGAGGTTATCCACCTGCCAACCACCCTTTTTCATTTAATTCATATACGATAGGCCTTTGAAAGCAATCTTAAGCGGAAGTTTCTTCGCCTTGATGTGCTTCAATAACAGCATCAGCCATTTTTCCAGTAAGCAATTTAACCGCGCGAATCGCGTCATCGTTACCAGGAATAACATAATCGATTTCGTCCGGATCGCAGTTTGTATCAACGATACCTACGATTGGGATACCCAATTTACGAGCTTCTGCTACTGCAATACGCTCTTTACGAGGGTCGATTATGAACAGGGCACTTGGAAGACCCTTCATGTTCTTGATACCGCCGAGGAATTTCTCAAGACGATCTTTCTCTTTACGGAGAATGATAACTTCTTTTTTAGGAAGAACTTCAAATGTGCCATCCTCTTCCCATGCTTCCAATTTTTTCAAACGATCAATACGTTTTTGAATAGTTTGGAAGTTAGTAAGAGTACCACCCAGCCAACGTTGGTTAATGTAAAATTGACCAGCGCGCTCTGCTTCTTCTTTTACGGAATCTTGTGCTTGTTTTTTAGTACCTACGAAAAGAACAGTACCGTTCTCTCCTGCAATACTTTTAACAAAGTTGTAAGCTTCCTCAACTTTTTTCACTGTCTTTTGCAAGTCAATGATGTAAATACCGTTTCTTTCAGTGAAGATATAACGATCCATCTTTGGATTCCAACGACGAGTCTGATGACCGAAGTGAACCCCAGCTTCGAGAAGCTGTTTCATGGAGATAACTGCCATCTCCACACACCTCCTAATATTTTGGTTTTTGTGTCCTCCGCTAGCATCATTTCCCGACAAGACTTCCCTTAAAGAAAGCACCCTCGACAGAATTAGCGTAGCGTGTGTTTTAACACCGTCAATTAATATATCATAAGTGAAACTGAGATGCAACAATGTTTAGTTCTAAATAACTAAATCATTATAAGAATCTGAATTTAAGGAGCAGAGGTGATTTTCTTAATAATAGAATCGGTAGATTCATTCTGCTTAAATTCATAGGTGCCTGTTTGGATTTTCCTGTTGATTTTTTGGCGGTTTGCTTCTTTTAAGAAAGCTTCCACATTCTGAATCACATGTAAGGAAGTTAAATGATCCGCTACATCATTTAAGGTTGCACCTTGAATCACCTTATATTTCACTACCTCTGTAGAAGGCTCTGTCTTCTTCTCCGAAGTCGGCTGTTTTGGCTCATCAGGTGCTTCGTTCTGCGGAACATTTGGCTTATCAGGTGACTCTGCAGCTGTACCTGCACCTGATTCCGTTTTTTCTTCTCGTGCTCCTTTTTGCTTTGCCCATTCTTCTTCAGTCATTACCTTATCTTTCGCATCGTATACCTTAAGATTCATTGTTGCGGCCTGTTCTTCTAGTTCCGTACGGGATAAGTCATTCATTGCATTTTCTTCTGACACACCCTGCCCTATAAGTGCAAGCTTTAGAATAAATGCGCAGGCTGCAATGCCTATTCCGAGTCCCATAAGAAAGGAACGATTCTTCATCATACTGTTCGCTCCCGTTCACCAAGTCTTAGAATCAATTGAACTTCTCCCTTGGGCATATCTAGCTTTTTAGCTATATAATCCATTGATTTTCCTTCTGACTCCAATTGAAAGACTTCATTATAACGCTTATGAATGGTCGACTCTTCCTGTATCGTAATTTCTTCTACCCCAGTATCATCTGCTGCTGCATCGTCCGCTTTTTTCACAGAAGCTTCTATATTTGTGCTGGAAGAAGCATTTACATTTATTAATGCGGAAACTTGCTGTTCAAGGTTTAGAATCTGTTGTTTCATATCTTGAACTTCTTTTTCTCTTAGATTGTTGGTATGTGAAAAGTCCTGTTTCCATTTTTGAATAGTCTCTATAACCTTTTCATTCTCTAGTTCAATCTCAGCCAAATATTGCTCTAACGTGGCTTCTACATCTTTAATCACTTTTCCCCCTGTTTGAGGTTTTGATCTGGGCATAAACCAGGCAAATAGGGTGATACCAACACCCAACACAACGAGGGTACTCCAAGGTTCCATGAGATTATTCTCCTATTCATGTATGCCTACTTATAAACTGTAGTCAATGTGTTTCCCTTTAAAAGGGTGTTCCGCTGGCGTAGCTGCCAGTGTGTCTTCTGAAGTTTCTTGAGGATCATTCGAATTTATCAACTCCGAATTCCCGGGCGAAGCTGAACGATCTCTTATCCCTGTCTGTTCGGATTCTGATGTTTTTGGACTTTGTTTACTTTCTTTTTTCGCCTTTTTATTCTCGTTTGTTGCTAGTAAAGACTGTTCTGATGATCTCCTGTGGTCGTATTCGCTTTGATATCGCCCTGCCTCAGCCGTACGAGGTATCGCAATTTGAAGTTCAACATTTCTCAAGCTCACCTTCTCCACTCCTTCACTGCTATCAAGAATAAATACGCTTACCCATTCTTTAGGGGAGCCGCCGAAATATCACCGTTTTGATAAAAAAATGAAATTTGTGTCGCTGTATCTTTAACAAATTTGGTGTATCTGCCGATAACTATTTTAGAGCCTCCGTAAATCATCTTTGTTACATCGACTCTTGCTTTCGAGGTATCTTCCAGCACTTTTTCAATATTCAATATTTGCTCCCTGTTCTCTTTCATTTGCTGCATGCTAGATTCACGAGTCACCTGAAGCTTCATTCGCATTTGCATCTTATCATCTGATATCTGTCCTGAAGCAGCCATTTGATCTAAAAGATGAAGAGCTTTGGCCGTCTTATCTATACTATCGCTCAAACCCAATTGCTGCTGGCGTAGATTTGTAAGTTCATTACGCAGTCTTGGCATTACGCCAACTTCAATGGTTGTTACAGTAGACATCGGGTTCCCAACTACTCTTGCGGCTACTCTTTCACCTGCTTGAATGAGACCTCCCACAATAAGTCCCTTGGTTCCTGCACAAATACATTCTTTTCCTGCTCTAATCGATGAATGCATGATACTCTGCGACACATATATACATTGACCTGCTTCTACATTCGCATCTTGTATAAATGAGCTCTTTACATCAACACCTGCTTGAACAAGCCCTTTATTGTAACCTATAATTCCCCCTGTTACTTCAATAGAACCTTCTGCATAGACTTCCGCTCCCTCTACACCGCCGATTACACGAATATCTCCTGCGGCTTTTACTTTAAACCCAGAGAGTACATTTCCGCGAATAACAACGGTGCCGACAAAATCAATATTTCCTGTTCGGTAATCCACATCACCATTCACTTCAAATACAGGAAATACATTGATTTGCTGATTTTCCGTTGTTGTGATCAGTCCATCGATCGACGCATACATGGCGTTTCCTTCGTTGCTAACTACCACATTCTTTCCTATCTTGAATCTCGCTTCTTTACCTGGAGAAAAAGGAATAAGGTCTCCCTTCACACTTTTTCCGGGCTTGCCTGGGCTTGGATCTATTTTTTTAGCAATAACCTGACCTTTTTTCACATTGTTCAGACGCGTAATTTCCTTATAATCTACTTTCCCGTTACCTGTCTCGAGCGGTCTTCGTTCTCCTGTTAAATTCGTGCTTGCAAGAAACTGAATGATTCCATCCTTACCGGCTTCAGGAGCATCTCCCTCCGCTATTAATATCTTCTGACCATAAAAATTCGGAGGACTTGCAGCAATTGCACGAATTGTATCCTTTTTAATGCCATACGTAATACCTTCTGTTAGAAGAAATGTGTTTAGTTCCTGTTCGGTAAAATTCAACTCGGATGTAAGATTTGATAAATCGATCCATGCACTTCTTTGATCTTCCGAAAACAGTACTTTCACATGTTGTTTGAGCTCTATTTTCTGGGTCATATACAACTTCCTTCTTTCTCAGGTGATCATCCTACCTTTTATTAATCCCGATTCATTAACAGTTCACGCTGCTTCTCAAGAGTTCCTCGAAGGCGTAAAATCGCTTTAGAATGCAACTGAGAAATTCGAGATGGTGATAGAGACATTACTTCTGCAATTTCACTAAGAGATAAGTCTTCATAATATAGAAGAGATACGACGATTCGTTCTTTTTCCGTAAGTTTATCTAATCCAGTGACTAGTGCTTGTTTTAGATGAATATCACGAACCGTTTGTTCAGGAGGATAAGCTCTCTCATCAACCAATAGTGACATTCTTGTCTCGGCATCTTCTTCTCTCAGCGGATCTTCAAGTGAATATAACGACATTACCGCTACTTCTTGTACCATATGTTGAAAATCCTTAGCTGATAAATCTAAATATTGTCCCATCTCTTCATCACTAACGGTACGGGAGTATTTCTGTTCTAAATGTTGATAAGCTTCTTCTATTCGTTTTGCTTTCTCACGAACCGAACGTGGAACCCAGTCTCCTTGGCGAAGACCATCCAGTATCGCTCCTCTTACTCTCCAAGAGGCATAGGTCTCAAATTGAAGCCCTCTTTTATAATCAAATTTATCAAGTGCATCGATGAGCCCTAGCGCACCATTGCTCTCAAGGTCATCTTTGGACACATTTTTAGGCAATCCTACTGCTAACCTGCTGGATACATAATGAACGATATGGAGATGCTTCTCAATCAAGGTTTTCCTAGCATCTAAATCCCCGTGCTCCTTCCATTTTTCCCACAGGTCCATGTCGGCCAGATGGGATGAATTAGATTCTTTCATATCGTTTCCCTCCTCTATTTGCCTGACAGGTGACGAACGGCTTGTGCTAATTCTTCAGCATCTTTTGTCCGAACAATTTTCGGAGGATTAAGTGGTTCAAAGCCGCTATCCACTGCAGATTGTGATGGTTTTTTTTGATCTTCATTTGGTTCTGCTTGAGCATAATTCAGAATATCCTTCAGCACTTCATCATCATTCGGTGCAATGACATCAAGCTGAGCCCCCTTCGTCTCTTGTTCAAATTCCAGACTCTCCAGCCCTCCTTTGTCAGGTGGAGAAACAAGTACACTGCCCAGTACGTACCTTAGAAGAAAGGCTAGTAAGAACCAGATGATAAAAGCTGCTCCTGCCCGAAAAAGACTTGTAGAAAGTAAGTTACTGCTAAATGAAACGAAAAACGTGAGGATCAGTCCGATAATTCCTGCTAAAAAATTAATTCGAACATTCCCAAACATTCTATTCATAGTTCCTTCACACCCATCTGTACACTTCGAATTGTGAGTATTCCAGTGTCCCGATCTATTTCAATGGTTCTTCCATGATTCCCTCCGCAATCTTCAGCCAAAAGAGGAATGCGAAGGTCTTGAATCATTTGTTTGCAAACCTCAGTATTACGAGGTCCAATACGTAACGTATCACCTGCTCCAGCAAATTGAAACATCTGTGATCCCCCGGCTATTTTGGCAACGAGTCTCGCGCTTGATGCGCCGGCTCCTACCATTCTTTCTACCAATGCTACGATGGCCGTATCCGCATATTTCGCCTTGTTAAGGGTACCTTCTCTTGCAATGGAAGAGGAAGGCAGCATGACATGCGCCATCCCTGCAATTCTAGTCAGCGGATCATATAGAGTTACACCCACACAGGATCCGAGCCCTGTTGTGCGAATGATACCCGGTTCAGTAATGATGTTGAGATCCGCCATTCCTACCTTTACCATATTTCTTTGTTCAATCATGATAGAGCTCCTAAAGCCTCAAAGATGACATGAAAAGAATCAGGATCAGGTATTAGAAAAAATTGCCCCTGTACTTGGTTTTGGCCTTCCAGAAATTGAGTATCAATGAATAGGGCTTCATCAGCAGTGTGACTCATGTGAAGTAATCCATAACTCAAAATAGCTCCAGCCATATCTAGTGCGAATCCAGGCACAGTAGGAAACATTTTTAAATGAGTAAAATCAGCAAGAGATGATAAGTAGGAACCGGCCAGTATGTTTCCAATCTCCGAGATTGTCGAACATTCCATTTCCGTAAAATCGAGATGTTCACAGCTTACTTCTGAGTTAAAATGATATAATAGCTGTTTGGCTGCCTCCGGGGTCATCATAAAAAACATATTCCCTGGAGCCTCTCCTTCTACCCGGAAATAAACAGCAGCTACAATACTCTCATCACCGCCAACACTTTCCGCTATAGCTTCGAAAGGTACTCTTTTGACAGTCGGAACTCCCATATCAACAGGTTTATTGAGCAGAGTAGCAAGCGCTGTAGCCGCATTCCCTGCTCCAATATTTCCGATCTCCTTCAAGATATCCATCTCAAACTCTTGAAATTGATTTATCGCAGCCATCGCTTATCCTTCCATACTCTCAAGACTTATAATTTCACTTTTATTCAATACTTCATGGAGATTCAGCATAATGAGAAGTCTTTCATCTCCTAATTTTGCTACTCCTCTTAAATATTTTGCTTTCACGCCTCCTACAATTTCAGGAGGGGTTTCAATATCATCTTCATTAAGATCTACAACGTCATTTGCTGAATCAACGATAAAACCAACCTGCATATCAGAAACGGTAACGATAATAATTCGTGTTTGGTCTGTATACTCTGCTTCTGGAAGGGAGAAACGTCCTCCTAAATCAATCACCGGAATGACGACTCCGCGAAGGTTAACAACCCCTTTTACAAATGAATACGTCTTGGGAACACGGGTAATCGGCAACATTCTTTCGATCGTCTGAACACGTTCTACTTCAATTCCATATTCCTCTGTCCCAAGCTTAAAAACGATTACTTTCATGTCTTCTGCCATGATTAATGCCTCCTAAGTAAGTAGGTAATAAGAATTTCTGCTTGCAAAGAATTATTTAATTAAGCCGTTAGGATCAATGATGAGTGCGACTTGTCCATCACCGAGAATCGTTGCTCCTGAAATCCCTTGAATATTCGGTAAATATTTGCCCAGTGTTTTAATAACAATTTCGTTCTGTCCAATAAAATCATCGATTGCCAAAGCTGCAAGCTGCTCTCCTTTACGAATAACAACAATCTCGATTTCGTCCTCTGCTTCATCACTGTAGTCTTCCACATCAAAAAACTCAGCAAGTGACACGAAAGGAACTAACGCTTCTCTAAATGAGATCATTTTGGTTCCATGAACCATACGAATTTTTTCTTTTTTCACAATGCCTGTTTCTACGATGGAAGAAAGCGGGATCGCGTATTTCTCGCTTCCAAGCTTAATGAGCATGGCTGAAATAATAGAAAGAGTCAGCGGCAATTGAACTGAAAAGTTTGTTCCTTTTCCCGGGACGGAATGTATGGTCACATTTCCGCCAAGTGAAGTAATTTTCGCCTTCACTACGTCAAGACCGACGCCTCTGCCTGAGATGTCTGAGATCGTTTCTGCTGTACTAAAACCAGGCGCAAACAATAACTGAAAGACTTGCTGATCTGTCATCGCTGCGGATTCGGCTTCGGTTACCACACCGCGTGATATAGCAACTTTGACTAATTTATCTCGGTATATCCCGGCTCCATCGTCTTCAATCTCAATAAATACATGGTTGCCGCTATGGAAAGCCCTTAATTGAATCGTACCCGTTTCGGATTTCCCCGACTCCACTCGAGTAGAAATGGACTCCACCCCGTGGTCTACTGCGTTACGTAATAAATGAACGAGCGGGTCCCCAATCTCATCAATCACTGTACGATCCAGTTCTGTATCCGCACCTGTAATAACAAGATCCACTTTTTTATTTAGTGATTTAGCCAAATCCCGAATCATTCTTGGGAACCGGTTGAACACGGTATCTACAGGAACCATTCGAAGTTTAAGCACGATATTTTGGAGATCCGAGCTAACTCGGCTCATATGGGCAACCGTTTCGATTAAGTCGGTATGCTCCAGCTCATTAGAGAGTTGTTCTAAACGAGAACGATCAATTAATAATTCGCTAAAGAGGTTCATTAGAACGTCTAACCTTTCAATATCTACGCGAATCGTTTTAGAAGCTGCAGGTGCGGTATTTGTTTTTGCAGCAGCTCGAACTGTTTTTTCTTTTTCATCGCCGGGTACTGCTTTAGGAGTCTCTGTGTTCTTACTATTCGTATCTGCTTCTGATATTGCTTCTGCTATTACTTCAGGCTTTTCGATCACTTCCGCAGCTGCTGCTGCTTCATTAGCCCCAAGTCCAAGCATTTCTTCTGTTAATGGAATAACGTGCACTTCTTCGATCTCTGAAATATTAAGAATTGCTTTCTTTAACTCTTCTGATTGCATTTGTGTTATGTAATATAAAGAAAACTCATATTCAAATTGGTCTTGTTCGATCTGCTCCACGGATGGCTCTGTCTTGACCACATCACCAGAACGTTCCAGCAAATCAAATACCATATAAGCACGAACTGATTTCAACTGGCTTGTTCTGCTAATGATCACTCTTATAAACATAACTCCTTGTCCAGCTTGGATGGACTGTATGAGTACCGAGTTTTGAAACTCATCAAGTGCAGGCATGGAAGTTGCAGACCCCGTATTTGAATCTTTAGATACTTCTATGGAAGAAGGATCACTCTCTTCCCCTTTTTCAATGGCTTGTAGAGAAGAAACGATATGGGAAACATCCAGCTTCCCCTCTCCACCTGCCATGATATCCTGTACCATGGACTCGAGTGCATCAAGACTTTGGAACAAAACATCAAAAATTGATTCCTTCATTTGGAGCTTTTCATTCCGTACAAGATCGAGCACATTTTCCATTTTATGAGTCAGAGAAGCAAGATCCTCAAACCCCATCGTTGCTGCCATCCCTTTTAAGGTATGTGCAGATCTAAAAATGACTTGAACAATCGATAAATCTTCGGGACTTTGTTCAAGCTCTAACATTTTTTCGTTCAAAGATTGCAGATGATCGTTAGACTCATCAATAAACATGGACAAATATTGATTCATATCCACTTTGAAATACCCCCTTCGTGAATTAGGTTTGGTTCATAACCGCTTGGATCAGCTTTGAGGTTAATTCTTCTAGAGGCAATACCTGCTCAGCACAGGCGAGTTCAACTGCTGCACGCGGCATTCCATACACAACACAGCTTTCTTCATTCTCTGCAAAAGTGGAACGAACACCTGTATCGTAAAGACGCTTCATCATCCTAGCTCCATCACTGCCCATCCCTGTAAGAAGAACGATATGTCTTTGCAGTTTAGAATAGGGAATAATCGATTCGAAAAGTGTATCTACGGAAGGGCGATGTCCATTTACTATTTCTTCCTGGCTTAAACGAAGTTCGTATTTTCCATTTGTCCCTTCTTTCACCCTCACGTGATATCCGCCTGGAGCAATATATGCTACTCCTGTTTCTAACTGCATCCCTTGCTCTGCTTCAACTACCCGAATCTCGCTGAATGAATCAATCCGGTTCGCAAGCGATCTGGTAAAGTCAGGCGGCATATGCTGCACAATGACGATGGGAGCGGGGAAATCTTTAGGAATTTGAGATAACAACGTTTTAAGCGCCCGCGGTCCACCGGTAGAACATCCAATCGCTACAAGTTGCTGGAACATCGTATGGGTCTTTTCTTTTTCACTTTGTATATCTTCCGGCATATTCGCTATATTTCTGCGTTGAAACGCTTTGGACATATCATGAGTTTCCAAAGACACAGGAAATTCAAATGAAGAAACGTTCGTTTTTTTCGGATTGCTATTCTTGACTTTTTTATCGATCTTGTCGGTCTTGTTATTCTTAGAACTCTTATTATTCTTACCTGTGACTGGCTTCGGCGAAAAAATCGGCTTCGGTTCTTTTATTTGTGTCTCTTTTACAGGACGTGACTTAGAGAGTTGAGAATGATTCAATTTCTGAATGATGAGAGATGGAACTTCATGCTGCCCTTGTGTTGGCAAGTCTCGTTTTTCCATCAGCGACTCTTCACTCAATTTTCTTTCTGCACGCCTCGCCTTCATAAGCATGGCTTCTTTCATCTGATTCCGAAGCTCTTTCCCCACTTCTTCGATGTCCTGTCCATGATTAATTGACGGTTTTCGTATAAAATCAAATGCTCCCGCTTCTAGTGACATAATCGTCTCTCGTAAACCCATTTCATTGATACCCGAAAGCATAATAATAGGGATCTCGTCCTCAGCCACAATCACTTTAAGGGCATCAAGTCCATTAAGTACAGGCATCTCTACATCCATGGTTATAAGATCAGGGTGGTGTTCTCTTGCTTTTTCTATTGCTTCTTTTCCTGTAGCCGCGGTACCCATGACTTTAAAGGCTGGATCTTGCTCAATTAAATCGGTAATGATTTTCCTCATAAAAGCTGAATCATCTACAACAAGTACTTGATAGACTGACATGTTTTGGCACCCCTGAATTTAAGTGAAACCTACATTAGATGGTTTTCTTTAACCATTTATTTATAAAACCTTTGAATCCTTGTGTATTCTGTGTCAAAGGTAATGCAAGGTCCATATATCCTGCTGCAATTCTTTCCATATCTCGGGAGGCAGTACACTGCGGATACATCACCGTAAATGGTGTTTGCTTCTTCACAGCTCGCATCACATGCGGATCGTCTGAAACATGCCCCAGCAAAGGAATAGCAGCATTTAAAAATCGTTTTGCAACAAGTCCAATTTTAGCGCTGACTTGTTCCGCTTCTCTTCTATTCTCAGCCCGGTTCACCACCATGCTGAAAGGTATTGGTTCACTAAGATGCCTGTGCATCACTTTTATTAATGCGTAAGCATCCGTAATTGAAGTAGGCTCCGGCGTCGTAACTACAATGCACTCATCAGCGGCGGCAATAAAACGTCTGTTCTCTAGAGACAGACCAGCTCCGGTGTCAAACAAAATATAATCGTATTCGTTAGAAAGCCGGTCCAGGTCAGATGTAAAACCATGAATGTCTTCTTCCGATAGAGTCAAAAGTTCAATGAGCCCTGATCCACCTGCCACAAAAGGCAGTCCATGCGGACCAAATTGAATAATATCTTGAATTCTTTTTTCACCCTTGAGTACGTGATATACACTAAACCGAGAAGATACGCCCATTAAAACATCGATATTCGCCATCCCCAGATCCGCATCAAACACCAGTACCTTTTTCCCGGCTGCATGAAGTTTTAGAGCTAAATTCAGTGTGAAGTTTGATTTGCCTACGCCTCCTTTCCCGCTCGATATCGCAATGAGTCTGGCTTGATTCAGTTTCTTGCCCTGAACCAAGTTCTCCTCATTCAGCTGCGGAAGGGAATTGTTCAACATCATTTCTCTAAGAGAAGCCGCTTGATCTATCATGACGGCTCACTCCCGAGAATAAAATCGGCCAGTTTCTTCGGATCAGGAAGTATAATATCTTCCGGTACGTTTTGCCCCGTTGTAATGTAAGCCAGCTTACTTGGATACTGTTTCAGGACGTTGAAGAGTGATCCAAGTGTATCTGTTTCATCGATTTTAGTAAAAATCAGTTTTGGGGTTCCGTATTTATGAAAATGATCCAGTATCGTCAGCATGTCTTCTGTTTTGGATGTCAGGCTGAGTACCACAAAAAGCTCGCTATCCGGTTCATCCGGCAATAAGCTTTTGAGTTCAGAAACCGTAATCTCATTACGATAATTACGGCCCGCTGTGTCCATCAGAATCAAATCACAATCAGAGAGATGATCTAGTGCTCTTATGGTATCTGCAGGTGACTGCACGACTTCAAGCGGGATACCGAGAATGGCCGCATACGTCCGTAACTGTTCAACAGCGGAAATACGATACGTATCCGCAGTAATGAGCCCCACCTTTCGTTTATGCTTAAACATCTGCTCGGCAGCAAGTTTCGCTATGGTTGTTGTTTTGCCTACGCCTGTAGGGCCTGCCACGTATACAATACGAGTGGACTTGTTAATTCCGTCTGTAATCCGCTTCGATAAAAAATCCTCGATCAGAGGTCTAACGATGCTTTCTCCCGCTTCTCCCCCTGACTCCTGAAGAGTCCCTTTTGCAGAATCCATCCAGTTGCTCCAAATGTCCGTGGCAATTCCTTGATCTTTCAGTTTCATGCGGATCTCATTCAAATCTCCAAGTAAACTTGCTTCATTTAATTGACTCTCAGCGATTGTAGCCATGAACGTTTTCATCTGACTGATTTCTTGGAAAAGTTGCTCCGTCAGACTTCCTGCTTCTATTTCACCTGCCCGCAGCCCCTGCCTTAAAGAAACGGAAAAATCCGCGCCTTCCGGGTGCGGCTGTAACTCTGCAGGAGGACTCGGAGCTTCTTCTGATTCTTGCGTTTTATATTGCAGAGTCGCCTTTGGCTTTATTTCGTTCGTTTTTGATAAAGGCCTAGCAGCTGTCTCATTTGCACGCAAACTCCCTGCCTTTCGGTATGCATCAGGAACAGCAGCCCTCGGCATGGCAGGAATAGCAGCAGAAGGAACCTCAGCAGGCTCCTTTTGCTGTTCTTTCTCCTCTTCAACTGCTGCGATGACTTCGATCTTATGTTTGCGAAGTATTCCAGCTAAACCACTTGCTCGAACGGTTTTGGTAGATAAGATCACCGCATCTTGTCCCAGTTCGTTCCGAATGAGTTTCATGGCTTCGGGCATGGTATCCACGATGTATTTTTTCATTTTCATAAGTTCACCACCCCAACGCTTTGAATTTCAACATTTGGTTCTAGCTCACTGTAGGACAACACAGGTATATCTTGCATCGTTCTTTCAATAATCTGCCGGAGGTACATCCGAATGGTAGGTGATGTAAGAACAATAGGTTGTTGACCCGACTGAATCAGACGATTGACTTGTTCCGTCAATTTTTGATACAGTGTTTGACTTGATACAGGATCTAGTGCTAAATAGCTCCCTTGCTCTGACTGCTGAACACTCTCGGCAATTTTTTTCTCAAGATTAGGTCCTACTGTAATCACCCGCATCGTCTCCCCTTTCAGGGTATACTGCTGAGTTATTTGTCTTGATAGAGCTTGTCTTACATATTCCGTGAGAACATCTGGGTCTTTTGTATATGTACCATAGTCCGCTAATGTCTCTACAATCGTCACCATGTCACGTATAGAGATCTTCTCTCTAAGCAGCTTAGCTAGAACTTTCTGAACATCTCCGATTGAAAGTACAGTAGGAATCAATTCATCTACAAGTGCTGGATAACTTTCTCTTAAATTATCTATAATTGCTTTCGTTTCTTGACGTCCTAACAGTTCATGTGCATGTCTCTTAATCAGTTCTGTCAGATGTGTTGCCACAACAGATGGAGGATCGACGACGGTGTAACCTGATAACTCTGCACGGTCTTTTGTGAGCTCATCTATCCATAACGCGGGAAGCCCAAAAGCCGGTTCCATCGTCTCAATACCGCTGATCGAATCATCATCATACCCTGGGCTCATTGCTAAGTAATGGTTAAGTAACAATTCTCCCCCGCCCACGACGTTGCCTTTGATCTTGATTACATATTCACTAGGTCTAAGCTGTATATTGTCGCGGATCCGAATTACAGGAACAACAAGGCCGAGCTCAAGCGCACACTGCCTGCGGATCATAATGATCCGATCAAGTAGATCTCCGCCTTGTCCGGTATCTGCAAGAGGAATGAGTCCATACCCAAATTCAAATTCAATAGGATCCACCTGAAGCAGGTTAATTACACTCTCTGGACTTCGAACTTCCTCAATCTGCTGTTCTTCCTCCATCTGTTCCTCGGAAATCTGCTTACTATTCAGATTCTTCTGCATTTTCCAACCTCCGAAAAATAGCAGCCCTGCCAGAGGCAAGGTAGTAATTGGACCGATTGGCGTAAAGACTCCAAGGAAAGTTACCGTAGCTGCCACGATATAGATAAGCTTTGGATATGAAAATAACTGACCTGTAATATCATCCGCAAAGGAACCATCAGATGCTGCTCTAGTTACAATTAGTCCGGAAGCTGTAGAAATCAGGAGTGCAGGAATCTGGCTTACCAGTCCATCCCCAATGGTTAACAGGGAATACGTAGAGATGGAATCGCCAAAGCTCATTCCTAACATAACCATCCCAATAATGAATCCGCCGACGAGATTGATCAGCAAGATCACAATACTTGCAATCGCATCGCCTTTCACAAACTTACTTGCACCATCCATGGCCCCGTAAAAGTCAGCTTCTCGTTCAATTTTACTGCGTCTCTCTTTTGCCTGTTGTTCGTTAATAAGGCCTGCATTGAGATCCGCATCAATACTCATTTGTTTACCCGGCATCGCATCGAGCGTAAATCTTGCTCCTACCTCAGCGACACGTTCAGACCCCTTTGTAATCACGATAAACTGGACAACAACCAAGATTAGGAACACGATAAAACCAACAATGGGTTGTCCGCTGGATATCCAGCTTCCGAAAGTCGCAACTACTTTTCCGGCATAAGCATCAGCAAGAATATGTTTGGTAGTTGAAATGTTCAATGACAGTCGAAATAATGTCGTTACAAGCAGTAAAGAAGGAAAGATAGAGAAATCCAAAGCTTCCTTCGTATTCATCGCTACGAGCAAGATCATGAGTGCAATTGCAATATTGATGACCAAAAGTACATCTAGTAATCCAACGGGTATAGGTAGAATCATCATGAGCACAACGCCGATAATTCCAACTAGAACTGATAATTCTTTTATTTTCACTGGTTTCTGTGCCTCCGATTCCCCGATGGTTTATTTCTGCCTTTTAAGTTATACACATATGCCAATACTTCAGCGACCGCCTGAAAAAGATCTGCAGGAATGGAATCGCCAATCTCTGCACGCTGAAACAATGCTCTAGCCAGCGGCTTATTTTCCATAAGCATAATTCCATTATCCTTCGCAATCTCCCTTATTCGGAGCGCTACATGATCTGCCCCTTTTGCCAGCACCTGTGGAGCATCCATTTCATTTCCATCGTACTTTAGCGCTACAGCAAAATGGGTTGGATTTGTAATGATGACATCTGCATTTGGAATCTCCTGCATCATTCGCTGCATTGCCATACGTCTTTGACGCTCACGAATCTTCCCTTTGATGAGAGGGTCGCCCTCCATCTTTTTATACTCATCTTTGATATCCTGCTTCGACATTCGTATGTTCTTCTCGTATTCATATTTTTGGTACATATAATCGAGTATAGCGAGGACAAACAAGGCGATGCCTATATTAAGCCCCAGTTTCTTAGTCATCTCTGCAGCAAAGGTCAGGATTCCCTCTGATGTTAGGTGGCTGAGCCTGGCGAACTGATCTTTTGCCCCCCACAGAATGTTATATACAAGAAAACCAATAATGAGCATTTTCAAAACGGACTTAAGCAGCTCTACAATGGATTTCATGGATAGAATATTTTTAAACCCTTTGATCGGATCAAGCTTGTTAAATTTGGGTGTAAGACCTTCTCCAGTGAGCAAAAATCCGACTTGTAAATAATTCACCAAGATTCCAACGATAACGCCAGCCGCAAAAACAGGAGCAAGAATA
The DNA here is from genome assembly GCF_030263935.1 of Paenibacillus polygoni. Classification (NCBI taxonomy): domain Bacteria; kingdom Bacillati; phylum Bacillota; class Bacilli; order Caryophanales; family Paenibacillaceae; genus Paenibacillus; species Paenibacillus polygoni. The sequence goes on along the minus strand of NZ_CP127162.1, from coordinate 1,870,006 downwards.
ATTAAAATCTGAATGCCGAGCTGTCCGAACATTGACATGACATTAGGAATCGTAACATCCATAGTAAGCCTGTGCATAAAGATATCTGTAAAAGCATAGGTTATTCGTTCTTTATAAAAATCACCAAAAATAACGAAACACATAAAGCAGGTGAGCAAAATGGCCGCTCCGGAAACTTCCATACTTTTTGCAACTTGCCCTTTTTTTCTTGTTTCCTGACGTTTCTTGGGCGTCGCTTTTTCTGTCTTCTCTCCGGAAAACATCTGCAGGTCCAGTTTAAATCTCATCCTACTCTCCTCCCGCATTTGCCTTATTTATGGTCTCTGACCAACCACCTCTAAGACTCCTTGCATTGCTTCAAATAAAACACCGAACAAATTTTCAAAAACGTACAGTAAGCCTGGTACGATGAGTAACATCATGGAGAGACCTACAATAATTTTCAGTGGAACCCCTATAACAAAGACATTAAACTGCGGTGCTGTTCTGGCAAGAAATCCAAGCCCTACGTCGGTCATAAATAAAGCAACCACCAGCGGTGCAGCCATCTGAAACGCAAGCATAAAAGCTTGTGCAAAGGCACGGATCAGGAGTTCTGCAACACTACCATTTGAAAATGCCTGAAAAATATCGTTTCCAGCAAGAGGCACCCATCTATAACTGTATACGATGGCATCGAGCATCCTATGATGTCCGTTCATGGTCAGAAACAGCAGCATTGCAAAAGCATACTTCAGATTCCCTGTGAGAGGCACTGAGGTACCTGTCATTGGATCAAACACATTTGCCATACTAAAACCAATCTGGATATCAATGAACGCTCCTGCTGTTTGTATCGCCGTGATCATGAGAAGTGCAACATAACCTAGCAGCAGTCCCATTAAGACTTCCTTAAATATAAGCAGTACGTAAGCTGCATCCATCGCAATAACTTGGTCCGTACCAAAAGTTAAATAAACAATCATTGTAATAAAAACAGATAATCCTATTTTGAATATTTGAGGTACCCCTGGTGTAGAAAACACGGGCGCTACTACAAAAAAAGCTGTTATTCGACAAAAAATTAGCAAAGCTACCGAAAATCCTTGAAGTATCATCTCCATGATTGATCAACCTACCCGATATAGTTGTGAAGATTGTCCAAGATGTTATAAGTGAAATCAACCATGGTTGCGAGAATCCAAGGGCCAAATAACAATAGTGCCAATAGAACGGCTACAATCTTAGGGACAAAAGCTAACGTTTGTTCTTGAATCTGCGTTGTTGCTTGAAAAATACTAATGATCAGCCCTACAACAAGTCCAAGGACCAGCATGGGGGCACTTATTTTCAGAGCGACAAAGATTGCTTGCCCTGCTAGCTCAATAATAAAATCCCCTGTCAAGGCGCCACCTCCCAATGTCTAGATGATCCTTGCACTACGGACTGAAGCTAAGGAGTAATGATTTAACGACGAGATACCAGCCATCTACCAGTACAAAAAGAAGAATTTTGAAAGGAAGAGAAATCATGACCGGCGGCAACATCATCATCCCCATTGCCATAAGGGTACTTGACACAACAATATCAACGACCAAAAAGGGAATAAAAATCATGAATCCCATCTGAAAGGCGGTTTTCAGTTCACTGATTGCATACGCGGGAACCATGACAGTGAGCGGAATATCCTCATAAGTTTCCGGCTTCTCCATCCCGTTGTAATCCATGAACAGAAGCAAATCTTTTTCCCTTGTATGTGAGAACATAAATTTCTTCATGGGTTCCGCGGCTTCATTCAGTGCCTCCATTTGTGTTAACTCGCCTTTTAAGTAAGGTTGAAGCGCAACATCATTAATGGTAGATATCGTTGGAGACATAATAAATAAAGTAAGAAAAAGAGCTAGTCCAACGAGCACCTGATTTGGCGGCATTTGATTGGTACCCAGTGATGTTCGTACAAAACTTAAAACAATAACGATTCTAGTAAAACTTGTCATCAGTACTAGAATGGCGGGTGCAATACTGATAATGGTGACAAAAAGAATGATGGATAAAGAGCTTGTGCCAGGCTCTCCGCTATCCCCATTCCCAATCTCAATATTGATATCCGGGATGGGCTGAGCATACGCTTCCGTCCCCATCGTGAGTTGGAGAACCGCCCATAGTAAACAGACTATTACCATCTTTTTGTTCATGAATCTCTCGACCGCTCTCTTGTTTCTTCTTCTTCAAGCAAGCGTTCCATTTGATCCTTACGATCAGGCATCTCTCGAAGCTTCTTCTCGAATAAAGCATGAAATGAAGCTTCTTCCATGTCGAAGGACTCCGCTTTATTTTTACTGAGCTTATTCTTTACACCTGTGATGAGATTGGCGAAGGAAGGTTCTGATGTCCCTTCCCTTTCAAACTGAGCGACTAGCGCTCTGATCTCCTCAGGGTCAGACAACGTGTCAATCCTATTCACATCGTCTCCAATCCCAAGTATATAAAGCTTGCTGCCAACTTCGACAATTTGAAGTGACTTGCCAGGTCCAAGTCCCACTCCACCGATGACTCTCATCGTCCGTTTCTGAAAAAAAGATTGATTCTTTCTTCCCAAAAAGCGAATCAAAAGAACAATACAAATGACTATGATAATAAGTACGAATACGACAGAGAAGATCGATCCAAAGTAACTTGATCTCAAGGAATCCGTTTGACCTGAATCTGTCATTTACATTAAATGCCTAGTGTCTTATTAATTGCTTCAATTACGCGATCCGATTGGAAAGGCTTCACAATAAAGTCTTTTGCTCCTGCTTGAATCGCATCAATTACCATTGCTTGTTGTCCCATTGCGGAACACATAATCACTTTAGCGTTAGGATCTACTTTTTTAATTTCTTTAAGTGCAGCAATACCATCCATCTCTGGCATCGTAATATCCATTGTAATCAAGTCAGGGCGAAGTTCTTTAAACTTCTCAATTGCCTGTGCTCCGTCTTGAGCTTCACCAACAACCTCAAACCCGTTCTTACTCAAAATATCCCGTATCATCATTCTCATAAATGCTGCGTCGTCCACGATTAGAATTCGATTTGCCATGTTAATTAAAATCCTCCTTGAATATGTTGCTTATTGTATTTTCTGCAGTCGGTCCCACTCGCTTACGATATCGGTTACTCGTACTCCAAAATTCTCATCAATGACAACCACTTCGCCCTTCGCAATCAGCTTCTGATTGACAAGGATATCCACAGGCTCACCAGCCAGTTTATCGAGTTCAATGATGGAGCCCTGAGACAATTCCAGAATATCCTTAATTTGCTTTTGGGTCCTTCCTAATTCTACGGTTACTTTTAGTGGTATGTCCATCAATAAATTCAAATTATTGTCGTTTGCTTGCCCAAAAGCTCCATTTTGGAAATTTGCGAACTGCACTGGTTGCACATTCACACCACGCGCGTGCATGTTTCCGTAATGGTGAGGCTCTGGATTCGACATTTGCGCAGGTTGCTGCATCCCTTGGTTAGGGTAATTTGGATATGGGTTCTGCTGCTGCGGTATAGGTGCTTGCCAAGGATCCTGGTAAGGAACATTCGGTTGTGCTTGATGCATTTGCTGCTCATAAGCAGGAGATTCATACACTGCCGGTTCTGGCGGCGCACTTGCTGGTTCTTCCACCTGTGCAGATGCTTCGGTCATATGGCCTGTAGAAACCTCTTCCATCTCTTCTGTGCCATGAATGAGCATTCTTACCATGTCTTTTGAAAAATCAACTCTCAGCAATTGCATAATCGTAGAATCGATTAAATCCCCAATAAGCAGACGGAATGAAACTTTAATCATCGTTTCATCCACAGGGAAATTATTTAACCCTTCCCCGCTAGTTGTGTTAAGAATATCTATACTTGGCGGTGATATATTTACGAATCGGTTGAATAGAGTAGACATCGATGTGGCTGATGAACCCATCATTTGATTCATTGCTTCTTGAACGGCACTGATATGAATTTCATTCAGTTCTTCGTCCTCTGGATTCCCTTCACCGCCAAGCATGAGATCCGCGATGACTTGTGCATCTCTTTTCTTGATTACAAGTGAATTTATCCCTTCAAAACCGTCTACATAAGTGACATGAACGGTCACATGTGGTTTAGGGAATTCCTTTTCAAACTCTGATCTTTTAATAATCGAAATTTTCGGTGTTGTTATTTCTACTTTATTACCTAATAACGTAGAAAGTGCTGTCGCCGCGCTGCCAAATGTGATGTTCCCAATCTCACCGAGGGCATCCTGTTCGAGCGGGGTCAAATAATCATCCACTGTTTGCACCACCGGCTCACCGCTGGAAATCGATTCGGTTTGCTTTAATAAAGCATCGATCTCTTCCTGGGACAAAAAGTCTTTACTCGTCAAGTTCTTCAACTCCTTCAATGAGGATCTCATCTATCTGTACTGCTACTCGGTCTCTGAGACTGCCTGGACTTCCTATAAATTTGGCCTTTTCGCCTACTTTAATGGTTAATCCTTCGTTTACCGGTTTACCTAGTGCGATCACATCGCCGACGCCAAGCGACAGAAACTCAGCAATCGATATTTGGGATTCACCGAGCTCCGCGATAATCGGAAGTTTGGCTTTTTTCACTCTTTCTTTCAAAGCGACCATTTCTTCAGGAGCCCGTGATTTTTTCTCGGATATAAACCACTGATGGGTTGAAAGTTTGGACATGATCGGTTCCACAACGACATGTGGAATGCAAAGGTTGATCATGCCTGTCGTATCCCCAATCTTTGTGCTTAGCGAGATGAGAGCAATCGTCTCATTTGGCGATACAATTTGCATAAACTGTGGATTCGTTTCTAACGCCTCCATGCGGGGGTTAATATCAAGAACCGTTTTCCAAGCTTCTTGCAAACTGTCGAATGCTTTGCTGAAAATGCGCTCCATAATGGTGATTTCAATCTCAGTCATGGTGTTTACTTTCGCAGTAGATGTACCTGGGCCCCCAAGCAGACGATCGAGCATTGCATAAGCAACATTCGGATTTACCTCAAGTACCATTCTTCCTTGAAGCGGTTCTGCCTCAAAGATATTCAAAATGGTCATTTTAGGAATGGAGCGAATAAACTCGTCATATGGCAATTGTTCTACTTGAACCACATTGATCTGAACAAACGTGCGCAGCTGAGCGGAAAAATAAGTCGTTAGATACCGAGCAAAGTTCTCATGAATTCGGGTTAAACTTCGAATATGATCTTTAGAAAAACGAACGGCTCTCTTAAAGTCGTACGACCTTATTTTCCTCTGACTATCTTCCTTTTTCAGCTCTTCAGCATCCATTTCTCCAGAGGAAAGTGCTGCGAGGAGGGCATCAATTTCATTTTGTGATAATACATCAACCATTTCATTCACCCCCTTGCAGGTTTAAAATTGAGCTTAGGACTCATTACATCATTGGCGTCGAAAGGAACTTTGTTATTCGAATATGTTGTATTTGGCCTTCTGTCAGTTCTTTGTTAATTAGAACTTTCAACTCGCTGTTAAATTTCTTTCTTCCTGACGTTACATTCAGCGTTTCAGGGCTTGTCTCTGCCAGCTTTTGAATAATAATTGGAGTTACCACCAAATCTTTAATTTTCTCAAAATCCTCATTTGCCTTTTTGCTATCCAATTGGAAGGCAAAGTTCATTTGCACAAGATAATTAGGATCAGCCAAGTTTGTTTTGATATCAATAATTTCTGAACTTACCTCAACAATTTCATCTGCTGATAAGTGTGGTTTGCTTTCGCTCACCTTCGAGGCTGGCTGTTCGTTTCCCGGATTCATCTGCCCCTTCATAATGATGACCACCAGCACAATCAGTGTAACGGCAAGCATAATGGTAGAGATCCAGGGTAACATTTTCTTCATTTACATATCCTCCGTTTGCTGCTGCAATTTAATTGTCGCCGCATGGATACCAATTCCCCGGTTATATTCCTTGATCTTATCAATGACTTCCTCTGCTTTCTCAAGAACAATCAAACGTTTGCCTGTGATCAGGGTGATATATGTATCCGGTGTTTCTTCTACAGTCTCAATGAGCAACGCATTTAAAAACAGGCTTTCTCCGTTCAGCTTTGTAACTGCTATCATCTCTATACCTCCTGCAGTAACCTGACTCAGGGAGCAGCCTTTGCTCCCTGACGCAGATACTAGTCATTAACGTTTCAGATTGACGACTTCTTGAAGTATTTCATCAGAAGTGGTAATGATGCGGGAATTGGCCTGGAAGCCGCGCTGTGCAACGATCATCTCTGTAAACTCTCCGGTTAGATCCACATTTGACATCTCAAGCTGCCCTGCCACGATCGAACCCGTACCTGCTTCTGCATTATTAGCCGTTACAATTTCAAACTCACCATCGAGATTTGCATTCATCGTCATTCGATACAAATTGCCGCCGATTTTATCCAGACCGCTCGGATTAGATACTTTACCGATCCCTAGCTGAACACCGGCTTCCATCGTTCCATCAGCCATTTGCTGGTTAATGGTTCCATCCTGACCGATTGAAAAAGCGACAACATCATCATCAAGCTGAATAGGAGCGCCGCCAGAATCAAGCACGAACAGTCCATCCGAGGTAACCAGTCTGCGATTGGCATCTACATGAAAATCTCCAGCCCGCGTAAGGTAAGGAACTTCCTGATCTTCCGATAAGCTGACCAGGAAAAATCCATCTCCTTCCAGACGAAGATCTGTGGGATTATTCGTGGTCTGTGCACTGCCTGCTAAATGCATCGTATCGATCGATCCTACACTAACTCCAAGCCCTATCTGTTTAGAATTCACACCACCGGTATCATCTGTAGGAGCGGTTACTCCAGCGGTAGTTTGACTCATAATATCCTTAAACATCACTCGGCTTGATTTGAATCCTGTTGTATTCACGTTTGCGATATTATTACCGATGACATCCAGCTTCGTTTGAAACCCTCTCATGCCGGATACTCCGGAGTACATGGATTTAAGCATAATTAATTTAACCTCCGATTGGTTGATTGGCTGCTTCTGTCGATCCGCAAGCCATAGGCTTTCCGATAGGGCCAGCCTTCAAATAAATTAAGAAATAATAACAGCACTATCAATCTGGGTGAATACGCCTTCTGTTAACGAGGGGCCATTTACCGCAGTTACGATCGTTCGATTCTTTACATTTACAATAAAAGCGGTCTCTTCCATCAGCACAAGTGTTTCTTTGGAACCTTTGGCTGCAGCTTTATCTACAGCTTCAGCGATCTTTTCTAAATGATTTTTACCAAGCTCTATTCCACGCTGCTCTAACCTTTTTGAAGCATGATAACTAAGCTTTATACACTCACTATCTAGTAACTTGTTAAAAGAAACGGTCTCTTCTGATATGGACTTATGGGTATCACGGGTGCTTGGAGATTTCACCGTGCTTGCATAGAGCTGACCTACTCTAACAACGCCACTCATCCCTCAGCCCCATCGGCTTCTTCACTTACAACATTATTCTCCTGAGCAGAGGCACTCGCTTCCAAGACTTTATCTTCCGTTTTCACGTCACTGATCTGCGTAATGTCTTTTAATGGAATTTCTTTATTATGAATAACCGCATACTGTATTTGATCGCGAATAATAATGGATTCCACGACACCGCTCTGAACAGCACCTTCATTTGAACCCTCACTTTTACCAATCCAGCTGACTTGTTTTCCGATCAGTCCAGAAACCGCACCTAAAGATTGCGATAAATTTTGGAGTTGACCTGATATATTTGACAATTGTTCTACTGAGGTAAACTGAGCCATTTGAGCGATAAATTCTTTATCTTCCATCGGCTGCATTGGATTCTGGTTCTGTAACTGAGTAATCAGTATTTTCAAAAATTGATCTTTGCCCATCGCATCAGAGGATTCTTTACTCGCCGCTGTAGTTACATTAGAAGCTGAGTAGTTGGGCCAAATATTCGTTGTCGAAATGATATCTGCTGACATGTTCACACCCCGCTTCGCTCATTATATTTTGGCAGTGAATCCGCTTGTCTGCTCGCCTTCCGTATATAACTCCAAATCTTGCTGCTCCTGCATCCAAGTACGAAGTTCGTCCTGAATCTCTGCTGTAGTTAGTAGATCTTCACTGTTACGCTCTCGTTCTTTAGATCTGCGCTGGTTACCGGGCTGTCCGTTTGAACTGCCTCCGTCCTGATACATATGTGACGATAATGAGGTGTTCTGAGTCACTTCAAGTCGTTCAACCTGAATCCCTTGAGCCTGAAGTACAGCTCTGAGCTGCGTCATTTGCTGTTCGAGCAAATCCTTCGCTCCTGCATGTTCTGTCATGAACCTTGCAACCAAATGTCCATTTTGCATCGATAACTGCACGTCCAGTTGACCTAAATGCTGAGGTCTTAATGAGATGACCGCTTCTGTCATCCCCTGTTGCTTCACTATCTCAAATTTGCTGACAACAAATTCGGACATTTCTTTCGAAAATTGCTGAACGGGTATAACCGTTTCTGATCTAGTTAATGGTGCTGTTCCATTCTTTATAGCTAACTGGCCTGCAGTAATCAGGTTTGTTGCTTGATTATCCTGCGTATCCTCGGAATTCACTTCCTGAGAAGTTTCGGGATCTGCATTCTGCTGTATTGACTCGTCAAGAGTCGTTACCTTGATTACTTCTTTTGTTGCTAACTTGTTACTGCTGCCTTGTTCACTGAATTTATCCAGATTCTCAGCATCCCCCGATAAGAGGGAAGGTTCGATCGAAAACGTTGCTTTTTCTGCTGAATCGAAACTACTTTTTGCCAACAGGCTAAGTTCGGTCATCAGAGAATTTAACTTTGTAACAGAATCTGTTTTTACATCTGATTTTCCTAAAATCTCTTTCAGATTTTCGGTAAGCTGCTCCTGAGTATGTATAAGATCTTCAAATGGTGCAGCTGTTTCTGATTTTGTTTTACTTGCTTCTACTAACTGGTGCAGTACTTCTTGCAGTGCATACTTTACAGTAGCCGGCTCCTCTGATAGTGCATTCACAGCCTTAAGAGATACGTTTTGCTCAGCTGATTCTTCCTTGTTTGCAGGATAGAGATAATATAAGGCTTGCTGCAGCCAGCCCTTCAGATCGGCCATCATTTCTTCATGTTCTTCACTACGATCCAGATCTTCATCTTGCTCAAGTGTGGTAATGAGTTCATCAATGATCGTTTCTGCTTCCATCAGTAGAGTCGCTTCGTCCAACGTATTTAAATTCCCATCCTGAGTAACACTTTCATCTGGATTTACTATAGGAAAAGTAAACTTTGCCGGCGTTTCCTTGCTGCCCGCTTGATTCATTCCCTCACTTGTTGTCTGCATGTTCACCTGTAAAGCCGCTAGAAACCCAGTTGATTCATTTCCCAATGTCTTACTTGCCTCAGATCCAGAATCCATGAAACGAACTGCTTTTCCTACTTGTGAAAAAGAAGATATCATTTGTTTTTTTCACCTCCTCTTATTTGATATCAAAGTTCAACTAATTCTTACTGCCCATCAGGCGATTTAATATTTTTGCAGCAACAGCAGCATCAGCAGAAGACATTTGATCTAGTAATTTTGCTCTCGTTGCATCGTCTACTGTTTTTAAGATCGTGATCGCTTGATCTGGGCTCAGTTTATACGTCTCCAGAATTAAGTTTGCCCCACTGTCTGCTGACATCGATGAGAAGGTTTGTGTCAGTTCATTTTTATCCAAGTTCCGATTGTTAGATGTAGTCGTTGATGAAGCCTGTTTGTTGTTCATTTTGGACTGCAACGCAGCAATTGCCCGGCTTTCAGCAGTCGTTGTATTTTTTAGTGCCTCTGTAACCTCAGCAGCTGCCTTAGCCGTCATTTTCTCCAGAATGCTGCGTTGTGCATCTGGTTTCATCTCCGCAAGAAGTTGAACCTGCTCTTCGAGCGTCATACTTTGAACAATAGGAGCCGCCTTACTTGGCTTCATTTGACCGTACATTTTAGCAAGATCTTTCACTTGCTTTAAGTATGGATCTATGATTTCTGTTTCATTTGAGGCTGCTCCATCGCCACTTGAACTCGTTGTTACCTGTAGCTCTTTTATTTCATCTTCTAATTTCTGCACTTTGCTATCCTGTTTAGCTTTCTCCTCTTGCACCTGCTCAAGCTCCGTTTTTGCATCAGCAAGCTGTGTCTTTAATTTATCGATAACTGCCTTATTACTTTCAATTTGTTTCTCGGCTTGTCTTTCTTTTTGAGTTGCTGGATCTAACGCTTCCTCCGGTATCCATTCCTTCACTACCGGAATTTTGCTTGCAATATCGATCGCATTTTTTCTGAAATCAACATTCAGAACGACGAGCAGTACAGTAACCAGTACGAGACAAAAGACAACAGGGATTCCAATAATCATAAATTTCTCCCAAGCCCCTCTGGACTCTCGCTCCAGTTCCTCTCGATCCTTGTCTACCAACCATCATTCCTCCTTCGGTGCATCACGCCCGCACATTCGTTTAACGTGCTCTTACTGCAAAGCGCACCGTTGCCATTTCATCCAGTTCATTTTGTTCCTTAAGGAGCATCTCCTGTTGATAATGCATTTTTTCTTTTTCCCGCGCCTGGTTCCATACTTTTTCATCCAGCATTTTATCGTTCAAAAAAGCTTGGTTTTGTTTGACATTCACTTCAGCATGAGCCACATCATTATTCTTACGGCTGATGCATTCATCTAGATAGTGAATGTAACGATTCATCTCCTGTAAACTAGAAGCCGAAGCGCTTTGCAATGAGAAAGAAGAAATGCCTTCCAGGAGATTTTCTCGATCTCTCACAAGTTCCAGCAAATGATTTTCTTCGGCTTGCAGCTTTCCAATAGCAGAAGAGAGAAGCCACTCTGCCTGTGTTTTCTCTTTCGCCTTGAGATCCACAACTTTTTGAAAATGATAAGTAAACCCCATAATGTACTAAGTCATCTCCTTGAAAACTCGGTAATTAGTCTTTGTCTTACTTCATCCAGTACTACCTTTTCATCTACCTTCTGCCGAGTAAACCTCCATATATCCTCTATACGGTCTATCGACTCATCAATCTCTATATTCGATCCCTTTTGGTAAGCACCGATGTTAATTAGGTCTTCAGAGTTCTTATAGACTGACATGAGACGTTTTATATTCTCAGCTGCATCAATCTGTTCCGCGGGAGCAATATCTTTCATTACCCGGCTTATACTCGCCAGCACATCTATAGCGGGAAAGTGTCCTTTATTCGCAATTCCCCGGTTCAGCACAATATGTCCATCGAGAATACCACGGACAGCGTCAGCAATCGGCTCATTCATGTCATCCCCATCCACAAGGACCGTGTAAAAAGCAGTAATCGATCCTACAGGACCCGTCCCTGCTCGTTCCAATAGTTTAGGTAAACTAGCAAATACGGAAGGTGTATAACCTCTCATTGCTGGCGGCTCACCAACCGCAAGACCCACTTCACGCTGAGCCATCGCATACCTTGTCACCGAATCCATCATCAGCATGACATTCATGCCGCGGTCTCGAAAGTACTCCGCAATGGTAGTGGCAATTAGTGCTCCTTTGATACGCACAAGTGCCGGTTGATCCGAGGTAGCTACGATAACAACAGAACGTTCGAGCCCTTCAGGTCCAAGATCTCGTTCAATAAAGTCTAATACTTCCCGTCCCCGTTCTCCGATAAGAGCAATCACATTGACATCTGCTGATGTATTACGAGCAATCATCCCCATGAGTGTACTTTTACCTACCCCTGACCCGGCAAAGATCCCCACCCGCTGCCCTTTACCAATCGTTAGCAGTCCGTCAATCGCACGAACACCTATACTGATCGGCTCAAGTACTCTGGGTCTATTCAGTGGATTAATCGGTGCACTTGAGGTTGAATAACGCTGCATACGGGCGGGAATTAGTGAACCATCCAGGGGCTGACCCAGACCATCAAGTACTTTACCCAGAAGTTCGGATCCGACTTGAATATTCAAAGGTTTTCCCGTTCCTACTACATCACAACCAGGACCAATGGACTGGAGATCACCAAGGGGCATTAATAGCACTTTGTTATCCCGGAATCCGACCACTTCTGCTTTTAGCGGAACAGCCGAATTCGTTGGATAAATGTAGCAGACATCTCCTATACTTGCATCCGGACCTTCTGATTCCACCATCAGTCCGATGACCTGAGTAACTTTTCCGTTAATGCGAACCGGGTCCAGTTGTTTCAGTTGATCCATGTATCGCTGTGAACTAAGAACCTTCATATGTCGTCCGCTCCTCGCTGTCCAGCGCTACCCGGATCAATTCTTTCTTGATTTCGGTGAGCTGCGTGTCCACTCTGGCATCAACACTTCCGAAAGGAGAACGAATCACACATCCTTTATCTCGAACAGAAGCATCCGGCAATATTTTCAGTTCCGCTTGAGAGTCAATCGCATAAGTCAATTCCTCTCTAGCAGCTTGAACATATGAAAATTCCTTTGGAGAAACACATAATGTGATAACACCTTGTTCTCTTTTTCTTGCCAAGTTCTTACGAATCAGTTCAATCATAAGACTCGGGTCTGATGAAAGCTGATGATCGATTACTTTCTCTGCAATTGCCGTGCTCAGTTCAACTAGAAAAGGTTCTGCTTCCTGAATAATCTGTTCTTTGGCTTCGTAAACTTCATTCAGCACCATCTGTGCTTCCGCCATTTTTTCTTCCATATAAGTTAGAAGCTCTTCTTTTGCCTTTTCTTCACCCTCATGATAACCTTGCTGATATCCTTCTGAGCGAAGAGCATCCATCAGATGTTCATCTTGAAGTCTTTTTTCTTCCCACCAAGAGGCAATTTGTTCCTTGGCTTCCTGAAGTAGTCGCTCTGCTTCTTCTGCAGCTTCACGCACTTGCCTTTCTGCAAACTCCTTCGCGTTCTCGAGCATTTCCTGCTTCATCCGAATCGACTCTTCATCAACCGTTGGCTTTTGTTCTTCTACCACTACTCTTTCATGATGATCAAAATTCGCTTCAATACCTGATTTCTCACCATACTCATGAACCGATTTCACCTGCTTATGGGTATCAACGGGTACATACTCAAAGGATTTAATCAGATTAGACAACGATATCATCTCCTCCGCCGCGAGCAATAATAATCTCACCAGCCTCTTCCAGTCTTCTAATTGTGGCAACGATACGAGTCTGTGCTTCTTCTACATCACGCAGTCTGACAGGGCCCATGAATTCCATTTCTTCTTTAAAAGTCTCCGCCATGCGTTTAGACATATTGTTGAAGATGGCATTTCGAACCTCTTCGCTCGCCACCTTGAGTGCAAGCTGTAGATCTGCATTATCAATATCACGTACAATTCGCTGAATCGACCGATCATCGACATTAACAATATCCTCGAAGACAAACATCCGTTTCTTGATTTCTTCTGCCAGTTCAGGATCCTGTATTTCCAGAGAATCCAGTATCGTTCTTTCGGTTCCGCGGTCAACTCCATTTAGGATTTGAACGATCGACTCAATTCCGCCTGCATTCGTGTAATCATGCGTAACCGTGGCAGAAAGTTTCTGTTCAAGTATTCTTTCTACTTGGGCGATTACTTCTGGTGAAGTGCTGTCCATTACTGCAACCCGCCTTGCCACATCCGCTTGCTTCTCCTGCGGAAGAGAGGAAAGGATGACGGCTGCTTGTTCAAATTGCAAGTAAGATAGGACAAGCGCAATCGTCTGCGGGCTTTCATTTTGTATAAAGTTAAGAATCTGATTCGGATCTGCTTTCCGAGCAAAATCAAAGGGTCTGACCTGAAGGTTTGCGGTTAGCCTATTAATCACTTCTAGTGCTTTTTGAGATCCCAGTGCTTTTTCTAAAATCTCTCGTGCGTAATTAATACCGCCTTGTGAAATATATTCTTGTGCCAAACAAATTTGATGGAACTCAGACATAATGAGTTCTTTTTCTCCAGCTTCTACTTTTCTTACATTGGCAATTTCTAGAGTTAGCTGTTCTATTTCTTCATCTCGCAGATGCTTGAAAATTTGGGCTGAAACTTCTGGTCCTAAAGTTATAAGCAGGATTGCTGCCTTTTGCCTTCCCGTTAATCCATTTCCTGATACCTTAACCAAGTCTCTCACCCCTATTCATCAGCAAGCCACGTTCGAAGCAGTTCAACAAATTCATCTGGTTTCTTCTTCGCGAGTGACTCGAGTTGTTTACGTACCTGACTTTCATTCGTAACCGTTTCTAAATTAACAGAAGGAAATTCGGTTGGAATCTGAAGCGGAAGATCATCTTCTTCATATTCCTCTTCTTTTTTACGGCGATTTCGGTAAATCATGTATCCTCCGCCTGCCAGCAGTAATACAGCACCTGCTACGAGACCCCATATCATACCCGAAGACAACTGAATTCCTGTCTGTGGATCGTTCGCTGTTTGCGCTGGTTTAGCTAGTACAGAGACTTTCTTTTCTAAATCTGCGTCGTTATATGTACTTCCTGAATTTGCGAGTGACGCCCTCACAATATTCACTAAAACTGTTTCGATTGCATCTCTTGTTGGCTCATCTAAAATTTCTTGTCCTTGGGGTGGTTCAACTGCTACATTAATGGTTAAATCTTTTACAGTGTATGGACTTTGGACAATTTCCTTTGCGATTTGATTAACCTCGTAATTGATCGTCGTGGAACTCTCTTCTCCGCTTGAAGTCTCAGAACCAGCAGCCGGGTAGTTTACAACATCGCCCTCTCCTGTTCCTGCTACACCGCCATCTTCTGCCGTACCGCCTGTGTAACTGCTCTGAATATCTTGAACACTGATCTCAATACCTTTCATGTTCTCTTCATCTACCGGAGTAACTAGGTTTTGAGTTTCGTTCACTTTGTCGAAGTTCAGATTAGATGTCACAAGCACATTAATATCCGTACTACCGATAATACCGGTTAGAAATTCTTTTACACTCTTTTGAACATCGCTCTCATATTTTTTCTGCAGTGCCATGTTCTCTTGTATTTCACCCAGTCCACTTCCTCCGCCACGCTCGGTTGGTTGAAGTTCTTCACCCTGATTCGTAGAAATAGTGATATTTTCCAGGGGTAAGTTGGGTACCGCAGTCTTCATTAAATTAAAATATCCGTCTACTGCCTTCTGTGACATTTGATACCCGGGCTGAAAAGTCAGTACTGCGGAAGCAGAAGCAGTTTCTTTATCCGAGCCCGCAAATAAACTTTTTTCAGGAAGATTAACTAATACTTTTGCATCTTGCACGCCCTGCATCGTCCGGAGCATTTGTTCAATCTCACCATTAAAAGCATTAGCATATTTGACGTCAAATTCTTTATCTGTCGAGCCCATCATTGAACCATTTTGCTCAAAGATGTCATAACCAATTGACCCGTTCTGAACTAATCCTTGGGATCCGACATCTACTTTCACTCTTGCTGCTTGCGTACTAGGTACTGAAATGCTTGTCCCATCTTTATTTAACTCAAAAGGAATATTTCCACTCTCCAGATAGCTCATGACCCCAGCTGAATCCTCTGCACTAAGATCAGTAAACGCTACTTCATACTCCGTTTTAGAGAACTGAATTGTAAGTGCTGCGGCGGCAATGATGAGAAACACCACCGTAGAAATCAGTAATATCCTTTGTTTTTTGGTAAATTTGTTCCAATACTGAGATATCTTCTCTCTATATTGGGCGATTCTCTCGTTCACTCCGTCACCTCATCCGAATCTTTGCTAATCTAACCTCTATTACATTTGAATCCGCATAATTTCCTGATAGGCTTCGACCACTTTATTTCGAATTTGATTCGTTAACTGCAAACTGAGCAGTGCTTGTTCCGAAGCAATCATGACCTGATCTACATTCACGTTACCTTTAACAAATTCTGTTGACATGTCATGAGACGTTTTCTCTTGCTCTGCCACTTGCGTAATTGCTTGATCTAAATAGGATGAGAATTGTTTGATCGTGTCTGCTGGGGTTGGTTTATTTTGTGTTCCGCTCATTGAAGGAGATTGTAAAGCCGATGTTTGAAGCATCGTATTTTGTATCATCTGTGGTCCCTCCTAAATTCAAAAATATGTAGTGTCTGCTAACTCTATCTGCCGATCTCAAGTGCTTTAGACACCATTGCTTTTGAAGCATTTAGTGCAGTTACATTTGCCTCATAAGATCTTGATGCACTAATTAAATCTACCATTTCTTTCGTTATATCAACGTTAGGCATATATACGTACCCTTCGGCGTTTGCATCCGGATGTGTTGGGTTATATACCGATTTGAGCGGCGCTGTGTCTTCCTTAATAGAAGTTGCGATGACGCCTTGCTGAATGCCTTTGCCTTCCATCTGTGTCTGGAGCATATTCTTAAAGCTTGTCTTGCTAGTTTCTAGTACAACCATTTTTCGTTTATAGGGTACTGCTTCCCCGTTCTCTATCTTCGCTCTCGTCGTTTCTGCATTTGCAATGTTTGAGGAGATCACATCCATACGAAGACGCTGAGCGGTTAATGCAGAAGAACTAATATCAAAGCTGTTACTTATATTCATCAGCTGCTCCCTCCTGTTGCAATACGCATCATCTTAATTTGTTCTGAGACCTGCTGGATGTAGGCATTGTAACGAAGTTGATTCTCTGCCAAAAGGGTCATTTCCTTATCGACATCAACGTTGTTTTCGTTATTATTCATTACTGTATTGCGATCTGTCGAAATTTGCGCAGCAGGGGTTTTACTGTTAAGACCTATAGGAATATGCTTCTCATTTGTTGTTTTTCCACTTAATATACTTACATTCCCTTTCATTTCATCCTGTAAAAGTTCTTCAAATTTGACTTCTGACCGTTTGAAATAAGGGGTGTCGCTATTGGCTATATTGTTAGCAATCGCTCGTTGCCTGAGGTTTGCAGCATCAATTCCTGCTTGGAGCGTCTTAAAACTACTGTCGTTCAACAAATGTATGACACTTACCTCCCTTGTAAATTCCTAAAAATGGCTTCTATATAAAATAAGACCTCAGATGACTCGTTTTCGACAAATCTGGCATTGATTAATTCTTTTCATAGGTCTTTAGTAGAATTACGAAGTTATTTGTCATATAACATAAGTTTCTTTCACTTGGGCATTTATTACAATAAGAAAAAAGCCCTATCTTTTCTCATATATAAGGACTTTTTGGGTATAAAGTACAAAATAACTTCATTCTAATGAAAAAAGAGTCCTATAAAGTATAGGTTTTTTCAACCTATTTTCTCATTTCTAAGATATTCAAAGTCAAGCATACCATGGTAAAATGGAGATATTGAACCAGTCTATTATATAGTTAAACGCATTTATTGTCATTAAAACGTCTTATTTACTGTTAACTAAAGATTTCACACTACATATTTTGCATTAAAACGAAAATTCGTGCATAAAAAAAGCTCTCTAAAGGTGTTTTCCT
Organism: Paenibacillus polygoni; assembly: GCF_030263935.1. NCBI lineage: Bacteria > Bacillati > Bacillota > Bacilli > Caryophanales > Paenibacillaceae > Paenibacillus > Paenibacillus polygoni. The sequence continues at coordinate 1,852,583 of NZ_CP127162.1, read as the reverse complement.
TTAAAGAGCTTTTATTTTACAGAATGTACTGACTAAGATCACGATCTTTCGCAATCTCACCTAATTTCTCTCTTACGTATTCAGGTGTGATCACCATCTTATCAAGCGTGAGTTCAGGTGCTTCAAAAGAAAGGTCCTCTAGCAGTTTCTCTAAAATGGTATGAAGTCTTCTCGCACCGATATTCTCTGTGCTTTGATTTACAGCTTCTGCAATATTAGCGATCTCACGAATCGCTTCATTTGAAAATTCAATTTCAATATCTTCTGTCCGAAGCAGATCGGTATACTGTTTGGTCAGTGCATTTTTAGGTTCGGTCAGAATAGAAACAAAATCATCCAGTGTGAGGCTGTTTAATTCCACGCGAATTGGGAAACGCCCTTGGAGCTCTGGAATCAGATCTGACGGTTTGGATACATGGAAGGCACCCGCTGCAATAAACAAAATATAATCTGTCTTCACAGGGCCGTATTTGGTCATTACAGTCGAACCTTCCACTATAGGAAGAATATCCCTTTGGACGCCCTCACGAGAGACGTCAGGGCCTGATCCGCGTCCCTGGCTGGCTACTTTATCTATCTCATCAATAAAGATGATCCCCGATTGCTCAGCACGTCTGATGGACTCTTGCGTTACATCGTCCATATCAATCAGTTTGCTCGCTTCTTCTTGTATGAGAACTTTACGAGCCTCTTTTATGCTTAGCTTGCGTTTTTTCGTGCGTTTTGGCAGGAAGTTACCAAACATCTCCTGCATATTCATACCCATCTGGTCATTTCCTTGACCAGCAAACATATCAAACATGTTCGGGGCTGCATCCTCTACGTCAATCTCAATTACATCATTCTCAAGCTGGCCGGACAGCAGTTCAAATTTCACTTTGCGTCTGCGTTCAGAAATGCTGGCTTCTTGTGCAGGATCTGCTTCCTCCGTCTGTTGATTATGATTACCAAAAATCATCTCAAAGGGATTCTTCTGATTTTTAGATTTATTTGCGGAAGGAACTAAGATTTGTACAATGCGTTCATTCGCATTTTCTTCGGCTTTGTCCTTGACCTTTTCGGTTTTTTCAAGCTTGACGATGCGAATGGCTGTCTCAATTAAATCTCTAACCATAGATTCTACATCACGGCCAACATAACCGACTTCGGTAAATTTCGTTGCCTCTACTTTTACAAAAGGAGCACCTACAAGTTTCGCTAACCGTCTAGCAATTTCTGTTTTACCTACACCGGTAGGTCCAATCATAAGTATGTTTTTAGGTACAATTTCATCTTGAGCGTGCTCAGGAAGTCTACTCCGGCGATATCGATTTCGCAGGGCAACAGCAACCGATTTCTTGGCTTGCTTTTGTCCCACAATATATTTGTCTAGTTCACTTACGATTTGTCTAGGGGTTAAAGCTTCATTTAACATCTTCTTCCCTCCCGGTAAATTTATCTTTTATTATAATAATGTGAATCCATTCCATGACTCATTAAAGTAGAATTTTGATTCCGTTTACAGTTCTTCCACAATAATATTACTGTTTGTATAGACACAAATTTCAGAAGCCACAAGAAGTGCTTCCCGAGCCATATCCTTGGCTTCGAGGTGTGTTGCATTTCGTTTCATGGCTCTTGCCGCAGACAAAGCATAGTTCCCGCCAGAACCAATCGCAAGCAGATCATCATCTGGTTCAATAATTTCTCCACCGCCAGAGATTAGCAGCATTCCGGTTTTGTCCATTACAATCATCAGCGCTTCTAACTTACGAAGCACACGATCCTGGCGCCAATCTTTCGCAAGTTCCACTGCTGCACGCTGAAGATTCCCATGATGTTCCTCAAGCTTACCTTCAAATTTCTCAAATAGGGTAATGGCATCAGCAACAGAGCCTGCAAAGCCAGCTACAACTTGTCCTCGGTATAATCTGCGAACTTTCTTCGCTGTATTTTTCATAACTACCGATTCTCCCATTGTTACCTGTCCATCACCTGCAATCGCTGCTTTGCCGTTATGACGTACAGCACATATCGTCGTCGCATGAAATGTCGTTTGCATCATGAAACCTCCTCTTCCATTCGTTTAAAAAAAGCCCGGCATGTCAGAAAAAGACTTGCCGGGCGTACGTACTAGCCTATCCTTACTTTCCCGTGGATAGTCCTTTTTCTTCTTTAAAATGTTGAATGCTTTCTAAAGCACGATTCGCAAGTGCTTCATTCTTTTCTTTCTTGTTGCGTATCTTACGTTCAAGACTCGGAAGCAATCCAAAGTTTGCATTCATCGGCTGGAAATGTTTGAAATCGGCAGTGGTAATATAGTGCGCCATACTTCCTAGTGTACTCTCTTTTGGAAGCACAAACAAATCTTGACCTAGTGCAAGGTTTGCAGCATTCATACCAGCAATCAGACCGGAAGCTGCAGACTCTACATAACCTTCAACCCCTGTCATTTGTCCAGCAAAGAACAGATTAGGGCGAGATTTGAATTGATACGTTGGTTCAAGCAATTTTGGAGAATTGATAAATGTATTCCGGTGCATTACACCATAACGGACAAATTCGGCATTCTCAAGACCCGGAATCATCTGGAATACTCGTTTTTGCTCTCCCCATTTCAGATGTGTTTGGAACCCTACTAGATTATATAAAGTCCCCGCTGCATTATCCTGACGCAATTGAACGACCGCATAAGGAAGTTCGCCTGTGTGAGGATTCACGAGACCTACGGGTTTCATCGGACCAAACAATGCCGTCTGTTTACCACGCTTCATCATCACTTCGATCGGCATACAGCCTTCAAAGTAGATTTCTTTTTCGAATTCTTTGAGTTCAGCCACTTCTGCAGAGATGAGCGCGTCATAAAAACGATTAAATTCTTCTTCATTCATTGGACAATTGAGATAAGCAGCTTCCCCTTTATCATACCTTGAAGCCAAATATACTTTACTCATATCAATAGAGTCTTTTTCTACGATAGGTGCAGCCGCATCATAGAAGTAAAAATACTCCTCGCCCATAAGCTCTTTAATCTGTGCAGATAGAGCCGGTGAAGTTAAAGGTCCTGTCGCAATAACGACGATTCCTTCTGTAGGAATTTCCTGAATTTCTTCATTTACCACTTCTACTAGCGGATGTTCATGAAGCATACGTGTAATTTCCCCGGAGAAACCATCTCGGTCCACGGCCAGTGCGCCGCCTGCAGGTACCGCATGACGGTCAGCGGAACCAATTACGAGCGAATCCATCATTCTCATTTCTTCTTTCAATACACCTACCGCGTTTGTAAGGCCATTAGCCCGCAGTGAATTACTGCATACCAGCTCAGCAAATTGATTTGTATGGTGTGCAGGCGTTTTAACAACAGGGCGCATCTCATACAGTTTCACAGGCACACCTCTTTGGGCGATTTGCCATGCTGCTTCACTTCCTGCGAGACCTGCTCCAATAACGGTTACTTGCTCTACTCTATCACTCATCATATATCCTCCCTGCTGCTGATCAGCATCTCTTCCTCATTTCGACATGCTGACAGCAGTCCGGTCTATCCGGTTTCACTATATCATTGTTAGTATTTTATATTTCAACAGACTCATCATCTGGTTCTTCCATGATTTCCGTATGATCACATACCGTACATTTCAGCTTCGTTCCTTGCTTATTCCGTTTCTCTACCATGAGAGATGAGCAGCTTGGGCAAGGTTTGACAGACGGCTTATCCCATGACACGAAATCACATTCTGGGTAACGGTCACATCCAAAGAATATACGGCCTTTTTTACTTCTGCGCTCAACGACATGTCCTTCCTTACAGGTTGGACAAACAATGCCGGTGTCTTTAATGATTGGCTTCGTGTTACGACAGTCAGGAAAACCAGAGCATGCTAAGAATTTCCCAAATCGACCAAGTTTATATACAAGCGGTTTCCCGCATTTTTCGCAAATTTCATCGGAAACCTCATCTTCAATCTCGATTTCCTTCATCTCTTCTTCCGCCACTTCAAGACGTTTCTCAAAGGAACCATAAAACTGTGCAAGTACTTTCACCCAGTCCTCTGAACCTTCTTCCACGTGGTCAAGATCCTCTTCCATATGTGCGGTAAACTCTACATCCAGAATTTCGGGGAAGAACTGCTCCATTTGCTCGATTATCAGTTCACCAAGTTCCGTAGGCATGAATTTCTTCTCTTCAATCGCTACATAACCCCGTTTTTGAATCGTTTCAAGTGTAGGTGCATACGTACTTGGACGTCCTATACCAAGTTCTTCAAGCGTTTTGACCAGACGAGCCTCTGTATAGCGCGGTGGAGGCTGAGTAAAGTGCTGTTTTGGTTCAATTTCTTGTTTAACTAAGGCATCCCCAGATTGAAGCGGAGGCAATAGCTTATCTTCTTCTGTCGTACCATCATCATTTCCTTCTACGTACACTTTCATAAATCCAGGGAAACGGACTTTTGATCCTGTAGCTCGGAATGTTGCATCCCCTGCTGTAATATCTACAGATAAAGTATCTAGGATAGCTGAAGACATCTGACTTGCTACGAAACGTTCCCAAATGAGTTTATACAAACGAAATTGGTCTCTGCTTGTATATGCTTTCACGGAATCTGGATCTCTTAGTACTGAGGTTGGGCGAATCGCTTCGTGCGCCTCTTGAGCGTTAGCTGCTTTTTTGGAATACTGACGGAACGTTTCCGGCACGAAAGTTTCTCCATATTTTTGAGAAATGAACTCTTTCGCTTCTTCCTGAGCCGATGTCGCAATACGAGTGGAGTCGGTACGCATATAGGTGATTAAACCTACCGTACCTTCTTTACCAAGATCTACACCCTCATATAATTGCTGTGCGACTGACATCGTCTTGGCAGCACGGAAGTTAAGTTTACGAGCCGCTTCCTGCTGTAACGAACTTGTTGTAAAAGGAGCCGACGGATTACGTGTCCGTTCCTTCTCTTTTACTTCTTTTACTGTAAAATCTTCATTCTCAATTTGCTTTAGTATTGAATTCACTTGTTCTTCGTTGGTCAGTTCCGTTTTGGTTCCGTTCCACTTATGGAACTTCGCTTCCATCGGGCTGCCGTCTGCACTTAGTTTTGCAGTAATGCTCCAGTATTCTTCCGGAATAAAATCATCGATTTCATTCTCACGGTCAAGAATGATCTTAACTGCAACGGATTGAACACGTCCTGCAGACAATCCTTTTTTTACTTTTTTCCAGAGGATAGGACTGATCTTGTATCCTACCAGCCGATCAAGAATACGTCTTGCTTGCTGTGCATTCACAAGGTCCATATTTATTTTTCGCGGTGTTTTAAAAGCATCTTTTACCGCTTGTTTCGTAATCTCATTAAAAACAACCCGGCAGCTTTCTGTCTGATCCAGGTCAAGTGCATGAGCCAAATGCCAGGCAATCGCTTCCCCCTCACGATCGGGGTCAGCCGCCAGATAAACTTTTTTCACTTTTTTCGAAGCATCCTTTAGTTCTTTCAGTACAGAACCTTTTCCGCGGATGGTAATATATTTAGGGTTAAAATCATTTTCCACTTCTACGCCAATCTGACTTTTTGGCAAATCGCGGATATGCCCCATCGAAGCCTTAACGATATACTTACTTCCGAGATACTTCCCTATCGTTTTGGCTTTCGAAGGAGACTCCACGATGACGAGTGAATCCGCCATAGGTTCATCCTCCTCTCAAAATATAGCCTGCATGCCCCTATGACGAAATCACACATCTAATCACGCCAAAGGGATCTATATTAACTTATATATAGCTCCAGGTAATTGTATAATCTGCTTTTTTATGATTAAAGATAACAGAACTGAATGCAAATGTCCAAAATCAAGATGAAGCCTATCCACAAAATCATCTAATGTCATAGGGCCTGCTTCAAGTAAATCAACTACTTTTCTTTCTTCTTCCGTAAGCTCTGGAATCAGCTCCTGATGTGCTGCGGATAAAAGCGGTTCAGGATGAACCCCGGATTGTTCAGACTTGTCTTCTCTAGCAGAATTCATTACATGTATATATTCATCTGTAATATCTTCTACTTTAGTGACTAGCAGAGCCCCTTGTTTAATTAAATTAAGTGCGCCCTGGCTTTTAGGAGAGGTAATGGGCCCAGGAATTGCAAATACATCGCGACCTGCTTCTAGTGCAGCATCAGCCGTAATTAACGATCCGCTGCGTAAATCAGCTTCCACCACAAGTGTACCTAAACTGAGCCCCGCAATAATTCGGTTTCGCTCAGGAAAAAGACCAGGTCTTGGTTTTTGGTGCAAGGGATATTCGGATACTAACAATCCGCTAGAAGCAATCCGGCTCGCTAAAGCATGGTTTTCGGCAGGATAAATATGTGACAGCCCCGCACCAAGGACCGCAATCGTTAAACCATCTGCACGGATAGCAGCTTCGTGACATACACTATCTATTCCGCGTGCAAGACCGCTGACAATCGTATATCCTGCCTTGCACAGCTGTGAAGCGAACACCTCACCTACTTTTTTCCCGTAACCTGTAGGAACTCGGGTTCCCACCATCGCTATAGACGGCTTATGAAGCAAACTTGCATTGCCTTTTATGTATAGAACCCAAGGCGGGTCCGCCGTTTCCTTCAATAATATAGGATACTCTTTATCGTAATAGGTTACAATTTCGATACGTTCCTTATGAAGCAGCTCAAGTTTCTCATAAATAAATGATTCATGGAAGCATTCTTTCATCACAGCAGCTCTTGCTGCCGAGAGTCCTGACTGAATCCAGTCCTGAGTTTCGTATTTTAGCATGTCCGATAATAAATTTCCACTCGTCATCCATTTTCTAATCGTTTTACGACCGATCCCATCCATCTCTTGAAGTCCAAATAAAATATGTCTGTCTTCCATACTCTCCACCCTTTCTTTGACTAACGAAAAGAAAACCGTAATTAAAATACAAAAAGCAACCCTTCTGTCGATATATTCGACAAAAAGGTTGCTTACCTTTTAGATTGAAACTAGATTCGGGTGTGCCCCTATTATAATTCGCCCTATTATATAGAAGAAAAAAATTTTAACAACTCTTCTTAACGAGGCTTATTAGACTGCAAAATGATATTAATGAGTCGTACAAAGGTTAAGAATTCCGCGATCTTCCAGCACACTTACGAGCGTAGAGCCCATTTCAGATGGAGTCGGAGATACCCGAATGCCGCAAGATTCGAGTTTGGCAATCTTCTCTTTCGCAGTACCTTTACCGCCAGAGATAATAGCGCCCGCATGACCCATCCGTTTTCCTGGAGGTGCTGTAACCCCGCCGATGAAACCGACGACAGGTTTTGTCATATGATCGCGAATCCACTCTGCTGCTTCTTCCTCAGCAGTACCCCCAATTTCACCAATCATAATGACTGCATGTGTATCAGGATCATCATTAAAGCGAGATAAAATATCAATGAATTCGGAACCTTTAACAGGGTCTCCGCCAATTCCCACGGCAGATGATTGACCGATACCACGTGTTGTAAGCTGATGAACCGCTTCGTACGTCAGCGTACCGCTGCGAGATACAACTCCTACATGACCTGGCATATGAATGTAGCCCGGCATAATACCGATCTTACATTCGCCTGGAGTAATAACGCCTGGGCAGTTCGGACCGATCAGAACCGTATCCTTGCCTTCCATATAACGTTTTACTTTGATCATGTCGAGTACCGGAATTCCTTCGGTAATACAGATCACAAGATCAAGTTCAGCGTCTACAGCTTCCATAATAGAATCTGCAGCAAAAGCAGGCGGTACATAAATAACACTTGCTGTTGCGCCTGTTGCTTCTTTGGCTTCATTTACAGTGTTATACACGGGAAGCTTAACTACACTGCCATTTTCGAGTTCAATGTCGACAGTCGTGCCGCCTTTACCCGGGGTCACACCGCCTACCATTTGCGTGCCATAGTCCAGCGCACCTTTTGCATGAAACTTCGCAGTCGCACCCGTGATACCTTGCGTAATCACTTTTGTATCTTTATTTACCAAAATACTCACGATCGTTCACATCCCCTACGGTTATTTTCAAGTGTTCGGGTATCCCCGAAAAGGAATGAATTATTTCACGAGGGCAACAATTTTTTGTGCACCGTCTGCCATCGAATCCGCTGCTACGATATTAAGGCCGGATTCTGACAAAATCTTTTTGCCAAGATCAACATTCGTACCTTCTAATCTGACAACGAGCGGTTTCGTAAGACCGAGCTGTTTTGCAGCTTCCACTACCCCGTCCGCAATTACGTCACAACGCATAATGCCGCCGAAGATATTTACAAAAATACCTTCTACTTTTGCATCTGACAAAATGATTTTAAAAGCTTCTGTTACTTTTTCGGTTGTAGCACCGCCCCCTACATCAAGGAAGTTAGCGGGGTCCCCACCGTAATATTTAATAATGTCCATCGTTGCCATCGCAAGACCTGCTCCGTTAACCATACAGCCGATGTTCCCATCAAGTGCTATGTAGCTCAGATCAAACTTGGAAGCTTCAATTTCTTTCTCATCTTCTTCATCCAGATCGCGAAGTGCTTGAATATCTTTATGACGATAAAGAGCATTTGAATCAAAGTTCAATTTCGCATCCAGTGCCATTACATTACCATCGCCTGTTACTACAAGCGGGTTGATCTCTGCAATCGAACAATCTTTATCCACGAAAGCTTCGTAGAGAGCAAGCATAAATTTCGTTGCTTTGTTTACGAGCTCATTAGGAATGTTGATTGCATACGCAAGTCTCCGGGCTTGGAATACTTGAAGTCCAACAGCCGGATCGACGATTTCTTTGAAAATCTTCTCTGGTGTAGCTTCTGCTACTTCTTCAATCTCAGTACCGCCTTCTTCAGAAGCCATCAGAACGACTCGTCCTGTTGCACGGTCCACGACCACTCCCACATAATACTCTTTACGAATATCGCAACCTTCTTCAATAAGAAGTCTTTTCACTTCTTTGCCTTCTGGTCCTGTTTGGTGCGTTACAAGCACTTTCCCAAGAATTTCAGAGGCATATTCACGTACTTCATCCATAGTTTTGGCTACTTTTACGCCGCCTGCTTTACCACGTCCACCTGCGTGGATCTGTGCTTTCACTACAGTCACCGGGCTTCCCAGCGACGCAGCGGCTTCAACCGCTTCTTCAACTGTATAAGCTACTTTTCCGTTTGGAACGGCAACTCCGTACTGTTTAAGTACTTCTTTTCCTTGATATTCATGGATATTCATTCTCGAATCCTCCTATCAACATGACTGCAACAAGGCGGGCTAATTAGTCATATTTCCTTATAAACCCACATCATTGTAACACGTTTTTAAAACGCTTACCTTAAAAATTGGTATCAAACTGAGTGTATTTTGATATCGATATCATTCCAAATAAAGAATGTTTGGGTAAAAATGGAAAAACCTTCTACGCTCATTCTCTTGAGTAGTAGAAGGTTCCTCCTTTTTTCAGATGAATTATAAAGCTCGTTCTTATCAGCCTATTTTTATCTTAGTTCTTCTTTTGTTTGTCCTCGACATTATTTTCGTGAACCTGTGTTAATAGATCTGTGAATTGATTTAATAAAGATCTAAACTGATCATCATCAAGACAAGCTTGATTCCGCATCGCATTCGGGATATGAACCGCTTCATCTTGGAGCAATTTCCCTTTTTCGGTCAGCGAAATAAGTACTTTTCTTTCATCATGTGCAGAACGCTCTCTGTTAATCAGCCCTGCGGTCTGCATACGTTTAAGCAGCGGAGTAAGGGTGCCGGAATCGAGATACAGCGCTTCGCCAATCTCCTTCACTGTACATTCCTCTCGCTCCCACAACACCATGAGCACTAAATACTGGGAATAGGTGACACCGATCTTGTCTAGATATGGCTGGTAAAGCTTTGTTATCTCTCTAGAACAAGCATATATAGCAAAACAAAGCTGGTTCTCCAGCTTTAACTCTTCATGAATTTTCATTAATATCCACCTGCTCCCTGGCATTCAAATCATGTTGGATTCTGATGCAAAATACATATACAACCCAATCTTTGTATCTTATTTTATCATAGCAAATCTAAAATACCATATTTAATTTCCAATCATTTAGTCGCACCCTAAATTTATTACGGAAAATTAGATTGCATGAAACATATATGTAACACAATATGCCTTCTAGAAGCTGAGGATTGAATTAGTAATATTACTTCACTTCTGTTATCCCATCATTATAGAGCAGATAAGACACAGAATAAAAAAAATGAAATAGTAATCTATAAGGCAAAGGAAAATACGGTTGTCATTCGTAAAGATCGCAGCAGGGCATGTAATACCAAGTGTAGAAGTTAGTAAAACAGAAATTAAAGAAAAAGAAATTAGTAAAATAGAATAAATCTTGTCCTTGATCTTCAATCAACACATGCAGAAAAACAACATCAATCAGTGGTGCTAGTGGGAATTACATATAAAGGTCTGTAAATGTGTGTCCGAGACGTTCATTTAAAACATCCGAGTATTCTTCTATAATTAAGATTGACATCGAAAAGTATCATTGTTTACAATGAACTTGCTAGTAAATGATTCCATTTGAGTATAATAACCTTCTAACGTCGTTTTAGTAGAACCCTAAATTTATTTTTGAAGTTAAGTTATTTAGCTTAAAAATTACAGACTAAAAGTTCACACATAAGTTCTATTGAAATCCATTGAAATATACATGTTCATTTTGAAAATAAGGAAGCACCTTTTTTCATGTTTAATTACCCATTCACCTTGAGTGGGATAAACTGAAAACGAGGTGTTTTTTCATATGTACGGAAAATTATTTGGAGCTTGTTTATACGGGATCGATGGGGTACTCATTGAAGTAGAAACAGATTTGTCTAACGGGTTACCTCAAACTTCGATTATCGGACTTCCTGACTCTGCAATACGTGAAGCAGTAGAACGTGTCCGAGCTGCGATCAAAAACTGTGGTTTTCAGTATCCCTTGCAGCGGATTACCATTAATCTCGCACCTGCCGACCTACGTAAAGAAGGGTCATCTTTTGATCTCGCCATTGCTCTGGCCGTATTAACAACTAGTGAGCAGCTTATCCTTCCTGCAAATAAGAAAACTTTATTTTTAGGCGAATTAGCACTCGATGGAAGTCTTAGACCTGTACCCGGTATCCTTAGTATGGTAGACCTTGCTCGCCGGCAAGGCTTTGATTCTGTTGTCGTTCCCATAGAGAATGTAACCGAAGGTTCGGTTATCCAAGGAATTGAAGTCTATGGTCTTCGGCATTTAAGAGATTTGGTCCCCTCCGTGTCTGGAGACGCGGATTCATCTAAATCCAAGGGGAAAATACAGCAAGGAAGAATACAGCTCGAAGACTACGCTCATCTTTCTACAAATACATATGCATCACGTAAAGAATCTTCTGAAGAAGGTTCTTATCTTATGGAAGACTATATTGATGTTCTAGGACAACAGCATGTGAAAAGAGCACTCACAATTGCTGCCGCTGGAATGCACAACATTATGCTGGTAGGTCCTCCAGGCACGGGAAAAACGATGCTCATCAAACGTCTGCCGACCATACTCCCTCCGCTTACCGATCAAGAAGCACTTGAAGTCACCAAAGTTCTAAGCGCTTCAGGCAAATTAAAAAATGGACTGAGTAGACTAGCAACTGTTCGTCCGTTTCGCTCTCCACATCATACGATTTCAGCCGCCGGCCTGATCGGAGGAGGAACAATACCAAAACCTGGAGAAGTCAGTCTTGCTCACCGAGGAATTTTGTTCCTGGATGAACTTCCTGAGTTTAACCGTCAAGTCCTTGAAGTACTAAGACAACCGCTAGAGGATCGACATGTAACACTTAGCAGAGCCCGGGCTGCTTTTACATTCCCTGCTCATTTTATGCTCGCCGCCTCCATGAATCCTTGTCCGTGCGGATATGCTGGCAATGATCCTAAGCAGCAGCGATGTACTTGTACACCTCATAAAATAGCCGCCTATCGTGCCAAAATATCTGGACCGCTGCTGGACCGGATTGATTTACAAGTCGAAGTCCCCCGGCCCAAAGAAGGCCTTGAGGTAAAGATTACATCCTCCTCTGCAGATCTCCAAGCACAGGTGCTGGCTGCACAGAAAATTCAGGAAGAGCGGTATAAGGGTCTGCCGATCTCATGGAACAGTGAGCTATCGGGCAGTTTACTTCGTCGGACTGCTGTTCTGGATAAGCCTGCCGAGGACATGCTTCATCAGACCATTGATGCTCTTGGGCTTAGCATGAGATCTTATGATCGGATTCTCAAGATGGCTCGTACGATTGCAGATCTAGCAGTAGAAGAGCAGATTACAACACTCCATGTAGCAGAAGCCATTCAGTATCGGAACTTAGATGTGAGATCTGTGGCGATGCAGGAATATGAATAAAGAAAAGAATTTTCTGAGGTTTAAACATAAGAATCAAAAATATGAATTCAAAAAATACGAAATGAAAAATAAATATCAAAAACAAACCCATCTTCTTTCGAGGATCGGGTTTGCTTTATCTTTTGGCTATTAATCTCTAGGGTAATCCATTCTCATTATATCCATGAAGGGGACTTTATACAGCCCTTCTTCAGACTGAATATGTACCTTGCCTGTACGTGAATCCATCGTCACGATCTGCCCTCGTACTTTTTCTTCCCATGCCCATACCGTCACTTCAATTGTGGATTCTTCCTGATAGGCTTCTGACAACTGATTCCCTAATTCTTCTAGTACAAATTCATCTCTTGTTGGCCGCTTAGGTACTTTCGATTTTGCCATGATGATGTCCTCCGATCAATTCATGCTATATTTTGAGTTATTATTAAATTCAGTTATTTTGTAAAATACTCATTTAAGATATTGTCTTTGTAAAGGTCCATTATATCGCATATCCGTTCTGCAGGATAACTTTTTAATCAAATCCCCACAGTTTCCTCACATCCTTGTACGTTCTAAAGTCTATTTCCATCTTCGATGAAATTTACTAAGATCATTCAAAGCTTCTTCCATATCATACTTTCTCAATAAATCGCCGATTTCCACATACTCTATAACTCCAAATCTTGCTTTGTAAAAAGCGAGCTTTTGTATTTTATAAGGCTCCCCTTCTAATCGATTCAGTAAATAATAAGTCACTAGTTCTGCAGCTTCTTTCCAGTTATATCCGTGTTTTTTAGTCGTTTTGATATCATACAGCGTATCTCCAATCATAAAATCAGCCGAAGCTCCGCCCACTCGTCTTCGCTTCTCATCAAAGGAAGGAAAATACTTAATTTCTGTCCTTTGCTCATAAGGAAAACGTTCTTCAAAGATCTGCCATAGAAGCTTTAGGTCGCTCTCTCCATCAGGCATAGGAGGATGGATAAACTGCTGAACAAATTCAGTTGGACTGGTAAAAGTCGCATGTACACCAAGCCGGTAGATCGTATCGAGCTTACTGCACATAAAGGCTCCGTGGATAAATTTTTCTTCCGAAACCGCTTCTCCTCTTATAAATGAATCCCAAACCTCAGTGAAACTCTCAAAAAGATGAGTCAGTTCATCGATCGCAGGTACATCGGAAAAGAATTCATGAATCACTTCGTACCCTTTTCTTGCAAGCGGATTGAAGGCTTTATCAGGAGAATCTTGATTTTTCCTAGCCAAAATAGCACTGATCATATATTGAAAAGACACCCTAACGAGTCCAGATACATAGCTCGTAAAATTAGAATCTGCAAGTATCGATTTTTTCTTAAAAGGAGGAACTTCCGTAGAATAAGATTTAAAATCTGCTGCTTTCGGTGTAACTTTACGGATGATTTCTTGAAAGTCCTTATTTGTATGAATAAGCGAAGTTAAGCTCAAAGTATGCCACCTCGTATCGGAGTATCGATCTAAAGAACGAAGATTATATCTATTAAATGAATTCCACCACTCTTAACCAATCTCAATTATAGCACAAATGTTCGCATTTTTCTTGTGTAAAACCAATTTTTAAAAAGCAGTAAGAATAAACAAACCAAAAAGAAGTTCCCTACGAACTGATCGCTGTCATAGGGAACTTCTTCTTCGTTAAATAGCTGAATTCGATGATTAACCACGAGCCGAATCAATTACATGACTCATTTAAATGATGAATTTGTAACTATATTTAGACAAAAGCATTTGACCTATATCGTAATTAAAGCAACTAAAGGTATTATGAATTTGATATAGTTAGCGTTTATTTAAATATCGTTAATTTTTCAGATGCTGATGTACGTTCTTGCGGTTTAGGAACGACATCAGGATAGCCGATATAGAGCATACCTACAATCTTCTCACCTGGAACAATGCCAAGTGTTTCTCTAAACTTAGGCCCGTACAAGAACGGTTTTGTCACCCAGAATGTTCCAACCTCTTCAGCCCAGGCTGCTAACATAAAGTTCTGCACAAGCGCACTTGTTGCTGCAAAATCTTCATCAAAGATCGCTTGTCTCGGATCTTCTTTCATAACAACAAGCATAATCGTCGGCACATTCAGGACCGTAGTTACAAACTTGTTGTCTTCCCCCATCTCAGCAGCGATGGCCTCCGATAACTTTTGACGACCCTCTTCCCGGAATAGTAAAAATCTCCACGGCTCACGAAGCTTATGGTTTGGCGCCCATACAGCTGTGTCCAAAAACTCTGTAATCTTTTCTACAGGTACGGGTTGTTCCTGAAATTTCTTAATTGTACGGCGTCCACGGATAACTTCCTTTATGTCTAAGTTCTTTGCTGCTGCTTGTACAGGTGTATCACTCATTCCGATTTCCTCCTCAAGAAAAACTCAAAGTATTTTTTCACTCGTTACATAGATAATGAGAATGTTTATCAATTAAAGCACTGCCCCTAGCATACCTTGGTAAAGGTTGTAAAGTCAATTCCTCACAATGGAAAAAGTCCAGCACCCATTCGGTTGTTTCCCCCCAGGGTCTGGACATTCAAGTTATACGTCTTTGATACCGCTTTTTCACATTACATTACTTTACATTACATCAATTTTCGTTACATCACTCTACGACACTTCACTTTACATTATTTTACTTTACATTACTTTACTCTACATTACTTTACTCTACATTACTTCACTCACAAAAGAAGTGGAATCTAGTATATTAGAAAGCATTCTCAATATGTTTAATCTCTATCGGCCCCTCGGACCAATTCACGGTAGGAAGTAAAACACCCATCACATCAAAGCGTATCTGTCTATTGCCAAGATGGCGATCTTGAAGATACACGGCGGCAGTCTGCCGCACCTGATTTATTTTACGATGATTCACAGACTCAAGAGCCGTTCCATACTGATGCGAACCGGTTCGACTTCGAACTTCCACAAAAATATACATATCCTCAAGTACAGCGATAATATCAATCTCACCGCTTCGGCATCTCCAGTTGGTTTCCACGATTCGGTAACCTGCCTCTATTAAAAACCTAGCTGCCGCTTCTTCTCCCGCTTTTCCTTTGGCTTTCCGTGTATCTTTGGGTACTTCACTGCGAAAGTTTGCTCCATTAGGAACTTGTCCGTTATTCATCGCAATTCCTCTCTACTCGGGATGAGTATATTTTTTGCTTTTTGTTCAGTCTGGTAGACAAATGTCAGCACTTCGGCAACCAGCTGATAGAGTTCAGGAGGGATTTGGGTATCCAAATCAAGCTTGGAGAGAACTTCGACTAAAGCTGCATCTTCCTGAATCGGTACCCCATGTTCTTTTGCTTTTTCTAGTATCGAATCTGCCAAAGTCCCGTTGCCTTTAGCCACGACGATCGGCGCTTCTGCTTCTCCCGGTGTATATTTTAAAGCTACTGCCTTTTTCTGTTCTTGTTTTTGCGAGGTGTCCTCTTTCATATTCGCAGATCCACCCCTTTATAAGAGTCAGGTACATAGGTATCTAGCAGATGTTTTGGTGGGGGTCCTGATTCGTTACCGCTCGTAAAGGATTCTCTGGTTGCTACTTCTGAACGAAATACGGACAGTTGGTACCCTGTGTTCTCGAGGAGTGATCCAATCTGATCATGTCCTTCTTCAAAAATACGAGCGGAAAGCTCATTATCTGTACGAATATGCAGGCTGATCACTTTACCAACCACCTGCATGTCTATTAATGTGGGGCCAAGCTGCTTCATATTCAGATCAAACCAAATCCGACAATGGGATGCATCCAGTTCGCCTCTGGGCCCGCGCCGAGACTCGATTTGTACATTTGCCGTCAACTGTCCGTCTGCTCCTGTTAGCGGGATGAACCAATTCATCTGGGCAAAAGGAGCTGTCCGGTCCGTATTCATTAGCAGCTGATGCCCTGTAAGCAAGTGTACAAGCTGCCCAGCCGTCTCTTTCACAGCCGGCGGAAGTTCTACACTTGCCTCTGCTTGCAGCAGCAGGCCCTTCAGTGTGTCCGCTTGCTCTGCTGCGGCCACCCCACTCTGCGCGGGAGAAGGCAATGTCCCGCGCAGGGTCTGCTGCTCGTGCTCCGCACCGAGCAGCTTCAGCACACGCCCCACCCACGAGTCATCACTCGCGGCGGCAGGCGTGTGCCCGGGTGCTGGCTGTACATCAGCACCCTGCCCCTGCTGCGGCGTGCCTGGCACCGCAGCAGCTTTGCTGGCCGAGTTCTCACCGGCCAGCTGGATTTGCGGCGCTGCCTGCAGTTCCTGCAGCAGGTTTGTTACGCGCCGCGCCAGTTCAGGCCCAGGCGGCACAGCTGCTGAGCGAGCAGGAATCAGCTCTGCCTCTCCCTGATCTGCAGTTCCTGCGTTTGCAGACCTGTTTACGAATGGCTCTCTTTCACTCGGCGCTGACAGGGATACAAACTTCGTATCTTTTACGATTGGGTCTCCACTTGAATTTTTCTTACTTGCATTTTCACCGCCATGAACCTGATCATTCCCCTCACTTGCAGCTGCATTTTTAGGGGCCTGATTCTGTTCCTCGCTACCCTCTGTTTTGATACCCATACTCTGTATATTTCCGCTTCCCTTTAATCCGCTGTCATGGGTATTTACTTTAGAGCTCGTCATTCCTTCCACTTCACTTGCGCCCTGTTCCTCTGTAGCAGCAGAACTTAGATTACTCGTATTCTTTGCGCCCATTTCTCCAGCTTTAGAATCAGGATCTCCATTCGTTAGCGGTGTTGCCGCGCTTCCTGCAGCATTTTCAGCACGAAGACCCGTAACACCATACTCGGCAGAGGACACCATTCCTCGTTTACCTTCCGTCATACTAACATTCCCACTACCATTCTCTGCTTTCGTTTCAGGACGCAGCGGTATCTCAGAACCTGGGGATGGGGTCCGGTTCCCGTCTACGATCCCCGTCGTTTTAGCAGAACTGCCCTTCCATGGCGAGTCTGCCATCAATTTTTGCAGCATACCATCCAGTTCACCCATAAGTTGATCCAGCGAAGGACCATACAAAGCCATATGGAGACTTTGAACACTCGTTCCGGTAACGGGAAGTCCTCGCTGCATAGCAAGACTTACCGAGTTCACCCATTCGCCTAATTTTATATTTTCAGGTTTCGCCGTCATCGCGCTTTGCACATTGGTCACATTTTCTTTCGTAAGCTGAATACCGCTTTGCTGCATCGCAATCAGCAGCTGCCTGTTTTCTTTTGTGTCCGTCAGCTTAAGCGAACTTAAGAGATCGGTCATGGTGCCGGGTGAAGCAGATGCAAGTGTTCCTTCATACGGCTTCATCACGAGCATGCCGTCTTTATTCGGAGAACCTACCTGGAGTATGGCGGTATCTCCGGCTTTCATAGGTGTATCCAGTGCAGCTCGTATTTGAACTCCTTTAATCTGGAGGACCGCTTCTTTCTGGTCTGCGGATACCTGTACAACGCTCGCCCGAACCACCTGTCCTTCTTTTAATTCAAGTGACTTTGAACCTCCCGCTGCCTTTGAATCGCCTAACAGTCCTCGTAAGGTTTGTCCTATATTCATGGGAATAATTCCCCTTTCATTGCATTCTGCCCTGTCTCGCTGTGTTACTTTATCCTTATTATCGGTTATCCCATGGTCACACTGAAGTTAAGTGCTATTAAAAAAAGATAACCCCGGTATAAACCAAAGTTACCTTCTACTACAGACAGAAACAAAACCTGAGTTACATTAAAATAACGTCGGCTGTTCCTGTTCACCCAAAATTTTGCCAAGAAAGCTTCGCCGATGCATAGGGGTGGCCCCTAAAGCCAGCAGCTGCTCTCTATGAAATTTCGTTGCATATCCCTTATGTACGGCAATCCCGTATTCCGGATACATTTCATCCCATACTTCCTTACACATCCGGTCTCTTGTCACTTTAGCAATAATCGAAGCTGCGCCAATGGACTGACTGTTGGCATCCCCTTTAATGATCGATAATTGAGGTATCGGAAGATCCACCGTTTCCGCATCTACCAGTAAGTGATCTGGCGCCACAACGAGTTGTTCAACTGCTTTTTTCATAGCTAGTCTGGAAGCTTGTCTGATGTTGATCCGATCAATCGTTTCGACATCACAGATCCCTACGCCGACAGCCAGCGCTTCTTTCATAATGATGTCATAGAGCAAGTCACGTTTTTTGTCCGATAGTTTCTTAGAGTCATTCACTCCATCAAGGACAAGCCCTTTGGGGAGAATGACTGCAGCAGCAACTACATCTCCAAACAAACAGCCTCTTCCTACTTCATCAATTCCTGCAATATATTCGGCTCCACTTTCCCATGCTTCTCGTTCATAGCGCAGCATATCTATCGTTTTATTCTCTTCTTGCTCATAATCTAACATGTCAATCTCCTGATTCTTCAAAACATATCTTCCCCTTCGCGGTGTTACTCCGTATTTATTATCATAGCATATGTAACCTTATACGAGAACCTTCTCTAATGCAGCGATCTGTTATTGAAAATCTGGCATAAAAAAAGTCCCTGCCTAAAAGCAGAGACCTTTCCTACCTACTATATTCACAGCTGATTTCGTAAAATGGCTTAGTATGGAGCTTCCAGACTGAAACGTCCAAGCTTGCCCGCTCTCAGTTCTCTTAACAAGATAGAGGAAGCTTTCTCAAGATCTACTCGTCCACCACTGATAATCGCACCGCGTTTACGTCCAATTGCTTCCATAATGGCAACAATCTCATCCGGGTTATCGATATCCTTAGGCGGTTCTTCGAGTCCGTAGCGTTCCTTCATTGCCGGCCAGTAGAACTGAACGAGATATTTGATAGCAAAAAATGCGATATCTTCGATATTCAGAATTTCTTCTTTAATCGCTCCCGTTACGGCAAGACGATATCCAACATTTTGATCCTCAAATTTAGGCCACAGAATACCTGGGGTATCAAGCAATTCGATCTCTCTGTTCGCTACCTTAATCCATTGCTGCGCCTTCGTCACACCAGGTTTGTCTCCGGTTGCTGCAATGTTACGGCCTGCCATTCGGTTAATCAGTGTCGATTTTCCAACGTTAGGAATACCTACAATTAAAGCCCGTATAGGACGAGGATTGATCCCTTTTGCAATCTGTCTGTCGATCTTATCTTTGAACAAAAGCTTGGCAGTTGCCGGAATGTCTTTTACACCCGTACCTGTATTCGCATCAATCGCAAGGGTCGTATGCCCTTCCTCTTTGAAATACTTAATCCACTCTTCTGTTACTTCCGGATCGGCCAGATCTGCTTTATTCAGCAAAATCATCCGAGGTTTGCCTTGCAAAATCTCATCAATCATGGGATTTCGGCTGGAGATCGGCAAACGTGCATCAATCAGCTCAATTACTACGTCAATCAGTTTCAGTTTATCCTGAATTTGACGACGTGCTCTTGTCATATGTCCGGGAAACCATTGTATAGTCAAGTTCATTCACCTTCTTTTACACAGCATTTCTGATAAACCTATACATCAATCAGAATCATTTTTAGTGGTTAATCCACTCAATATCTTTTATCGGCCAGAAGATTACATCTGCTCTACCTACCACATCTTCGAGCGGAACATAACCAATCATACGGCTATCCGTACTGTTACTACGGTTATCACCCATCGCAAAAATCATGCCTTCAGGCACTTTTCCATCCGGGAAAAATTCATTTGGGAAGTTATACGTATTATACTGACCGCCATCTGCCTGAGCTTCTTCAATCGCTTCTTTTAAATAAGGCTCATCGATCACTTGCCCATTTACTTTTACTTCATCTCCATTAACTTCAACCGTATCCCCGCCTACCGCAATAACCCGTTTAATAAAATCACGGTTTTCGGAAGGAACGTGAAATACTACCACTTCTCCACGTTTCGGCTCTCTAATATCATACAAGATCTGATTCACAATGACTCTTTCACCCGTATGAAAATTAGGTTTCATTGAAGGGCCATCCACAATAAATGGTTTAAACAAGAAGAAGCGAATAATGAAAACCAGTACTAAAGCAATCGCAATCGCTTTGGTCCATTCCCATACTTCATTTTTCACTTTCTTTGATTTAGAATCTCCATCTTGTGGTGGATTCACTCGTCCATTTTGTACATCCTGCTCCATAGCTCGTTCTCATCCTTCCATGTCATCAAATGACGCATTTAACGAATTTATGTATGATTCCTTTTCCTTATCAATAGGTTGCCTATTCTGACCAAGGAAACATCATCTACTTAAGAGTCCCTCAAGCTATTGTAAGAGAAATAAGTACAGGTTACAACTTTCTATTTCAACAAAGATAAAGTAAAAAAAGCAAAAAGGGCTTGTTTCCAAGCCCTTTCCGTTATTCGTTATATTAACGAATTTCTTTAATTCTCGCTGCTTTACCGCGAAGTTCACGAAGATAATAAAGCTTCGCACGACGCACTTTACCACGGCGAGCCACTTCGAGTTTATCGATTTTTGGGGAATGAAGCGGGAAAGTTCTTTCCACACCTACACCGTAAGAAATTTTACGAACTGTAAAAGTCTCACTGATTCCACCACCACGGCGTTTGATTACTACACCTTCAAACAACTGGATACGTTCGCGTGTTCCCTCGATAACCTTAACGTGCACTTTTACAGTGTCACCAGGACGAAAGTTTGGCAAATCAGTACGAAGTTGTTCTTGTGTAATCGCTTGGACGATATTCATCTATGACTCCCTCCTTCCGTACAGGTGTTCATGTATCTTCCGGATACTCTCAACGTTATCCATCATCATCCACAGAGGACCACCGTATTCCACACAACAGAATAATTATAACATGCACTACTAATATATTGCAAGTGTCCTGCTCTATTATTTTAATAATATTATATTGTAAGAACCTTGTAACTTTCTAACGTTCCTTCTCGTTTAGGATAGAGAGAAGATGATATGATAATCAAAAGGAATCTTCATTCCTTTACTGATTTTAAAAGGAGAACTGTATGAACCGCAAGTTTTTGAAAAAATGGAGCCCCCGGCTCGCTATTGTCCTGGTCGCCATGATTATAGTGTATGCAGCACTTGTTGCGAATCCAACGAATGCATTTAGTCACAAGGTATGTACCTCATGGCAAATGGTTAAGAACAAGTCATTTATATTGTCCCACCGTCCGTTATCTGAGAATATTATAAATACGGCCTACGCAGACAATATAACGGAGCAGCAGGCTGAACAAGTCCCTGTACTTATGTATCATTATCTTGTTCCTAAGTCGCTAAATAAAGAACCAGGCAATAAATCAGTTATGAATGTAGAAGATTTTGAAAAGGGAATGGATTATCTTCACCAAGAAGGATATTATACTCCTACTCTGCAAGAGCTCGAACAATACGTTAATGGTGAAATAACACTGCCTAAAAAATCAGTTGTCATTACTTTTGATGATGGATATGAGAATAATCTAATTTATGCCTATCCTATTTTGAAAAAATATAATTTCAACGCTGCCATCTTTGTCATTGGAAGTAAAACACAAGAAAATAATGAACCATTTGATCCTGCTCGCAAAAGTTTTTTAACAAAAGCACAAATGGAAGAAAGCAAGGATGTATTTGAGTTCCACAGTCACACCTATAATCTCCACTATAAAGGCTTTGAAAAATGCGGTTCCACGTACGCGGCAGGTCTTGACACCAAACTGCTGAAACAAGATATGAAGCAAATGAAAGAATTCGGCATTGATACCCCTTATTTTGCATATCCTTATGGGAATAAAAGTACACAAATGATGTATTATTTGCGTGAAGAAGGTTACCGTATGGCATTCTCGGTAAGACAAGGTTTTGTTAAACCCGGAGATAATCCAATGAAGCTGAATCGATTAACTGTAACCACAGGTACCGATTTATCTGTCCTTCTCCATCCACCGGATGAAAGTTTAGAATGACATAAAGAAGGCTGCCCCCAGCACATACGCATGGGTGCAGCCTTTCTTTTTGTATTTTAGTAGATAATGCTCGAACTAAGGACATATCTCTATCGATCCATAAACTGGTATGTTAGTTTATCGTAATCATAGTTCTCCGCAGTACCCGCTTATTCAGCTTCGTTATTTCGTTCATGCTCACGAATCTGCTGCTCGAGCCAGATCTTTTCTTTCTTCGTCATCTCAGTATGTTCAAGCAGGTCTGGACGGCGCGTATATGTCCGCCAAAGCGACTGCTGTCTACGCCATAGGTCAATATTACGATGATGACCAGATAAGAGGACGTCCGGCACTTTATGACCTCTGTACTCCGCTGGTCTCGTGTAGTGAGGATATTCTAAGAGGCCTGTGCTAAATGAGTCCGTGATCGCACTCGTTTCGTTACCCAGAACCCCAGGAAGGAGTCTAACCACACTATCGATTACCACCATGGCCGGAAGTTCTCCGCCAGTAAGTACATAATCTCCTGTAGAGATCTCGTCTGTAACGAGATGCTCACGGATTCGTTCATCATAACCTTCATAATGACCACAAATAAAGATCAAGTGATCTTCTTTGGAGAGTTCCTCTGCTTTTTTCTGAGTGAATGTCTCGCCTTGCGGGCACATCAGAATAATGCGAGGAGGTTTCTTAGAAGGGTCTATCGCGCCATTCTCTAAATCTGTACCTGTGATACTTTCGACTGCATTAAAAATAGGTTCTGGTTTAAGAACCATTCCCCCACCGCCGCCATAGGGCGTATCATCTACCTGTCCATGTTTATTGCCTGAATACTCACGAAAATTGATCGCTTGTAAAGATACAATGCCTTTTTCTTGTGCTTTTCCGAGAATACTCGTCTCAAACACACCAGGAAACATCTCAGGGAACAGTGTTAATACATCTACCTTCATTAAATAAGCCCTTCCATCAAATGAACCGTGATCTTTTTGTTTGTGATATCTACATGAAGTACAACATCATCAATATATGGAAGCAGAACTTCTTTTCCGTTATTCATTTTGACGACCCATACGTCATTGGCACCGGGTGTAAGAATTTCTTTCACCGTCCCAAGTTCTTCACCTTCATCTGTGATGACAGTACAGCCGACAATTTGATGGAAATAAAATTCGTCATCCGAAAGTTCTGTTTGATATTCTTCAGAAACCTTGAGCATGGATCCTTTATATTGCTCAACTTCATTAATATTATTGAATCCTTCAAATTGAACGACATACATATTTTTATGGAATCTTGCTGATTCCACAACAACAGGAATGATCTGTTTCGTCGTATCTATAACAAGTTTACTGCCTTTTGCAAAACGTTCTTCTGGAAAGTCTGTTAACGGCAATACTTTTAGTTCACCTTTAATTCCATGTGTGTTTACGATCTTACCTACATTAAAAAATTGTGCCATAATTCCTCCTGTATATCGATTATACGATTCTATAAGCATGTACGAAAAAGGGCTAGGAAATGCATCCTAACCCCCTTTCGTATATCTTTAAGATATGATATCAACGGTAACCCGTTTATCCATCTTAACTGCTGCCGATGTGACGACCGTACGGAGTGCTTTCGCAATCCTCCCCTGTTTACCAATCACTTTCCCAACATCTTCAGGATGTACGGTCAGTTCATAGACTACCAGGCGATCCTTTTCAAGCGTCCGGACCGACACATCTTCCGGATGATCTACCAAAGCCTTCGCAATAACGCCGACTAATTGTTCCATAGATACCCTCCGTTATCAGCACCTTATTTCTGTAGTTTAGACTCATGGAATTTCTTCATTACACCCGCTTTGCTAAGCAAGTTGCGAACTGTATCAGATGCTTGTGCACCGTTTTGAAGCCATGCCAAAGCTTTATCTTCATCGATTTTAACCACTGCTGGTTGTTCAATCGGATTGTAATAACCGATTTCTTCGATAAAACGACCATCACGCGGGGAACGGGAATCCGATACCACGATACGGTAGAAAGGAGCTTTATGAGCACCCATGCGTTTCAGACGAATACGTACTGCCATGAAAATTCACCTCCTTCAATGAAATTTAATTTATCATCATGAGAACTTACCGGAAAGGAAATTTCATTCCTTTACCACCTGTAAGGCTCTTGAGTTGCTTCATCGCTTTTTTGTTGCCTTTAGGACCCATCATGTCACTAAACTGCTTCATTACACGGCGCATCTCATCAAACTGCTTAATGAGTCGGTTTACTTCGGCTACGGTTGTTCCACTGCCAGCTGCAATCCGCTTGCGTCTGCTTTGATTAATGATTTCCGGATTTTGTTTCTCTTCCTTGGTCATCGAGAACACAATGGCTTCAATTCTTCCCATTTGCTTGTCGTCGACTTTCAGATCTTTGGTCTGTTTCATCTTGCCCATCCCAGGAATCATATCCATGAGCTGATCAATAGGTCCCAGCTTCTTAATCTGATCCATCTGTTCCAAGAAGTCTTCAAATGTGAAGGATGCGGTACGCATCTTTTGTTCCATCTCTTTTGCCTTCTCAGCATCAATGTTAGACTGTGCTTTCTCAATTAGAGAGAGCATGTCGCCCATACCAAGAATTCGGGAAGACATCCGTTCTGGATGGAACGGCTCCAAGGCATCAAGTTTCTCACCAAGCGTGATGAACTTGATCGGGCAACCTGTTACTGCTTTAACAGACAGCGCAGCACCACCACGAGTATCGCCATCAAGCTTAGTCAGAACAACCCCGCTGAGGGAAAGCTGAGTATTAAAATGTTCTGCTACGTTCACTGCATCCTGACCTGTCATTGCATCGACAACGAGGAGTACCTCGTCTGGATTAACATGACTGTGGATCTGATGCAGTTCTGCCATCAGTTCTTCATCAACATGAAGACGACCGGCTGTATCAATAATGACATAGTCATGATTGTTATCTTTCGCATGCTGTAAACCTTGCTTCGCAATTTCCACTGGGCTTGTCTGATCGCCGAGTGTGAATACAGGAGCCTTAATCTGTTCTCCAAGTACTTGTAACTGCTTAATGGCAGCAGGACGATAGATATCAGCAGCAACGAGCAAAGGTTTTGCATTCTGCTTCTGAAGCAGTTTGGCCAGTTTACCGGAAGTCGTTGTCTTACCGGCACCCTGCAAACCCACCATCATAATAACAGTTGGTGGTTTATTTGCTTTGGCAAGCTTGGATTGGCTTCCGCCCATCAGCTCAGTCAGCTCTTTATTCACGATATCAATGATTACCATGCCGGGTGTGAAGCTATCCATCACTTCTTTACCGACTGCTTTTTCTTTGACCTTCGTAATAAACTGCTTCACGACCTTAAAGTTAACGTCCGCTTCAAGCAAAGCAAGGCGCACCTCGCGCATTGCATCATTCACATCTTCTTCGGACACCTTACCTTTTCCTCGAAGCTTGCCGAACACGTTCTGTAATCTCGCTGTTAATCCTTCAAATGCCATAAACACACCTCCTTCAAGTCCATTACTTATGGGAAACTTCCCTATTCCAGAACCTCTAGGTGGTTCACAATTGTATTCATTCGATCCTTCTGTTCACTGTCGAGATCACTTGAAGCAATAAGTCCTTTCAGCTCTACCAAATCCGATAGACGCCGTTCGTGCTTATCAAGTAACCCGAGCTTGTTCTCATACATTTCCAGTACTTGTTCTGCTCGTTTAATATGCTCATATACTGCTTGCCTGCTAATCTCAAATTCAGCTGCAATCTCTCCTAATGAGAAATCATCGTGAAAATAATATTTGAGAAAAGTTTGTTGTTTCTCGGTAAGCAATGTTTCATAAAAAGCAAACAGCAAGTTGATTCGGTTCGTCTTCTCGAGCCGATTCTCCTGACTCATACGGGACACTCCCTTCGTCAAGGAAAAACACTTTACACTCATTAACGTTCTTTATCTTACATAAAAGAAAAGAAGATGTCAAGCAAAAATCCTTGTCATCTTCTAATAAATCTTTTTTCATGCAAATCGCTGTAAATTATCTTCCATTCCAGTTGTTCATTTACAGAAAATTATTCTTTTATTACTATTTGAAGCTGATTATCTAAGCGGTGTCAGATAGAGAAAAATAGCAAAGAAATGAAGAACACTTCCTGCAAGAACAAACAAATGCCAGATCGCATGATGAAAAGGAAATCCCCTCCATACATAAAACAGGGTTCCGAGCGTGTACATCAGCCCGCCTGCAACCAGTAACACAATACCGTTATAAGGGACTGTTGCTACAAGCGGCCCCCAGGCAAGTACAATCAGCCACCCCATTGCGAGATAAAACAAAGTGGACATAAAGAGAAATTTTTTTGTGAAAAAGGCTTTAAATGCGACACCGAAAAGAGCAACTCCCCAGATGATCCCAAAAAGCGTCCAGCCCAGTGTACCGCGTATCGCAACCAGCAAAAACGGAGTATACGTCCCCGCAATAAACAAGTAAATAGAAGAATGGTCAAAAATCTCAAATAGATCTTTGGCTTTTCCCTCTTTTAATGCATGTACCATTGTTGAATTAAAATACAAAAGCAGCATCGAAATTCCATAAATCGTAAAACTGACGACATGCCATGTTGTTCCGTTTATGCTTGCTGCCGCAATAAGCAGCACGAGTGCTGCCACGCTGAGTACAGCCCCAATTCCGTGTGTTACGGCATTTACTACCTCTTCCCGGCGGGTATAAGTGTAAGTGTTAGCCATTCCATCATTCCTTTCCAAAACCGTGTTACCTATCCTTATAGTATACTACGATTTCCCGCACCGTTCATCTTTCCCATTTATTGTTTCATAAAATACTTAAGAATAATCTCCGCTATCCGGTCTGAGGCATAACCATCGCCATATGGGTTTCTCGCTGCTGCCATTTTCTTATATTTCTTTTCATTACGGAGCAAAACTTGCGTCTCTTTCTTTACTCCTTCATAATCCGTTCCAATACACCGCAGTGTCCCTGCTTTGACCCCCTCTGGTCTTTCTGTTTTCTCTCGCAGCACTAATACCGGCTTTCCTAAAGTGGGAGCTTCTTCCTGAATTCCTCCTGAGTCTGTGAGTATGAGATAAGAACGGCTCATCAGATTATGCATATCTATTACATCCAAGGGGTTCGTAAGATGGATTCTCTCCTCCCCTCCTAACATTTCATAAGCCAGATTCTTAACAAGCGGGTTCGGATGGACTGGGAATACAAGCTCGATCGTCTTATCACTGCTTACGATTTCCCTAAGTGCTCTAAATACTTGTTCCATCGGCAAGCCCCAGTTCTCGCGTCGGTGCATGGTCATGAATATCATTCGGCTTCCCGGCTGAATCTGATCCAAAAGCGGATGATGGTAATTTTTTTTAAGCGTCCATCTCAGCGCATCAATAGACGTATTACCGGTTACATAGACATGCTGTTTTCGATTCTCGCGGGCCAGCTGCCGTGCAGACAAAGGAGTCGGGGCAAAATGAATATCTGTCATCCTTCCTATCCATTCCCGGTTCATCTCTTCAGGATAGGGGGCATATTTGTCATACGTACGCAGCCCTGCTTCCACATGACCTATCGGTATTTTTGCATAGTAGGCGGTTAGAGCCGCTGCAAAGGCGGTTGATGTATCGCCGTGAACAAGCACCAGATCATAAGCTTCCTTCATAACCGGTTCTAGGACTTGTACTAAATGTGCAGTAAGGGAAGCCAGCGTTTGCGCATTTCTCATCACGTTGAGTATAATGTCTGGCTTTATATCAAAATCATTCAGTACTTGGTCCAGCATTTCTTGGTGTTGCCCAGTAACACAAACCACCGGGTTAATCCCGGATGTTTTCTGTAAGGTTTTAATAAGTGGTGCCATCTTAATCGCCTCAGGTCTAGTTCCAAAAACAATGAGAACACGCACTGAACTCTGTTCCATGTAATCAAATCCCCCTATAAAATGATGATCTGCTATACCCCAGATAAGGGAAGAAAATTTCGTTGTGAAATTTTCAGGATGCTTCATATTCATTTTAGAACGTACAGGAATAGCAAACTGGCATCCTAAAATCTCAACCAGAAGAACACCGTATCCCCGTCCCTTATCCTTTTATATGTAAGTCAGCAATCTAGCGAAACGGACAGATCATCTAATAGATTATCCGTTATATCAAATTTTCCGCGCTTAAATCTGGGTCATCTGCCGTTTCTATTAAACTAGTGATGAATAAGCTGATATAGAGTTTGCAAAGGAGGTATTGCGATTACATGGCGATTATTATTTATCCCAAAACGATGAACTGGACTTTTATGAAACAGCGTCCTCAACAGCTGATGACAGAACTTGGGGCAAGAGGACATCATGTGTTTTTTGAAAACTTGGCTCCGATGACAAGCAGGCTCACCGAGATCGAACCCGGTGTTCATCTGTTTACGGATCATCACGCTTTTGTAAAAAGACATTTAGCCAAGCTGCGAAAAGATCACCCTGTTGTCGTATGGACCACCTGGGCGAAACAAAGAACAAGGCTGATTGCTTTATATGATCCGGATGCGGTCATTTATGATTGCTGTGATGAATTTCCACACTGGGCGAGGTACGAGCATCGCATGGTAGAATCATCAGATCATTTAGTGGCTACTGCGGAAACTATTAAAACGCGCTTGTCACTTGCATACCCGGAAAAGCCCATTACCCTTATCCCGAATGGTGCCGATTCAAGCATGTTTGATGCAGACTCCGCCCCTAGACCCCATGATCTTCCGAGCGGACCTGTTGTTGCTTATATAGGAGCATGGGCTTATTGGGTGGATCATGAACTTTTTGCTAAGTCCGCAGAGAGGTATCCTGATGTACAGTTTGTATCCATTGGTGCTCCTTATGGAGATATACCAGGATATAAGTCTCTCCCCAACGTACACATTTTAGGTGAAAAACCCCATCATGAATTAAAGGGGTATTTGCAGCATATCGACGTTGCAGTGATCCCTTTCCTATATCATCCCATTACTCTCGCAACGAATCCTGTAAAAGCTTACGAATATATGGCAACTGGCGTAAAAGTGTTGTCTACCGCACTCCCAGAGTGTATTCACATGGAACCTCATGTCAAGACCGCGACCACACATGAAGATTTCATCACTAAATTAGGCAAGATGCTGAACGAACGAGAAGACCCTGCCGCGAGATTAGCCCGGATTGCATATGCCAGAGACAACCGCTGGACACAAAGAGGGGAAGCAGCTGATCTTGTCATCCGTCAAACCCTCGCTGCCAAAGGAATATATGAGTAAGCGTGCAGCATCTAGCTTTTTCTACAAAATGACGGGACTTCATTACTTTACACTCATGTCACAGTCCGAATACCGTGCTGACAAGTTATTCCTAGAGCTCCGTAAAGAACTTGAACATCATCCCTGTGCAGAATGGCTGTTATGGTCTAATCAAGGATTCCATCTCTCCACTACGGAAGAGTTTCAGCTGCGTCATCAACTTATACACCTCCCCAGTAAGGTTCAGTGTTTCGTTTATACTGTTGTACCAGGCAGACCTGAATATTTCTTCTTTCGAAAAGATCTATTTACTCCGTCCTTTAATCTAACACTCGCCCCCCTGCCTTCTGCCCACTGGTTAGCCTGGGAACTGCAACAGTTATGTCACACAAAATCCGCATGTCTATACCTAAATCTGCAAAATCAACATCATACGTTTACGAACATGCCTCTGTCCCCTGCATATAAAATAGACCCCTCTCATGACTCCATACTTCCGGTTATACAGCGGACTGTCCCAATATCTGTTGAGCAGCGTCATGTTCATAAAAACAATTATCAATCCTCTTTTCCACTTGTGAGCATTCTGCTTAGTGTACACAACATGGAATCTACTATCAGCTGGTCCATTCGCTCCGTCCTAGCACAGAGTTGTCCTAACTTCGAACTCTTGATCGGTGACGATGGTTCCACAGATAAAACGGCTGAGAAAGCATCTGCAATGGATCACGATCCTCGGATCCGGATACTTCGCTATGCTGCAAACCGAGGAAAAGCCTTTGTACTCAATGACCTGCTTCGTGAAAGTGCCGGTACGTATGTTCTAGAACTTGATGCAGATGACTGGCTCCCTCCTGATGCTCTTCATTCGCTCGTTCTTCTGATGGAACAGAATCCCTGCGCTGCCCTTGGTACGGGTACAAGCCTTGTATGGAGAAGAAGCAGAGATGGCCATATTAGCTTGCGAGGACAATCTACCTTTGAAGGAATACTCGAGACAGATACCCATGCTTACCCACCCGTACCTAGAATCTATCGCACTGAACATCTGAGATCCGTAAGAGGATGGACGGAATACGGCGGACTTTATGGCAGAGTCTTTGAAGATATAGAAGTCTGTAGAAAGCTGCTTACTAAATATGAATTTGCTAAAACAGAAGAGGTTGTTTACCACAGATTGGTTCATACAAGTAGCGTCAGTCAGCAGCATCTGCACCACTATAAAGCATGGAGACAAAACCGTTCTCTTCATGATAAAGGAGGTGAAACCACATGAGAATCGCAGCGAGCGGTTACTACGGTATGGGTAATTTCGGTGATGATCTATTTTTAAGAACGTTACAACAAGCCTTTTACAGACACCATCTATTTCCTTGGAATGGTTATATTGACCCTCGTGAGGTGGATGCTGTCATCATTGGCGGTGGAGACCTCATTACCCCCTATAAATTCAGTAATTATTATTTCCCTAAAGTGTTGCAGCAACATCCAATGTGGCTCTATGGAGTAGGTATTGTCGATACGTATCCGCCCGAAACATGGCCTCAGGAAGAGATCGATAGACACCGCGAATATATTCGACATGCAAAAAGAGCTGTTTTTCGGGATAACAAATCAGCAGAGCTTGCCGGAATTGGGAGATTTCATGATCGTCCAGAGGTAGCCCAGGATATCGTATTTGCATACCAGGAGCATCCATTTCCAATACAGCGTTTTTCATCTAAAAAAACCATCGGAGTTTGCCTCTTCTCTTACCCTGCATTTCCTTTTGAAGAAATGACCCGTCTGCTTCTCAGACTAAGTCGCCAAAATTATCATATTGTTCTTATCCCTGTGGTCAACCACCCCAATAACCGCTTTTCTGATTACGACACATGTAAAAGACTTGAACAAACGATCAAAGAATCCGATCCCAAAGCATCCATCCAGACGATATCTCTTCTGCTTGAAATTGACCTCACCTACAACATCATCCAGTCTATGGATTATTTAATTAGTTATAAACTTCATCCTGCATTAGTTGCCCTGCGGGCAGGTGTACCGGTTCTCTCTATGAGCAAAATGGGCAAAGTCAAACATTTGCTGAGCCGTTTTCATTTGGAACATTATTATTGTGATTATTCTGTGCCGTTCACTTCGCTAGATCCTTTGATCGAGCGTTTTCTTAAAGAGGGTCCCGCCGAAGTACAGGACAATTTACCGCTGATCCGCAGGGCAGAACAAGAAAGCACAGCAGAACTGAAGCAGCTTGTTCAAGATCTTGAGCAAACCATAAAAAGTTAATAATGAATCAAGGAGGCTAAATTCATGTGTTTTTTATTTTGTAATTGCCGCCGGTTTGCGGCACAGATCCAGCGACTCAATAAACGAGTAGAGGAATTAACAGCAAAAGCCGATTTACTCCAGGACCGGTTATCTCAGCTCGAATCTGAGGTTCGCTCCGGGCTTACCGTAAATCTAGAATTGCAAACTTTTTTTGAATCCCAGACAGGTCGCAATATCAGTATTAGTACGACAAGCATTACGGTGATCGGTACCGTGCTTGCCGCAGGAGTCGATGCCGTCGAAATCCGTGAAAACACGGGGGATATCGTTATTATTCCTTATAACAACATATCTGTAGCCCAATAAGCATGAATATCGAATGAGATACAAAGAAGCAATTCAAAATTGTAATTGTAAAGGAGAATGATTAATGAATTTCAGAGATATGGTTCGCGGCTTCTTAGGGAGTGAAGTTGAAATCCTAACATCGAATGATTATTTAGATGGTATCTTGGTATCTGTCGATGAAACGACGCTGATCCTCCGCGTTCCTCCTATTATTTATGGACCTCCCGGAGATCTTGCATTTGTACCCCTCTCATCGGTGGAACTCATCCGCATTCTTGCTGCCTAGCTTACTCGTACAAGTTATCTAATCAAACGATGAAAGATAGATATGACTAATAAGACCGAGATCATAATGGAATTGCTGTTCAGATTGATAAGGGATTGCAGTTCCGCAGCTACCGCAGCTATATAAAATAAAAAGACTGCAGGCAAACTAGTTTAAGCTAGTTTGTCTGCAGTCTCCAGATCGGCTCCTTCATTAGAGTCCGATCTTTTTTGGTATGAGAAGTAGAATTTTGCTATATACAGATTCTACTCTTCTTTTTCTTTATCATTTTCATTCTCTTCTTGAATAAGTCCTGCAAATAGGGCGTGAACAAACTGATCCGAATCAAATGGCTGCAGATCATCCGCTTTCTCTCCAAGACCGACCAGTTTCACAGGAATATCCATCTCCTGGCGAATAGCAATAACGATACCGCCTTTTGCTGTACCATCCAGCTTCGTTAGGACAAGTCCGGTTACCCCGCTCTTCTCTCCAAACAATTTAGCCTGACTCAGCGCATTTTGCCCCGTTGTTGCATCAAGCACCATAAGTACTTCATGCGGAGCACCTGGGATTTCGCGCTGAATGACACGGAAGATTTTGTTGAGCTCTTCCATCAGGTTTGATTTATTCTGAAGACGTCCCGCAGTATCACACAAGAGTACATCCACATTCCGCTGTTTTGCTGCTTTAACTGCGTCGTACATAACTGCAGCAGGGTCTGATCCGGCTTGTTGTTTGACCACTTCTACTCCGGCACGTTCTCCCCAAACTTCCAGCTGTTCAATCGCACCTGCACGGAACGTATCCCCTGCAGCGAGCATTACTTTTTTGCCTTCCTGTTTGAAACGGTGTGCAAGTTTACCAATCGTCGTTGTTTTACCAACACCATTAACCCCTACAAAGAGAATAACGGTAATTCCATCTTTGTTCATGTTCAGCGCATTGTCTTGTTCAGACCGAAGCAGAGCTGTCAGTTTCTCAGAAAGAACAGGTTGAAGTTCCGCAGCATCTTCGATCTTGCGTTTCTTCACTTCTACTCTCAGATCATCGATCAGGTCCATCACCGTGTTAACTCCTACATCCGCACCGATTAGAATCTCTTCCAGTTCTTCATAAAATTCTTCATCGATTTTTTTGCGGCGGATCACAAGGTCTGATACCTTTTCAACAAAGCCTTTTCGTGTTTTCTCCAGGCCGTCTTTAAATTTATTCGTGACCGTTTCTGTTTTGGTTGAAATACTCTCTTTTAATTTTTTAAAGAAACTCATACGTTCCCTCCACCTCAAAAATACGTGCTGTAGTTATGCGATAACCGCTTCTTCATCTTCTAATTTGACAGAGACAAGCTTAGATACTCCGCCTTCTTCCATCGTTACCCCGTACAGGACATCGGCTTCTTCCATCGTACCTTTCCGGTGAGTGACGACGATAAACTGCGTCTGTTCAGAGAATTCACGCAGGTACTGAGCAAAACGAACCACGTTTGCTTCGTCTAGTGCAGCTTCTACTTCATCCAGTACACAGAAAGGAACAGGACGCACATGCAAAATAGCAAACAATAAAGCCATCGCGGTCAGTGCTCGCTCTCCTCCAGATAGAAGCTGAAGATTTTGAAGTTTTTTACCCGGAGGCTGAGCAACAATATCAATCCCAGTCGTCAGCAGTTTATCCGGATCAATCAAGACGAGATCTGCACGTCCCCCGCCAAACAGCTTGGAGAATACCGTTCCAAATTCCCGTTTAATCGCATCAAACGTTGTTTTAAATCGTCTCGACATCTCATCATCCATCTCTTTAATGACTTGATAGAGTGTCGTCTTCGCCTGTGTTAGATCCTCTTTCTGTTCACTAAGGAAAGTATAACGTTCATTCACACGTTCATATTCCTCAATGGCACCAAGATTCACTTCACCAAGCGCCTGGATATTTCGTTTCAGCTGCTGTACATCAGCCTTGCTTCCTTCAATATCTTCAGGAATATCATAGCTCTGTTTAGCCAGCTCATACGTAAGCTCGTAATCATCATTCAGCTTTTTCAAAATATTGTCCAGCTCAACATCCAAACGATTGACACTAATTTCGGTTGTTCTCAGCTCATCTTCGCAAGTCTTGAGCCTCTGGCGCTGTTCTCTTGTCTCATTCTCTTCCTCTTCCAGCTTTTTGATAAGCTGACTGCGAGAAGCACGTTTGAAATCAAGTTCTTTTGAAGCTTCCTCTTTTTTCAGTTTGTACTGATTGAGTGCTTCTGTCTGCTTAATACTTTCCTCTTCGTTCGTTTTGAGGTCAGCTTCTACCGAAGCTAGCAGCGTACGATTCCGATACCGTTCTTTATCCACATTTTGATACTCCCGTTCAAGACGGCGTACCTGCTCTTCAAGGGAGAATCTTTCCTGGTCCAGCTTACCTTCCTTCACTTTTAAGATGGTAAGCGAGTTTTGAAGTTCTTCCTTGGCAGATTCATTCGCCTTACGAGCGAATTCTGCCGCATGAATCGCCTGATGCGTTGCTTTCTCCTCATCTTCCAGCCTAGATAAGTTCTCAGCTGCCTTAGCGCGTGTCTGCTCTAGTTCTTTTATTTCATCTGCAAACCCTGTTTTCTCTTGGCCCGCAGCCTCAACCTGAGTAAGAACATGACCCAGTTCATGCTCGAGCTGTTTTAACTCCAGTGATGCTTGTTGTTCCTCAGACCGCTTATCATCTCCATTTTGACGGAGGGTGTCGAGGCTAACCTGACATTGTTCCGTTTGTTCTTTAATCTCTTCCAGATTACGCAGGAGTTTGCTGATTTGATTCTCCGTTTCCTGAATATCTAGGTCCAGCTGTTCGAGCTGGCGTTTACGAGACAGCAGGCTGCTATTTTTGCGGTGCTGACTTCCTCCCGTCATCGAACCGCCTGCATTCACCACGTCTCCATCTA
Organism: Paenibacillus polygoni; assembly: GCF_030263935.1. Classification (NCBI taxonomy): domain Bacteria; kingdom Bacillati; phylum Bacillota; class Bacilli; order Caryophanales; family Paenibacillaceae; genus Paenibacillus; species Paenibacillus polygoni. The sequence continues at coordinate 1,817,208 of NZ_CP127162.1, read as the reverse complement.
AAGTAACCACACGGTAACGATACTGGCATTTCGCCGCAATACGGTTTGCATCTTCCAAGCGTTCTGCAATGATGACATTACCGAGTAAACTGCCCACAATGGCTTCATACTTGGCATGATATTCAACAAGATTTGCACCGATCCCGACAAACCCATCTAACGCCTCTATGACTGCACGATCAGCTGCGCCAATCGTTCTCGGACGTATCACATCCAGCGGCAAGAAGGTAGCTCTACCAAGCTGACGCTGTTTTAGGAAAGCAATCGCTTGGCGGGATACAGCTTCATTTTCCATGACCACATGCTGCAGTGAAGCTCCCATCGCCGTTTCAACAGCAAGTTCGATTTTTTCCGGTACTTTGATGAGTTCTGCGACCGCGCCGTGAACCCCTTGCAAGACGTTTTTACGAGAAGCTTTAAGCACCTCTTTGACACCGGTCATAAAGCCATCAAAATCATCCTGCATTTCCTTCATCGTATCGCGTCTTGAGACCTGCGCTTCACGTTTTTGTTCCCATTTTCTTATGGTCGACTGGCTTTCAGAATACTGTTTTTGAAGAGAATGATATCGTTCACTCTCTGAAATATATCCTGTACGTAGTGAAGTGATTTCCTTCTGTAACTTTTGGATGTTCTGCTCAAGCAGGCTCTTCCGTTTTTGCAGTTCATCTCTTTTTTCTTCCCACTTATCTGATTCTTCATCAGCGCGGTTTAAACGACGCTCAATTGATTCTTTCTGCTGATCCGCATAACGAATCTCATTACGGGCCTGCGCCATCTGATTCATCAGTTCGAGAAGGTTACCTTTTAGGTTTTCTTCTTGTTCCTGACTGATTCCGCCCGTTACACCAACAAGCTTCGCTTCCTCTGCAGATAACGTCTCCCGCAGTTCAGCAAGTTCTTGCTCAAGCGTTGATAGTTTGGCTCTGAAGTTGTCAAGCTCCTGTTCACGTTCCACATAACGCTCTTCACTTCCACTCAGAGAGCTTAGCAACTGTTCTTTATTAGCTAACAGGTTTTTTAATCTCTCTTTTAGCAGTTCACGATATCCTTCACTTTTCTCTGTAGCTTCACTATAGTGAAGCAATTCTCCTTGAAGCCGTTCAACCGCCTCTTCGACCTCACGAAGCTCTGTACGGTCCTGTTCAAGAATGGCATCGTGATTTGATACAATCGCCGATAATTCCATCTGTTTTTCTTTGAGTGAAACTAGACGTTCATTAGCCTCACTCCATGAGGAATGAATTTGCTCAATTTGATATACGTACAAGGAAAGTTCTTTTTCCTTTAGTTCATTTTTCAATTCTTTATAATGAAGTGCTTTTTGTGACTGTTCCCTGAGGGGACCAATCTGATCTTCAAGTTCTGTCACAAGGTCGTGAATACGCAGTAAATTCTGCTCCGTATCATCCAGCTTGCGGACTGCATCTTTTTTGCGAGACTTGTATTTCACAATACCTGAAGCCTCTTCAAAAATTCCACGGCGGTCTTCAGAACGTGTACTCAGAATTTCCTCGATACGACCTTGGCCGATAATGGAATAGGCTTCTTTCCCGATCCCTGTATCCATGAACAGCTCTGTTATATCTTTCAACCTGCATGGTTGTTTGTTTATAAAATACTCACTGTCCCCGCTTCGATGAACACGGCGAGTTACCGTAACTTCACCAAAATCGAGTGCGAGTGCCTGATCTTCATTATCCAATGTTAAAGAAACTTCAGCAAAATTAACTGCTTTTCGCGTATCACTTCCGGCAAATATAATATCTTCCATCTTGCCCCCGCGGAGGGACTTAGCGCTCTGTTCACCCAGTACCCAGCGAATGCCGTCAGAAATATTACTCTTCCCGCTTCCGTTCGGGCCAACTACTGAGGTTATACCCTGAACAAACTCCATCTCCGTACGATCAGCAAACGATTTAAAGCCGGATAGCTCTATACGTTTTAAATACATCTATCTTGACACCTCCATGCCTTACCACGGTCCATAAACGGGTATGTACATCCGTTCTTTATTTTAGGTGAAACATCCTATGAAGTCCATGCCTTCCCTAAGAAGGAACACATATTAAGCTGCATCCATCCCTCTATAAGCTGATCCAAACTTCATTCAACAAAAAGAAGAGCAAAAAGCAGTCCATCCCCCATGTTCAGCAAGATACTCCATACTTAAGCGGGCTGCTCTTTGCTCTTCGTTTGTCAAAATTCAGGTTCACGTATAAGCAAACCATCTTTAAGGAAGTTTCAATGTGTTTAGTGCAAGCTGAGCTGCTTTTTGCTCTGCTTCCTTTTTCGATCGGCCCGAACCTCGGCCGAGTCTCTGGCTACCCATATATACCTCTGAGACAAACTCCCGCTCATGAGCAGGTCCTCTCTCTTCCACAATCCGATATTCAAGTACACCCATATTATGATGTTGCGTAAGTTCTTGAAGCTCTGTCTTGAAATCGGTAAGAGCGAGTTCTCCTTCAATTACAAGACCGGCAAATATATGTTTATCTAAAAACTTCTTGACCGTCTCTAAACCTTGATCAAGATACAGGGCACCAATAAACGATTCAAATACATCGGCTAAAAGTGCTGGACGGGTTCTTCCCCCTGTAAGTTCTTCTCCTTTACCCAAAAAAACGTACTTGCCAAAATCCAATGCTTCAGCAAATTTGACGAGTGAGGGCTCTCTTACAAGAGCTGCCCTCATCTTTGTCAATTCGCCTTCTGGACGGTTCGGATGTTCATTATACAAAAACTCCGATACCGTAAGTTCCAGTACAGCATCTCCCAGGAATTCGAGTCTTTCGTTATCCTGACTGTGACTGAATCTATGTTCATTCACATACGAAGCATGGGTAAAGGCCTGTTTTAACAACGGACGGTTGTTAAACTCGATTTGAAGTTTGCGCTCTAATTGTTTCAGATCTGCATTCAATCGAACTGACCCCTTATGATTCATATTTTTTAAGAATTACAGTTGCGTTGTGACCGCCAAATCCAAAGGAGTTGGAAAGCACATAATTAAGTTTCGCCTCACGCGGATGATTTGGTACATAATCAAGATCACATTCCGGATCCGGGTTGTCCAAGTTAATCGTTGGAGGAATTGTTTGGTTCTTCAGGGCTAGGGCACAAATGATCGCTTCTACACCGCCAGCAGCGCCAAGCATATGACCTGTCATTGATTTTGTGGAACTCACTGCGACTTTATAGGCATGGTCTCCCAGCGCAATCTTAATTCCCTGTGTCTCGGATTTATCACCAACTGGTGTTGATGTTCCGTGTGCATTAATGTAATCGACCTGATCTGGCTGAATTCCAGCATCCTTCATCGCCATCTTCATGCTGCGTGCACCGCCGTCTGGATCGGGATCTGTCATATGTTTTGCGTCAGCTGACAAACCGTATCCTACCACTTCACCATAAATGTGAGCACCGCGAGCAAGAGCATGATCCAGTGATTCCAAAATAAGAATTCCGGCTCCTTCACCCATTACAAAACCATCACGATCGATATCAAATGGACGGCTTGCTTTTTCCGGCTCATCATTGCGTGTAGACATCGCACGCATCGAGTTAAACCCTGCCATCCCTGTTGGACGAATGGTTGCTTCTGCACCGCCGCAGATCATCGCTTCTGCGTCACCACGCTGAATCATGCGCATTGAATCGCCAATGGAATGACTTCCTGTTGCACATGCCGTTACTTGTGTTGTATTCGGTCCTTTTGCACCGAGTGAAATAGACAATTGTCCAGAAGCCATATTTGCGATCATCATCGGAATGAAGAAAGGGCTCACTCGCTTGGGTCCTTTTTCAAGAAGAATGTTATGCTGATCTTCCCAAGTTCCAAGACCGCCAATACCGGAGCCTACAGAAACTCCAATAGCCTCAGCATCAATATTCTCACCAATTTGAAGTCCGCTATCATTCAAAGCCATCGAGCCGGCAGCAACTGCGAACTGGACAAAACGGTCCATTTTACGAGCATCTTTCCGCTCCATATAATCTTCGGGATTAAAATCTTTAATGGATGCAGCAATCTTGGTGTTATAGTCGGTCACGTCAAAAGCTTCTACTAGGGAAACTCCTGATTTGCCTTCCATCAAGCTGTTCCATAATTCATCAAGATTTTTCCCGATTGGGGTCATGACACCCATACCTGTCACTACAACTCTACGACTCAAATCAAATTCACCTCTATATCGACTGCATAACGGCGAGCGTTACGCTAGTTAACAGATTTTAATGTAATGAAACCCATTTTATACATGTGTCTAATAACAAACACCTATAAAATGGGCTTCTTGTTGGCCTTAAGCCTTATGGTGCAATTAGGAGAAGAAGTCCCGCCTATGCGATAGGCGCAAGCGCGGGACTTCCAGGGTGACTTAGGTATGTGATTGTATGTAGTTTACAACTTCACCTACGGTCGTAATTTTCTCTGCATCTTCATCAGAGATCTCCATATCAAACTCATCTTCGAGTTCCATAACCAATTCAACAACGTCTAGAGAGTCAGCACCCAAATCATCTTTGAATGATGCTTCTAACGTTACTTCAGCTTCATCAGCGCCTAAACGATCAATTACGATGCGTTTTACGCGTTCCAATACGTCGGACATTTCCGGTTCACCTCCTCTTTCGTATTATACGAGAATAACTAGTAAAATGCCATAGACCCTACATGTCTCTCTTCATAGCTTCTTATAGATAGATTTCTATGACTAGAAGGATTAGGCAGGTTACATATACATTCCGCCATCAACATGCAGTGTTTGCCCTGTCATATAGGAAGCCGCCTCGGATGCAAGGAATGTAACTACCCCAGCAATTTCCTCTGGCTGACCCAATCTGCCAAGCGGAATATTTGTCATCATGCCCTCTACAATATCAGAAGATAACTCCTGTGTCATTTCGGTTTGAATAAAACCAGGTGCAACACAGTTTACCGTAATTCCACGAGAAGCTAATTCTCTGCTTGAAGATTTGGTAAGACCAATAACCCCTGCTTTCGCAGCCACATAATTGGCCTGACCTGCATTCCCTAACACGCCGACAACAGAAGATATATTAATAATTCGGCCATATCGTTGTTTCATCATCGGGCGAGTTACCGCTTTTAGACAATTGAACACGCCTTTCAGATTCGTCTCAATAACTTGGTCGAATTCTTCCTCTTTCATTCGCATAATGAGGTTATCCCTTGTTATTCCCGCATTGTTAACCAGAATATCAATTTTTCCCCATTGTTCGATGACCTGCTTCACCATTTGGTCAGCTTCTGCGGTAATTCCGACATTCGCTTTCACCGCGAACGCCTGAACCCCTTTTGCTTCAATCAGCTTCACCACTTCTGCAGCAGCAGCCTCGTTACCTGCATAATTCACAGCAACATGACAGCCCGCATCAGCTAAGGCAAGGGCGATACTGCGTCCAATCCCTCTAGACGCACCTGTAACAAGAGCAACTTGACCTTTGAGTGATATAGACATCTCTTGTGTACCTCCTTTCCTCAAGTATCATCGAAGTTAGATGTTTAAGAAAGTTCAGCAGCCAATACATTCAGGCTTTCCAAATTGTTCACATTATAAAGCTTCAAGGACTTGTCTACTTTCTTAATTAGACCTGTTAACACATTACCAGGGCCAATCTCGATAAATGTATCCACGCCTTGTTCTACGAGGTATAAGACCGTATCTTCCCATTTAACAGAGGAATAGACTTGTTCAACTAAAAGATTCTTAATCTTCTCTGCGTCTGTCACCGGTTCAGCAGTGACATTCGCAATAACAGGAACAGCTGCATCATGCAGTGTAACTTGAGCTAAGCGTTCTTGCAGCTTCTCGGCCGCACCTTTCATTAGAGAGGTGTGGAAAGGTCCGCTGACAACAAGAGGAATTGCTCTTTTTCCTCCTGCTTCTTTTACACGCTGAACAACTTCATTTACACCATCCTGTAAGCCGGAGACCACAATTTGTCCTGGTGAATTAAGATTCGCCAGTTCAACCAAGTAGTCCTCCCCTTGTGAAGAAATTGCAGCACAGAGCTCAGCCAGAGCTTCTCTTTCTGCACCAAGGACCGCTGCCATGGCACCACGGCCTCCAGGTACTGCTTCCTCCATAAATGTTCCTCTTGCACGAACAATGGATACTGCATCTTGAAACGAAATAACGCCTGATGCAACAAGCGCGCTATATTCACCAAGACTGTGACCTGCCATATAATCGGCGGTAATGTCTTTTTCCCTTAATGCTTCAAAAAGAGCAATACTTGCTGTCAATAGTGCAGGCTGGGTGTTTTTTGTTTGTTTCAAATCCGTATCTGGACCTTCGAACACTAACGTGCTCAGTGAAAATCCAAGTGCTTCATCTGCTTGTTTAAAAATAGCTTGGGATGCTTCTACCTGATCGTATGCATCTTTTGCCATTCCTACAGACTGAGAACCTTGTCCTGGAAATACAAAAGCAATTTTGCCCATACTAGATTCAAAACTCCTTTCGACCAATTACTAGAGTTAAAGAATAATATAAATAAATGATAATTACGAAATTATGTCACTAGATTACCAAACGAGAACCGAAGCTCCCCATGTCAATCCGCCGCCAAAACCAACCATCAGCACTTTATCGCCCGGTTTCATTCGGCCTTCTTCCGCTGCTTCAACGAGTGCGAGAGGTATGGATGCTGCAGAAGTATTCGCATACTTGTCCACATTAATAACTACCTTCTCCTCTGGAAGCTCAAGACGCTGCATGGCAGATTGAATAATACGGATATTAGCTTGATGTGGAATGAAGAGATCTACATCTTCTTTTCCAAGTCCTGCTTTTGCTAGTACATCAATTGTAGCTGTTCCCATAACACGAACCGCAAATTTGAAGACTTCTCTTCCGTTCATGTAGATATAATGCTGTTTATTCGCAACCGTCTCTTCTGAAGCTGGCAACCTAGAACCACCTGCTTGCAAGTTCAGAAGCGGACCGCCTGCTCCTTCAGCTCCCAGGTCAAACGACTTAAATCCGCGGCCTTCCGGTACTTCGCCCAGGATGACAGCACCAGCACCGTCTCCAAAAAGAACACTTGTGTTACGGTCTGTATAATCTGTAATTCTCGAAAGGCAATCCGCACCTATTATGAGTGCATTGTTGTACATTCCCGTTTGGATCATACTTGTTGCTGTTGCGAGACCATATACAAATCCGGAACACGCAGCGGACAGATCAAAAGCTGCCGCTCCTTTTGCACCAAGTTTATCTTGCAGAATACAAGCCGTGGATGGAAATGCACTGTCTGGTGTTACCGTTGCAACAATGATAAGTTCGATGTCTTCATGCTTAATGCCTGCAGATGCAGCTGCTGCTTTCGCGGCTTCAAAAGCTAGATCAGACGTAGCTTGCTCAGGCGCTGCAATATGACGTTCCCGAATCCCAGTACGAGAAACGATCCATTCGTCATTGGTATCCATCATTTTTTCCATATCCTGATTTGTCAAAATACGTTCAGGTACATATTTACCTGTACCGATGACACCGACTGGACGTAAATGTGTATTCATCATGTCACTCACTTCCCTGTAATTTCCTTAGATATACTTTCAACCAGCTGATTCTCAATGGCGATTCTAGCCTGCCGAACCGCATTCTTAATCGCATTTGCATCTGCTGATCCATGACTCTTGACAACAAGACGGCTAAGTCCAAGTAAAGGAGCACCGCCATGTTCTTTGTAATCGAGTTTTCCTTTTAGACTGCGCAGTTCCGGCATAAGCATGGCTGCTGCCAGTTTTGTCTTCAGTGAAGAAGTAAACTGTTCTTTCAAGAGAGCAAAAATAGCACCCGCTGCGCCTTCTACTGATTTCAGCAGTATATTACCTGCAAAACCGTCACAGACGAGTACATCACATGTTCCCATAAGAATATCTCTTGCTTCTACATTTCCAATAAAATGAATCGGCAGCTTCTCCAAAAGAGGATAGGCAACTTTCGTCAGTTCATTCCCTTTTCCCGGTTCAGTACCGACATTCAGAAGGCCCACTCTCGGGCGCTCAATGCCTTGAACTTTCTGACGGTAGATGCTTCCCATAAGTGCGTACTGCGCAAGATGCTCTGGTTTCGCATCCATATTCGCACCGAGATCAAGCGCAAGCATTCCCTTATCATCGATGGTTGGAATCATAGGAGCAAGGGCAGGTCTCTCAATCCCATGCATTCTGCCTACTACGAGCAGCCCTGTTGTCATCAGTGCACCTGTATTTCCAGCTGAGATCATCGCATCTGCACTGCCTTCACGAAGCATGCGTCCTGCAACGACCATCGAGGCGTCTTTCTTGCGGCGAACAGCTCTAACAGGTTCGTCATCGGATGTAATCACTTCCGATGCATGCTGAACAGTCAAGTTCTGCGGTCGTTCATTCCCAAGATAAGGCGCAATTGCTGTTTCGTCTCCGACAAGTACAATCTCGGTATCTTTCCATTCCTTAGCGGCAAGAAGGGCACCTTCTACACTTGCAGCCGGTGCATTGTCGCCTCCCATTGCATCAATGACGATCCTCATGATGATTACCTCCCTCTTCGCTATCTTGTCTTGCAGATCGGTAAATGACGAAGTTTCCTTGAAACACCATTTCCTCTCCGACATAAGCGAACACTTCTACTTTTGCCTTTCCCTTCTGTTCAGGCATCGAACGAACATATGCTTTAGCAATACACTTTTCTCCTAAATGAACCGGTCTTACAAACCGAATATCTGCGGAGGCAGTGAGTGCAATCTCATCGTTAATGACCGCTACAGCAAGTGAATTGGCCTGCGCAAACACATAGTGTCCACGCGCAATCCCCGTTCTAGAGAATACATGTTCATCTTTAATTTCAAAAATGGAAATACCACTTTTATCAAGCTGAAGATCAACAATATCTCCGATGACTTCATGTAACGGAAGGGAGCGAACTTGATCATATGACCTTTCAGCCATCAGCTTCATCCGCTCACGCAGTTCTGGAATGCCAAGTTCCATACGATCAAGACGAATCGTTTGAATACTTACCTTCAGCAGTCTGGTTAACTCTTGATCCGTGATAAAAGGATTGTCCTCAATCATCTGTGCAAGTTGCTGTTGCCTCTGTCTTTTCGGTATGCGTTCTATGACCAAGCTCCCCCTTACTTCCGAAATTTATAATCTCAAGGCTAAATCATCACCTTGTATATGTGAAACTAATCCGCGTCTAGTCTATGTAAAGCATAGCCAAACCATCTATATATTCAAAACATTATATTCTCTGTTATTCATTCGTCAATCAGGTATCTCCTACCTAAAGGCAATGATTAAAAACCATTTCTAGATCACAATCTAACCAAGGTTAGAACCTGGTACTAAAGCTTAGTATAAAGGAAGCTGGCGCAAAAAGAAAGTACTGCTTTATTACTAACAAAAAAATAGTACTCTATCCTGGGATAGAGTACTATTTCGCAGCAAAGCTATTATTGAGAGATGATCTCTCTAGATTTGTACGTTCCGCACACTTTGCATACGTGATGAGCAAGCTTCATTTCTCCGCATTGTTCACATTTCACCATACCTGGCACTGCCAATTTAAAGTGAGTACGACGTTTGTCACGACGAGTTTTGGATGTTCTCCGTTGAGGTACTGCCACAATTCCCACCTCCTTATCAAAATCAACTGTTGCATAATAGCACAGATGTCATGTATTCAGCAAAAAAAATTCAATAATCCATGCATTCCTATTGTGATGCAACTAGTTATTGATATCAACCATTAATTATTTATGTACGCTAAGCGATACACCAAACAATTAATGTTACTATTAATTATTCACGCACACTAAGTGATGCACCAAATAATTAATATCTACTATCAATCATTCATGCGCGCTAAGCGGTACACCGAATGATTAATATCTACTATCAATCATTCATGCACGCAATGCGATGCACCAAATGATTAATATCTACTATCAATTACTCATGCACGCTAAGCGGTGCATCAAATAATTAATATCATTTAAAGAAATCCTTAAGCCCAGCAAGCCGTGGATCCACAACAGTATTGTCGCAGTCACAACTGCTTTGGTTCAAGTCGGTACCGCATGTAGGACACAGCCCTTTGCAATCGGGCTTACACAGCGGCGCAAACGGTAGATGCAGCAAGAAATATTCTTCCATAAATGGATCAAGATTCACGATATCCTCGTCCACATACAAGGTATCATCTTCTTCATCCGCATCTTCCGGCTCTGTTCCTTGTTTGAACTGTTCGGCGAATTTCATATCTAAATGTTCATGTACGTTACCTAGACAACGAGAGCAGAGCATATCCACTTCGGCCGTTAACGGACCTTGAACATCCACAACGTCTCCCGGTAATGCAGTTAGTGTTAGTTCTGCCTGCAAAGGAGAAACGGCTGTGATTTCCTTGTTGTTTCGAATAAGATGACTAAGATCAAGTTGTTCCGATACCTTTACAGGTTCCGTACTTGCTGCCATCTTGCGAAATGACATTTGCATTATAATCACTCCAGACGATAAACCATTTTTTCAATCAGCCCTATTACTGTATACTATCTTAGTGTGTTGCAATACAGACATAAGTATGTTGAGAAAAGGGTCTAACAAACAAAAATCATTATAACGATTTTCAAAGAGGTTTGTCAACACTTTAAACTTTACACCCTGTATTGGAGAATAAGCTGTTCGTATAAAAACAGTTACCGTAACGGCTAATTCAAAATAATATCCTGCTATAATCCATTTCATAACTCATTCAAAACGATAAAATTGGGACTATATATAGAAAAATAGATCCATTTTGATCCATATATACTCCCGATTAAAGCAACGAAAGGTATTATGAAATTGATTTAACTAAGATAACAAATAAAGCAGGTCTTAAGCAAATCCGGGAGGTTGAACAATATCGTGAATTCCGCGGTAGGACTGATTGTAGAATATAACCCCATGCATAACGGTCACGTATATCATCTAGAGGAATCGAAAAAGCTCACACAGTCGAGCGCAGTGGTTGCCGTCATGAGCGGGCATTTTTTGCAGCGCGGCGAACCCGCGATCGTCAGCAAATGGGCACGAACGGAGATGGCGCTTACGCTCGGCGTCGATCTCGTGCTTGAACTGCCGGCTGCCTATGCAGTACAGCCGGCGGAATGGTTTGCCTATGGTGCGGTGGCCACCTTGCACCATACAGGCGTTGTTGATTCGCTCTGCTTTGGCAGCGAATCAGGTGAGCTTGCACCGCTGGTGGAGCTGGCGGACCTCTTAGCCAGTGAGCCGCAGGCTCTGGCTTCCCTCCTCCAGCAGCAGCTTGCCAGCGGTGCAAGCTATCCCGCAGCCTATGCAGCGGCTGCGGCAGCTCTTGCCCCCGGCAGTGATCCTGCGGGGGCACTGGCCTTGCTGAAGCAGCCCAATAATACACTTGGGCTGCACTATCTTATCGCGCTGCGCCGTTTAGGCAGCGCGATCAGGCCCTTCACGGCGCAGCGTACCGGCGCCGGGTACCACGATGCGATGCCGAGCACCGGCAGCATCGCAAGTGCAACAGCCGTGCGCCGGCTTCTGCTCGGCGAGGACGGCCTTGCCGCCGCGGCACCTTATGTGCCGGCGGAGGTACTAGCCATTCTGCAGCGCGAATGGCAGAATGGACGCGCTCCTGTGGATCTGGAGCGCTACCGTGACGCGCTTTTTACCCAGCTCGTGACGAAGAGCCCGAAGGAACTAGCGCGCTTTGGCGAGGTCACTGAGGGCCTCGAGCATCGTTTACTGAAAATGCTCCCTCAGCTTCCGGAGCTCTCCATCCATGCTCTCCTAGAAGCGGTCAAAACGAAAAGGTATACAAAAACAAAACTTCAGCGCATGCTGACTCATATTCTTCTACATCATGAGAAGGAGAAAATGACACCGGATATTCTTCGCCAAGGACCTCATTATATTCGGGTTCTTGGTTTTACGGATAAAGGACAAGCCTTGTTAAAAGAAATGCGCAAAAAAGCAACACTGCCGATCGTTATTAAAACGTCTGCCTTCGAGCATGATCAATTAACATGGGATCAGCAGGCTACAGCTGTCTATGGAATGGGCATGCCTAAGCCGGACCCAAGGCTATTGTATCGTGATTTTTACGAATCCCCTGTACGGATTGTAGAAAAATGATATGAAATCTATGCAGCTAAAACATATGATCATCTATAATTGATCATTCAATAAAAATAAGGCATATAACGTGAAGTCTCCGACCTCAAGTTATGTGCCCTATTTTTTTACGTGTAATTTTCATCACCATCCTGAGATGTGATGAAAAAAGTTTTATTTTTCGGAAAGCGTATCGATATATTCAAGGGCATCCTCTACCGTGTCCACAGGAACGAGTTTCATTTCTGTTTTGATGGAATCTGCCTTTTTCTTTGCATCCTCATAATTATCTCTAGGTACAAAGAAAATTTCCGCGTTTTCTCGGTCCGCAGCTACAATTTTATGAACTACACCGCCGATGGGTCCAACGATGCCTTCTTTCGTGATCGTTCCTGTTCCCGCAATAATGTGGCCTTTAGTCAAATCCCCTGGAGTAAGCTGATTATAAATTTCCAGCGTAAACATAAGTCCTGCAGAAGGACCGCCTACCCGGGTATCCTTAAATACGATCTGGTGGGCCGGATCTTCGGACTTTACCTTCTGAATGGTTCCGATCATCACGCCAAGACCGGCTCTTGTCTTCCCCGTATTCGTATCTTTAATCGGTACTAGCGTAACTTCTCTCGTGATGGTCTCTCCATTCCGATTTAACTGCATTTCAATGGAGTCTCCCGCTTTTTTACCCTCCAGTTCCTTTGACAGAACCGTATGATCAGGAGTAGGCACCCCATTTACAGACAGTATTTTATCTCCGGCCTCAATATCCCCTTGAGGCGCAGGATCTTTGGACAGACCAAACACAAATATATGCTCAGGTACAATACTATACTGAATGCCAGCCTGCTCATATGCAGCTTCCATAGCAGAAGATTGAGAATCACTCATATAGAAAACCTGCTCCGCCGAATATTCATCTTTTGATTTTCCGTGGAGACGCTCTGCTTTCTTTCCAATCTCCGCATGATTATTAAACACAGATAAAAAGAGGAGTGACAAATTCGCGTAACTCGCCGATACGGTGGTCATGAGAAATTCGCCCTCTTCTTGTTCATCCCCATTTTTTACTTCGACCATGGGTTTTACTGCCTCTGCCGAACCCGGCTGAGTAATGATATACGGCGTAGGCATATACACCAAAACATAAACCACAATGGCAAGTAGGGCGATATATAGCGTCGTTCGCATTCCGCTTTTTCTACGCATATCACTCATGAACGTTCACCTCCTCCTTACTTACAGACAGCTTGTTCTTGTTCTTTGTATTCTACATATACATGTATAGGACAACATATTCATCCACAGAACATCAAGCAGAAGCTAACAAGAACATGTTGCACCACTACCATTCAACCTTAAAACCTTAAAAAAAACCGCGCCTTTTTTTACAGGGTCGGTCTTTATCTTACCTATAGAGGTGATCGTTCATTGAACCTTAATAAGAAAACAAGTGCAGGTATGCGCTCCTTGATTCCTCCCTATCTCATCACAGTACTGCTGGGTATAGGTGCTCTTTTCCTCGTAGTCGCTATTATTTCTACACCCGAAGAGGCGTTTGAAGCCTCTATACAAGGACTTGATATCTGGTGGAAAATGGTGTTTCCTGCCTTGCTGCCCTTCCTAATGCTGTCCCAGATGCTGACTGCTTACGGTTTTACCCACGGACTGGGTGTACTTATCGACCCCTTAATGAAAAAAGGTTTCCGAATGCCGGGAGCAACCGGTATGGGACTAGCCATGGGCATGAGTGCTGGTTTCCCTTCCGGAGCCGATACTGCAGTACAGCTGTATGAACAAAAGTTAATCACGTCAAAAGAAGCCTCCCGGCTTGCTGCGCTCACGCATTTTACCAATCCTATGACACTTCTCGTTGTCATTGGTGCCGCTTTTTATCAAAATCCCGTTGTCGGTTACGTGCTCATCCTGGTTCACTGGGCAGCTGGTATCCTTTCCGGATTCATTCTCGCGAGATTTGCTGACAAGAATGATGCCGTATCGGTAAGTAATACGAACCCGCACTTACACGAATCAGCCGTTCCAAAAAAAGGTCTTCTCTACTCCATGTATCAAACCGCTGCTATGACTAGAAAAAAAGACGGCCGAAGTTTTGGGAAACTGCTCGGAGATACAGTAAGTCATGCCGTTCAAGTATTAATGATGACAGGCGGCTCAATGATCGTATTTTCTGTCCTAATAAGGTTGATTGGAAAATACATCACTCCATTTTTGCCGGATTATCTCTGGTCTTCTTTTTTCGAAATACACCTTGGGGCTTATGCTCTTCGTTCCACTGATATCATCTCGCAGCCAATCCAGTTCGGGCTACTTGCAGCGGCGATCGGCTGGGGAGGGCTCAGTTCACACTGGCAAGTCTCAGCTCTCTTGAAGCCATACGGAATCAGCACATCTATCTTTACTTTTGGACGAATATTACATGCATGTATTTCCTATATTCTTGTCCTGATCCTGTGGACACCCATTAAAATGTGGCTTGTCTCCACTAAAACCGTGTTCAATGACGCTTCCACCGCAGTAAACAGCATCTCAGAACCTGTAATAAACGGTTTTCAGTATGCAGGATGGTTCGGGCTACTTCTCATTTTGCTGCTAACAACGTTCATTTTGTTATCCAAATGGATTGCCGGATGGAAGTCTACTCGAGGGCCTTTTTCTCATTAACTTTACGTCTAAGCGCTTCTTCCACTTCTTTGGACACTAGGTCTGTTACATCTCCATTAAAGCTTGCAATTTCCTTAACCACACTGGAACTAAGATAGGAATAAATCGGATCGGTCATCATAAAAATAGTCTCGGCGTCCTTATTCAATTTCTTATTCAAGGACGCGAGCTGCAATTCGTATTCAAAATCCGTTACCGACCGAATTCCGCGCACAATAACATCGGCCCCTTTAACGCGTACATAGCTCGCAGTAAGATCACGAAAACTATCCACTTCTACATTGGGCAGATCCTTCGTAACCATCTCCAGTAATTCAACACGCTCCTCTACCGAAAATAGAGGATTCTTGCTTTTATTGTTCAAAACAGCAACCACCAGACGATCAAACTGTTTGGAAGCTCTTGTAATGATATCGAGATGCCCCATCGTTACGGGATCAAAACTACCCGGATAGACGGCTACTCTCTCGCCTGAGTGTACTTCTTTATTCATCGACTTGTATCTCCTGACTTGTTTCATTATGACTTGTATCTTCCTCCACTGCTTCAGTGCTGGGAGAATAATGGTATACCGATATAGCTGTATCACCATAGGTAGTTTTTCGAGTTTGGGCAAAATGTCCAAAGTTTTCTTCATACTCATGATCTGCATCATATTCAACAACTACAATTGCATCTTCAGATAACATATCGTTCTCCTGCATCGCCAGCATGAGTTCATCTGCATTTTTCATCCGGTAAGGCGGATCTAGAAAAACAACATCAAACTTGTAAGCACGTTTTGCGAGCAGTTTCAAAGCTCTGCCAGCCTCATTACGATACACTTCTGCCTTACTCTCAAGCTTGGTAGCCTTCAAGTTAGCTCGAATAACTTCAATACTTTTGGGTTCAAGGTCGATAAATATCCCCTTTTCCATCCCTCTGCTAAGTGCCTCTATGCCAAGTCCGCCGCTGCCAGCGAACAGATCGAGCACATTTCCACCTTCAAAATAAGGTCCAATCATACTAAAGACCGCTTCCTTCACCTTATCGGTTGTCGGGCGTGTCCCTGTTCCGGGAACTGCTTTAAGCGGTCTTCCTTTTGCTGTGCCTGATATCACTCTCACCTTTTTATGTCACCCTGTTTCTGTCTTAATATGTGCCTTTATTATACCGATATCGTACCACAATCTATAATAGATGTGAAAATGCCTAAATCAATTTTGCAAAAAGAATTGGCCCGGTCATGTATAAACTTACGTGAGAGCGGTCATGATGTAATTATCGGCATCACAAGTGCCGTAGACAACCGCGGAGAAGACTTACGTTTCCCCATAAGCTCTTCATCCGGTTTCTCCTCTCCCATGATTTGGGCGTCTCGAAAGAGGCGCCCAAAATTATTTTGTAAAGGAAAACAATCACTTTAAATATACTTTTCTGACCTCTATAATAGAAGAAGGAAAATTACTAGTTTCTTCTCTGATATTCTCTGCTCCTTTAAATAGATTCTTCTCACTCATCATTTCCACTCTAAATTTAACAATTGGATTGCAAGTATTAGCCTGACTTCAAAGGAATTCCCCATATAAAAACTGTACACAACAAAGCACCGTGCATTTGAATATTGATTCTATTCTCTGTAAGCTTATAGATGAAGATACTGAAGATACTCCTCTTTTCTTCGCAGATGTCCCTTTAATGAAACAACACTTCACTGGGCAGAGTAGAGTTTATTAAAATAAAACGTCTATGAGATAAAAGTTTAAATCTAATTGAGAATTATTCTTGACAGAATGATAAGGTTATATGATAATAATTATCAGATTAGAATTATTATTATTTAATTAGTTTTGAGTTTTATCTCCATACTAATTAAATATGAATTCTGCAATAACAAACATACCACTATTAGGAGGAACATGAATATGTCTCTAATCGGAAAAGAAGTCCAAGAATTTAAAGCTAACGCTTTTCAAAAAGGTGAATTTATCGAAGTAACTGAACAAAACTTTAAAGGTCAATGGAGCGTTGTATGCTTCTACCCTGCTGACTTCACTTTCGTATGCCCAACTGAACTTGAAGATCTTCAAAATCAATATGCTACACTGAAAGATCTTGGCGTAGAAGTATACTCTGTATCTACTGATACTCACTTTACACATAAAGCTTGGCACGATCATTCCGAAACTATCGGTAAAATCGAATACATCATGATCGGTGACCCTTCCCAAAAAATCTCCCGTATCTTTGATGTACTAGACGAAGAAGCTGGTCTTGCTGACCGCGGTACTTTCATCATCGATCCAGATGGTGTTATCCAAACCGTAGAAATTAATGCTGGCGGTATTGGCCGTGACGCAAGTACACTTGTTAACAAAATCAAAGCAGCACAATATGTTCGTAACAACCCAGGTGAAGTATGCCCGGCTAAATGGCAAGAAGGTAGTGCAACACTGAAACCAAGCCTTGATCTTGTAGGCAAAATCTAAGGAGTGCGTCAATATGATACTAGAAGCAGATATTAAAGCTCAATTAGAACAATATCTTCAGCTTCTGGAAGGCGACGTAGTACTTAAAGTATGTGCGGGAGACGATGAAGTCTCCCGTGACATGCTTTCCCTAGTGGACGAGCTTGCTACGATGTCCTCCAGAATTAAAGTTGAAAAAGCACAATTGGAAAGAACACCAAGCTTCAGTGTTAACCGTGTTTCTGAAAACACTGGTGTTGTTTTTGCTGGTATTCCTTTAGGACATGAATTTACTTCCTTGGTACTCGCTTTGCTTCAAGTAAGCGGCAGACCTCCAAAAGTAGATCAAAAGGTAATTGATCAAGTGAAAAGTATTCAAGATGAGCTTCATTTTGAATCTTACATCAGCTTGTCTTGCCACAACTGTCCTGATGTCGTTCAAGCGCTAAACGTAATGAGCGTACTGAATCCGAACATCACACATACCATGATCGATGGTGCTGCATTTAAGGAAGAAGTGGAGAGCAAAGATATTATGGCTGTTCCTACTGTTTTCTTGAATGGAGAATCATTTGGAAGCGGCCGTATGACACTGGAAGAAATTCTTGCAAAAGTAGGAAGCACTCCAGATGCATCCGAGTTCAACAATAAAGAACCATATGATGTACTCGTTGTCGGCGGTGGACCAGCAGGTGCTAGTGCTGCTATTTATGCTGCACGTAAAGGAATTCGTACAGGTATTATTGCAGAACGTTTCGGCGGACAAATTATGGATACACTGGGTATCGAGAACTTTATCAGTGTGAAACATACCGAAGGTCCGAAACTGGCTGCAAGCCTCGAAGAACACGTAAAAGAGTACGATATTGATCTGATGAACCTGCAGCGTGCAAAACGTCTGGAGAAAAAAGACCTTATCGAAATCGAGCTGGAAAACGGTGCTGTGGTTAAGAGTAAGACGGTTATTCTTTCCACAGGTGCTAGATGGCGTAATGTTGGCGTACCGGGCGAAGCCGAGTTTAAAAACAAAGGCGTAGCTTACTGCCCTCACTGCGACGGCCCATTGTTTGAAGGAAAACATGTTGCTGTAATCGGCGGTGGTAACTCTGGTATTGAAGCTGCCATTGACCTTGCTGGTATCGTAAAACATGTAACAGTACTTGAGTTCATGCCTGAGCTTAAAGCAGACTCTGTTCTTCAAGAGCGCCTTTACAGCTTGCCAAACGTTACGGTTCTTAAAAATGTTCAAACCAAGGAAATTACAGGTACCGACAAAGTAAATGGTATTTCCTATATTGAACGCGATACAGGAACGGTTCAACATATCGAACTTCAAGGGGTATTTGTTCAAATCGGTCTTGTTCCAAATACAGATTGGTTAGGCGACACGATTGAACGTACGAGAATGGGTGAAATTATTGTAGATAAACACGGTGCAACAAGCCTTCCTGGCGTATTTGCTGCCGGCGACTGCACAGACAGTGCCTACAAACAAATCATTATCTCAATGGGATCAGGTGCAACAGCTTCACTTGGAGCATTTGACTATCTTATCCGCAATTAATATATATCATCTTGAAACACAAAAACGACCGAATGGTTATCCAATTCGGTTGTTTTTGTGTTTTGGTCTGTTTTTTTCGTTTTGGTTTTGGTTTTGGTTTTGGTTTTGGTTTTTAACACGATATCCCTATTTCAAATTCTATAACTAAAAAATTCGAGATAATAGAATTACGCCTGCAATAATTCCAACGATAATCAGCAAATTAGAAACTTCACGCCATAAGGAGGGAACACCATTTTTATGCAGTTCCTCTTCCTTCACATCAAAGTTTGATTTAGCGCTATATGGATCCATGGGTTTAGAAAATTGGTTCTGATCTTGGAAATGATCGTCATTCATCGTACTGCCCCCTTTAGCAAACTATACTCCTACTTCTTCTTACTCACATGTTATTGACTACGCTGAATCAATTTTCATAATACCTTTTGATAAAATAGGAAGGGATATACTCTATAAACGCTTTGAGGGCGAAAAAGTTAAAAGTTAAAAAGCACCTATTTGCAGTACTCACAAATTAGTGCCAAAATAAAAAGACACGGAGAAAGGAACGTTTATAACGATCTTTTCCATGTCTTATTATTGGTCATCAGTAAATCATGATGACTCACCAAATCAGAATAACTTATTTTTGTTTATACCGAAAAGTTGGCATTCCTTTTACACCCGGTTTGATTCGAAACAGTCCGCCTGCGTGCGGCGTTTTTTTGAGTTGTTCGGCGCTTAGTCCGTTTCGCGCTGTAGTGATATACAGCTCGTCCAAATTTTTACCTCCAAAGCAGCAACAAGTCACTTGCTCCGCAGGAACCTCTATATGTGAGAGCATTTTCCCTGTGTCCGGATTCCAGCGGCTTACTTGAGATCCGCCCCAATGTGCAATCCAGATCATCCCTTCTGCATCTACGGTCATGCCATCAGGAAAACCAACATTATCAGGAAAATCCACTGCTGTTCTGCGATTAGACACTTTGCCTGTCTTTTCATCGTAATCAAGCCGGTCTATCTTCCCTGTAGGTGTATCAATATAATACATGGTTTTATGATCAGGACTCCAACCTAAACCATTAGAGGTGGAAACTTCGGTAAAGATGGTACTGACTTCTCCGTCTTCCAGACAATAAAAAGCGCCTTGCTTGTCTTTTCCTTCAAGACTCATCGTCCCTGCCCAAAAGCGGCCTGCGGGGTCACATTTACCATCGTTGAACCGGTTATCCTTACGACCCTCTTCCGGGTCATGAATAAGCTGCAGCTCTCCGGTATGGAGGTTGTACACATGATACCCATCTCGAAGCGCAACGATAACGCGTTCTTTCTCGTATGGTACAACAGCTCCGATATGTTGTCCGATATCATAAACGGTATCCTCGCCCGTCTGCGGATCATAAGCATGCAGCTTAAACCCTTCAATGTCTACCCAAAATAAACGGCCCGCTTCTGCATCCCAGCTGGGACCCTCTCCAAGCTTCGCTTTTGCATCTAATACAAGTTCAAGTTCTGACATCTTAAACACTCCTTCGCTAATCGCTATCACACTCTGGCGGTGCATCTATCCATGTTAATACACGAGATGGACACTACTTAAACGCAAGGACTACCCCTAACCAAAACCAAATCCCATACCACAGACTAAATATCCGGGCCTGTTCTACCTTATCAGTAACCTTTTCTCTTATCATTATAGAACTGTCTTCAGCTTACAGCCTTAACCCCAAGGCCGACTTGTCTTCTAAACTCTCTACCATCCCTGCTTCCGAAGCCAGGTAATACATAGTTCCTTCCACTTTCCTGTTGTTTCTGCGAACTCCTCAGCCAGTCCAATTCCATGCCGTCCTTCTTCAAAAATATGAAGCTCATGAGGAACTCTTGATTCACTTAACGCCATAGACATCGCAAGGCTGTTCTGAACAGGGACTGCCTCATCTGCATACGTGTGCCAAATAAAAGCAGGCGGTGTTTCCTTGCATACTTGCTTTTCGTTACTATACTTTTGAATGAGATCGCTCGAAGCGCCTTTACCAAGCAATGCTTCTCTTGAACCTAAATGGCCGTAATCCTCCATCGTAATCACAGGGTAACAAAGAATCATTGCATCCAGCTTTGAACTCTCCGAGGCTACAGGGTCTTTCGGGCTCTCATCACCAAGAACCCACGAAGTTCCCGCATTCGCAGTCAAATGTCCTCCAGCAGAGAATCCGAGCATAGCAATCCGACCTTTTTCAATCCCATATTCCTGTGCATGGGCTCTTACATACTGTATGGCCCGTCTAGCATCAGCGAGAGGTGCAGGTTCTTTGTGCGGAGAAATTCGGTATTTTAATACAAATGCCGAAATGCCCGATTCATTCAGCCACTTTGCTACAGGTTCTCCTTCATGATCCGCTAGATGGCCGTATCCGCCGCCTGGGCAAACGATAACCGCACTTTTGGCACCTTCCGCTAGGTAGGCTCTCAGTGTAGGTCGATCTGCTTCATATCCCTCTGCTGCATAAGGAGGCAGACCAGGCCAAATGAATAGTTCAGACATTCTTTTCCCTTCTTTCTTCTTCCCATGTGATGTTTCCTCGTCTATCTAACCCATCATCCTATATAAAACCGTTTTCATCAATCCTAAAGAAGCATTTAATCTATAGATTGTCCCGGTTAAGGCTTCGATAGCTAGAATGAAATGGTTTCATTTATCAGTACAATTTACGAAATTGTTCGGGTGTTACCCCTTCGATTTTACGAAACGTAGCTACAAAATGGCTTGCATCCCGAAAGCCGACAGCTTCTGCTGTTTCCTTAACCGTCATATTCGGGCGTGATGTGAGAATTTCTTTCGCTCTGCGAATTCGTTTCAGGATGAAATATCCATAGGCAGTCTCTCCAAAAGATTGCTTGAAAAGGGTATTGACGTATCGAGGACTAACCGACAGTACAGCTGCCATTTCTGATAAGCCAACATTCGGATCACTCAATTTTTCTTCCATAAACTGAAGCAGTGGAGCAAGCCTTTCAAGAGAGTGAGACAACGAAGGTGAATTTCCTGTCGTTCCATATTTTTTGAGCAGCAAAAGAAAACGGTATAGATCCCCAGACGCTTCAAGACCCGTTAAATCGCGATCACTGCCGATGGACCCAAGAACTTGTTGTCCAAAGAACTGAAGCTCCGACGAAGGGTCCCACTGATAACATGCCGATGGATCAAGTTCAAGTGTTGCTAGAATGGCACTCGTCTGCGGACCGCTAAACGTAATATATAGAGTAGACCATGAAGTACCTGCCTCTAATCTTTTGTATTCATGCGGTTCACCTGGGGCCACAAGTACACCGGTTCCAGGGGGAAGCGGGTACGTTTTTCCGGCAAAAGTAAACTCTCCCTCCCCTTCCATGGTCTGCAGCCAGTGGTAACAAGGATATCCTGCGGAACGCACGATTGATTCTTGATTTAAATTCACTCCAATACTTTCAATATATAATGGCAACGGTTGTTCTCTGCTCGTCATAAAAAAACGTTGATGTTCTGGAGTAAACAGCATCATATCACCTCAAAGTTAGTTCCATATTATTATATACGTCTCTACAATTCTTATATTTTAAAAATACATCTCATGATATATCATGGACTTATTCTTATACAAGAGGTGAATCCATTGATTAGTTCCAAACTTCCTAAAATATTCTACGGCGGCGACTACAACCCAGAGCAATGGGACGAGGCAACACATCAAGAAGATCTTCGTATGTTTAAAATAGCAGGTATCGATATCGCAACGATAAATGTATTCTCATGGGCTAAAAACCAACCTGATGAAATCACCTATCATTTTGAATGGCTTGATGAACTCATCGACAGTCTTTATGAAAGCGGTGTCTATGTTTGTCTAGCAACCAGCACCGGTGCTCATCCGGCATGGATGGCTACTAAATATAAAGACGTACTCCGTGTAGATCGAGATGGCCGAAAACGGAAGTTTGGCGGACGTCACAACTCCTGTCCAAATAGCCCGACCTATCGTTTGTACTCCGAACGAATTGCAGGCAAGCTTGCGGAACGTTATCAAGATCATCCTGCGGTTCTTGTATGGCATGTATCCAATGAATATGGCGGTGAATGTTACTGTGACAACTGTGAACGTGCTTTTCGTGTATGGTTGAAACAACGTTATCAGAATCTAGATAACCTGAATAAAGCCTGGAACACCGCTTTTTGGGGACACACCTTCTATGACTGGGACGAGATCGTACTCCCAAGCAATCTCAGTGAAGAATGGGGTGAGCGCAGAACCAATTTCCAAGGGATCTCTCTTGACTACTCTCGTTTTAATTCGGATAGTATGCTCGCTTGCTACCAGATGGAGTATGATGCAATTAAGAGATACATACCGGATTCTGTAGTAACTACCAACTTGATGGGATTCTTCAAACAGCTTGATTACTTCAAATGGGCAAAACATATGGACATCGTATCTTGGGACAGCTACCCGAGTCTCACCACTCCTCCTAGTGAAACAGCAATGGCAAATGACCTGATGAGAGGTCTAAAAGACGGTATGCCGTTCATGCTGATGGAGCAGACGCCAAGCCAGCAAAACTGGCAGCCCTACAACTCTTTAAAACGTCCAGGCGTCATGCGCCTTCAGAGCTACCAGACCGTTGCCCATGGAGCAGATACCGTAATGTTCTTCCAGCTTCGCAGATCCATCGGCGCTTGTGAGAAATACCATGGTGCGGTCATTGAACATGCAGGCCATGAAAATACCCGAGTATTCCGTGAAGTAACTCAGCTAGGCCAAGAACTCGCGAAACTCGGAGATCGAATACTTGACTCTCGTGTAGAATCTAAAGTAGCTATTCTGTTTGATTGGGAAAACTGGTGGGCGATTGAGAAATCAAGCGGTCCTTCGGTAGCACTGAACTATGTAGAACAAATTCATAAGTACTATGCAGCCTTCTATCGCCAGAATATCCAGGTTGATATGATCAGCGTAGATACGGATCTTTCTTCCTATGAGGTTGTTGTAGCCCCTGTGCTCTACATGGTAAAACCCGGATTCGCTAATAAACTGGAGACATTCACAAAAAACGGCGGCACCTTTGTAACTACGTTCTTCAGCGGAGTAGTGAATGAGAATGACCTAGTCACTGTCGGGGGATACCCTGGTGAACTTCGAGATCTTCTCGGCATATGGGTAGAAGAAATCGATGCACTGTTCCCAGACCAAAAGAACAAAATGATGATTAAAAACACATTTGGCAAACTTTCGGGCGAGTATGAATGCGGTCTGCTCTGCGATCTGCTCCATACCGAAGGTGCAGAAGTGATTGCTGAGTATGGTGAAGATTTCTATCAAGGCATGCCATCTTTGACCCGTAATGTATTTGGCCTTGGTGAAGCCTACTATGTTGCTTCTGATCCAGAAACCAGCTTCCTTGACGGCCTGGTTGATAAAATAGCGGCCGATAAAGGTATTGGACCGACGCTCGTTACACCTGATGGCGTTGAAGTCAGCCGCCGTGTAAAAGACGGAATCTCTTATCTATTTGTGCTTAACTTCAATAAGGAAGCTTGTTCCTATGATCTAGGTGATGTTCAGGCTAAGGATCTTCTGACAGGTACTGACCATCAGGGAACGATCCAAATTGAAGAACGCGGTGTACAAATACTGCAAGTTAAATAGTACGCAGCAGGCGTATTCTATACCCGTTTTCTTATATCCATTTTCTTTAACCTTTTTTATACCCATTTTTATACCTATTCCCGTATCACCTGCGTAAGCAGAGGGTGCGGGATTTTTTTGTTGTCCCCGCCTTTTTGCAGGTAAATAAACGAAAATGAAGAATACAAAAAGAGGATTCGATCAAGCACTGAAGGAGTGAACCAAACTATGACCACTTACCCATTATTAGATGTGTCTCATCCGGTTGTGAAAAAAGCCCATCATTTCATGTATACCCATGCTCGCTTGCTGGATCGTTACCGTTTCGAATATGCAACAGGACAAAGATCTGCAGAATCCGTAGTCCAAGCGCTGGCCGCTTATCAAAATCAAGATGGTGGTTTTGGGCATGCACTAGAACCTGATATTCGCACTCCTTTCAGTCAGCCCCAAGGTGCTGAGTTTGCGCTTCATATACTGAGTGAAGTTCACTATTATCCTGAACGGATCCTTACAGGGCTTGGATTTTTCCTGCAGAAACATGCGAATCCGACAACTGGCGGCTGGCCCTATTCTTTTAAGAACGTAAACGATTATCCGCATGCACCCTGGTGGACAACGGAAAAAGAGGACACCGCTTCTCTTAATCCATCAGGTTCTATTATTGGACTACTATATAAATGTAAGGATTGGCATCCATTCCTTAGAGAGAACTGGTTTAAAAAAGCTGTAGAATTTGTTTGGTATTCCCTCGAAAACAGTGAACTAGAAGGATATCATACGCTGATTCAAGCCATACATTTTCTCGAAAATCAAGATGAGAGCGAGCGATCCATTCGTCTTGCACAAAAACTCGATCATATACTAGAGCAGCCTGGCGTCATAGAACTGGATCCAAAAGCAACCGGCTATGTACAAAAAGTGCTGGACTGGGCACCTCGTTCAGACAGCTATGCAGCTCGCTTTATATCAAAAGAGATCACGGAGCAGCATTTGGAGCATCTTCTTTCCTCCCAGCAAGAAGACGGCGGCTGGCCAATCTCTTGGCCTGCGCTAAGTGCAGCAGCTGAAGCAGAATGGCGGGGACATCTCACGATGGAACGACTTAAGACACTCGCTAGTTACGGAATTATCTAAGTGAAGACGCTAGAAAAGGCCAGTAGAGACATGCTTGAAGTGCACCCTGTCAAGTAGACAGATAAAAAAACAAAATTATAAATGTTCAATCCCCTCGGTTATCAAAGCTGAGGGGATTATTTTTTCTTAGTTATGCTGCTTGCCGATATTCGTTAGGGGATAAGCCGTTAAGTCGTTCGGTGTATCGAAAATTATTGTAATAATGGATATAAGTTCTTACACTACGAAGGAGATTGTCGTATGTATCGTATTTCTCCAGATAAAAGCTTTCTGTTTTAAAGGTACCCCAGAATCGCTCAATAGGTTGGTTGTCCAAACACCGACTTACACGAGACATACTTGTTCTAAACTTGTATTTCTTTTGAAGTCGTTGGTATTCATGTGAGGTGTATTGAAAACCTCTATCACTGTGCAAGAGTGGCTTAGCACCTGGGTTCCTTTTGTAAGCTTTCTTTACTGTATTCATAACGAGTTCATTGTTATTGGAATGGCTGAGTACCCATGACACCACGGAGTTGTCATATCCGTCAATAATGGCACTCAAATAGGCCTTACGGCCATTTCCGTACTTTAATTCTGTTACATCGGTGCACCACTTTTGGTTAGGGGCATCCGCTTGGAATTTTCGGTTCATGACATTCTCTGCAATATGAAGGGCTGGAGCTTTCACGTAATTTGGCCGCTTTTTGCGAATCACTGCCCTTAGTTCAAGGGCGCGCATGATACGGTAATAGCGTTTACGGTTGTAGCCTTTTTTAGTTTGCGATTTAACTGAATACGCATTTGACGATAACCGAGTATCCCTTTTCGTTTGTCATAGCGACACTTGACTTCCTTGGCGAGTTTAAGATTTTCGAGTTCCCTGGTGGATGGCGTCCATTTCAGCCACTTATAATAGGCAGATCGGGCGATTCCTGCGAGCTCACAGAGCTTGGTGAGTGCATATCCCTTTTCGCCATGCAGTTCCTTAATCGCTTGATAGATGTCTGCATGCCGAACGTAGGTTAGTGTGTATTTCTTCGCCGGATCTCTGCCAACTTTTTTGCGAGTGCATTCTCCATTTCAAGGTACTCATTACGCGCTTCGAGTTCCTTAATCCGAAGCTTTAATCTTTCCTGTTCATCTAGCTCCTCTAGCGGTTTTTTACGACCTCGGAGGTCTTTTAACCCTTCGTGACCATTCGTTTGATATTTACGAACCCAGGCGTAGACTTGCTGATAAGAGACATCGTACTTGTCGATGGCTTTCTGGTAATCTAAATCATGGGCGATGGTGAATTGTGCAATTTCAATACGTTCTTCGTAAGTCGTTTTCCGTCCTTTATTCATATGAGGGGATCCCATCCTTTTCGGAGTTGGTTTCATTTTCGCCCCTTCAGTATACTTGGAAATCCAGCTCTCTAACACAGATTTACTCGAAATATGGTACTTTTTCACCACTGATCGTACAGAGTGTTCACCAGAAAGTGCATCTTGTATCGCCGCCAGTCGTAACTCTTTGGAGTAAGCTTTCCAACCTTTCGATTTTTTTAAACCTTCCACTCCACCTGCTTGATATTTTCTTATCCATTCGGTAACCGTGCTTTTATGGATCCCCAGTTGTTTTGCCTCGTAGTTGGGATTGGATTCATGCTGCAGGCAACGTCTTACAACCTGAATCTTAATTTCATATGGAATTGGGCTTCTTTTAGACATTACAAAAACTCCCATCATGATAGAGGTAGAAGTTTTGTTTTTTCTACTGTCTACTATGATGGGAGCGTATCATGCTCCTCTCTGCCGGCCTTTCTTATTTTTCAAAAATGATATTACATCTATAAGATAACTCCATCTTTGAAAATCGCGATCTCGCGGAAACCGTAACGTTCACTGTTCGTCACTTTATTTCCCGAAGCAATGTCAATCAGTTCTGCCAGAAATTCATTCGCAAGATCGTCCATCGCTTTTCCTTCGAGCAGCTGACCTGCATTAAAATCAATCCAGTGCTTTTTGCGATTAGCGAGATCCGAATTGGTAGCAATTTTAACAGTAGGAACCGGTCCGCCAAAAGGAGTTCCTCTTCCGGTCGTAAACAGCACAATATGTGCACCTGCTGCCGACAGGGCGGTTACGGATACGAGATCATTACCGGGAGCCTCCACAATGTTGAGCCCTTTTTTCGTTACCTTTTTGCCATAAGCAACTACATCCACTACCTCTGAATGTCCGCCTTTTTGTGTACACCCCAGCGATTTTTCTTCTAATGTGGTGATACCTCCCTCCTTATTACCTGGAGAGGGATTCTCATAAATATTCTGTCCATGGTTTACATAGTATTGTTTGAAATTGTTGATTAAGCTCACAAGCTCTTCATAAACCTCTTCACTGCGAGCTCGGTTCATCAGAATCGTTTCCGCTCCAAACATTTCTGGTACTTCGGTAAGAATGGCTGTACCGCCAGCTGCAACGAGTTTATCGGATACAGCCCCAACGAGAGGGTTCGCTGTGATCCCCGAGAAACCATCGGAACCGCCGCATTTCAGACCAATGGTAAGTTCAGATATCGGAACAGGTTCACGCTCCTGCTTCTCCGCAAGCTCCGTCAGTTCTTCTAATAAGCGCAGCCCTTCGGCCATCTCATCATCAATTTCCTGTGCTTTTAAGAATCGCACTCTCTCCCCATCCTCAGCTGGAATAAACGTCTTAAATTCTTCGATCTGATTATTCTCACAGCCAAGCCCAATGACTAATACGCCGCCGGCATTGGGGTGGGATACAAGGGACGCAAGGAGCTGCTGAGTATACTTAAGATCATCACCAAGCTGTGAACAGCCGAACGGATGAGCAAAATGATAGACCCCGTCCACACGGCCCTGAAATGCTGTATTCCCCATTTTCGCAAGTGCCTCACATACTTTGTTGATACATCCAACCGTATTAATAATCCAGATTTCGTTACGAATTCCAACCTTTCCGTTACTTCGTCTGTATCCCTGAAAAGTATGAAGATTGGCAGGAACAACCGCCGGTTTCTCTAGAGGGGTTTTTATATATTCGTAATCAATCAGTCCGCTTAGTCCTGTGCTGACATTGTGTGTATGAAGCCATCTTCCTGTCTCGATCTGTTCCTTAGCGATACCTATGGAATAACCGTATTTCATAATATGTTCGCCAGCTTGAAGCTCCCTTACGGCAAACTTGTGCCCTTTTGGGACATCCTCTTTCAAAATGATATGTTGTCCGCTGGCTACCTCAATCTGTTCACCTGCGTTTAGATTACGGAGTGCAATGAGCACATCATCATTCGGATGAAGCCGTGTCCAGTCCACTACAGAAGATTCATACGTATTCATTATGCTCCTCCTCTTCCCACTTGTTCAGATGCTCTGCCACTTGATCCCGCAGCCCGGAGATCAGATCAAGGTTCTGTCCCCATATTTGTTCATCTGCCAATATATACGAAACGACCTCATTCATATTAGCGCCGCTATACTGGGACCAATACTGAGCCAAGGATGCAAGCAGCTGTTCCTCATCCCGCAGGATTACTATCTGCCCGCTAAAAGTGCTTGACACATATCCTTTATCCGTATGTTCCGCCCTATATAAACGAAGCAGTGCACTAAAAGAAGTGACGATTCGCTCAGGCAGAACCCCGTTTTTGTTGATACTTTCAAGCAGGGTCGGAAGCAGTCTTACTTTGAACTTAGAGATAGAGCCAAGCATAATATCCGTCAGTTTATGATTGATATAAGGATTCAGGAAACGATCCCACACTTCTTTGACATAACTTTGCATTTCCTCCTCAGGCAGATCAAGGGCAGGAATGATTTCTTTTTCCGCTGCTTCTCTTACAAATACTCCAAGCTCGCTGTCTTCCATCGTCTCACGCACATATGTCTGACCTTTGAGTATGGCTATCGGGGTCATGAGGGTATGAGAACCATTTAGGAGAAGTACCTTCCGAAGCTGAAACGGCTTTAGATCTGAGGTCCAGTGGATATTCAGTCCTGCTTGCGCAAGCGGAAGTCTGTCATCAAGGTCCGGTTCCCCTTCAATCGCCCACAGATGATAAGGCTCAGCTAAGGTCATCAGCTTATCTTCATATCCAAAACGTTCTGTGAGTACAGCCGCCTCTTCCTCGGAAGGGGCACCCGTGACGATTCGATCTACCAAATTATTCAGAAACCGATTGTCCTTCTGTACCCAGTCCCGAAACGAATCCGAAAAACCAAAATCAATACTATGCTGCAGCACGTATTTTTTGAGAACATCTCCATTTCGATCGACAAGCTCGCAAGGCAGAATAAGTAAACCGCTCTCTTTGCTTCCGGAATAGTGAGTATAGCGTTCATGTAAAAACACGGTAAGTTTACCGGGAAAAGAATCGATCGGTACCCCCTCTTCATATCTCGTCTCCAGGTAGGTTAAACCTGCTTCTGTCGTATTGGAGATGATAATATCCAGATCAGGGCTTACCGCCAGCTGTAAAAAATCCTGCCATTCCTCATAAGGATCAATGGTACGAGATAAAATAGGGATGATCGATGTCTTTTCAACAGCCGTCCCATTAACGATACCTCTTGTCAGCAGCGTATACAGACCGTCTTGTTCCCGTATAGTCAGCAGCTTCCCTCTACCTTTCCGTCTAGGCTGGGTTACAGCTACCGTTCCTTTAAACGCACCTTTAACAGCGCTTTCATAAATCATCCAGTCTGCAAACCCCCGTAAAAAATTCCCTTCGCCGATCTGAAGAACTTTCACTGGGAGCTGTTTAATCTCGGCCTTACCTGAATGTAGGTGACTGTTATTGTTCTGTAAACTGAGTCTTGGATAATCCTTTTTTACCGTCACAATCTTCACCCCTATTATTAGTGGTTGTATCCTTATGTAGTTCATTGTATCATCATCTAAAAGAACATAAATTGCTATTTTTGCTTAAAATATACTCCTAGATGATATTGTATGTAGAAGGAGAGAGCAACTATGAAATATGAGCTTGAGGCACCCGTAGATCGGCGGCTAAAAGCAGCAATCGATCTTCCTTTTCGCATGTTATATCATGAAACCAAACTTCCTGAACATGAACTTCCTGACCATTTTCATGACTGGCATGAACTGATTTGTGTACATCAAGGAGAAGGAAAAATGTTAATTGATCACTCGATCGTCGATATTAAAGCGGGAAGTCTTATCATCATCCCTGGCAATACACTTCATCGTACCTTTCAAGAGGCAGAGAATCCGCTGACGTCTTCCGCTTTTTATATCAGTCCTGCTGTCTTTCAAGGTATGGGAGGAGAAGCCGCATCCATTCAGCAGTTTTTTGAAAGATCTCGAAAGTCACGCCATTATATCCAAGTACTGAACCACAAACAAATGGAAGAGTTCGAACGATGGATTGAACAAATTTACACGGAAACCGTAAGTCAGGAGCATCTAAGGACTTATACCACCCTCTTGTTGTTACAGCTGATGCTGATCTCTCTGATGCGGATGACGGAAGCTGTAAAACCTGAAAAAACAACGTTATCAGGGCCGATCTGGATGGCGCAAGCCCTTAAAAGGTTAGACGAGCACCTTCATCAGCCTGTGTTTCTCTCTGAACTTGCGAAGGAAGCTTCCATCTCTACTGCTCACTTTAGCCGAGCTTTTAAACAGCATACGGGGATGACGTTCACCGAATATGTTGCGGCAAGACGTATTATTCTCTCAAAAGAAAAACTGCTGCGTACCGATGATACAATGGCAGCCATTGCAGAAGCCAGCGGGTTTGAGAGTCTTCCGCATTTTTACCGATTATTTAAAAAACATACGGGAATGACTCCTTCCTCCTATCGAAGACGGATGCGCTAAACGTTCTATTTGTTTGGGGTATCTACTAAAAAAAGAAGGATGCCTCTTGGTTTAAGAGGATCCTTCCTTCTACGTACTGGATTTGTCTCACGGTAACAGGTAACCCTTCTCTACCGCTTCATTAATCAGTTCATTAGCATATGTGTCTAGAGCAGGAGACACCTCTTTTAACACCGCCAGCCTTTTTCTAACCGACACAGCAGATACTTGATTAGCTCTCCATGCTTTGCCTTCGGTATAAAAATTGTGAAGGACCGGCTGCAGACGATCCATCGCCGCCGCATACTTCGCCTCTTTTGTCAGGCCTTCTTCAAATTCTAACCACAAGTTCATCCATTCCTCTTTTTGTTCTTCCGGAAGCAGCCCATAGATTCGTTTTGCTGCCGCAAGTTCTCTATCCCATTTGTCTTCATATCCTTTGACATCGTAAGCGAACGTATCTCCCGCATCGATTTCTACCAGATCATGAATGAGAAGCAGGTGCAGCACTTTTGTCATATCTAAATCCTCATCACTATGTTCTTTCAGCAACAAGGCCATAACAGCAATATGCCAACTATGTTCCGCATCATTCTCGTGTCTTTCTTGATTCATTAGATAAGACTGCCGAAATACGTGCTTCAATTTATCAATTTCGCGAACAAACTCAATTTGTTGTCTGATTTTCTCTGACATGATTGTACTCCTTTTTCCACTTTATTTACTTCCATCTTACTAGACTTATAGAAACTCTGTCACGAGCGTATATGGTATAATATTGAAATGTTCGCTTCAGCGCGAGATACAATCATATGCTGGAGAAGGTTCAGAATAAAGTGACTCGGCGTGTATCGGAAGCAAACTCGGCAAGGTTCGTAATGCCATAACATGCATAGGTTCGACATGAGGAGTTTACTAATTATTTATCAGGGGGAAGGTTATGAGTAAGTTTTTACTATTTGGTTTGCTTTTCTATATCATTGGTAATCCGTTTATTGCTATTATTGTACTGTTTCTTATTTTTTATCTTCTCGATCGGCGTTTTGTCGGTGTATTTCCAAGCATCACAAAACCTGTTAAACGGATGCGAAGCATCTCCAAAAATCGTCAGCAAATTGCGCTGAATCCAAATGACGTTACCTCTAAATTTGACTTAGCAAGACTCCTGATTGAACGCAAAAAGTATAGGGAAGCTCAGCAGCTACTGCTATCGATTGAGTCTTCTTATGATCACTCAGCAGAATATTGGGATATGGTCGGAACGACAGAAATCCACCAAGGGCAGCTTGAACAAGGGGAACAACATATCCTGCACGCAGCAAAACTGAATCCAAAAGTAAAATACGGCCAACCTTACCTTCGCCTCGCTTCCGCTTACAAGGATAAGGATCAGGCTAAGGCACTTCAATATGTAGAGAAATTTCAAGACATCCAGTCTTCCTCCAGTGAATCTTTCTATTACCTCGGACTTGTCTACGGAAAGCTCGGCCAAAAGGATGAGGCAAAAGAAGCCTACCGTCAGTCCATTGACGTATACCGCTCTCTGCCTAAATATAAAAAGCGGCAAGAGCGCCGCTGGGCTGTCCGCAGTTTTTTTCGGAAATTAATATAAGTGAATCAATTTCATAATACCTTTAGTTGCTTTAATCAGGGGTATATATAGATCAAAATGGTTTTGTTTGTCTATATATAGTTACAAATTCATCATTTTAATGAGTTATGAAATTGATTCAAGTACATCCCATTCCTAAACTTATTAAAACGCTGTTCTCTTCCTTATCTGCCCGAAGAGACAGCGTTTTTTTATTATAGCCATTGTCTTACTCTAGTCTGATGTAACGCAAGCCACCTTACACAGCTTATTAACTTCTGCAGCTGATCGCGAACGATATCTGCTGGATCAATTCCTTTATGATACCGAGCCAAAAAATGCATGACCACATCTACTCTGCGAAGAAGCACAAGAGACGGAATCATGTCCTTCTCTTCGGGTAATAGAGAAACTTCGGAAGCATAACCGCTGATCAGCGCTTGAAGATTGTTCCACCTCTCCTCTTCTGCTTGTGTGTTATCGTTCTCATCCAAAATCATGCCAGTGATGAGATCGGAAAGAGGAACAGCGAGTTCCATCACACGAAGATCCCAAGTAGCAAACTCAAAATCAAGGATTGTGGTTATATCCCCATCTTCATTGACTAAAATATTCGAAGCATTCAGATCTCCATGTACGAGTTGGTGAGGAAGATCTTCGAGTCCCCCGCGAGTCTTGGTAAACAGCTCTTCAATGGCTTCTGCGATTTCGTTGGTTTCTTGATGCAGGGACTGAAAAGACGAGTCAGGTTGCTGTAGAAAACGAAGGAACGTTGCTGGCGAAATTTCCGGATAAGCCAGATCCAATCTGTAGTAAGGTGGATACACAGGCGCTAAAGGCACCGTTATCCGGGACAATGCGAGTGTAAGCTGGCCCGCTTTTTGTCCCAATTGAAGGTATTGATTCGGCCCCATTCGTACCGCATTACTCCCTTTTTGATAGTGAAATAAGGCCCCGATTTTCCCTTCCTGAAGAGTAAATGTCGTATCTTCCAATGTTGGTACCAGCTGCGGGTAAACAAACTTTTGCTTATGTATTGCAAGACTCTTCAGAATAGCATGTTCATACTTAACCTTATCAGCATCCTGATGACAATTGTAATTACGCAGTACATATCGTTTCTCTTTCAGATGAATCAAGTACGTAGAGTTGTTCATTCCTCCCGTTAACCGCTCAATGATACAACTCTCTAATTCTGTTCCTGATGAGTCTTCAACATAATTCTTAAGCATACGGCGAACGCGTACTTCTTCTTCTCTAGTGATAGAGGGCTTGTTCGATGTTTCCATATACGGGTATGCTCCTTCTTCTATAGTCAAGTATTCTCCTGATCGAAGCGTAGAGGATACAAGCTGGATTTGCTTGCACCCTTCCTATTCTTATTTCTTCTTTTTGCGTAAGGTGTAAGGCTTCTCCATCTGTAACAGCGGAGCATAACCTGTACGATCCAGCTGTGATTCGATAACCCGATATCCTTTACTGCTTGGATGGACCTTATCCAAAAATAATAATTCCCTTTCTCTTCCCTGAAAAGCGTAAAGAAGCTGGGCTGTAGCTATTTTATGACTATCTAGACTTGTAAGAAAATCATTATATTGTTTCACCCAATGATAGGCAGCCTCATTCTTAGACAGCGGATTATACAGTCCAACGAGCCGAATAAAGTAAGGTGAATCCTTTTTTAAAGATTGAATCTGGGAAAGAATCTCTCTCATATTGTGCTCACATACGTCCAAAGTCTGAGTGAATAATGGAGAACTCAGATTCCACCTCGTTGAACGAGCTGCCTGAATCAGATCATTCCCGCCAATAGAGATCGTAATAATATCAGCATGTACAATGAGATTGCGCAAGTACTGATTGTATTTTACCATGGATAGAAGTCTTTGGGAGGTGAGTCCATTGATTCCCTGGTTGCTTACAAGAACCGTACTTCGTAAATGATACTCCAGTCTTTTTTGATAGAGTGGTACAAACCCGCTTCCGAATAAAGAGCCAATCCCTACCGTCAGTGAATCGCCAAGTGCCAGATAACGGTACACCATTTCTACTCCTCCTTTCTCTATGACTTCATGAATTTCAGAAGAATATGACAAGGGTAGTGATCATACAACATATGTAAAAAAGGAAGCAGGCGGCACGGCAAGTTCTCTTTCCTCTCCTTTTTTATAAAAAAACAAAAAAGACATATACTCCTGAAGAGGATGAAACCATCCTTTTCAGAATCATATATGTCTAGTCTATAAGTTACGTATCAAATGACCTTCTTTGTTGTGACTAGGTAACAAGAGTAATAATACTACCGATCAACATTCCAGCGACAAAAAAGATTCCGCTCAGCGGAACTTTAACTTTACGATGCTCCGCATAAACGATAAGCAAAAATAATAACAAGAAGCTAATTTTCAGCCAAAGAAAAACAAAGGGAACTGCAAGTCCAAGAAGTAAACCGATGATTCGATACACTGTGGTAGACAAATGCATATACTCCTTCTCTTAGTACCGTGATGGATAATACGTAGGTCTTGCTGTTCTCACTTAAGATGGATTATTCCTCTTCTTCTACTTCAAACACACAGCGGAAATGTTCCACGCCAGGGTATTTCTCACCGAGGCTATAGACCATAAAGCCAATATTCCGGAAAAAATCAACCGCATCTTCTTCGATCTCTGCGGTGACGATTTCAGGCTTTAACGTACCGATCATCTCCGAGATAATACCGCGACCATAATCTTTCAGCCGGTTCTCTGGCAGGACAGCGAGATGCTTGATTTTCACCTCTTGATTTTGTTTCTCGATTCCGATGAGAGCCACTAACTGTTCTTCATCCTCGAAACCGTATAACGTCATTGCTTCTTGTTCCTTATATTCCTTCAGGGCAGCAAGTACATATTCCTGCTCTGGAAGGGTAGCGTATTCAATGAGTTCCTGTACTATAGGATCTTCCAAACGATCTTGTAAAGAAATAAACAATGTATATCCTCCTATTCATGCGCATGTACTATACGTACTTTAGGGCTTTTACATGAATATTTCAAGTCTATTATACAATCCCACACCTACATTTCATTTTCAACCTTGATATGGATTGTTGCTGTACACCTCTTCAGCAGGATTGGACGAGGAACTATACGCTGACCAAGAAGGTAACAAGAAACGTAATTCTTCCGCTGTCTCTTGTATAAATTGTTCTATCCGTTCAATATCCATGAGCCGCAGTGAACGAGGTTTAATCGGTTCTTCCAATTTACGAAGGATCGCAAACCGATAGTCATCTACTTCTTGAAGAGAGACAAGACTCCCCATGGATACAGCAGGTGCGTATTCAAGTAATTCGAGTAATTGCTTTGTCTCTGGATGCGTATCCATGAGTATGTATTCGAGTTGTGTGACGTCCCGGTGATAAAGCGATTGAAACGAGCGAAACTGCATATACCATCGGTACAGAAAAATACTTTCTGCTAGATTTTCCATGCCTTTATATACGGTTTCGGCCCATCTCAAATCAACGTATATATGCGCAGCATACCCCATTAAAAATTGTCTGTAATCTTCGCCAAGATGAATATTGGTATGTGATACATGAAACTGCTGAATCTCTCTTACCCGCGGCAGAATCCCGTCCACATTACAGAGATGAGCGTTCCACTTCATTTGTTCATTCATATTCCGTCTTGTAGTAACAGCATTCGGTGCAATGTTGCCCAGAATAAAAGATGGTGATGGACGTCCTTGTTGAACCAGATGGGCAACCGTTAAATGTACCATTGGCCAAGGCATACTTTATTTCCCCCGCTTTTTCCCCTAATAAAATAGAAACAGGATAGATATTCTCTATTATTGTATCTTTTTCTCTCTACCTCATGTTTCTCTACCATCTATGAGCTGTCAGTCCATCATGAGCAATAAAGGCCAGTGATCCAGCCATTG
The DNA here is from genome assembly GCF_030263935.1 of Paenibacillus polygoni. NCBI lineage: Bacteria > Bacillati > Bacillota > Bacilli > Caryophanales > Paenibacillaceae > Paenibacillus > Paenibacillus polygoni. The sequence goes on along the minus strand of NZ_CP127162.1, from coordinate 1,780,262 downwards.
CTTTTCAAATACTCTTTGTCTATAAAGCCCGGTATTCCGGAAATATGGACTTTTTTTCACATTCATCTCGAACAGATCATTCAATCCAAATGGAGCTATGATCTCCAGTTCATCTTGATCATTCAGACGAATCGCAACCGCAGTCGCTGTCTCCGTCCAGTACCGCATGGCATCTTCTACGGATTGGTAGGGAGGATCCATATTATATTCATGCATTCTTGCTTGATTCTTGACTTGCCATTTCCGCCCAATCTGCCCTGACTGCAGTTGTTTCTCATACTGGATATCAATCCATTCATCTAACTGCTTAGGATCATAATAAATAACATCAATATCATTCAGCGGAGTCGCCTCTTTATATTCGTGCAGTTCATCCCACACCCGGTTCCTTACATAACCAGCGGCTATACACCCCTCTGGTAAGCCAAGTTCGCGAACCCGTTTAAGGTCATCAATAATTTGCGGCTGATTCATGATATCTCGCAGACGTTCTTCATATGTCAAATGTGATCGTCCTCCTTTTCTTTTATACGATTTTGTCTAAAACGACACTTTATAGACTCACATCCTTAATTATAGATTGAACTTACTACAGCGACAATGAATTGTTTGCACTTATATTCATAAAATAAAAAAACAACAGACTTCATCCAGCCTGTTGTTTTTTACCTATTTTCTTTTTCTAGCAGCAAATCGGAGTAACTGACAGCGGAATTCCGTAGGCTCATCATACTTTTCTTCAGGAATCGCCTGTGTGACTCGCTCCGTAAATAGAATATCCCAGTCGTCCTGATAACGATCGGTTAATAAATCCTCTGCATATTGCGTAGGTAGATTGAGTTCAATCAGCGGTTTGATTGGTTCAAGATTCGAAAGTTTTACTTCCTCTACCCCGGTACTCATCGTAATGAGATTTATTCCGCCTATTTTTGTACCTGCCAGCATTCGGTACAGTACCTGATGGAGTGCTTCTTCAGAAGATACATGTTCAAGACAGGAGCAGGCTGCGATATAATCATACCGGTTTGGCTCAATCTCATAATGTTCAATGTCCGCCTGTTCCGCCGTAATGAATTGATCGACTTGATATTTTTTGGCATGCTCCTGTAAGCTATCAATCGCTTCCTCTAGCAAATCTACCGCTACAACTCTGCTGTTCGTTCCGCGCAGTTTATCTGCGATCGCAATCGTATTCCTGCCTGCACCTGCCCCAAGATCTAACACAGTGAGTTGATCATTGAAATCTTTTAATCGGTCAAGCGTCTCCATGACAATCGGCATGGGTCCGGCCATCCAAGTTCCTTCTTCATAAAGATCGTGCTCTTTATAAAAATTACGATGATAGGTTTCTTCCATTTTGCGTGCTTCTTTAAATTGTTGTTCAGACATACGGGCCCATCCCCTTTCCAAATTTGTTGTTTGAACTACCATTACCCAAAATAAAACCGTTTATAGCCACTTTTCCCTTCTTATTTCCGTATCTTCTCCCAAATACCGGGTTACAAAATCTATTACATGACGTTTATATCCCTCCGGTTCTACTAGATACGAAGTACCATGTGCAGCTTCAGGAACAATATATAAATATTTATCACCAGCACTCTCTCGGTACAATTCATGAGCCATAGAGACAGGAACGAAGGTATCTTCTCCTCCATGGATATATAAAATAGGCAGCTGTGTTTGTTTAACTTGCTTTAAGGCAGACGCTTCCGCAAAACGATATCCGGCTTTCCACCTCGTATATAGACTGATTAGCGGAAGGAACGGAAAAGAAGGAAGTTTGAACATCTGCTTCATTTGGTAAGACAATTCATCTTTGACCGAGGTGTACGCGCAGTCCGCTACAATTCCTTTCACTAGGGAGGGCAGTTTCTCACCGCTTGCCATGAGAACAGCAGCAGCCCCCATTGAAATACCGTGCAGCAAAATTTCACTGTCCTCTCCCGTCTTTTCAATCACATAATCAATCCATCTCATGAGATCAAGCCGGTCATGCCAGCCAAACCCAATATAGTCGCCTTCACTTGCCCCATGACCTCGGTGATCTGGAATTAATACACGAAAGCCAAGCTCTTCTACATAAAATCGAGCAAACCCCGCCATCTCGTATCCGCGCCCAGTATACCCGTGGGATAAGATAACAACCTTGTTCTCTTTCCCTTTCCCCGGTATCCAGGTACCGCAAAGTTTTAATCCGTCAAAAGAAGTGATTTCCACTTGTTCAGGCAATTGAGATCGGATCCAGGAGTAATCTGAACTCGTAGAAACCGCTTTATCTCCCGCCACCTGTCCCGTTTTCTTTGTAAGAATCGGTTTAGGTGCTCTTTTAATGGCTATTTTATAAAAATAAGAGACTGATGCCCAAAGTACTGCTGCAATAATGAGAATAACTAAGAAAACCCACATCCAATTTCTCCCCTCTATTTCATTCATTTCATTCTTGTTTTCTTTAGCATGATAAAAGCTTCACCAAGCATCCTATATTGTACTTAAACCGTCTATGATTTCCTAACCTGCAAACCTGTTTTTCAGCGCACAAAAAAAGGTATCCGAATGACGAAACGGATACCTTTTTCATAAACTTAGTATTATTGATGTACTGATGAAAGAACCTTCTTAATCTCGCTGCAAGCCTTCTCGTAAGCAGGTAAGAGCAGTTCCTTCAATCGTTTAGGTTCTTCAAGACAACCCATTCTTGCCGATGTTTCTATCTTTCCTAATAACAAGGAGAGATGTTCAATTCCCAAACTAAGACTGCTCGATTTCAAGTCATGTGCAGAGTTGATTACTTCACTATATTGATTATTATGAATATGATGAAGTAATTGATCTATTTTGCTTGGCGTATCCGCTTGATACATATCAAGCAAAGATTCTAATAACTCCCCCTTCTTGTCCTCACTAAGGTTCAATAGCTCCATGACCACTTCCTCATTTAGAATAGAATCATCATGCATTTCAGGAAGCCATCTCTGCATCATTTCTCGCAGTGTTTCTAGAGTGATTGGCTTAGGTAAGTAATCGTCCATACCTGCCTCGAGACATTCTTTACGCTGCCTCTCTGTAACATTCCCCGTGAGCGCGATGATGGGAGTATGCGGGCGCATTTCATCCTGTTCGATCTGGCGGATTTTTCTGGTTGCTTCGATTCCATCGAGCTTCGGCATCATATGATCCATCAGTATAGCGCAGTACGTTCTACTGAGATAAGCGGCAACCGCTTCTTCTCCATTCTCCACCGTATCTATATTTGTAATTCCAAGCTTCTCTAACTGAACAAGAACAACCTTACGGTTAATACTGTTATCTTCTGCTATAAGGATTGGATGTTCAATAGAAGTGCACGGAATGCAGTCTGTGGTTTCCAGTGTCACCGCTGTTAAACGGTTCATATCCAATTCATTTGCAGCGGGAATCTTCGTCTCGCCGTTAGATTTAATTTCAAAAGAGACTTCGATCCAAAAAGTAGACCCTTCTCCATAATCACTGATGACACCAATCTGACCATCCATCAGATTTACAAAGTATTTGCTAATGGAGAGTCCAAGACCGGTCCCGCCATACTTAGACTGTTGTCCATCAGAAGTCTGGGCATAAGGTCTAAACAACTTAGACTGATCTTCCTTTGTAATACCAATACCGGTATCTGTAACTTCGATTCGAAGCTTTTGTCTCTGGTCTGATTCAGATAAAACCCGAATTCGTGTATAGATTGATCCGTCCTGCGTGAATTTGATGGCATTACCAACCAGATTCATGAGTATTTGAGTTACTCTGGTACCATCACCAATTAACGTATCAGATAACGAGTCATCAATTTCTGAATACAGTTGATTACCGGATTTATCCGCTTTTGCAGATAAAAGCATATTGACATGTTTCGAAATGCTTCGTAGATTCATATCGGAAGGATTTAATTTCATTTCTCCCGCTTCAAGCTTGGAAAGATCTAATATATCATTTATTAAATAGAGCAAAAGTTGAGACGACTCCTGAATAACAGCAACCGATTGACGCTGTTCCTCCGTAAGCGATGACATTAATAAGATTTCAGTCATTCCAATAATTCCATTCAAAGGCGTTCGAAACTCATGACTCAGCAAGGCTAGAAATTCACTTTTTGCTTCACTTGCCTGAACTGCCTGATTTTTCGCTTCATTCAGTCTGGAATTGTTTTTGGCAAGTTCCCTCTGTAACGTAACCAGATCGTTATTCATACTTGAAAATTCACTGAGTACGGTCTGCTCATGCTCTTTACTCTTAATTATTTCCCTGTTAAGTTCAGCAATGATATTTCTCAGTTTTGTCATCTCGTGTTCATTAAAATTTGAGGGCATATCATCCCTCCTCTCTTATAGATCACCTATAATGAAACACGAAGCAGGATTTATTCTTCACTTGGAAGAAAGCAGGGAATAAGCTACTTCAATGGCACTACCGGCATCATGAGCATACCCATCTGCCCCAACTTCTCTCCAAAGCTCTGGGTCAATATTAAAAGGAAGTCCTCCAACGATAATAAACACGTGTTTCGTTGCAGGATTACTTCGCACCTCTGAAATTAACCGTTTTGCTAAATGAACATGAAAAGTCATCGTCACAGATAATGCAAGTACGTCCACATTATATTTTTGAATTGATTCCGTAATACCTTCTTTCGGAACACTCGCACCTAAATAATAGGTGTCCCAACCTTCCATCTCAAAGTGATCCGTCAGCATTCTAAGACCAACTTCATGCAGTTCACTGCCTACACATGCAGCGAGTAATTTATAGCCATTGTTCTCTTTGGTCAGCCAGTAAGGATAAAGCTTAGACATATTCGCCTGTGTGGCAGCCGTACATAAGTGCTCTTGAGCCACAGTAATACTGCCCATATGCCATAACCTGCCGATCTCCAGCTGTGATCTTTGAAAAATATATAGATAGATATCTTGGATGGGAGTTTTTGCCGCAAGCAATTGCTCAATAACAGACCAAGCTCCCTTACGGTCGGCAGATAGCAGGGACTGAAGATATAACTCTGTATGTTCACGGTATGGCTGGTTTTCCGCGATATACGTAGATATAGGCTGAGCGGTAGCAATTTCCTGCATACCTTTCTCTAAATAGTCAAGTAAAATTTCCCGGTCCGATTCTTTATATGTTTGTTCTAAGATTTCTTGGATTAAAGTAAAGTTAATGCGTAAGTCTTCCTCTGTTACTTGATATCTCGCAACTAATATTTTTAGCCAAGACACATATTGTGTAAAAAGAGAGGGACTCTTCATCATAACACTCTCAGCCAAAAAACTCAGACTATATTTTGTATCTTGTTTTGTTTTGATTCTGCCTGACGGGCCATATTTCAGTTCTAATTCAGGTTGTAATTTGTACTGTCTATCTGTAATTTGCTCAGCAAGGCGATCCACCTGTCGCAAGAGGACTTCCCTAGCTGCATCATAGGTATCATTCATCAAAATGCAGCTCCCTTCTTGTGAAAACTGATGTATTATTAACGCCCTACACTAAAAATCTAAAATGAAACAGAAATCCATTTTTCTCAGACTGTATCTCAATTCCAACTATTTAATTGTCCCACACTATAAAACAACATGCAAGTAATTGCCAATTTCAATCAAAACAAAACCGACCTTGCTAAGGTCGGTTTAACATACGAATTTCATCTTTCTATTTCTTGTCCACTCGCCGATAATCCAAGCTTTTTCAGCAGACGAATCGCTTCTATTTTCTCATCATCGGTTAGTCCTTGCTCTGCTTCTTTAATGACTTCATGATGGCCTGGAAAAATACGCTCAAAAAAAGCGGTTCCCTCATCCGTCAGTTCTGCATAGATTACCCTTCTATCTTCCAAGGAAGCTCTGCGTAGCAGCAAATTTTTACTTTGCAGCTTGTCCACTACATAGGTAATATTACCGCTTGACATAAGTACCTTTTCCCCAATCTTTTGCAAGGGCTGAGGTCCCTTATGATATAACAAATCAAGCACTCCGAATTCCGTCGTATTCAGACCATGACTCTGAATGTCTCGATTCGATCTTGCAGTTACAGCGTTATAGGCTCTAGCTAGAACCACAAACAACTGAAGCGACAAATCTCTCTCATCGCGTAAATTAGACATAACCTTGCCTCCAATAGCCTCTATCAATAAAAATATCCACTTACTTCCACGTTACAAATGGGTCATGGAGTAAATCATCAACATAAGTGGTGTGCTTCCCATTCCTCTCGCAACATCCCCATTCGGATTGAATCATAATAAATTCCATCTACGATTCTGCACTTCCGCATACGGCCTTCTACTTGCATTCCGAGCTTTGTACCCACACCCATCATTCGTACATTTCCAGACCATGTAGTAAGACCTATCCGAACAATAGGAAGCGTCTGAAACAGATAAGTAATCCAGCATTGCATGGCTTTTGTACCGCATCCTTTATTCCAGTCCGCTGCTTGATACATCACTATACCTGTTTCAATCCACATCGACTGCGAATCTTCGATATAGTAGGATAAAGTCCCTAGAATCTGACCGTTTACTTCCATAATGACCCAAGAAGGTACTTCCTTTGAGGTTGCCTTTTCAACTGACTTATGAAAATCTTCCCGGCTCTCATGCACTAAGGGGTAATAGGGTGCATCCCACTTTTTCCACTCTGGATTGGTTTCACCATAGATGAACTGATATAAATCATCGATATCTTTTTCTTCAATGGTACGTAGAATTACCTCATCTAGTTTCCCGAGAATTTGTCCGATGACTTATCTTCCTCTCTTAAAAAAAGTTACCTTTTCTTGAGCTCAATTGACCCGTCACTGTGAGATACCACCACGGTATCTGCCAGATCGACGAACAAACCATTATCAACGACACCTGGAATCATATTTAACTTTTGATTAAGTCCCTCTGCATTAGAGATGCGCCCAAGCAGACAGTCTGCAATATAGTTTCCGTTATCCGTCACATATTTCTCTTCGCCGTTCATGCGCCACTGTGGACGGCAGCCAAGCTGATCCAGTGCCTGAAATGTCCATTCATGTGCAAAGGGAACGATCTCCACAGGCAATGGGAATTTACCAAGCGTATGAACAATTTTGCTCTCATCAACCACAATAATGAGCCGTCTGCTGTTCGTGGCCACAATTTTCTCCCGCAAAAGTGCACCGCCGCCACCTTTAATCAGATTTAATCTGCCATCGACTTCATCAGCACCATCGATCGTAAGGTCGAGTCTACCCATCTCCGCAAAAGGAATAAGAGGGATTCCCAATTCCCGCGCCTGATCCTCCGAAGCTTTGGAGGTAGCTACTGTCTGAATATTAAGTCCTTCTTCTTTCATTCTTTCGCCTAGTCGTTTAATAGCCCAATAGGCCGTAGATCCTGTACCTAGTCCTACTTTCATTCCATCTTTAACGAAATCCACTGCTCTTTCTGCTGCTGCCTTTTTTAGTTCCACTAAATTCTCAACTCCCAATCTATGTTTAGCAAAACAAATCATTATACCACTTCGTGGAATAGATTCAACTTATGTTCTATTGTAACCGATTCATATACATGAAGGAATAACACCATAGAAAAAACAGCACAAGATATGTACTGTATATCACCTATTATATATAGGAAGCTTTTATACCGTATTACACGATTCGAATAACGGCAAGTACCGCAAGATGTAACGGATAGAAACTTACCCATAGCCAGCGCGGAACGGTAGAGCGAAAGGAAGCTCCCTTGTCCATTAAGTAAGCTATATATACCGTTGCTAACGTGCTCCAGATTTGAAGTTCAGATACCACCATATCCGCGATATTAAGCAGCAAATGAGCACCCACCATGACCATACCTTCCGTGTATCTATAGATGAGAACCAGAAAGAGGCCATAGATCCCATAGTCCATCGTGGATAATTCCATGAGAAGACCACAGATGATAACGATCAGAACTTTAACGATTATACTTTGAGACTTATCCAGCAGCTGAAGAACAAGCAGCGAGGACAATAGTGTCCAGATTACATTCAAATTCGAGTGCTGGAAAGCAAGCATAAATGGGATCTGCGAAATGATTGCCAGCAAAAGTAAACGATAAGTATAGCGTTTCATATTCCTTGTGTATTTATAACCGAGATATGTCGAAAACGCATAGATCGGAAAGGCAAACCTTCCAATCATCCGAAATATCCCTTCATCCTGATAAAAAATAGCACCTATATGATCAATCAACATGGTAAGCATTGCAATCCAGTGCAGCAGGTACCCCCCCTTATGTTCCGTAGCTGTATTATGCCATAAGGATTCTTCGGATTACAATGAACCCTGGGTATACAATCAAGATCTTGTGAGAAGATAATAATGATAAAAATGGTTGTCTCTTATATATCCTTCAGACTCATACAACTTCTGAGCTGCACTATTATGTACTGAAGTGGATAAAGCCAGTCCCTTTGCTCCTGTAAGGCGGGCCATATGTTCTGCTTCTTGCAGCAGAGCTCTTCCAGCTCCCCATCTTCTCGCTTCTTTTCTCACATAGAGATCATTTAGAATCCACTGAGACTGAAGGGAAACAGACGAAAACGAGGGATACAGTTGCACAAAACCAACAGGCTCATCTGTTCCTTTGATCTCAGCATAATAAATGACAGACTGCTCATTTTCCATTCTCTCCATTAGAAAAGCTTCAGCACGCTTTGGATCAGACGGCTGCTCATAGAATACACGGTACTCATCAAATAGGATCGCAAGTGCAGGTACATCCTTTTTTTCGGCGCGTTTTATAGTCAGCTTGTCCATATTTGTCAATGGAATCCCTCTTCTCTCAATTTAGTTATTTAAGTTCACTCTTTGATTATAAGAAACATGAATGCTTTATTATATAGTTTACACTGAAAATTTTGTGTGATCTGGGAAAATTTTTGTATAACGTTATTTGTAAATTTTTTTGACATGAATAAAAACAGTCAATAATATTAGTTTAACAAGTATTTTATATAGGAGGATTAACTAACACATTGAATAAGTTTACACTTGAACATTCGCTTGGCTTTATGCTCGGCGTTGCTTATAGACGTTCTGTTCATCTAATGAATCAACTTTTGAAACAATATGAGATTACTACCGAGCAGTGGTCTGTCCTATTTCACATCTACTCTCACGAAGGTCTGAATCAACGCGAAATTGCCTCAAGAGCTTATAAGGATCAACCAACCACTACACGGATTATTGACATGCTGGAAAAGAAAAATGTAGTCGTTCGTAAACCGAATCCTGCCGATCGCAGAGCATATGAACTATTTCTTACGGATGAAGGTGCTCATCTATGCCGCTTAATTCTTCCTCTTGAAGAGAAATTAAATGCAGATTTTGCGGAGATCATTCCCGAAGAAGATATGAAAGTTTTTCTCCGAGTATTGAACGAATACCACACTCATGTGCAAAAACAACAAGAAGAAGTATACGAACAGAAGAACAGCTCAAAGTAACAGGAGGTGAGGGGCGAACCCCCTTCCCTGTGAGTAGAGCTGCTCTAAAATGATATTATAGTGGCCACGGATGTCATCCTCGTAAAAAGCCCATTCCTTGAACTGAAGGAATGGGCTTTGTTATGTTATGCTTTACGCTTAATTCGAATGAAGCTTTTTCCACCTAACCGATAATGCTTACCGCCTGTATTCTTTCCAGAACCGGTTCCTTCATTTTGTTTCGGTTTTATTGCAAACAATGTGAGTAACGCTCCTATAGCGGCAACCCCTGCTAATATGGAGAACAGTAAAAAATGTGAGGTGTTTAACAGCAGCGAAATGACAGGCGGCCCAAGAGACACCCCGATAAAACGCATACTGCTGAATAAAGAAGTGATTGTACCTCTATGTTCCTTCTCTACCCCTTCGGTGATGAGCGTGTCCAAACATGGCAAAGTTGCGCCAATACCGATTCCCCCAATAGTAAAAACGCCCACTACATAATAAATGGATTTTGAAAAACCCATGGTAAATAAAGCGGCTGTCAAAATAACAAGTCCAATAAATCCGATCCACTTCATACGGGATTTATGACTGCCAATGATTTTACCGCTCACAAAAGAGGATAAACAAAGCATCGCTAGCGGAATTGCCAGTACAAATCCTTTTGTTATACCATCAATACCATACTTGCTCTCAAGGATTTCAGATAAGTAAAAAAGCACACCAAAAATAACAAACATGCAAATACATCCCACCGCAAAAATGGCGTATAGCCAGCGCCCTTTTTCTACCATAACTTCTTTAAGGGAGCGAAGAAATTGCCGCAAAGGTGGTACTTCTTTATGTTTTTTGGGTGTTCTCACTAAAAAAATGACAAGTAATAAAGAGATGATACAGAGTGTGGGAATCATTAAAAATGGTGAATACCATATCCAGGCTCCAAGCGCTGCCCCAATGATCGGGCTGAGCACTTTCCCAAAAGTATTGGATGTTTCAACAATCCCCAAACTTGCACTTACTTCTTTTTCGTCATCAAACATATCCCCTACAAGTGGAATAACAATCGGAAAGGCTCCAGCTGCACCGATACCCTGCAGTAATCTTCCACCTATAATTGTCCAGTAAGCGGCTCCGTCTGTCATGAACCAGGCAGCGAATCCGGAAATAGCCCCGCCTATAGCAGCAATCGCAAGAGAGGGAATGATGATCGCTTTTCTTCCAAAACGATCCGATAAGTACCCAGCTATGGGAATCAAAATAATGGCCACTACAGCATAAACTGTAATCAGCATGCTCACTTGAAATGTAGAAACTCCCAGTTTTTTTCCGATCTGCGGTAAGATTGGGATTAGGGCTGAATTGCCTAAAGTCATAATCAGCGGAATAGAGGCAAGAGCAGCTAGATCCCATTTCTTATCTTTCATTACATACCCACCTCAGCTGCTTAGGTTATTCAAATGACCCTAATGATGATCAAGATATGAAACAAAATTAAGATCAAACGACTTTCTTAATATGGCTACATCTCTTCAAAATTATGCGGTTATCACGTTTTTGTTAGTGAACACAAAAAGAAGACAATGCGTTTATGCATCGTCTTCTTTTACTCATAATTTTTAAAGTTCAATCGTAAGTGTTCCGTTGTTCTCCTCAGGCGTGATGATAAGGCCATGATCTCCTTTGGATACGGAAGCACCGTTTACACCAGATACTTCATGAATATCACGCAATACAAGGGACCACGCTTTTCCTGCTCCTTGCGCGGATACTTCTAGCTGGGAACCTGCACGGCTAACCGTTACCTTCAGTTCTTCTTCTGCTTTCGTGCTGAATACTTTTGCTATTGCAGAAGTTTGATCTTCAAGCTCAAACAAATGCAGGGTTACTCCATCTGCGTAATCATATTCGATAACATCGTTAACCGCCCCGACTGCAATCAGACTATTTGGTTTGATCATCATCGGTAAGGTACGGAAACTGTGGTTCTCTTGAATGAATCTTCCGCCCATCACTTTCTCTCCAGTAAGGAAGTTCGTCCATGTTCCTTCAGGGAGATAATAGCTTACGTCTCCTTCTTTATTAAAGACCGGTGCAACAAGAATCGAATCTCCCAGCATGTACTGTGTATCCAGCCCAAATGTAGCCGGATCTTGCGGGAACTCCAGCATCATAGCCCGCATCATCGGGATACCTTGTACGGTTGCGTCTTTAGCTGCATGGTACAAATAAGGCATGAGACTGATTTTGAGTTTCGTGAAATCACGAACTACATCAACAGACTCATCATCAAACAGCCAAGGCACACGGTAAGAAGTGCTTCCGTGCAGACGGCTGTGCGAAGATAGTAGTCCAAACTGAACCCAGCGTTTATATACATCTGCGGGTGCCGTGTTTTCAAATCCGCTGATATCATGACTCCAGAATCCAAATCCTGACAATCCTAGAGACAAACCGCCGCGAAGGGACTCTGCCATGGATTCATATGTTGCAGAGCAATCTCCTCCCCAGTGTACCGGGAACTGCTGTCCACCCGCTGTTGCAGAACGCGCAAAGAGTGCTGCCTCATTTTTACCGAGTTTCTCTTCAAGTAATTCAAATACCGCTTTGTTATACAACTGAGTATAATAATTGTGCATTTTCACCGGATCTGATCCATCATAATACACAACATCGGTAGGGATTCTTTCACCAAAGTCCGTTTTAAAGGAATCTACGCCTTGGTCAATGAGGACAGACAGTTTACTCTTATACCACTCCACTGCATCTGGATTTGTGAAATCAACAAGTCCCATACCTGCTTGCCACAGATCCCATTGCCATACACTGCCGTCCGCTGTTTTCACCAGGTATCCATTCTCCATACCTTCATCGAAGAGATAGGATTTTTCGGCAATATAAGGATTAATCCAAGCACAAATTTTGAGACCTTTATCTTTCAGTCTGCGAATCATCCCTTCTGGATCTGGAAACATGTCTTCATCCCATACAAAATCAGACCATTGATATTCTTTCATCCAGAAACAATCAAAATGGAATACAGATAACGGCAAGTCTCTCTCTGCCATACCATCGACAAAATGGTTTACTGTCGCTTCATCATAATCGGTAGTAAAGGAAGTCGTCAGCCACAGACCAAATGTCCAAGCCGGCGGCAACGCGGGTTTACCTGTTAAAGCAGTGTAATTATTCAGCACGTCTTTTGGATTATCACCGCCGATAATGAAATACTCAAGCGTCTCACCTTCCACACTGAATTGTACTTTAGACATATTCTCGGATGCCACCTCGTAAGAGACACGCTCAGGGTGGTTAACAAATACACCATAACCTTTGTTCGATAGGTAAAAAGGAATGTTTTTGTAAGCTTGTTCACTGCTAGTACCGCCGTCTTCATTCCAAATATCTACGACTTGACCATTTTTCACAAAAGGTGTGAATCGTTCGCCAAGCCCATATATGTACTCCCCTACACCAAGATCAAGTTGTTCACGGAAATAAGCTTCTTTATTAGGACCTGTAATGTATCCGGCTGCTCTGCTTCCGCTGCCTGTGATGCGTTTGCCATCATATTGAAACTGTATATCCCATCCGTTCGTTTTGTCCACATGAACACTTAACTTGCCGCTTTGAAGTACTGCCCCTTGCTCATCTTTATGAATAGATACATCTGTATCTTGATTATAAATTTCAAAAGCAGGACCATGATCTACTTTCCCTTTATGATGGTTCAAAGTAACCTTAATAACGTTTGGCATTGGTGAACTATACGTCGCTTTAAGCAGCGTACCATTTAACGTGTCCCCTTTTACCAAGATACGTTTTGTAGCCGCATATACCGTAATTGAATCTCCCTTTTGAACAATGTCGCGAATATCAGTGGGGTTCTGAATTTGATACCCTTCGCGTACGAGCCAGAATCCGTCTGTAAATTTCATTGTTTCTTACCCCCTTCAGTTATACTATAATGATATTGATAAAATTTGGTTTTTTCTTACGATATTTTGATGAATAGTATCACTATTCTGACATTTACAGCTATTCTTAGACGTTTCTATGTCTACCTGGGCCAGTAAATGGAAGCGATTGCAAATATATAAGATTTATACGTAAAAAAGAGAGGCGTGAACAGCTCATATGAATAAAGAACTGCTTCGTGAAAATCGAGTCCATGGACATTCGCTATTTCCTGTCAGTGTATATCCAAAAGTAAATCAGCTGAATGGAGACAGTATTCTTGATTGCCACTGGCATGACGAGATGGAAATTATACTCATGGAACAGGGTACTGCTGTATTTCATGTAGATATGAATGTATATGAGGTTACCGCAGGGGACGCGATTTTTGTAGGAAGTGGAGAAATTCATGCCGGATACCTGTTGGGTGATGAACGCTGTATTTTTTCAGCCATTGTATTTGATTCAAGGTGGCTTGCCGGGCCTTCTTATGATGCTTTGCAGGAGAATTTATTTGATCCATTACTGACAAAGAGACTCCTTCCTCCTCGCCATATTAAGAAAAGCACAGCATGGGGTTCTTCAATTCTTCATCACATCCACCAGATTCTGCATGATCACGAGGTAAAGAGCCGAACGCTCGAAATTTCTACAAAAGCTCATTTGTATCTGATCTTCGCTGATATGTTCGAACAAATGCAGCTTGACGAAAAAGCTGGGGGAGTTACAGGCAGCCCCGACAAAATTGATCGAATTAAAGCCATCCTCGGTTATATACACGAGCACTACAGCGAAAACATGAAGCTGAACGATTTAGCCTCTCACCTTAACATGAGCGAAGGACATTTCTGTCGTTTTTTTAAAAAAATGGTACAGAAAAGCCCGATTGACTATATTAATCACTATCGAATACAGAAAGCCTGCAAGCTGCTTGAAAATACAAACTATAAAATAGTTGATATTGCTCTCGAAGTTGGATTTGATAATCTCAGTTATTTTATTACTTTATTCAAGAAACAAAAACAACTCACTCCTTCGCAGTATCGAAAACTTTTCTATGAACAACTCGCAATTGAAGCTTTAGAATAATGTTCCATAAGAAAAAGGTGCCTAGAGGATCACTGAAGATCTCTTAGCACCTTATTTATTAACGACTTGCAAGCTTCAACCAGCTCGCATATTCATGAATCGATATTCCGGCATACGAGCTATGAATATTAGCTTTTTGTTCTACTAATGCAAGCTGTTCAGCCATATACTCAGGTCCTTCTTCATAAAACGTAATGAAATCTCCTTCATTACTTTTATTCGTTTCCACAGCGATGGATACTTTCTTACCAAGGGCAGAAGCTTCAGCCAGTTCCCCAGAAGCCACGTCATAGATTGCATTTGCTTTATCACGGTAAGCCATAACGGTAACCGAATCATACTGACGAATCATCCAGCTGCTAATTTTCATATCTTTATCAGGAGTTGTATAGTTATCAAGCCAAAACGGAATATCTGCTCCGATTTCCATATGGAGACGCTTAGCTTCGCTAGTCAAATAACTTACATTTGATTGCCACTGTCTCACTACTTCATCCACGTTTTCTTTCCATTCAGGAAGAACGTGAGGTTCAATATCCACATGGATGCCGGAGAATTTCTCAGTTTCGCTTGCTTCGTTCTGGTAGTTCTCAATCCAATCTATAAAATCGACCAAACCTTGTCTAGATTGGGTCAGTCCCCAGGATGGACGGCCATCTAAGATCTCCACTTTAATACCTGCAAGCGTTGCATTATGTATAAAAGATTGATAATAACGATT
The DNA here is from genome assembly GCF_030263935.1 of Paenibacillus polygoni. NCBI lineage: Bacteria > Bacillati > Bacillota > Bacilli > Caryophanales > Paenibacillaceae > Paenibacillus > Paenibacillus polygoni. Next base: position 1,765,034 of record NZ_CP127162.1, on the reverse strand, counting down.
CCGCACATCACGATTGATTTGTAAATAAATAACGTTTATATTGTTTTCCTTAGCAAAAGTCAGAACAGAATCAGGTGCTGTTTTAATCTGTGTTGCATCCCACAGCCATGTGGCCGTTTGGCTCTCTGGAACCGAAGTAGATTGAGTAACTTGGGTAGTTTTGGTTACTCCAGTAGCTTCCACCTCTTTGATCGTTCCTGCCCACGGTACAAAAGCGATAACGGTTGCCAAAATCATGGCGCTTAATTTCCTGCTGTTTCTTCTCCACATATGTCTGCACACTCCTTCGATTGATCACGTCGGCAACCGGCTATCATTGTAAGTCCTAAGACTCACTTTAGACCCTATGGCTTTGCGTCTTTACTTTTCAGTAAATTTGCCCTCAGTGTATACACAACTATCCAATAGTCACAGCCTTTTTCTCTTTACTCATTACATTGAACTAAGTCTTTACCCTTTCAGAAATACGAAAGTCTCATTTTCTTCTTGGTACGGAAGGTCCAAAGGCTTACATTATATATTTCGTAAATACTGCGCAGTCTGATTATAGGTCTTTAGACTCATTTAGGTATAATACACTATCATTTCATAAAATAAAACAAAAAATAGGCGAGCAGACACATGTCTGCTCGCCTATTTCGGGGGATAACTATTTCATTATTCGAATAAGGAAACAATGTTGATTCCATCTGCGGAAATCTGAACAAGTCCTTTATCAGATAAGCGAAGTTCTGGAATCACTACTAACGCAAGTAAAGATAGGGTCATAAATGCATTATTCAGATTACATCCTGCACTCTGTAATGCAGTACTAATTCCTGCTGATTGCGATGCGACCACTTCAAATGGTTCCGTAGACATCAGACCCGCAATTTGCAGTGGGAACTCTGTCGTCCCTTCCTCCGTTATAACAACAACTCCGCCCTGCATTGCTGCTACGCGATTAGCTGCCTCAGCCATTAGCTCATCATTCGTGCCAATGACCATCAGATTGTGACTGTCATGGGCTACCGTCATCGCGATGGCTGCGGGGCCACGGAATCCAACCCCTGAAACAAGGGCAACGGATTTGTTCCCCGTCATATGATGTCTTTCAATGACAGCAATTTTGCAAATGTCCTTTGCCGTACTCAGTTTTACTAACCCAGACTCCACTTGCACCTTTTCCCATATTTCTTTCGTTTCTACATGGTTTTCCGTCACTTGAATGATTCTTGCTTTGACCTCTCCCTCCGAGATCGGAGCCGCAATACGAAAATCTTCGGTTCGCACCGGTTCTGCAAGGTGAACTGTACCCAGCGCATCGTCAGGATATACATAAGTTTCCCATTCTGCAACCATTTTTCCTGAACGTGCAACCACTTGCCCGGCAGCAATCGTCGTATCTACGTTTACATCCGCGAGACGTCCCTTTAATAGAATAATATCTGCAATGGAGCCAGGAGTAACTGAACCTACATCCCGCTGAACGCCGAATCGTTCGGCTGTATTAATGGTGGCCATCTGGAAAGCGGTAATCGGCTTTAGCCCCTGCGAAATTGCATGTCTCACAACAAAATTCATATGTCCTTCATCCAGCAAGGACTCTGAACTTCGATCATCGGTGACAAGCATCATCCGCCGAGTATCAAGACCAAGTTCTGTTGCCGCTTTTACGGTTTCAGCTACATCATGCCAAGCGGAACCCTGACGTAATTTTGCATACATGCCCAGTCGAACTCGTTCTAGAACATCTTCCTTTGTCACACATTCGTGATCTCCGGTAACGCCTGCAGCCGCGTAAACAGGAAGTCTCCAATCATCAGATGCCCAAGTAAAATGACCGTCTACTGCCTTTCCGGCCCTCAGTGTTGCTTCAATCTCGCCAATCATTTTATCTTCACCATAGACTACACCTGGAAAGTTCATCACTTCACCAAGTCCAATCATATCGTCTCCCCAAGATAAAGCTTCTGCTACTTCCTCTGGACCAATCCAGGCACCTGTGGTTTCAAGCTCAGGACTTGTAGAAGGTACACAGGAAGGAGCCTGCATATATGCTGCCATCGGAGTAATTCTTGCTTCCTCCAGCATGTACTTAAGTCCTTTTAATCCAAGTACATTTGAAATTTCATGCGCATCAAAGAACCCTCCTGTTGTCCCAAGGGGCAGAACTGCCCTTGCAAACTCGGATACTTTCAGCTGCGTGCTTTCAATATGGCAGTGACCATCGAGTAAACCGGGTGCAATATACATTCCTGTGGCATCTATGATTTCAGTATCTGGCCCAATCGTGTGTGACACATCTTTACCAACATAAGCAATTCTTGCTCCTTGTACTGCTACCGACATCTGTTCGATGATTTCACCAGAAATTACATTAACAAGAGATCCGCCTTGAATAACCATAGTAGCTTTCAAATCTCCTCTGGCAGTGGCTACTAAATCCTTTACGCACTCTGCTAATTCAGGTCTTTCGAATCGTTTTGTTTTCAAGTTGATCTCCCCCATTCATTTACTCCAAAAAAATATATTGTTACCGATTATAGTAGCCGACGCCTCACATGTAAATAAATTTAACTCAAAAAAATCAATATTTCATTGAGTGATCTGGATAATATCGAATCTATATAGAAATATATAACATATAGTGAATAATATCCCTTTCATGATATGTAAATGAATTGAAAAATGTCCATTTCTCTCTCGGTGATCTAATAAAAAAAGCACTCCAGATTTTCATCTGAAATGCTTTCTCATTATTGGCTTTGTAATTCCTTGCTACGTTTGTACTTCTCAGAAGGCACATCGGCAATAAAAGGACTTACAGGACCAAGAGAGTAAATATCCAGCAAATGCATAGCTCTCGTGCAAGCAGTATAGAACAGCTTCCGCTCACTTTCTGCAGCATACATTTCTTTTGAACCGTCATAAATAATGACAGCATCAAATTCGACGCCTTTTGCAAGATATGCCGGAATAATCTGCACACCTTTGTCAAAACCGAGCGTAGTTTTCTTGACAAGTTTTGATGGGATACTAAGTTTATTCGACATTCTCTCATATACATCTTTACTTTGGTCTGCTGTTTTACATATGACAGCTATGGATTCATAGCCTTCCGAAATTAATTGTTCCAATTGATGATGGATGGCTTCTTCCATTTTGCCGGACTGAGTAAACTCGTGAACCGCCGGAAGTTCTCCTTCCCGATTAAACGGAACGATCTCTTCGCCGTTTGGCAGCATGGCTTTTGTAAATTCCACAATTTCTTTCGTTGAACGATAACTTCTTGTCAAACGAATGACTTCCGTTGATTCCGTTCCAAATATCTCTCCTAGCGGGCTTGCCGCCTGCAGTACAGACGAGTGAGCATAGATCGCCTGATTAAAGTCACCAAGTGCGGTGATTTTGGCCCGAGGAAAGATTCGTTTAAAGAACGCTAACTGAAATGGAGAGTAGTCCTGTGCTTCATCAATAATGACATGGCGAATACCTGTAAAGATCCGGAATCCAAGCAAAGAATCCTTCAAATATAAAAAGGGGGTTGTATCTTCATATGCCAGTTCCTGAGCTTGCAGTTGATCGGTAGTAAACCGGCTAATCTCTTCCCATGCAGCAGGTAAATTCACTCCTGATGAGATGAAAGACAGTACCTCAGGATCATTAAAAATAGCGCGATACAACTTCTTCGTATCCACAAAACGAATAGCTTTTACCCATTTTCTCAGCGGCTTTAACCGATCCGATACCACCATTTTCGCTAAAATCTCTCGTTCTAAATCATAATCATCAAAGGTTTCCTTCTTGCCTTGCTGTTTCCGTTTCAGTCTCTGATAAGCCCGGTGATAATCTTCCTTGCTAAGAAGCTGGATCTGTTCATCTACCCAAGGTGCATTCAGTTCACTTTTACCGAATAGAGATAACTCTTTTAAGAGCCAATCTTTTAACAGCTCTAAACGGTTAGCAATACGAATGCTTTGATCATATTCATAAAACTTTATGCGGATCTGTTCTGCGGATACGACTTCTTTCCCTAAAAAACGCAGCGGCCGAAACATCATCCCCTTCTCAGCCAGCATCTCTCTATATTTCGTAATCATGGTCAGAAACGATGGAGAGGATTTGAATTCAATCCCTTGAATTCTAGCCTCATAAGAAGGATCATCTTTTTGCGACAATACATACTCTAATTGCACAAATGGATCTTCCAGCTGATACTCTCTGCCGATTCTGCGCTCTAAATATTCTTGGAATGTCGTTTGAATCATGTTTTCCTCACCGAGTTCAGGCAGTACGGTAGACACATAACTGTTAAACATAGGGTTCGGTGAAAATAAGATCATCTGATCTGCTTTCAGGTGTTCTCTGTCTTTATATAATAAATAAGCAACACGCTGGAGAGCAGCTGATGTTTTTCCACTTCCCGCCGCTCCTTGTACGATTAGATATTTGCTCTTATCATTTCGAATAATCTGATTCTGCTCTTTCTGAATCGTCGCCACAATACTCTTCATTGTCGCATCAGAACTCCGGCTTAATACCGCCTGCAGTAACTGATCACCAATTGTGACCCCCGTATCGAACATGAACTTAATATCTGCATCTCGAATGGTGAACTGGCGTTTCAGTGTAATTTCACCTTCAATTAATCCGGAAGGCGTGTCATAAGAAGAATGACCGGGAGCCCCATCGTAGTATAAATTAGAGATAGGTGCCCGCCAGTCATATACTAGGAAATCCTGTTCTTTTTCTGATAAGAAAGAGGCGATTCCAAGATAGATTGACTCCTTCTCCTTAGAACCTTCTTCTATAAAATCAATTCTCCCGAAGTAAGGATTCGAGACAAGCTTATTCATTTTACTAAGCGCTTGAAACGTATTTTTGTGACTGCGTTCGCGTTCAGAAAGCACTTCTGACTGCTGTCTTAAATTCGTTGAGGTTTCCCCGACATCATCTGCTTCACTGAAGTTAATTGTCACTTCATCCCAGAAGTCCTTTCTCATCTCTACGACTTCGCCGCGGACTGATCCGACTTCCTTTTCAAGTTTTTCAATCGCTTGACGTATTTGCGTTGTTACTTCATCTACTCGTTCTTGTTCTAATTGCCACTCATTGTCCGTGCTCAAGACGCTCTCTCCTTTGTACTTCACTTTATGTCAATATGGATTATGTTTTAGTATTTCAACTTGGGCCTGCCATCGATCAATTACAGAGTCAGGATTATGAAGTTTGACCTGGATCCCCGTCTCAATCTTGGCATACTTTGCTTTGTCTATTTTTAACGCATGAATATGCGCACTGAATCGCTCTCCTGTATGTATATCAGAAAGAACAGCAGAATGATGCTTTATCTGAAGTTTTATATAATATACAAGACCTTCATAAATGATAACGAGCTGCGCTTTTTTACTTCGCATGAGGTTTATGGTGGTCATCGTGTTTGGCCATAACATCAGGTGAAATGTATATGGATCCGCTGCGAGTACTTCACCCACACTAATCATTGCCGAGTGCGGCCAGCCATCCTCGTTCACCGTCTGTAATAAGAAAGCCTCTCGCTGCTTATCTTTTAAATTTTCACCGCTCAGCAGTGTCATCAGTGCTTCTGGAATGGCTGTTTTCATCATCCTGATCGTCCCCCAAGCTCTACAAAAAGAATAAACCCGGACAATGTAGTCGGTGTCCGGGCTGTTTTATTATTGTATCCAATCCACGGAATGGATGCAAATAAACCGCTATTTTTTCAACCAAGCAGAAAGTCCGTCTGAATTGTCTTTCGTCTCTTCTGAATCGAGAATGTGATCAGCAAGTCTGTTTAGTCGTTCTAACTGATACCCATAATCATACATTGCAGCAGCAACAATCGATAACCTTAACATTCCTTCTCTGTCAAAATCAATTCGCTCTATAGCGGATTCCATAAATTCCACATTTGTCCTAACGATTTCTTCCCCTTCATGATCGTTCGGTTTCAGTTTATCTTCAAATTTAAGCAATACATGCTCATGAAATTTAATCAATTTTTCCAAATGGTTATCAAAATATTCATCCGTCTTCTCTGTTCTCTCTGACTGAAAATAATGTCTATCTACTGCATCAAGTACAGCGTATCCTTTTTGAAGACTAGATAACATGAGTTTGTAGACAACCATCTGTCTGGTTGTACTGAATTTTGCTCTTCTCAGCTTTTGGGTCTCTTCCTCAAATAAGCGATATTTATCTACAAGAGATTTGATTTGGCCCTCTAGGTCATTCTTTTCGTCGCGGAACACGGATTCCTTAATTTCATCGGATATCGACGTTCGCAGGAGAAGCGACATACGGTCAAATACACTGCGAATCTGCATGACAAACTGAATTTTAGGCTTTGGAGGCGATACAGTCACGTTAATAACCGATGCGCAAATAATCCCCACTAAGGTGAGCAAAAATCGATTAAGTGCATAATTCCAATCCCCGGAAGCTTCCATAATGGATACAACGGTCACTAGTGTGAGCCCAATGGTATCCCCCATGTTCAGTTTCAGACAAATACTTATAACGAGAATACAAGCAGCACCCACTGCAATGGGTTCATTGGAGAATATCATTCCTCCAACTAATGCAACAATGGCTCCAAGCGTAGTCGATTGAAGTTGGTCCAAAAAATACCGCCACGAACGGTATATGGAAGGCTGCATGGCAAAAATTGCGGCGATCGCTGCACCAACGGGTGACTGATCGATACCCAGCAGCATACTTACGTAAAGAGCAAGTGTTACTGCTATACCGGTTTTCAATACACGAGCGCCAAATGACATGACTTTCCTCCTCCTTATTTCTTTATGTTTATGGATGATTTCATTTTTTACTTTTTTTATGTGTAGTTTAGCATTGTACTAGAGATTTCCCTAGAAAGCATAACGATTTATTGTAACATATCTTAGTATGACTTACGAGTATGTTTCTAACATATTTTTTTCAAAAAAAAGTGTATTTGGTGTACTCTCCTCTAATAAAATAACGCGGATTCGCTTAAACTATTTTTTAATAGAAAATCCTCCCAACTTCCTTGCATTAATTTTCCTCTACAGGTAAACTGAATGTTTGCATTGTCTTATACTAGATTTAACCACTCATGATGTATTTGAGTTAGACAGTGCACTTACCTACAACCTAGAGGAGTTGACGTCATGCTAAAAAAACAATGGGGCCTAATCACCCTCGCACTAGTAATGGTATGGTCCATCATGGGCAGCACTGTAAGTGCAGCTGCATCACAGAACCCAATCCGAGTATATCTGGACCAGGTTGAAATGAAATTTGATGTTCCGCCAACCATTAAAAATGGAGTGACTTTTGTACAATTCCGTCCTCTTTTTGAAGGACTTGACTACACCGTAAAATGGAACAATGCCGATAAACGAATTAACGCAGACAATGGTGAGACCAAACTGCAATTAATTGTAGGCAAAAAATCTGCACACATTAATGGACAAAGAACAAAATTACCTGCTGCGCCCTACATAAGCAAAGGAAGCACGTTAGTTCCGCTTCGCTTTGTTGCAGAAGCTACGGGTTATAACGTAATCTGGGATCAAAAAAAGAAAACGATTCAGATTGAAACCGGTAAAGTCGATGACAAAACTAAAGCACAGGTGAATGCCTTTCTAAGCAAACTGAGTCAGGCAGAAAATGAACGCAGTATTGAGAAAGTGTCCGCATTAATCGATAACTATGCCCCTTTCTATGAAGAAATGATTCATGATTACGGTGAATACTTCAAATCACAGGGTCAAGTCACCTATACAAACATTAATCCTGTTAACATGTATGATTACGGGGCCACTGTGTTTGTTACAAAGACAAATACATGGAAGAGCGGTCCATTTTATTTTGACGTCAAACAGGATCTTATCTTGAAACTCACCAAGGCATCGAATGGCAACCTGCAGGTATTCTATGAAGGTGTCATTTCAGAATCCTACGCAGCCGAGGAGCTCATCGGTAAGCAACCCGCCGTGCCGGTGAAAGTAAAATCAGCTATTGAGGAAACATTAAATACGCAGTACGAAGGATACAACACAGAGAATAAACAGCTCTTATTATCATCATTTGATCCTACGACATGGATTTATCGTGATGTCATCTCTGTTCTTGAAGATGGTTGGTTCGAGGAATTTGATTATAGTTTATCAGCTACTGAGATGAACATCGTACAATATGATGGTGAAACAGCGATCGTTCATACGGAAGAAACCGATCTTGAAGGTGATCATACAACCATGTACTATATGAAACAAAACCTAGCAGGAAAATGGCTGATTGCTGACACTTTTGTTATACTACGCGATGAAGATGGCAAAATCAGATCCTCTCTTAGTGATCCAAGGGAAGCGAAGTTGATACACTAAAAAAAAACCGGCAGACGCAAATGCGTTTGCCGGGTTTTTCTTAATCCTCGCTCCTTTATGCTATATCTCGTTTTATCATGATGTTGTTTCATTGTTTTTTCTGGGGAACCTTCTTGCAACACCCGTCTGAATCGCAGCTTCAATGACGCTTTCTCGAATCCTTTTCACCACACGATCATTAAATACACTTGGAATAATGTAGTGTTTCGTACGTTCTTCATCTGAAATGGAGGAGGCAATCGCAGTCGCTGCTGCAAGTTTCATCTCTTCATTAATGACAGAAGCACGGCAGTCGAGTGCGGCTCGGAAAATACCAGGAAAACATAACACATTATTAATCTGATTTGGATAATCAGATCGTCCAGTGGCTGCCACTGCGACAATATCTTCGATTACACTCGGCATAATTTCAGGAACAGGATTTGCCATCGCAAATACAATTGGATCTTTTGCCATCGTAAGTATATGTTCCCTTGTCAGCAAGTTCCCTTTGGATACACCAATGAAGACATCTGCGCCTTTCAAAACTTCATGAAGCGTGCCTTCCTCGAGTTCTGGATTTGTCCGCTCTGCATAACTCTGCCATACGGGATTATCATAAACTGCTGTGCGCACGAGTGCACCTTCACGATCGACACCGATGAGTCGTTTTGCTCCAGCGGATAACAAGATGTTACTGCAGGCTACTCCGGCAGCTCCAATTCCACAAATGACAATTTTACTATTCTCCAGCGTTTTTCCTGCGAGTTTGAGTGCATTAATCAGACCTGCATACAGAACTACAGCTGTTCCATGCTGATCATCATGAAATACCGGGATATCGAGTTCCTTGTTTAATCTTTCTTCAATTTCAAAACAACGCGGAGAGGAGATATCCTCCAGATTGATTCCTCCAAATGCAGGCGAGATCGCTTTTATAGTACGAATAATTTCCTCTGTATCTTGAGTCTGCAGGCATATTGGAAAAGCATCCACACCAGCAAACTGTTTAAATAACATTGCTTTACCTTCCATTACAGGCATCGCAGCTTCAGGACCGATATTACCAAGCCCAAGGACAGCACTGCCGTCGGATACGACAGCTATCGTATTTCTTTTAATCGTTAATGAATAAGCTTTATGCGGTTCCTCTGCAATGGCGGTACAGATTCTTGCTACATCAGGGGTGTAGACCCTTGATAAGTCTTCTCGGTTATTTATCGGCGTTTTGGAAGTGATTTCGATTTTCCCGCCCAAATGCAGGAGAAATGTACGGTCAGATACGTTAATAATCGTCACGCCATCTAATTTACGAACTTGATCAATGATTCGTTTGTTCTGTTCACTATCCGTAATCGCTACCGTTAAATCACGGACCGTTACATCTTGATTGGTTGAAATGACGTCAATGGCTACAATGTCTCCACCAGCAGTGGAGATGGCAGAAGCAACTTCTCCAAAATTAATGGTCTTTGTTTTCATTTCAAGGCGGATAATGATACTGTTTCCATCCAGATTACGCTGAATCATGATGTTCCCTCCCGCAAATAATATTCCAAGCTAATTCTTTTACCATTTCGTGATGGTGCTTCCCTTTTCCTTCCTGTCTCAGGATTTAATAAAGAAGGCGGCATCCCTTCTGCTGATCATTACTTATCAGAGATGGAGTGCCGCCTTCTGTTTAATTATTTTATTATTATTTCAATATTATTTGATAATATGCTCTCTTTTTATAACACGAACACTATATGGCTCTAATACAATCTGTTCTTGCAATGACTGATTACGCTCGGACGATGGAAGTCCGATTTCGGTGTAATCCGCGCTGTCTAAAGGAAGAACTTGTTCTTCTCCCGTATAGTTCTGTATAAATACATAATCATGCTCTCCATCTGTACGAACGGATACCGTTACCCCGCTAGGCAATTCACTATCCATGGACTTCTTAATTCCTGCTTCTTTAATAATCCCTTGATAGAATGTTTTATGGAATGATTCCGAGTTACGGGAAGCAATGTAATATGATTTTCCTTCTCCAAAAGAGTGAACGGTTGCTGCCGGTCTGCCTTTATAAAAATCACTTCCATAAACCGCTAGTGCAGTCGCACCTTCCAGATGAATCAAGTCACATAGTTCAATCGCTTCATATTCGCCGGTGAGTCCTAAAGAATTACCAGCTAGAGCTTCAATTCGGTTAATTTGCCCATCATGAAGTCCATCAATTTCTTCTGACCAGATGCCAAGTGTTTTACGAAGCGGTCCTGGGAACCCTCCTAAATGACACAAGTCATTCTCATTAACGATCCCTGACCAATACGTAGAGACAAACGTGCCTCCATTCTCCACATACTTTTCAATTCTCTCCCCAACCCCTGTTTTTACCATGTAGAGCATTGGCGCTATAACAAGTTTGTATTTGGACAGATCTGCATCCATATTAATAATATCCACAGGAATCCCTTGATCCCAGAAAACTTTATAGTGTGATTGGATCGTTTCATCATATTTAATTCCGATATTTCTAGGTCCTTGTGAATCCGTTATTGCCCAGCGATTCTCCCAATCAAATACGATAGCAACCTCTGCTGGAACTACAGTTCCTACGATATCTTGGAGTTCTTGAAGGTAGCTTCCTACCTCAGTTACTTCTTTAAAAACGCGGGTGTGCTCATTTCCCACATGGTCTACTACTGCGCCATGCAGTTTTTCACTTGAACCGCGGCTCTTCCGCCACTGGAAGTACTGTACAGTATCCGACCCATGTGCCACTGCTTGAAGAGAAGACAGCAGATGCATACCTGGTTTTTTCAGTTTGCTGACATCCTGCCAGTTCGTCATGCTAGGTGTGCTCTCCATCAGCATAAATGGTTTGCCGCCTTTAATCGTACGAACGATATCATGCATTAATGCAACAGAAGCTGCCTGCTTGCTATCATCTTGCTCTGTATCATGCCATGTTGGATAACTATCCCAGGATAGAACATCAAGAACATCAGCAAATTTCCAATAATCCAGCCCGTCAAAGTAACTCATGAAATTAGTCGTTACCGGTAAATCTGGGTTCACCTGTCTAAGCGGAGCAATCTCATGCTTCAAGAAATCAACGGTTTGATCTGTAACAAATCGTTTCCAGTCTAAATTCATTGCATGAACCTGAGTTTCACCGTGAGGTGCTGGAGATTCAATCTGGCTATAATCCGTATAGGTATGACTCCAGAAAGTTGTCCACCAGGCATGGTTCAGTTCATCAAGCGTTTCATACCGATCTTTAACCCATTTTCTAAACGCATCCTGACAGTAATCACAGTGACAATCGCCACCCAGTTCGTTCGAGATATGCCAGCCAATAACAGCTGGGTGATTTGCGTATCGCTCGGCAAGTTTAGTATTGATAATATTCACTTTCTCCCGGTATACAGGAGAGGAATAACAGTGATTGTGACGGAAACCATGCAAGTTGCGAACCCGGTTACTGCCTACTCGCAGTACTTCTGGGTATTTGTGTGACATCCATGCCGGTCTCGCTCCGCTTGGTGTCGCAAGCAGTGCATAGATTCCATTCTCAGCGAAAGAATCCAGTATGCGGTCAAGCCACTCAAAGGTAAATACTCCTTCCTCAGGTTCCAAAGAAACCCAAGAGAAAATACCAACGGACATTACATTGGAGTGAGATTTTTTCATCAGTCTAATATCTTCTTCTAGTACTTCGGGATATTTTAGCCACTGTTCTGGGTTATAGTCAGCGCCGTGCAGCATAATAGGTGCTTTATCAAATAGAGGTGGATATTTCTGTATCATCATTTTGTATTCTCTCCTTTATTTGCATCGCTTTTTTTATATATTTCATATGTTCATTTGCGAGTATCTATTAACCTTTAACAGATCCCACCGTCATCCCTTTTACAAAATATTTTTGCAGGAATGGATACACAATAAGAATCGGAGCTGCTCCGATAAAGATTTGCGCTGCTTTCACCGTTGTTTGGCTGATGAGCTCCATTTCTTGTGGATTCATACTCATTGAGCTCATATCACGCTGAATGATGATCGTTTGCAGAAAAGTAGCAAGCGGGAAATCTTTCGCATTATTAATATACAAGAGTCCATCAAACCAAGAATTCCAGTGAAATACCATACTGAACAAACTAATCGTTGCGATCGAAGGCAATGAAATCGGAAGATATACCGAGAACAAAGTCCGGAAATGTCCTGCTCCATCCATAAGAGATGCTTCTTCGAGTTCTTTCGGGATGCCTCTGAAAAAGTTCAGCATCAGAATTACGAGAAATGTATTTACAGCGGACGGCAGAACCAGTACCCAGAATGTATTCATCAAATGAAGGGATTGAATCACTTCGTAAAACGGTACAAGTCCTCCATTAAACACCATACTGAATACGAAGATCCAGGAATAAACTGTACGGCTTCTAAAAGCGCTGTTCTCTTTAGATAGCGGATAAGCCGCTAAAAACGTAATCACGAGTGTAATGAGCGTACCAACAACGGTACGCGCTACCGCGATCATGATAGATCTAAGAAAAGCGGGATTATTTATTGTCTTTTTATAAGCTTCTAAAGAAAAATCAATCGGAATCAGTGATACAATATTGGCATCAGCCGCTGCTTTACTACTAAACGAAACGGCAAGTACATGTATAAGCGGAACAATACATAGTATAGATAAAATGATAAGGAAAATCGTATTTACAACGTTAAAGACACGGTATGATTTTGATTTATGATACACAGTTTTTCCTTCCTCTCTTATCCTTTATTTAGAAGATACGGTACCCTGCCCACTTGTAGGCAAGTCTATAGGAGATTAAGATTAGGACCATACTAATCACGGATTTAAACAATCCAATGGCTGTACCAAAGCCCATCTCTCCGTTTAGAATTGCAGTGCGGTATACAAAGGTATCAATAATATCTCCTGTTTCATATACAAGCGGATTATAGAGGTTAAAGATTTGGTCAAATCCGGCATTAAGCACATTCCCTAAGGCAAGCGTTCCCACCACAATCGTGATTGGAATTAAGGAAGGGATCGTAATATGAAGCGTTTGTTTAAAACGAGTTGCTCCATCCATCTCAGCAGCTTCATATAATGAAGGATTAATTGTAGCAAGAGCCGCTAAGAATATAATGGTGTTATATCCAAATTCTTTCCAGACATCAGATACAATTACAGTGAAACGGAACCAATTGTTATCCCCTAAAAATAAGATGGGGTTAATCCCGAACTCTCCAAGTACTCGGTTTAAAAGGCCCGCTGGAGCAAGCAAGTCCACCAGAATTCCTCCAAGAATTACCCAAGATAGAAAGTGAGGCAGATATACAAGCGTTTGTATAGAGCGTTGAAGTCCAACTTGTCTAATCTCGTTCAGCAGGATGGCAAACACAAAGGGAACAAGAAGATTGAAGATCATCTTCGCTACGGCAATGACAAGTGTGTTCCAGATAACCTGAACACTGTCATCTCTCTCAAATAAATAGCGGAAGTTATCAAGTCCTACCCATGCAGAACCTGAGATGCCTTCCCAAGGTTTATAATCTTGAAAAGCCATGACGATCCCGCCCATTGGCAGATAACTAAATAAAAATAAGAAGATCATGGCAGGCAGCAGCATTACATGGAAAGGCCATGTTTTTTTCAACATTTTCATCCACTTTTCCTCCTAAATTTCGTCTCCCAGCTCATTTTGAGTGAAGAAAAGCAGCATGCATGAATGAATGCATGCTGCTTTTCGGGAGTTCATCGTGGTAGTCTTACAATCGAATTGCAATCTTATTTGACACTGTCATACCATGTGTTCACTTCTTCTGTAATTTTGTCTCCGCCTCCAGCTTTCCAGGTCTCTACAAAAGTATCAAAAGAGTCTACAGGTTTGTTACCGTAAATAATTTCATTGAATGTTTGATTCTCAATTTTATTAAGATAGTCAAGTTTTGATTTCATGGTTTCGGTAGGTGGACCTGTGAACATATCTTTGAATGAAATATCTTCTTGCGACATAAGCACCTTCGCAGCATTCGGAGTTTCAAGGCCATAGTTCGCTTGCACTTCACGTTCTAGTCTTGTAGTTGCTTCCTTACCATCTGCGAGACTTAGGAGAGCTTTCATCTGTGCATCTGGTATCCGTGCACCATCACGAACAAGTAGATAACGAAGCACGTTTACATAGCCGCCTTCAATCTCGTCGTATCTCTTCTGGTTGCCATTTGCATCGAGTTCATAGTCATATCCTTCAAATAAACCGAAATCATGTTTACTTCCTGCTGCCGGATCTGCAAACTGGTCAAACATGTAGTTCTGGTAAGTAAAGAATGCTTCTGGATGTTCCATATCTTTCTTAATAAGAGTCACAGCACTAGCATAGTTTGTTCCATGGCGCATTGCTGTACCATCTGCTCCCGTTGGTATTGCATATGGTTTCCATACTGCTTTTGGATCATTTTTCACGGTGTCTGTCAGCGGCCAGCCGCTCATCCAGTAAGGTCCAGGGATAATACCAGCTGTACCAGCCACAGCAGGCTCAGCTGTTTTATTTTCATCCCATAGAGCTACTTCTTGTGGAATGTACCCTTTTTCAAACCAATTGTTTAATCTTTCAAGACCTGCTTTCATCTCTGGCTGTACAGATCCATATTCTAGTTTTCCATTTTCATCAACATTCCATTGCTGAGGCAGCGTACCTGATGCCCCAAAGACCCAGGAAGGATCGCCCATCCAAGTGTTCATTGAATTTTTGAACCCAATGCTCAGTGGAATTACTTTATTCGGTGCAAGTCCGCTTGGGTTATTGTTCTTAAAGGCATCCATTACTTGTTCAAGTTCATCAAGCGTTGTCGGTGCTTTGAGGTTTAGTGCATCGAGCCAATCTTGACGAATCCATAGGATGTAATCATTGTTGTACGCATAGTCTAGAACAGGAATCCCCATTTTCTTACCATCACGCGTTACTGAATTCCATACCGTTGGGTCAATTTCCATTGCTTTTTTCCAAGTGTCTGAAGCATATTTATCAAAAAGGTCGCCCACTTCTCCGTAAATACCTGATTCAATTAGATCTTGTATTAGTTGTGATTCATTAGATCCAATTGTGATGATATCCGGCATATTCTGTCTTGATGACATCGACAATCTTACTTTTGTTGCAAAAGCACCATTCGTATCAGTTACAGACCATAGAGAGTTGATATTAATTCCCAGCTCTTCTTTTGCCCATTTCGTTGCGACACTATTTTCAATCGTTTCCCCATTCTTAAATGTGACTGTCGGATCAATTCCCCATGCAGTGGAGATCGTGACTTCCGGATCGTATTTTTCTTTGTATACGTTTTCAGTATTAGCCGGTGCAGATGCACTGCCATCACCTGAATCTTTTCCTGAACAACCCATAAGGCCTGCACTAATGACCATCGTTAATGCTAGGACAGCAAGTGAAGAACTTTTCCACGTTCGTGCCATTTTTGTTTCCCCCTAAATTTCTTTAACTTCATATTTTTATTATGGATGATATCGCTATTTTTTCCTATGACACTAATTTAAGGTTTCAGCACCTTTTACAACTTATTGCTCTCTATACTCATTCGGGGATATCCCATAATGCTTTTTAAACAGTTTGCTAAAGTATTGAGGATTTTGATAGCCAAGCTCAGCTGTGATCTCATATATTTTTTTATTCGTATGTTTAAGCAGATATAAAGCTCGTTCAAGCCTTGTACGAATCAAATATTCACTCAGTCCCTCTCCTGTCTCGGCTTTAAAAATCTTCGACAAGTACACGGGATGAAGAAATACACGATCAGCTATCATTTTGACTGTTAATTCGATTCCTTCTTCTTGCAAAATCATATCTTTTACCTGACTTACAATATGGCTTTTCGGTTCTGCAGGGGCAGATACTGCCTGTTGAAACTTTATAAGGATTTGCTCTGTGTAATCTTTTAACAGCGGCGGGTAGTGAATCATTCGTTCTACCAAATGAGGCTCAAGTCCCTTTGCATTCAATTCACTGATCCGAAGTCCTGTTTGATGAGTGATATAGAGAAAAGAATTAACGATTGCTAGATAAATCTCATACATATGCTCACGTGAGACCGGATTTTTTTCGATAATGGCAAACACTTCATCTAAACGCTGTGAAGCAGCTTCCCAGGATTTTCGTTCTAAAAGTTGCTGCAGCATCGGTGGTCTGTACAATACTTCAAAAGCAGCTTTTGATGATGGGGATTCTATACTTACATTGTCTCCCTCGATAAATACTACACCTGATTCCATCTGACGGTCCGCTAAATAGACAGAGTTTAAAGCGCGTCTGTAGGTTTCACTGATATCCTGCGGAAACATACATGGACGACTTACAATGACATGCACCTCTCCTCGCAAATATGCCAATACACTGGAACGAAAATTCTCAATATAGGGCCGAAGATGTTTCGGTTGTAAAAACTCTGATCCCCCACTTTCTAGATCATGCTGATCTTTCGACTGTAACAAGATCAATAGACAATGGTGCGGTGTTCTCCCTTGCCAGACATCATATGTTTCTCCAAAAATTTCTTCTGCCATATTACCAATGGCATACTCCATAAGCACTCTCGTTTTTTCATCATGTTCCATAAAACCTTTATGTAAATGAACAAGAACCATCGTTGTCATAGATGAATAGGAAAGCTTAATCTCATAATCATGTAGAAGTTGGATCATTCTCTCGGTCTCAATCTGATCACCCATAAGAAGTTGACGGAGTAAATTTTCTCTAAGGAGCGTATAGTCCGATTTACGCTTATATAACAACTGTTGATACTTTGTAGCTTGTTTTCCTTCTTCGTCAATGGACTGAACGGCCTGCTTCACGCTTTTTATAAAATCATCATCATCTACTGGTTTGATAATATAATCCGATGCACCTAATTGAATCGCTTTTTTCGCATATTCAAACTCACCATATCCCGTTAGTAGAATTGAACGCAGACTCGGGTACAGTACACTCGCTTTTTCGATCAGCTCAAGTCCATTCATACCGGGCATCCTTATATCTGTTATCAAAATATCGACAGGATGAGCTGCAAGCAGCTCAAGTGCGCCTCCTGCTGAATCGCTTCTATATACTTCGCTGATCCCCAGTTCACTCCAAGGGATAGTTGCTTCCAAACTTTCTGTCACATAAGTCTCATCATCTACAAGCAGTACATTTATCATAAATGCTCATCCCTTCTTTATATTATCTATATAGATCGTTGCTTTCAGGCCACCCATAGGAGATTTTCCAAAAGTTAAATAACTTCTCTCGCCATACCGCAGCTGCACTCTCTGATTCACATTCCATAGCCCGCAACCGCTGTGTTCGTCCATAGGTCTTGTAAGCTGGTTTTGTAATAACCTCATTGCCTCCTCATTCATTCCAAGCCCATCATCTTCGACCTCGAGGCATAGACGCCCCTCATCTTCAAATCCCGATACGCGGATAAAAGACGCATCTGCTGACCTCTCAATTCCATGAATAACGGCATTTTCGATCAGCGGCTGAAGGACAAGCGGAGGAACCAGCAGTTCCATCATTTCTTCTGGTATTTCCATCACATAATCCAAACGGCTCATTCTCATCTTTTGAATCTTTAAATAAGAAATGACAAAAGCAATCTCTTCTTTCAAAGGAACGAGATCCTTTTCTTGACGTGTCGTGTAACGATAATAACGAGAAAGGTTATGAGACATCGCCACCACTGCATCTGTTTTTCCAAGCTTCGCCATACTCGTAATATATGAAAAACAATTATAGAAAAAATGAGGATTAATTTGAGACTGCAGCTGTTTCAGCCTTGCTTCGCGTACTTGGATCTGCTCTAGGTATACGTGTTCGAACAGCTCCTGGATCTGTATAACCATAGAGTTAAAACGCTCTGATAAAAAGCTGAATTCATTCCGTCCTTTTGGCTTAAGCCGGACAGAATAGTCTCCAATCTTTAAACGCTGAAAGCCGTGCATTAAATCTCTGACTGGAATCTGCACTTGTACATATAACAAGTAGGCTGCCAAGAAACTCATAAATAATAGGCAGGCAACCGCTCCATAAAACAACCGATTCGAGTTCTTAATAGGAGCGAGCACATCGGTCAGCGGAATATAATCAATTAAATACCAGCCTGTTGCGGGCGATATCACCGTGTGAACACTATAAACTTCCTCACCAAGCTCAATCGTGCGGTAATCCACATCTTTTATTTCGGTAAAATCGAGCTGTTTCAATAGTTCTGTACTCCGGTCAATATCCGCTGTGCGGTTATAAATGGTGCCTGTCCCAGGTATATAATAAAAAGGATCTCTCCTTCCGTTACTTTTGAACTTGTCCAGCATATCCTGGATATTAGTACTGTCGAATTCAAGCTTGATAATACTTCTCGCATTTTCCACTACATCTCTAGCTGAATATGGAGATGATGTATACCAAGAAAAGAGGTAACGCTCCTCATTTCCTGTTGTCACTTTTTGTACCTGCCAACCGGGTAAATTGGCATTCTCCAGCTCTTTTTTATCGTAGGTTCTCGCATCATTCTCGGTAATCATACGTTTCATAGAAGCTGAATATAAGCTCAAACTGCTTCTCCAATTAGAAGAGCTCTCCTGAATACTTAACTTATTCTGGATTCTCTTCACATGGTTAATAAGATCCAAATTTAGATATTCACTCTCCAAATCTTGTTGTTCAAAGCCCTCAATATCCGGATCATGGATTAATGTAATAGGCCAAGAGGATAATTCCTCGATGCTTGTATTCACTTGACTTTGAAAAAAAGCAAGTTGATTACTACTGGATCGATTGAGTTCACTCACAACGACGTTTGTTGTCATTTTGTTCGAGTAACTGTATAAAAGCACAACAGGAATTAGCATAATTACAATGAGAAGTACCATTTTCGTAAACAAGTGATATCGAACCATAGCTGTGTAAGCCACCCCAAATCTTAAATAGGTATTGTAAATAATGGCGAATGACTGAAATAATAATCGAAAAATGTCGGACGAACTAATTGTAAGCGTTTGATATGGAAAAAGTAAAACTTTTTCTGTTTCTCATGCAAAAAAAAAGGCAGACTCTCACGTCTACCCAAAAATATTACTAAAAAATTCATACTATATTCTGACATCATTCGAGAGCGAATAATCCCGTCTCCTCGACATTCACCGCACTTATCGATGACATACTTTTATGCATTTCGTTATATTGCGCAAGCGGGTAACAAAATGACGATTTCTGTTAGTTTACCATTGTCTGTATTACGTAAACACCTGCTCCAGTTGTGTGATTGCCCATTCCAGTTCTTGGTCAGAGATAATGAGCGGGGGAGCCAATCGAATCACATTTTCATGTGTTTCTTTGCACAGCAGACCTAGTTGCATTAACTTCTCGCAGTACGGCCGTGCTGAACCTTTGGTTTCGATGCCAATAAATAACCCGCGCCCGCGAATGGTTACAATATCTTGAGAATGGATGGCTTGTAACCTCTTCATCATTTTCTTGCCAAGGTCAAGAGAGCGATCTGCAAGCTTTTCATCTTCAATCACAGCTAGTGCAGCTATGGCGACACTGCTTGCCAGTGGATTTCCCCCAAAAGTTGAGCCGTGAGATCCTGGTTCAAATAGTCCGAGAATATCATCATTTGCAGCAACCGCAGATACGGGCAGCACCCCTCCCCCGAGTGCTTTTCCCATAATGTATATATCCGGAACTACCTTCTCCCAATCACATGCAAACCGCTTACCTGTTCTGCCGAATCCAGTCTGTATTTCATCGGCTAAGAGCAGCACCTTCTCTTGATCACAAATCTCTCTTGCTTCCCGCAGGTAACCTTCCCTTGGTATGACAATTCCAGCCTCACCCTGAATAGGCTCTACTAAAAAAGCTGCCGTATTCCGTGTGATTGCAGCCTTTAATGCATCAATATCCCCATAAGGAATAATGACGAACCCCGGAGTAAAAGGTCCAAACTCTCTTTTATAATCCGGTTCTGATGAGAAAGATGTAATGGTTGTTGTTCTTCCATGAAAATTCCCTTCGCAGACGATGATTTCTGCTTGATCAGGAACCACTCCCTTAACACGGTAAGCCCAGCGCCTTGCCGCTTTCACCGCAGTCTCCACTGCTTCTGCACCTGTATTCATGGGGAGCATTTTATTTTTCCCTGTCAGCTTCGTAAGGACTTCCATTAGTTCAGCAAGAGGCGCATTATAAAAAGCCCTTGAAGTAAGCGTTACCTCGTCTGCCTGTCGTTTGAGCGCTTCAATAATACGAGGATGACGATGTCCTTGATTCAAAGCAGAGTACCCGCTGAGCATATCCATATAACGCCGACCCTCTTGGTCCTCAACCCACACCCCCTCCGCCTTATGAATTACAATCGGAAGTGGATGATAATTATGGGCACCAAGCCTTTCGGTCTGTGACATGATATCTGCTGAAGTTTTCATCTATTTCGCCTCCCTTGTGCTGTTACAATCGGGGTTCTCTATTTAATGTATGCTTTTTAGCCTTATCATGGTGTGTTTGTTGATTGTTTGGTCCCTTTTTCTTTGACATAGAAGGGCTGTCCGGGTGTAGTGTGCTTATTCTATTCCTTCTCAATTCGAGCGGGAACAACGCACAATAAAGAAAAGACCTCCTGAATAGGAAGTCTTCTAGTATGTAAATTTAAATTGAGTAGTAAGTGTAATCGTTATATTTAAATGTCACTGTTGCGAATCAAGATTGATCATACTTATCGAATAATACTTTGACGTTTAAAATCAACTAAGTCAGGATCAAGATCCACTAGTCTATTTTCAAATTCATCCCACCCATTTTCCTTAATAAATTTTGCTTCATTGAATGTAATTGGAAATAACCATGTTTGAATGATTGGTAAATCACCATCTACTTCAAAAATCTGAAAAGTTTCAGGGAAATAAACAGGGATTGATGAATATAACGCTTCTAAGCAAAAATCTTGAAACATCTTTCCATATGGACCTATTACATCTCCCCTTAAATAAGCAACTTTATTATTTATTGCTTGTAATCCTACTTGTTGTAGAATCCCAGGAATATTCTTATCTCCAAAATTAGAGTACGTAACCAATATTAACTCCTGTCTAATTTCTTTTTTTGAAGTGGGGGAAATCAATTTCTGTTTGCTTAAACCTAAAGTTGAATAAGTTACAGTTCCAGAAAACGGTCCCCTTTTATACTTTACAATGTGGAAAGGGAGTATATTGTCTTCAGCGTCTTTGTTCCATCCATACTCAATTTCACCTAGATGGCTTTCTAAAAAATTGATATAACTATTCATTTACTTTTATCCCCTCCTATTTTCCCACTTATATTACCACCAGAACCAAAGTAAACAGGCGAAATCCCGTATTATGTATTTTTTCTTCTCTGTTCATTTACCTCATTTATCAGTTTTTCCCTTCTTTTTATTCTAATATCAGGCTTTATAAGCGTACCGTTATAAAAAACAAAAAACTTGAAAGGCATGTAGCCAACCAAGGTCCTTGTTTCAAGCTATATTTCTAAATTGCTCATAATTTCTTCTATAAGCTCAATCACTTCAGTCTCTTCTTCTTGCTTTTGTGCATTTTTTATTACATCTAAAACCCTCATATCATTAATTTCAGCTAATGCTACAATTACCGCATACCTTAGATCAGACGCCTTGTCTGTTAGTAACTGTGCAAGTGGCTCAATTAGTTTTTGGTCAGGAAATGAAGAAGCTATTTGCGAACTCCAATACCTTATACCATACTTTTCACTATGTAACCCTTTGATTAAATGAGGTATTACTTGTTCCGAAGAATACTTTAATAGGACATCCTCAATATGAATTTATAAATAATGGGATACAAATGGGATTCGGATTCTCTAAAAAATATTTTCGAACTTCGTTATATTTTTCGAGTATGTCAGACTTCGTTTCCAATACCCTATCATCAGGGAGAGACTGATATTGCTTTAAAAAATCTACTGCCTCCATTAAATTCATATGATTTATCGAAACCTCCTGTCTTATTTGTTTGGAAGTAGTAGATTTCTTTGAAGGGGTCAAAATATCCTTTCAGCCACCCCTGATTATTAATTTGAGGGGCAAAAAGTAAATCTACCTATGTCTTATTTATATAAAAATCCCCCATCCTAGCAGAAGCGACATCGCGCCCTATCGGATGGAGGATTTACAGATAAAACCTAGTCTAGATCGACATCACCAGCAAGCTTACAGAATTCGCAGGAAGCTGAAGTATAACGCTATCTCCTTGCAACTCTATCTTTTGCTGTTTCGGTGTAATTTTTTCATCGTTTTTCTTATTTACATTCGGAACATGAAGCACACTTTCTTCTCCGTTTAGCGTTACCAGTGTTGCATTTGGCTGAACGGTTAGATTTTGCAAGTTAATCCGTGTCGCCTTATCGACACCATCTGCATTTACCAATTTCACATATACATTCTGTGCATCTCTCGTAACCGAATGGAATACCTCCCGATTATATGCTTCGAGCTTGTAATCCAGCGTTTTACTAGTGAACTCTCCGTCTGTATAAGAGCAGATTAGATTTTTTCCATTCTCTCCGCCGTAATTCACGGTAATTACATAGTCCTTCTCATTATCCAGTGGTTCATAATTTGCCGCTCTGAGGTTCCCGGCTGCTGTACTCGACGAATAATCACCTAGTGTATACCCTTCGATTCCTTGTTTATACACTTTCACTCCTGTGGCTTCTCCGCCGTAATTAATCGCATACTCGATGACATCTTTTTTCTCAGGCGAGATATCCGTCAGTCCTACACCAATATAGAATCCATCCTCACCCTTCATCCGGCTTGCTTCTACCTGCACCTTGTAGTTGGTCCACTCATCATTCATCAGGTACAACCCGTTCAGGCCGCTCTTCTGCGCCTTCAGAAGCAATCCTTTGCCAGGCATCGATGTATAGCCTTCCGATCCAGGAATGAGACTCCATGCTTCACTTGGTCCCTCTTGTTCCCGGAAATCTTCCTCAAAAAGAACACGGCCATCCTTGTTCGAAATAACAACCACTTTCTTCACAAGAATATCGGCATTGCCAGTAGCAATTTCGATTCCGCCATGCGGAATGAGTTCTACCGGCTTACCTTTGCTGTAGGTACCAAACGATGTGCGAAGCACCTCTTCACCTACACTCTTAGCAAACATCTGCTGAACATAATAATTCGGTGTAAACCACACCGTCTCATCATCAAACCAGATGCAGTCCGGGGTCCAGCGGTACGTACCGTCTGTCAGCACCTTATTAAACAGCGGCGCATAGGCTGCCATGCGGACAACGTCTGCATTGTTTTCAAAACTGGTCATAATCGCAGCTTCAGCGATCGCCCCTGCCAGTGTATTTTTATCCGTGGATGCATATTCCCCGACAAATACCTTAGATGTCTTTTTAAAGTCTACACTTCCATCCGCGTTGTAGGCACGGTCATAGTAGTTGTAACGATCCGCATTGTTCAAGAGATATTCATTCGATCTATAGTAGTGCTCATCTGCAATGGTATCCATGTAGTCCTTCTGATTCTCATACCAGGTTACCGTCTCCTCAATTACCTCTTTACCATCTGCAAAAGCCACCTGTGCTGAGCCGGTAAGGTTCCCGCTAAGGAATTTCCATCCTTGCTGGTATGCATCATCATCGGCCTGTGCACCAACCGTAGAGATAATATGAAGTTCATGATCTGGATAGTTCTGTTTCATATATTCATCAATTGAGGCTTTAAACACTTCAAAGTTGGCGAAAAATTCATTTCCCCAGTTCTCATTTCCCACTCCAAGGTAGCGAAGATCAAAAGGCTCTGGATGTCCCATACTGCTGCGTACTTGTGCCCACTCGTTATGCTCCGTATCGGTACTTAGCGCAAAGTCGATTAAATCTGTAAAGTTCTTAATATAGTACTCCCTTAAAGCTCCGCCTGCCGGATGCGCATAATCAGAACGTGCCTGACACAGAACACCGCATGCCATAACCGGAACCGGAAGAGCATTCAAATCCTCAGCCAATTGGAAGTATTCCATATAGCCAAGCCCCATCGTCATCATATAACCCCAGACATTATAGTTCTCTTTTCTCAGCTCAACTGGGCCTACGGAGTCCTTCCAGTCATAGACATTCTCCCATATAAAAGACCCTTCGGAGATACAGCCGCCAGGAAAACGTAAAAATGTAGGATGCAGGTCAGCTAGTGCTTGAATTAGATCTTTTCTCAATCGGTAATTTGGATTTCCTGTATAGTTCGCGTGTGCTGAAGCGGATATCCCTTGCTCCTCTGGATCTGCTCCCCACACATCTTGCGGCGTAAGTGACACCATATCAATGGAAATATCACCTTCAAAGGTAAGAACCAGCTGACCAAGAGCCGTTCCCGTACCTGTAAGAACAATGCTTTCTTGATCCTGCACACCGTATTTTCTCCATGTGCCCCCGCCTTCTACTTGCAGTGTGAACGGTTCACTGATCGGCTTATGATCCGCATCTTGCAATTGAACGGTTATATTACCAGGAGCATCTGCTTTTGCCCAAATGGTGAAGTTGTAGTTTTCTCCCTGCTTAATCGACATCGCACAATGGTGATTAGAATCCGAAAATCCACGATTGCGAATCGTTGCTCCATTTTGAACTGTTACATAATAAGCGTTCACTTCTGGATCACTGGCTCCAAAGTGTTCATTTAATCCGCCTTTATTTTGCGGGTTCATCAGATGGGTGTCTCCGGACCACGCAAACAAAGGATCACGATTTCGGCCTGTAGAACAACCGCATTCCCCTGATTCTGGTGAATACGTATCGAAGGCAAAAGATTCAAACGAACGATTCTGTACCAGCTCAGCGTAAATTCCGCCATCTGCTGCGTTATTGATATCCTCATAAAAGAGTCCATACATCACTTCACTGATATCTGCGACTTTTTGATCTCCGTGAATCGTTACTGTATAGGGCGGAAGATGCCCCGGTACGACCGAAATCTCAAAATGTTTGCTCAGCGTACTTTCTCCTTTACTTAATACCGCGCGGAGTGTGATTTCCTCAGCAGATGTAATGGACTGAACTTTACCTGTATGAGATAGAGATTCGGGATTACTTGAGTTCCAGCTGACTTGTACTTTACCGCCTAGTAAACTAGCAGGGAGTGTTATGTCTTTTGTAACAATCTTCGTTGGAAAAGATAAATATTTATCTCCGGCAAGTTTTACAATCTCTTCATCCGTCAATGATTCGCACATAACTTCAATCACTTCATCGATCGTCAGACCATCCCGATAAATCCGAAAATCAGATAGTGAACCCGTAAAGTCCACATCGGCTGCATACTGAGAACGTCCAATATAATTTTGGCTGTAATTCGAAGATTCGGTAAACGTATCAAACCAGCTGCGCAGCTTAGCATACGTTCCACTGGAAGTTTGACTGATGGAACCATCTGCGACTTTTTCTCCGTTCACATAGACAACCGGACCAGCACTGCTCAGTTTACCACCCTCTGTACCTGTCACCGAGAATGCAATATGCATCCATTCACCGGCAGTAAATCCCCGGCCTGGGTCTACGACTAGATCATCTCCAGCATATAGAGTCCCTCTTAGCTGACGCGTCAAAAAGGCATAAGGCCCTTGTTCACCTTTACCAAAGTCAAAAATTCGTTCCCAAACGTTCGAACCTTTACCAAGATTAACCCATGCTGTCACGGTCAGACCCGTGTTATCGCTTACATCTGCTAGTAAATTAGATGGAAGCTGTATATAAGAAGTTCCATTTGCTCCACCTGGAAATTGAGCTGCGGATCTGCCGGCGATCCGTGTAATTTCAGGTTTCAACGTGCCCATTGCTTTGCCATCATGTCCATTTCCTGAGCTGTCTTCCCCAACATGTGCTGAATTATCGAACTTATAGTGTGCAATGAGTTTTTCATTAAAATTGCTCATTCTTCTGCCTCCTATGTAAATAAACGTTTGGTTTGAACAAATGTAAATCGATTTATAAATATATAAATGAGTCACTTACAGGTTATAGTACTCATTTTCTAATAAATTTTCAACAAAAAAGTAAAAAGAATCAAACTTCTGAAAGAACTGGTGAGGAAAATTGGTTCATTAAAACAAAAAAAGGACTCCTGCGCATCCGGAGTCCTTTTCATCATTTTGATTATAATACTGCAACTTTATATTTACTTTTGTATAATATGCTTTACTCTGCCTACCTGACCGTTTTCAAGACGAACCTTGATGCCATGCGGATGTGACGGAGAATTGGTTAAAATATCTTTGACCATTCCCCTCGTTAATTTCCCTGTTCTTTGATCCTGTTTAAGTACAATATCAACTTCAATTCCTGCGCGGATATCGGATCTGCTGTTTCCATTCATCCCTTTATTTCTCCCCTTCTCTTCTAGTCATCCCATGATTTAAGGTAATTCCATGACTTCCTTTTCCTTCGTCTTCAGCAGCTGTGATACTGTCACAAACTGATACCCTTGCTTTTTTAGTTCGGGTAATATTCGCTCTAGTGCTTTTATCGTCTGACTTTGCCCATGTACATTATCATGAAAAAGAACGATATCTCCATTACGGGCATTACGAAGTACTTTATTAATAATACGCTGTTTTCCTGGTCTGCTCCAGTCCCCTGTATCCTGATGCCAAGACCACAGCACAATTGTATATCCCCTTTTTTTAGCACTGTCTAGCACAATGTCGTTATATACACCGCCCGGCGGGCGAAAAAGGGTTGGTTTGGGTCCACCCGCTTCCTCAATTAAACGATCTGTGTCTTCCAGTTCTTTTAAATAATCTTCTTTATTCTTGATTTTATCTGCAAAGGTATGAAAATAGGTGTGATTTCCCACTTCATGACCTTCTTCAATCTCCTTGCGAATAAGATGCGCTTTCTTTTTTGATTGCTGGCCCACTACAAAAAAGGTAGCTTTCGCGTCATATTTTTTAAGCAGATCTAAAATTTGTACCGTTTCCAGCTCATCTGGTCCGTCATCAAAGGTAAGAGCAATCTGTTTTTTAGAAATTGGAGCTTCCCATACAATATCGCCTCTTTTTTCATAATACGTTCTGTCCTTTAATATGGGCTGACTAGCTTTTGCCTCGGAGGCGATCATCGAACATACAAGTATAGCGGATGCTAGTGCCATGCACCATTTTCTTATTGTCATATCATCCTCACCTTACATTTGTCTTGTGTACATAACTGCTCCGTAGTATCCCACAAGCGCTCAGGAAATATATAATTTTCTGTTTTGTAAAAAAATACATCGAAGCATGAGTTTCAACTCAAAAAAGAGTTATCCCATCACCAGTGCGGCAACAGGATAACTCTTTTAATTAAACGATTTCTTTATTCTTCACTAAGAAGATTAGATTCTAAACTATTTATATAATGGCGTAAAGAAGCAGCTGTATTCCGCTGGATACCGCCGGTTTCAAACAACTCTTGAACGGCATTCCTTTGTTCCTGAATCGCTTTAATTTGCAGCTCCAATTTCTTCTCATTAAATGCATTATCATCAAGTTCGGTAGCACCTGCACGAAGCATGAATAAAATCCGTTCATAATGAGAAATAATCGTCAGTGATGCAGCTCTGTTTTCATCGTTCATTTGATTACGGATCGCTGTAATTGCACTTTCACAGGTTTGAATACGAAGGTTCCGAGATGCATTGACTCTTTCTCTCATTGGATTGCTTGGATCCAGCTGTTTCTTCATAAAGACTCTTCCGATCGTTCGCCCAATACTGCGTAAAGAAGACCAAATCTGCGATTTCATTCGGCTGGACATGACAATTTCACGTCGATCCAGAACCTTTAAATAGAATATCCCCAGTTCTTCATTGACTTCTCCTGTTTTCAGGAGATGCTCAATTTCTTTTCGCTCCGCATGAATGGCTTTCATACGAATGGACATTTCTTGTTTTTGGTAATGGCTTCCCCATTTTTTCTTATCGTCCTGAGCTGAATAGCGGTTCAAGTATTTGTTGAGGTCCGCGATCACGGACAACACGGCCGCTTTATTGTCATCATTCATCTCGTCTTTAACCACTTGGATGGAACGATTAAATATTTTGGTTAATGCACGAATTTGGGCGACATCTGCGCCGGTCTTCTCTTCTTTATCTGCGATAAGCGGAAGTGTGACACTCGCTGTAATCAAGGTAAGCAGAATCACCCCGGCAGATATAAAGAGGATGAGATCTCGTTCAGGAAACGGGGATCCATCCATCAGCACAAAAGGAATGGAAAAGGCACCGGCTAACGTTACAGCTCCGCGTACACCAGATAAGGTTGTTAATATGATATGTTTCAAAAGCGGTTTTTCCTGCTTATTCATTTTCCATGCTGTCGTCTCAAATGCATAAATCCATAGAAAACGCAGAACAAACAGCATCAGCGTAATGATGAAAATATAGGTCATAATCTGTACATGATTGAATGCGTCATTATCCCAAATCTTACTGATTACATTCGGGAGCTGTAAACCGAGAATAACAAAGACAAGTCCATTTAGTATATATACTATTACAGACCAAGTGCTTTCTGCCACAATTTGCAATTTGGGCTGAATCGTATCCGCTCGGTCCCGGTCAATCGCATGGATAATTCCGCCTGCAACCACCGCTAAAATTCCTGACAAACCAAGTTCCTCAGCTACGAGGTAAATAATAAACGGCGTAATAATTTGAATCAGCATATGAACGGTTACGTCTTCCATGCCGAGTCTTCGAAGCAGCACTCCGATTTTACGAATGAGAAAAGACATCACTGCCCCAAGGAGCAGTCCGCCGGCCGCAATAATTACAAAACTAATAGAGGCATCTGCTAAAGAAAATACACCTGTTACCGTTGCAGCAAGCGCAAATTTAAAAGCAACAAGACCAGAAGCATCGTTCATAAGCGCTTCACCTTCAAGCGTCCGAAGTATACTCTTTGGCAGATGAACACGCTCAGCCATGGCTCCTACGGCTACAGCATCCGTTGGAGATAATATGGCCGCAAGCGCAAACGCTGCGGGAAGCGGTATGCTTGGAATCAGCATATGAATACCATAACCTGCAACAAGTACGGTGAGAAAGACAAGTCCTAGTGCAAGCAGCAAAATTGGAGTACGAAGACTCCACAGTTCATCTCGCGGTGTTTTACGTCCATCGTTATAGAGCAGCGGAGCGATAAACAGCACAAAAAATAGTTCTGGATTTAAATCGAGATGGATCCCGAAAGGAACAACTTCAAAGACTACTCCAAGCGCAATTTGAATAAGCGGCACCGGAATAAAGGGAACAAACCGATTAATTACGTTGGATAAGCCGATAATTATGAGCATAATAAGTATGGTTATAAAAAGCTCCATATCTCTTCATCAATTCCTCTCTTGCTTCTTTCCTATGGGCTTTATATTCTGATGAATACAGCATGGTTTTTCCATATCCTGTTCGCTTCTATCTCATTTATGAGGTAAAATATGAGAATAGATCGTCTAAACGTAATGAAGCAAAGGATGAATAACATGGCTTTTGGCATTACACGAAGTGAACTCAGTGAGTGGAAAGAAAAAGTGAGAGAAGGTCAAATTGCTTATCTGACTCATTACTGGATTGACCCCCGCTTTCCTGGTATAACCAGCGTTACAAAGGTAGGTTGCTCTGATCTCAAGCGATTACAGCGCTGGTGCAAAGAGCATGAACTTAATCCCAAATATATTCATCACCGAGAACCATTCCCGCACTTTGATCTTCTGGGGTCAAGGCAAAAAGAAATTCTATTACAAGAAAAGCGATATGACCATATTCAAAGATTCAAATTATAAAAAAAGACCAAACTCAAGGGCAGCCCTAGGCTTCAAGAGTCTGGTTCTTTTTATGTAAGAGCAGCAAGGATTCGTTCTTCGATTCTTTTAACGATATCCAGAAAAGGTACTCTTTCCTCTTTTGATAGAAGCCCTAGAATCTCTTTATTCATACGTTCTCGATTTTCACGCAGCTTATCTGCAACGTGCTGCCCTTCCTCCGTTAGGTATAACCACACGATTCGTCTGTCTTCCTCACTTCGAGCCCGGATAATGTATCCTTCTGCTTCCAATTGGTTAAGTATGACCGTGGTTGCCCCCGAAGTAAGCTGGAGCCGCTTTACAATATCAACTGCCATGAGACGTTCACGAGATAACATGTATATGATTCGTATCTTTGTGGGGTTTAACTTGTGATTAAGTTCTTTTTGCTGTTCTGCATATATTTTGTGTTTAAACCGAATAAACGCCATTAAAAACTGGTCAAACATTTCTAGTTCTTCTGCCTGCAGCTCATTGTTATTTACCACCCGAATTTCTCACCTTTCTGAAAATAGAAAATAGATCATTCAAGCACAGTCTATACTCTCAGATATAGAAATTCTTATCATCACATTCAGCACCTAAACGAACAAAATCAGCTTTTTTTGCCCGAAAATAGCGATTTATTATGTTAACTTTATCATAAACTTATGAACCATAACAAGTTTTGTGAACTGCTAGCTTGCCTTTACGAACCAAAGAAAAGGAAAGAAAATATCAAAAAACCAGGTTAAGATTCCTAATATAAACTGTACCCTATTGTTAGTTGTATCTAACAATAGGTTGCAATTCAACAAAAGGAACAGACCTGGTTTTTTAATTATCATGGACTAACGATATAATCTCATTTCTTTTCTACAATAATAAGTTCTTCTTCTGGGATAAAATCAAAGGCTTCATTCACTGATTTTTTCACTTGTTCAACCAAATGTACGATATCTTCTGCTTTTGCATTCCCTTGATTTACAATCATATTTCCATGCCACGATGAAATAGATGCACCCCCGTGCACCGTCCCTCTCATGTTCAGCCGATCGACCACTTTACCCATCGGTTCACCAAAATCATAGTTGTTTTTGAAAACAGATCCGCAAGAAGGATAATCAAAATGGAACTTACTTCCCCGGTCTTGAATTACGCTTTTGAACGATTCAGGAACCTCTGCTCCATGATCCTGTGCCCAAGTCTCGGCCATGGCCGTGTAATATTTATAGAAATTAGGCAAGACAGAAGGGTTTTGATATTCTACGATTTGCTCGAGTCTTTCCACTTCACGTATACCCTTCTCAAGCGCGTTAAAGTCAGGATGGTGTAAGTATGCACCCACAATAATCCAATCATTGTTCATAAAGATCGAATTTTTGTAACTATACCCGCATCCATCTACATGAATGCTCTGTACTTTGAATTCCGGGTCTTTCAAATCAATATAAAAGGCCGTATCAAGAATGTCACAAATCTGTCTGTTATAATATTTCGCGTTCATATAGATTCCTGCGCCAACCGTACCCGGAAGCAGGAAGCAAAAGTCAAAGTCAGCTGTTCCTGAAGCCAGACCAATAAGCGATAGATGCGACATTGGCATACCGGCAGAAACAAACCAGCCCTTCTCATCAATATGAGTTTCTTTCAGTCCTTTAAGACTGATAAAGATCATATCTTCTTTAGGCTCATCCGGAAATAGGATGTTCGATCCCATGCCAAACCAAAATGGTTTTAATTCTTTTTCTTTTGCAAATTCTAGTACAGAAGTTAATTCCTCTATTGTGGCAGGCGCAGCTAGGTATTTAGCTTTGCCTCCGATCTCATAAGTAGAATAAGCTGATAAATCTGCATTACTTTGTATGAATTGTTTATTCACCTGTGTCCCTCCTACTGCTGTACAAAACAAAATCGCTTCATGATGTCTAACCATTATATACAATTATATTGTATGTAGCCATTATGTATACGCGCCTATGGTAAGTCAAATTAATTTCATGATCTTTATTCTATCGCTTCTATCGTTAAATACAGGCTCAGTTATGAATCTCTTCGCTTTCGTCCATACTATGAAGACTTATGAGACGACAGGGGAGGCAATAACACCAGTGAATAGAAAAATAATACCCGACCGCGCAACCTTTCAGCCGGAACCACTGCCCGTTCCAATTCACTTTGATCAAACTTGGCTTGATGAACTTACAAATAGACTAGACAAAGGCGGACCATGGGGCGACTATCGTCTTTTTCAGCTTGCCGTGGAGGCTGAAGAAAGAGGACTCATACCAAGTTTTGATGATATGCAGTGCTTAAAACATATCCCTGAGCTTACACCGCTGCCGCATCAGATTGACACTGCTCGCAGAGTGCTCTTTGAAATGTCAGGGCGTGCGATTCTTGCAGATGAAGTAGGTCTTGGGAAAACGATTGAAGCGGGCCTTATTTTAAAAGAATATTTAATTCGCGGTCTTGTCTCTAAAGTCCTTATTCTTGTCCCTGCATCACTTGTACTGCAATGGGTTAGAGAACTCAATTCTAAATTTGGCATACCGGCGGTCGCACAGAAAAAAGCATACTCCTGGCAAAATGATATTGTTGTCGCTTCCATGGATACAGCCAAGCGCGACCCCCATCAGGAAATACTCATGAGTACGGACTACGATATGATTATTGTCGATGAAGCTCATAAATTAAAAAACAAAAAAACTTCTAATTATCAATTTATGCTGAAACTTCGTAAAAAGTATTGTCTATTGTTAACCGCAACGCCGGTCCAAAATGATTTAAGCGAGTTATTCAATCTCATTACTCTTTTAAAACCAGGACAGCTAGGACGTCAAGGCGACTTTGCCGCCAATTTCGTCGTTGATAAACGAATGGCGAAAAATGAGGATCAGCTGAAGGATGAGCTGGCTAAAGTCATGATCCGTAATCGAAGAGGCGAAGGTCCTGTTCAATTTACGAAACGTAAAGTTACGAATATTAATCTCACCCTCTCACCGGAAGAGCAAGCTCTTTATGATGGAGTTACCGCTTTTGTAAAAGATCAGTTTCACTCGGCGGGAGGGAATATGACCAGTATGTTCTCGATGGTAACTTTACAACGAGAAGTATGCAGCAGTCGTGATGCTGTATTCGTTACTCTTGTAAATCTATCTAAGAAACTGGCCCCAGACTCCCCGTGGCGTGACCGTATTTGGGATCTTGTGGCCAATATTAAGGCGATCAAAGCGAACACGAAAGCAGAGAAAACGATGGAGCTTATTCGTGAAATGAATGAGAAAGTGATTGTTTTCACGGAATACCGAGCTACTCAGGAGTATTTGCTTAACTATTTCCGCGACCGCGGTCTAACAGCGGTACCTTACCGGGGTGGTATGAACCGGGGTAAAAAAGACTGGATGATGGATCTATTTCGCGGAAGGGTTCAAGTTATGATCGCTACAGAAGCCGGCGGTGAGGGAATTAATCTGCAGTTTTGTCATAACATGATTAACTTTGATCTGCCTTGGAATCCGATGCGAGTTGAACAGCGGATTGGTCGTGTCCACCGGCTTGGTCAGCAAAATGACGTAAATATCTATAATTTAGCAACGCGCGGCACCATTGAAGAGCATATCTTGCACCTCTTACATGAAAAAATTAATATGTTCGAGATGGTCATTGGCGGACTTGACGTCATCCTTGAACGTCTTGAGAAACAAGAATCCATTGAGAAAAGTCTCACGAAAATCATACTTGAATCTTCAAGTGAAGACGAAATCAATGAAAAAATGAATGCCCTGTCTCATAACATTCATTCACTCAAAGAAGAGGTCAAACAGCATCCTAACGCCTCTTTTGTTAAAGATGCCGTAGGCAGCGTTCTGGATCCTATGAAGCAGCAAGCTCGTTCTTCCGCTAAAAGCCGCAAAAGGGGGAGCTCTTTATGACGATGTCTAAAGACGAGGTACAATCTTATGTTATGACATATCTTGAAGCAATGGATTGCCAAGTGATTGAGAAGTCTCCAGCTCATGTAACTGTTAAGTTATCAGTAGAAGCAGATAAAGCACTCACCAATCGTCCTTATTACTGGGGATTTGTAGACCGGACAGGCACGCCTGCGGAGACGATGTCTTTTACGTTTATTTTTGACCAAGAAGCACATGAAAAGGCTGAGCAAATACAGAAACAGCAAGCCAGTTTAGAGTCAGCTGCGGAACTTGGTACAACTGGAACCAATCAGGACACAGTACTGGGACGCTACTTTGGAAACGTTCCTTCCCTCCCTGTTCTTGGCCCGGGGCGAGTACTTCGTGAACAGATCGTCTATGGCTGCCCGCGACTTAAGCAAATTTTCACGGCTTCTCGTGAAGGTGGAGCTTACGTTAACTTGTTTGAGCTCCCTTCTAAGAGGCAGGCCAGCGGTTCCATTCCAAAAGCCTACGAACCATGGCTTAGTGTCTGCTTTAAAGTAGAATTATCTTGCGATCTTAAACGAGAGGAACTTCACTTTCTAGGCATTTCACTGTTGACGGGCAGAATTGCAGAAGACTTTGGCCTCGTACTGGATAAAAGAGAACTCAGTCCAAGGCTCCCCGATAATATGCATGTTCAGGGAGGACGAATTCCGCTTAAGCAAGCAGCTGAGTCACTGGAAAAACATATCCAGGGTAAACTTCGGTTACTTGATTACAGCTGGGCAGATGCTGCAAAGAACCGCTTAGAAGAAGAACTAGCTGTCCTGGATACTTATTATGAAGATTTACTCAAAGAACAACCGGATGAAGAGCAAAAACTCCCTATTCAGGAACAATATAACCGCAGGCGCAGCGAAATGAAATGGCAATATGAACCTAAAATTAACGTAAGTACAATTAGCTGTGGAATTATGCATCTAAGGTAAAGAGTGAAAGCTGTTTCCTCAATCTTCGGCACAGGAAAAGGAAACATCACTTTTTTCGTCAAAACTAGTGCGTGTCTTTCTTAAAGTCCACTCCAGTAAACAGCACCTTTCTCGTTCTTTCCTCGGTAAAATGTAGATAAGAACAGCAGGTGCCGTTTTATGCTTGCAGAAAAGAAGGTGTCCTATCCTTGAAACGAACAAAATATATGCTGAGCTTGTTGTGTGCCGTATTGTTTTCTTTCGCTGGCCATACTCCATCCTACGCTGGTCAAAGCTCTATTTCTCATCATAATACCGCTCCTGCCTCCGTCTTTCAGGTTGCAGAGCATACCATAAAAGAGCTTTCGCAAACGAGCGAATTTGCTGACTTTATTAACTCCCGTCTTCAGATTATGCCGCTTGGTCCCGGAACGCACAGTTTTCTTGTGCATGTTTATCAAGGAAAAGAGATCGTGGGTTACCTCATCATTACAGCAGAACAATCATCTATCGAAGAAACGAAGGCTTCAGAGATCAAATATCTAGTTACTGAATATGGGGTAGGAACTTCCTCCGTTTTCGATCCTGAATTGTTATATTCACTAGGAAATCTTTCTCGTCAAGAACAGAGTCCGGTACATTCAAGTCGTTATGAAATGGAGTATACAGGGGGATTACCCTATTGGGTGATCGAAAAAGAAGCGAAAACGATCTATGTAGATGCCAGTAATGGCGATGTGCTTCCTGATAACCCGGAAAGGCTCGCTAAGCCGCTTATTGTAGATGACCGATCCGATTCAATTGGGACAAGCCATACCATTCAAACGATACAACTGACCTCTCCCCTGTTTGATTCTTCGGAAAATTTGAAGTGGCGAGTTTCAAATTCGTTACCTATTACATCTGACCTTATGCTTCTAAAAGAGTTAGATACGTCAAAACAGCTCATCTTTCGTTCTTCTGATTTCAATATGTGGTTTAGCGGTCCACTTTCCATCTCAGGATATACAACATGGACCAGCCCTGGTACAACGAACGTCTCATACGTTCGTATTGGCACAGATCCATCCCTAGTTAGGTATATTCCCGTGAACAAACTGATTGGAAATGGAGAATTTTACGAGAACATAAAATAAGCCCTATCCCTTTATGTAATGGAATAAGGCTTTTGAACTCAAGAATCAGATGCGGTATTCTGATTCTTTTTTTTGTGAACTTTTTTCCTTTTTCTTATCCTTTGCCCACATGGATACTCCGAGCGGAAGCATTCCAAACCATTTTGTCTGCCAAGGTTCTTTTCTCTTTCTTTGGGATTTACGCTCCTCTTTCGGCTTTTCCATATAATCAACCACTTGCTCGGTTATATATCTAATTAAATCATTTCCTTTAGCCATGTCCATTCACTCCCTTATAACCTGAAGTTCTTATTCTTAGTGTGTACGGAAACTAAATAAATAAACATTTCTATTTTTACTACTGAATGAAACATTGAAATTTGTACAGCCTATGGTAAAGAGTTTGAAATGAGAAGCTAAGCAATACACGGGAAGGAAGGTTTAGTTTAGATGCTAAAACGAATGATCACGTGTTTTTCTGTACTTTTTCTTTTCCTTATCGGATCTGTGAACGGAGCAGCAGCGCCTGTCCCGCAAGTGGAAGAAGATCACGTATCGCATGCTGCATTTCGTCACCCCGTTATCCTTATTGATGCAGGCCATGGGGGGATTGACGGAGGAACATCTGCTGATGATTTACTTGAAAAAAACATTAATCTTGCGATCTCCCAAAAAGTGTACTTAATGCTCAAATCAAAAGGTTATGCTGTCGTACTGAATCGAAATGGAGACTACGCACTCAGCGATGACAATACTTGGCTTAAAAGCAATTCCCGGCATTTAAAAGACTTGGCACAGCGAAAAGGACTTAGTGATGAACTTCCATCTGATCTTATTGTCAGTATTCATGTGAACTGGAGCAAAAAAGAAAAATCACATGGTCCTGTCGTCCTTCATCAGCGGGAAGGAAAAAGTTATATGCTTGCTGAATCGATTCAAAGTTCACTGAATACGATGTATCAAACGGATCGCCAGGTAGAATGGGGTAAACCTTTTTATTTACTCAATTATGTAAAGAAACCAGCCGTCATCGTTGAGGCCGGTTTTATCAGTAACTTACAAGATCGGGAGATGCTTCGCTCAAACCGTGGACAGAAGAAAATAGCCGAAGCTATCAGTGCAGGCATTATTTATTATTTGTCGGTACTATAGGATCTGGATTCCAGTTCCATACTTGTTTCACCAAATCACTGATGCTGATTAGTTCGACCTTCCCCGTTAATCGGGGAATAGCATCTCTGATGATGCCAGCCGTCATAAGCCCTGGCACTCCGACATGCCCAATCGTTATACAGATATCTTGTTGCTTCAATTTCTCTTCAGCAAGTCTCATCTGCCTTGATATATGGCTAATGGTGTACTGATCATCCAGAAAGATATCATTTTCTACGGGCGGCATGCCCCTTTCTGCGGCAAGTTCGGCCACAACCGAATTTGGATCAGTTTTACTATCCACAAAAAAGAGTCCTCTTTCTTTACATACATCCAGCACAATGGACATGATACGCCGATCCGAAGTGACTTTAGATCCCATGTGATTGTTCATCGCAACTGCATAAGGAACCTCATCAATGGCTGCATTCACTCGTTTGCGAATCTCTTCATCGGACAAATCCGTCGTAATTGCACCGGGACCTAACCATTCCTTTTTTCCTTTACGTGGTTCCATAGGCATATGAACAAGCACATCAATGCCCTTTTGATGAGCAAGTTCTGCATCTCTTTTCGTCGTCGGCAAGAAAGGCATGATCGCGACACTTATTGTTGTCGGCATATTCAGCATTTCATTCGTCCCTTTCATCCCATTACCAAGGTCATCAATGATGATAACCATTTTCTTCACAGGCTCAGCATGTACCGGAACCGCTCCTATCGTCGCTGATATCATTATACTTAACGCTATACACCATACGATTAAGCCTTGACTCCCCCACCGAAAAGAAGTCAGCACTTTTTTCTTAAGTTGTCTTCGTTTTTGTTTACGAGTTGCCATGATTCCCCCTCCTTCTGATGTGAATTTTTTCTTATTATTGAGGATATATACATTATTGGTTTAGATCCAAAAAAATATGTGATTTTTTATAGAAACCTCATTTCTTATATTTAGTAAACGATTCATTGATTAATTTGTGGAATACAGCATAAAATAAGAACATAAGTTCTTATGATGGAAGGGGAGATTCACTTGAAGGCAGACACATCATATGAAGAACAAAACCTGATATGCAGCTATTTGCAGTTATTGCTCGTTGACCGCATTTTTCACCGCGATCTGCGGGTATTAACAAACCAACCGTTCCTTCGAACACCGATTCTTTATATCGAAGTGCTGTCCAGTGGAATAGAGCGTGTCACTTTGCTGTTGTCAGAAATACAAATGGAGTTCGCCCGAAAAGATATACGGATTACGAATATCAAATCGAATAAGGAAGGATTATGGGCAGATGCCAAAATAAGAGGAAAAGAGATGCGCGTTGTTTTTCCCTTATCTCAGTATAAAAATGAATTATACTCAAGAATGAGAGTTTACCTTGGTGGAATGAATATCGAAATATAATAAAAAAACCGTTCTCTCTCTTATGCCCTTTTTATGAAAAGGATAAGAATAAGAACGGCGATACCGTGCTAGTTATATGTCTGTAGGACTCTGTCTTGGCTCGCTTTCCAGCTGAATCAGATAATTCCGATCTAATTTTACAATACGACGATTCCGTTTCCGAACCATAATCTGTTCATCACTCCAAGCCACGATGATACCCACCACATCGTTAACTTCCAAATTGTCTCTGACGACACGAACACGTTCACCCGACTCACGGAGTTCATTTAATCGTTCATCTGTTATCATTATTAGTTCCCCTCCTTACGGCTTCTGCGTTCTTCGCAGCTTGTCTCTTCTAACATGCAAAAAAAGACCTAAATGCATGCATTTAGGTCTTTAGGCTAATCACTAGAAAAATCAACGTGAAGCATGCTCTTTACTGTCGTTCTTCTCGAACCAGAAATCAAGCACCTTCGCCGACATCACACGCTGTTCAACATATTCGACCTGGTGAGGTGTAAATTCATCTTTCCATGAGAAGGACAATTCTTCACACAGGTTTACAATAGTGAGAAGTTCAGACCAAGCAACATACCTTTTATACCAGAAGAACTGTGGATGTTCAAGCATATAGGGATAAAGGTCATCAAACTCCGTATGCTTACAATCAAGGGCACGCTCAAAATGAACTTTGGACTGCGCTAACTTATCAAGGAAATACTGTTCGTTTGGTTCTTTCCCCATGGGTGTTGCCTCCTCTCCCTAACCTACTTATATTATAATCCATACGAAACGCGATGCAAAGGCATTTAAGCAAAATTAGGCAATCATCATATAAATCAAAAAGAGAAATGAGGTTTACTTAAGATTAAGCAAAGTGGACTTCGCCATCAGACAGCGACTTGATCTTCGCAAGTGATTCTACTCTAATCCCTTGTTCACGAAGGGTGCTCGCACCCGATTGGAAACACTTCTCAACTACAACTCCGAATCCGACGAGTTCTGCTCCAGAGCGCTCGATAATTTTAATGACACCCTTGGCTGCATCCCCATTTGCGATAATATCATCGATAAATAGAACCCGATCTTCTGGACCAAGAAACTCGCGAGAAACCATAATATCCGTTACAATCCCCTTCGTAAACGAAGGTACACGCTCACAATATGCATCCGGGTCAGCCAGCAATGTTTTCTTTCTTCGAGCAAAAACAAGAGGCACTCCCATTTCCACAGCAGCAGCAAAAGCAACCGGAATTCCTGATGATTCAACGGTAACGATACGTGTGACTCCATCTTCACTAAATTTTGCCGCAAACTCCCGGCCCATCTGCATGGTAAGTGCAGGATCAATCTGGTGATTCAGTAATGCATCAAGCTTCAGAACCTGATCTGAAATAACAACGCCCTGTTCTCTGATTTTTTGTTTTAGTACTTCCAATGTTATGACCTCCCAGCCCATCCTATGACGTAAAAGTATCATAAAATATGGGTGGCTTTCAATATGAAAGTTTATTTCTTCCACTCCCTGTAACTATATCTACCTTACACTTTCTTAATCTTACTCTTTGTCATGTCCAGATGGACAAGAGCATACCTTGTACGAGTAGTTATTTTTTGGACGACTATAAGCGGTTGTTACACAGATCGGACAAGGAGGATACGCATGAGACAGGGTTTCAAGGTCTTACAGGTTGCATTCACTTATATTGGCACAATTGTCGGAGCTGGCTTTGCCACAGGCCAAGAAATCTTACAGTTTTTTACCGAGTATGGAAAATGGGCCAGTCTCACCATTGTCTTGTCGAGCCTGCTATTTGTATGGCTGGGTACGAAAATGATGTTGATCGCACATGATACCGGAGCGAATTCATATGAGGACTTAAACGCGGAGCTTTTTGGCAAAAAAGCAGGGAAATGGATCAGTTTTTTCACTTTATTTGTTCTGATTGGGGTCAATAGTGTAATTCTGGCAGGTGCAGGTTCTGTCTTCGTAGAAAATCTTCATCTATCTTATCAAACCGGTCTTCTCATCACTCTCATCGGTACTTATATACTGCTTGGAAGAGGAATAAAAGCGATTTTGCAATTGAACAGTGTCATTGTACCTTTTATGCTTCTGTTATCGCTCATGATTCTCATCAATACAATTCATCATCCATCAGCTTTTAATTTCATCCGTCTGGATTACGACCGCAGCATGTTTGCTACTTGGCTGTCTCCGCTGTTGTATACGTCCTTCAACCTAGCTATGGCTCAAGCTATACTTGTCCCTCTTGGCAGTCAGCTAAAAGACAGGAATGTTATTAAGTATGGAGGAATCATTGGAGGAATTGGGATTGGCTGCATGCTAATGACGGCCCACTTCGCGATCTCCGCCTATATGCCAGGAATTCGGCAATTCGAGATTCCAATGGGGAGTATTGCCTTCGCTTTGGGAGCCGCCATACAGATCATCTATGTTATTCTTATCTTCATGGAAATTTTCAGTACGTTTGTTGCCGATATTTATGGAATTACACTGCAAGTGCGTCAGCATATCCAAGTGTCGCCAAAACTTCTTACCTTGTTCATCATGACAACTTGTTATTTAGTAAGCCAGTTTGGATTCAGTTCCTTACTATCCATCTTATATCCCGTTTACGGGCTGCTTGCGATCGTCTGGGTTTTTCATCTAATCAAAAGCCCGCTCGGTTCCTTTCGCAGTAAATCGTAACTCTTCTTCTTAACTGCATACTTCATACTGTAAATACAGCTTCTTGAGCAAATTAACAGAACGGCTGAGCGAGTATTCTGATTTTGCTTTCTCACTTGCCGTACGGGCCAGTTCATATCGGTACGCTGGATCAAGAATGACTTTTTCCAGTGCATCAGCAAGCGCAACAGGGTTGTTCTCGGGAACAAGCAGTCCATTTACTCCATCTTCGATTTGTTCTGCAATCCCTCCGATATCCGTCCCAACTAGTGCAAGTGAGCTTAGTGCTGCTTCTGCAAATACCGAACCGAATGCTTCTGCTCTCGAGGGAAGAACAAAGATATCAAAGAACGGCATAAACTCCTCGGGATGAAGCGTGTACCCATAAAATATCGTTTCGTTATATATGCCAAGCTCCTGTGCCAACTTCTCAAGCTCGGAACGGATCGGACCATCCCCAATAATATGAAGGACATAGTCATGCCCTTTCTTTTTGAGCTCATAACAAGCCCTCAGCAGCGTATCAATCCCTTTTGCTGGGACAAGGCGGCATACAGTGACAAGCTGAGGCACTTCATTTTCATGAGGGACAGGCTTAAAACGCTTCTCATCAAATCCATTAGGAATAATATCAATCTTCTCAGGATGCTGTATATAAGGTCTCAAATAGTCTTTAAATGATTCAGAAACCGTAAGGAGACAATCTGCTTTAGCTTCTAATTCTTTATAGAGCGAAGTCAGGAACTGATGTTCCAATCCCCCCTCTTTGATTCTTCCGTTGAGTATGAGTTCTCTCTCGTAACTTGAGTGAATGGTTTGAATAAGAGAAACCTCAGGATATGCTTCTTTCATGGCAAGTCCGGCAATGGGATGATGTGCATGAATAAGATCATAAGTTTTATGTAGCCGGAGCTTCACCCACCATAAGTAATCACGGTATGTTTGAATGTATTTGGTGACCACAGGACTGTCCTGATAAAGAGTCCAATCAAACGTATCAAATACAACTTCCTCACTGCCTTTATTCCGAA
Organism: Paenibacillus polygoni; assembly: GCF_030263935.1. Classification (NCBI taxonomy): domain Bacteria; kingdom Bacillati; phylum Bacillota; class Bacilli; order Caryophanales; family Paenibacillaceae; genus Paenibacillus; species Paenibacillus polygoni. Next base: position 1,722,564 of record NZ_CP127162.1, on the reverse strand, counting down.
TCCGTTTTGGCAAGGAGAACAATTCCATCTCCCATCTTGGGCTGCTAAAACGTTCTTGCATATAAGGAATCATGGAGGATACCCCGCCCGGCTGTTCAGGAGGGAAAAATAACGCTTGGAGCAATCGCATGTATTAGAGCCCCTTTCTCGTAGTCATCTTATCAAGTAATTCTTTCATCATGATATCTTAGCTTATGTAAATTAGTAAAGAAGGTACCCATTCTTTTCATAAAAGCAGAGGACATCACAGAGGACAGCTAAGTGTCTGTTTCCTTGTAAATACATAAGAAAAAGGCATCCCGACAAGGATGCCTTTTAACTTATAGCTTTATTTATTTTTAATCTTCATCCGAAGTCAGCAGCATTTCATCAATAACAACATTTCGATATAACATGGTAATGTGCAGCTGTTTTATATCGACCTCTTTTTCAATTTCTTTGGAAAGGACCAAGACAAGGTCGTGCCGCTGTTCCTCCGAAGGTTCTATATAGAAATCCATATATCCCGAGACTACTGCTTCACTTATATCTACGGTAGCAGAAGCGACAGGTAATCCCCCGTGCTCCTGAAGAAACAGATCGTAAGATACAATCTCCTGATCGTGACGAATCATTCTCACGTAGCAGGATTCTTCCACTTCCTCTTCATCCTGATCTAAGATAGACTGCAGTTCTACTCCATCCTCATCCCAATCGGGACCCTCTGCCTCATCTGATGAAGGGGCGTGATCTTGTCTAACGAGTTCAAGGATGGTAATCATTGTATCTTTATATTTCATCTCAATGGTAATGGTATCAATCTCCCCATCATCCACTTCAGCAACTAAAAGTTCTTCCGCGGATTCAAGTTCCTCCTCCAGCGGTTCCTTCAGCCAGTCTACTTTTCCCTGGATGTCTGTACCATACTGCTTTAGAACCGCATGGGCTATCGTCTCTCCCTTCCCATTTTGCAGTTCAAAGGAAGACACGAATCGTCCGGCAGAGATCAGCTCAATCTGCATTTCACCGCTCTCATCTTCATATAGGAAAAGAGGCGATGGCTCAGGAATAATAGACTCTGATGCAGGCGGCGGTGTATCTTCCTCGTAACCTTCCTCATCTTCAAGGACGCTTTCCACCTCGCCCCAGGTTAACAAAATATCAATATGTTCGGCATCTACCGCATCACGGTATTGCAGTAAATATTGCTCGATATAAGTAACAATCTCTTCTTTGGCCTTCAAGGGGACGCTTTTGGCATCCAGCTGAACACTACCTGCAAGCCGATGGCCTTCCCGGAAGACAAGAATAAGCGTGCCGGCATACCTGTCTTCAATTAAAATATCTTGAACTTCTCCATTTGCTGTTCGCAAATCGGGCCGCAGCCGAATATGATAGCTCATCTTATGTTAACCTCCTGTAGACCATTTCACTCTTGGTTGAAGAGTATTTGATATCCATAGTAGTACCCTGGGACAAGGAAGAATATTACTTAACACCGACTACAAATTTTTCGAGGGCATGATGAACTCCATCTTCATTATTAGACAGGGTAACTTCGTCAGCTGCTGCCTTTACATCAACAGGGGAATTATCCATCGCAATACCCTTACCTGCAAATGTTAGCATCGTAATATCATTATAGTAGTTTCCCATAGCCAGAACGTTCTCCCGAGCAATTCCCTTGCTCGCTGCGAGACGTCTCAGTGCCTCTCCTTTAGAAGCATCCTTATGCATAAGATCCAGGAAGAAATCGCCGCTGCGGACCATATAAAACGGGCTGTTCCAAGTGTTCCACTCTTTTTCAAGCTCATTCATCGTTTCTAGATCGCCAAAAGCCGAGAATTTCACAACCGGTTCTTTTAATTCTGACCAGTGCGGCAAGTTCATAGGTTCAAGAAAAACTTCATCATACATACTGCGCATTTTCGGGGTCATTTGATCTGCTTTATCAATATACAAACCAAACGCCGTATTCACATCAAAATGAATCCCATGCTCCCGGCAATAATCTACATAAGGCTGCAGACCCTCTGCATCCATTGGGAACTGGTCGATTACTTTCTGCGTTTTTAAGTCAACGGTAACGGCTCCGTTATGTGTGATCACATAACCGCTGAGTCCCATTTTTTCCATAATAGGCATCGTACTTACCGGTCCTCTGCCGGTGCAAAGCACCAGCTCAGCCCCGAGACTCACCGCTGCCTTGATACTATCTTTATTCTCTTCCGATAATTCATGATTATCATGGAGGAGAGTTCCATCTACGTCTAGTGCAATCAGTTTATAATTCATATGCTAACCATCCTTATTTCTTTATTATTTTGTAATTTCTGTCTCGGTGAGAATATTCAGTTCTTCCTCCGTTAGCTCACGAAAAGATCCAATCGGAAGCAGTGGATCTAACTGCAAAGCTCCCATCGAGATGCGCTTCAGATATAAGACTTTCGACTGAACTGCTTCAAACATCCGTTTCACTTGATGGAATTTCCCTTCATGAATCGTAACCAGCACGCGAGAGGTAGTTCCCTCTTCACTAGGATCGACAGAGATAATCTCTAGAACTGCCGGTTTCGTTGTGTATCCATCATCCAGGGTTACGCCCTGCTGAAAAGCATGAATTTCTTTCTCTCCCATCTCCCCTGAGACAACGGCTTCATATGTTTTGGGTACATGCTTCTTCGGAGATAGTAAGTTATGTGAGAGTTGTCCATCATTCGTGAGAATCAGCAGCCCTTCAGTATCCTTATCTAAACGTCCGACCGGAAATGGCTGGAACAATGCGTATTCCGGATCAAGAAGATCAATTACCGTCTTTTCCCTTACATCCTCTGTAGCTGATATTACCCCTGGCGGCTTATGAAGCATCAGATAAATGAACTCTCTATACTTCACCGTTTCACCGTCAATTTCTATCAGATCTTTATATGGATCCACTTGCATCCCGCTGTCCTTGATCCGCTTCCCGTTCACCGTAACATACCCATTCTTTACTGCTTTCTTAATTTCCGAACGAGTGCCATATCCCATATGACTTAAAATTTTATCAATGCGCAACTTTTTCACCGTTTTCTTTTGATTCATTTGCTGACTCATACTAAAGTCCACCTCCATCCTACCGGATCTTATTTTCAAATAAGACTTCACAAATTGTTCATATTACGTAAAATACAAAGATTACATACGTTCTATAGAGCGTAAAGGCAGTTGTAACGCTATAAGAATACGATTATGCTGTTCTGTTATTAGAATATCTGTCGCAGTCTGTATCTTATTTAATAAATCCATCCCCGTATTCCTGTTCCACTACAATGCGTAATGTTGTATAATGAAGGGCATTAAACCAGTTCCATAATTTATCATATTGACGGGGGATGAACAATGAGTTCTAAAACACAAACCAAAACGAAGACAGGCTATACCGGTAAGAAAAACAAAAAATCGAACACTGCTATTATTGCCTTTATTGCTGCATTTGTCATACTGATCGGCGCACTTATCACCATGAATATGATCAATAACAAAGATATTAACGAAGTATACGGGCTTCCTCAGTCGAAGCTGAGTGCCTCAACAATTGAAATATTAGATGACCCAAATTATCAGAATATCATCCTCCCGGAAGAACTCAAAGGGAAAATTGATAACAAAGAGGACTTTTTCGTATATTTCTTTGCTTCTGATTGTCCTCACTGCCGTGCAACGACTCCGAAACTCATGCCGATTGCCGACGACTTAGGTATCGATCTTCCCCAGTTTAATCTAAGGGAGTTTGACAGCGGCTGGAGAGAATACAATATTGAATTCACACCAACCCTTGTTTATTTTGAGAAAGGTGTAGAGAAAGAGCGTCTTGTTGGCGGTATTCAAGAAGAAGGCACGAATACCGGTTATACGGAAGAAGATATCAGAACTTTCTTTACGAAATATAAAGGAGAGGCTGCAAATTGAAAACCAAATGGTATGGAACCCTCTTCGCCGGTCTCATCTTCGGCAGCCTTGCACTAAGTGCCTGTGGGCAAAAAGAAGCAGGACACGACCACACCATGCATGGCAAAGAAAGCGAACAGTATGAGGCAAGTGCCTCTCTCACTGAAATGCCTGAATTCCTCACAAAATATACAGATAACACACAAGCGACCTATGCTCTTGTTGGACAAGTTAAAGAGAAGCTGAAAATGCTCAACTGTTACTGTGGATGTATGGATTATGAATCAGCTCATGATTCCCTTTACCGCTGCTTTATCGCCTCTGAAGAGAACGGTGAAGTGACTTGGACCGATCACGGAGCCCAGTGCGGTATTTGTCTAGAAGAACTGCGAGATACCGTAGAACTCAGTGCAGCAGGGAAATCGATAGAGGAAATCCAGACCTTTATTGATGATAAATATGCTCCCGAAGGTGCTCCTTCTTCTAGCGAAGTACATCCCGGTTAATCCTGCCAAAAAGCTAAATATATAATCATATAAACCCCCGATTTCTTTCACTTTGTCAGTGAAGAGTCGGGGGTTTATATGATTAGGATGTGAATCCGTTTTTACCCATTGCTTTCATTCGTTCCTCGTACACTTTCCCCCGTGTCGGGCTTCTCCGCTGAGGTATACTCGGTTTTAATTCCTTCGATCTCTGGTATACCGCTTCTTCGAGTTCATCATCCCCTATCACGATTGTATAATCCTGATAAGGTACTGGAATCTGGTCCGAATGCTGCAGTTTCTCAAGGGCATTACGGCAAGATGAGAGAAGGAGTCCAAGTTCTATACCCAGGAACTGCTCGGGATACGGTTCAAGAATCTGAATCGCGCTGGTAAGCATTAACTGTGCACCGCGCAGATTCTGATTCCGATAATGATACATCCCTACAGCGACTTGCAATAATCCTTTATATACAGGCTCACGATCCTCAGCAAGCCACAATTCCTCAAGTACTTCATGACACTCGAAATAGTCCTGATCCCGGTTAAAATAGACCAGGTAATCGACATAAAGCGGATCGTATTTAGAACTCATCAGTTTCACTGCTTTTTCTTGCGTTATTAAGCAGCTCCTTAACTTCTCCGGATAAATGCTTAATCGCCTCGATATCGTGTGCCTGCCAGTACGTATTAAATTTCTCTTGGGCATCAATTGCCTCATCCACAAGGTGATAGAAGTATAACTGATGAATGATGGCAAGTGTCTTGGAAATGATACTGGACTCATCTTCAAACGTCTTTTGAGCTTCCAAAATCTCAAGCCGTATTGCAGACATCTCATTGTCCAGGATAAAGGCGGCTTCAGACGTTTTCTTCAGTCGTTCTCTGACCATGTCAGGCAGGTTGTCTCTGAATTTGTAGTTCAAGGAATGCTCAATGGTTGCCCAAAAATTCATCGCCAGGGTTCGAATCTGGATCTCAGCAAGTACATGCTTTTGACCAAGCGCTGTCTGGACAGGGTATTCAACAATCATATGGAAACTACGATAACCGCTTTCCTTGAAATTGGTAATGTAGTCCTTCTCATAAAGAACTTTTAAGTCTTTTCGTTCCCGAATGTACTCGGCCACTCTGCGGATATCCTCTACAAATTGACACATGATCCGAATACCTGCGATATCCTCGATCCCCGTTTCAATTTCATTCATGGGCACGGAAAGCCGTTTGGCTTTATCCAAGATACTTGAAATTTTCTTGACGCGACCGGTTACGAATTCGATAGGTGCATACTCTTCACGTTTTTTAAGTTCCGCCCGCATTGTTTTAAACTTAACCTTAAGTTCCTCTACGGTCTGTTCGTAAGGAAGCAAAAATGTCCCCCAGTCTCTTCCGTCCATTGCCTATGCCTCCTGTCTTATGCTCATACCTAAATCTTACTCATTATAGTACCAGCCACTTATCTATGGTCTGCTCCGACCGCTTCGGAAATGTGACGATAACCATCCTTACGAAGCAGTTCTCTGAGTCCTTCATGAAGACGTTGATTAATCTCAGGACCTTCATAAATAAGTGCGGTATAAATCTCAACCAAGCTTGCCCCCGCTTTAATTTTGTCGTAAGCATCTTTTGCTGTAAAAATGCCTCCCGATCCGATAATAGGGAGCTGCCCATTCGTTTGACGGTAAATCTGGCTGATGATTTCAGTTGAACGATCACGAAGCGGCTTACCGCTCAGTCCACCTGTTTCTTTCGCATTCTCATGAGTCAATCCTTCGCGGCTTATTGTTGTATTCGTAGCTATGATACCCGAAACACCGCTTTTTGAAATCGTATCCACCATATATTTTAGTTCAACCTCAGTTACATCCGGTGCAATCTTAACTAAAACAGGCTTCTTTACACCTGATTTCTGAGATTCTTTCTTCATCTGATCCATAACTGCAGCAAGCAAATCACTAAGTTCACTTCCGTGCTGCAAGCTGCGCAGATCCGGTGTATTTGGAGAACTGATATTTACAACAAAAAAGTCAGCATGCGAATACAACTTTTCGATACACTTGCGATAATCTAATGGAGCATCCTCATTCGCAGTGATCTTGTTTTTTCCAATATTAATGCCAACCGGTATGGGTCTTTCTTTTATCCCAGATAAAACCGTTGCCATTGCTGCTGCACCTTGGTTATTAAAGCCCATTCGGTTAATAAGAGCTTCATCTTGAGGGAGTCTGAACAGTCTAGGCTGTTCATTTCCTGGTTGTGGTTCAGGAGTTACGGTTCCCACTTCCATGAATCCAAATCCAATGGAAGAAAAACCAGGAACAGCTTCCCCATTCTTATCCAGTCCTGCAGCAAGACCTATCGGCGTTGGAAAATGGAGACCGAATAAATCGGTGGCTAGATCCGCTGTTTCACGTACACGATACATGGAGCGAAGCAAACTCACTCCTCCTGGTATTCGGCCTGCTTTGTTTAGACTGCCTATTACAAGATGGTGTGCTTTTTCAGCGTCCATTGCGAAGAAAAAAGGTTTTCCGAAATTACGATACAGCAAATCATCCACTCCGTTTACTAGATCTATTTATGGGAGCTTACAAATGTATCAAAACATGGTTGCTATATCTAGCTATATCGTATGTAAACTAACAACATATAGTATGAATACAGCTTACTTTTTGATATCACCAGCTTCCCCTCTACTCTCCAGTTTAGCGTTTTTTGTTGCAAAAGAAAAGGGATAGAGACCCAACTCCTACCCTTTTACGAAGATCTGGATAGATATAATACTTTGATAATTTATCCCAGTTTGAATACAATAGAGAAAGCTTATGATAAAACCTAACTTTTGTCGTGAAAGGAGCATCTGACATGTCTCAAAAGAGGAAGAAACCAAGCTTGCAGCAAAAGAAAGAGGAAGTAAACCGGAAAGCCTTATACTGGACTGCACTAAGCGTTTTGCTCCTAATTATCTTAATTGCGGTCTTCGTCATTATCGGCGAATCAACAAACCCTTAATGCAGCAGTAATACGTTTATCCGGATTCGTTTGGCCGTGGACAAGCCTTGCTCGAGTTCCGTCCTCGGCCTGTGCCGGAAAGTGTAGATCTATTTCCATAAAAAAACGCCCGGCACCGAAAATCGGCACCAAGGCGTCTGAAATGGATGAAATTAACCTTCCATGTTAAATGGTGTATCTGCAACTTTAATGGAATCGGTAGGGCATCCATCACAAGCATCTTGCATATCTTCATGAAGATCTTCTGGGATTTCAACGTTACCGTGGTTTGCATCCCCGCTATAAATCACTTCTGCAAGACCTTCATCATCGTAATCGTAAATATCAGGTGCTGTGGCACCACAAGCACCGCAAGCGATACATGTATCTTTTTCTACCCAAGTATACTTAGCCATTTTTTCTCTGCCTCCTATATTTAAACACAACAAACAGTAGGTTTTACCTATACTAACCAATAGTTTAATACAAACTGATAACAAACACAAATCATTTTGAACTGTACTTAGGACATTGTCAAGTCCCTATTCTGGGAGAGAAAGATTATCCTTTTGTAAGGATGTTCCACGCGATTTATAGTTACGAATCAGCGTCGATGGATCGTCTCCAAGCATCCCTGCAGTTACCACCGCATTTTCTCCAAATTTATCTCTTAATGTGTCCATTACCTTAATAAGAGACTCTTTTTTCGGCTGTTCTTGATAATCGAATAGATCTAGCTGCACTACAGATTCACTCTTCGGAATTAGATTTTGAAGCGTAATCCCGAGCAGCCTAATCGGTTTGCCTGCACCAAACTGCCGGTAAAATAAGTTTACAGCCTCTTTATAAATATCCTTGTCGAAGTCAGTAGGTGCCTGCAGCGCATGGGACCGAGTAATGGTTCTCATATCAGGTGTGCGAATGGTAAGCTGTATCCCGCCTGCCATCATCCCTTGTCTTCTCAAACGCCGTCCCACTTGGTCACTGATATTCAGCAGTACCCGGTTAATGTCGCTTTCATTCGAAATATCTTCAGGTAGCGTTGTGGTGTGACCGATTGACTTATTCGGCTCACGATTAGCGAGTACGGGTGAATGACTGATTCCATTTGCTGCTTGCTTCATCCATGTTCCAAGCACGCCAAAATAATCTTTTAACATTTGTTCATCTGCCTTCGCAAGCTGCCCAATGGTCATAATGTTAAGTTTTCGCAGTTTCTCTGCTGTTTTTTGTCCAATCCCAAACAATTCCGCGCACGGCTTACTCCATAGAATTTTTTCAACATCCCGCAACCGAAGAACGGTAATCCCGTTTGGCTTCTTCATATCTGAGCCCATTTTTGCCAGCAATTTATTAGGAGCAATCCCTATAGAACAAGGAATCCCCAGTTCTTCATTAATTCTTCTCTGAATTTCTTCTGCAATCTGGATCGGCGTACCGAATTGTTTTGATCCTGTAATGTCTAGATAACATTCATCAATAGAAGTGGCCTCTAGTTCTGGCGTATATTCATAGGCGATCTTCATAAATGCCTTGGAGTATTTACGATATAGGTGAAAGTCCGGTGTAATAACGATCAGTTCAGGGCATTTTCGAAGTCCCTGATTTACGACCATTCCTGTACTGATCCCTAGTTTACGTGCTTCGTAAGAACAGGTGACGATAACACCTTTCCGCTTTTCACTGCTGCCCGCAACGGCGGTTGGTTTTCCTGCATATAGATCAGGCCTTTCCGCAGCATGAACGGAGCAATAAAAAGCATTCATATCTACATGTAAAATGACACGGCCCTTCACTGGATAATAATCCTTTACGTTCTCCATGCGGATACCTTCTTTACTCTTTACTCACTAAAAAATAGATATAATTCAATTCATCAAAATTTTATTTTACCGTTAATATCTCCTTAAGTATACCGGAATACGTCTAAAATAAATGGATTCATCTACAATAATTACAAATAACATCTTACTTTCTAGGTAAGAACTGATATAATAGTAAAATTATAAAGTTAAGGGTGACTTCTTAAAAGGGGGATAACATATCATGTCTAAGTCCATCTCTATCTTTGATACTACACTTCGCGATGGCACACAAGGTGAAGGAATCAGTTTATCTGTAGACGACAAATTACATATTGCGAGGAAGCTTGATTTCCTTGGAGTACAGTATATTGAAGGCGGCATTCCAGGCAGTAACACGAAAGACATTGAATTCTTCAAACGAGTTCAGAAGCTCGGACTTTCTGCAAAAATCGTAGCCTTTGGCAGTACACGCCGTAAGGGCAGTGTTGCTTCTGAAGATGCGAATCTAAATCGTATTATTGAATCAGGTGCAGATGCAGCTACGCTCGTGGGCAAGTCTTGGGATTTTCATGTGCATACTGCACTCCAAACGACACTGGAAGAGAACTTAGAAATGATTTATGACTCCATCCGTTACCTGAAACAAAGCGGACTAGAGGTCATTTTTGATGCAGAACATTTTTTTGACGGCTATAAAAATAATGCGGAGTACGCCGTTTCTGTCATGAAAAAAGCATATGAAGCCGGCGCTGACTGGCTTGTAATGTGTGATACGAACGGGGGAACGATGCCGCATGAAGTCCATGAGGTGGTCTCGTCCCTGACAGAGCAACTGCCACATGCAAACTTTGGCATCCATACCCACAATGACTGTGAGCTGGCTGTAGCCAATGCACTGGCAGCCATCAATAGCGGGGCAAGACAAGTTCAAGGGACAATCAATGGCTACGGGGAACGTTGTGGTAATGCAAATCTGTGCTCCGTCATTCCTAATTTACAGCTTAAATTCGGTTATGAATGCGTTGAAGAAGAAAAACTGGCACAGTTAACCAATGTAGCTAGATATATCAGTGAGATTGCCAATGTCAATATGCCGGTAAATCAGCCGTATGTAGGTAACGCTGCTTTTGCACATAAAGGCGGCATTCACGTATCAGCCATCATGCGTGATTCTCGTACTTATGAACATATTGTTCCCGAACAAGTCGGTAACAAACAAAGAATACTCGTATCTGAGCTCGCAGGACAGAGCAACATTGTATCCAAGGCCAAAGACATGGGAATTGAATTTGATCCAACCAGTGAACAGACAAAGAACGTAATTAACAAAATTAAAGATCTCGAACATCAAGGCTATCAGTTTGAAGGAGCAGATGCTTCTCTTGAACTCCTCATTCGGGAAGCAAACGGTGAAATGCAAGAGCTGTTTACCTTTGAGTCTTTTAAGATGTTAGTTGAGAAAAACGTCGGCAAACCGGTTGTATCCGAAGCCTTTGTCAAGATCAACGTTGGCGGACGCAGTCACTATACTGCCGCAGAAGGTAACGGTCCGCTGAATGCACTGGATAATGCACTTCGTAAAGCACTCATTACTTATTATCCATCTTTAAAAAACATGCATTTATCCGACTATAAAGTTAGAGTCCTTGATGATAAAGATACGACAGCTGCCAAAGTTAGAGTTCTTATCGAATCCAAAAACTTCACCGATTCCTGGAACACCGTAGGGGTTTCTGAGAATATTATTGAAGCGAGCTGGGAAGCACTCGTACACAGTTTCCGGTATGCACTTCTTGAGGAAGATCCCTCTGAATTCATTGAACCGGATGCTTTACCGCACCAAGGATTAGTTAACCATTAAGCGCTAAGTGCAGATCTTATCTATGAAAAAGAGGCTGCAGATTGGTATTATCCCCTCATGGTAGACAGTGAAAAAAGAGAACATGTTACAATGAACTCAAACACTGGAAAACCGGAGGGGATTTTTGTTATGTCAGCGAAGAAAGGTCAAACTTTTAATCGATATAGTGAAGAAACGAAGAAAGAGGCTGTCCGTTTGCGAGTAGAAGAAGGGTGGACGTACAGTCGAATCATGGAGAAGTTTGGAATCAAAAGTGAGAGCCAGATTATCACATGGGTTCGTAAATGCCAAAATGGTGAGGGGTTTGAGGATTACCGGGGACGTTGGGCGAAGAAGCATTTTAGTAGTGCGGAAGAAGAAAATGCATATCTGAAAGCGCAGGTAGAATATCTAAAAAAGCTAAATCCAAACTTGCACGGGGAGGGAAGCTGGATTTCGAAGCCCGGTGCCAGTCCATTCGAGAAATAAGCAAAGTGGCTCCCGTAGTTTGGCTATGTAGAATCGCTGAAATATCACGTGCAGGCTACTATAAATGGAAGAAGAATTTAGTTCATCGAGAGAAACGAGCAAATCGTGATGCAGATCTAAAGGCACACATCTTGAGCATTCATCGAATTCGTCCGTATTTCGGTTACAAGCGAATGCGTACTGCTTTAGGAAAAGAAGGCTTCGTTGTGAATCACAAGAAGGTCCGTCGCTTAATGAGAGAACTTCAGATTCGTTCTGTTATTCGCAAGAAACGTCCGTTTTGTGGCCGCAAACCATCGGCCTTGTTCCCTAATGTCTTAAATCGGGAATTCTCTGCGACTGCTCCTGTGCAGAAGCTTGTGACAGATATTACATATGTCCGGATTGGGCATGAATTTGCTTATCTCTCGGCTGTAATGGATTTATATAACAACGAAATAGTAGCCTGGGAACTCTCCGAGCGCAATGACCTAAAACTCGTTATGGACACTGTGCAGCAACTAAAAGATGGACCCTCTTTGCTCCATTCGGACCAAGGGTTTCAGTATACCTCGAAAAGCTATGCTAAGTTGCTTGAAGAGAAGCAGTTGACAGGGAGTCATTCCCGACGTGGAAACTGCTATGACAATGCTTGTATCGAGTCGTTCTTTTCCCACTTAAAGACGGAAAAGCTGTATTTGGAAAAGCCTAATAATCTGGAACAAGCAAGAAGCCAAATTACGGAGTATATTTCATTTTACAATAAGGAACGTTTCCAAAACAAACTCGGCGACCTCTCCCCAATCGAATTCCGGGAAAAAGTCGCCGCGTAAATGGAAAATCCTCTTTTTTTAATGTCTACTTGACGGGGCTATGACCAGATCTCATCATCTGCAGCCTCTTTTTATTTTTTCACAAGCGCCTCAACTTTCTTCTCTAGTTCTTCTTCTGTCAGAATGCCCAGAATAATCTCTTGAATCACGCCGTTTTTATCAATCAGAACGTTCGTTGGAAATGCCATTCCTTTATATAAATCATAAACTGCTCCATCTTCATCCGTTAGGATTGGAAATTGAAGTTTAAATGTGTCAACAAATTGTTTGGCGTCTTTTTCCGTATCATATTTCGTTACATTAACTCCGTATACATCAAGCTTATCTTTGTAGTTTTTCGCAAGCAAATTTAACGAGGCAGCTTCCATCTTACAAGGATCACACCATGATGCCCAAAAATTAAGCAGGAGTGCTTTTTCTCTTGTCCCGCCTACTCTATAAGTTTCTTCTTTATTCTCTAGTCCCTTTAACTCAAAAGGTGGAGCAAGCAGTCCTGCTTTCGCCCCCGTTTCTGTAGGAAGAGGTTTGTCCGGTTGGAATACATTTTGAATGGACACCCCCCCTTCTTTATTACTTGTTTGCCAAAACGCAAAACCGATCAGCAGTAGAATTCCAGCCCATATATACAAGTTACGTTTCATTTGCCCATCCTTTTTCCATGTTATAGACTATATATGCTTTCATTATTGATTTCCTATTGATCTCATTTTATCCCTAATTTTGGTTCATTATATCACAAAAAACTCCTTTTCTAAAAAGGAGCCGCATGATCCTATCTCAATCTTATCCTTATCCCAAGAATAAAAAGGAGCCCCTTAACATGATCATCCGAATGACGGCTGCAATGAACGAACAAATAAAAAACCAATTCCATACATCCACGCCTTTTGAAGGATGCGGTTTACTGCTAGGAACTTCGTCCATTGACGATTCTGTTGACATCCATTCCATAATACCTGTCAAAAACGTGGCAGCAAAGCCCAATCATCACTTTGAGCTTGAACCTGAAGTATGGGTCCATCATCTGCTGACATCTCCTGACTTAGTAGGTCTATATCATACGCATCCTATTTCCGTTCCGCTTCCCTCAGCTGAGGATCTTCAGGACTTGCAGTCATACGGACAATTGATGAAAGTCTATCTTATTGCAGGAATCGATCCCAACGAGCAGCGATTAGAAGTTAAAGCTTACGAGGTAGTAAAGCAAGAACATGGATACAGCCTTAGGCATGCCGCACTATTCGTGACTTAGATGATGATAAAGATCAGATAAGGTTACCACATTCATTTTTGAAATATCATCGAGATAAGCTCCCCATAAACGGGCTGTCATCATCGCATCTTCTAACGCATGGTGTCTCCCCTTAATTTCAATATTTCTTGATTGAAGGAGTTCATCAAGTCCATAACCAGATCGCTGCGGTTCAAGCCATCTCGCCAGCATCATGGTATCAATGACGCGGTGGCTTAGTCTCACTTTTGAGGTTTTCCATAAGGCAGCATTCAGAAAAGATTTGTCATGTGCACTCGCATGGGCTATAAGAACCCGCCCCCCTACAAAAGACATAAAATCATGCAGTCCATTCAACAGCTGAGGAGCATCTTGGGACATTTCCGTTGTGATTCCAGTAAGCTCAGCAATGTGCTCCGGAATACGGTTCTTCGTTTTAACAAGAGTATAAAACTGTTCCTCTTCTACTACTTTCCCCCCGATAACCCGCACAGCACCAAAAGACAAAATTTCATCTCCATGCTGGGGCGCAAAACCTGTCGTCTCTAAATCAAATACAACAGCGTCCAGTTCATGAAGCGGTGTCCGCAAGGTCTCCGGCCGCCGATTTTCTCTCATGAGAGATCGTAAAAAAGCCATGTGCTGTGCCGTAGGAGTCCCCATCATAGAAGCGATTGCAGACGGTACTCCGCCTTGTCTAAACGAGTTCCAAAAACCGTTATTTCCCCTGCTTGGCTCTTTCATAGACGGCCCCTCTCGACAAACCGAAGTTGTCTTTGCAGATTCCGGTGAATTTTCTTCACAGCAGACAGTCCTATTCTCAGTTTATATAACGTGTCTTTATCTCTTAACTGATCTTGGTCAATATATCCGCTGCTTGATAGCACACCATGATCTTCCTTCATCTGAGCGCTTCTTCTTAAATGCAGTGTAATCAAGAATGCTTTTTCACAAGGTTCAATAAGGCTGGACGGGGCTGCTTCGAGAGTCGAAAGTTTCGTTAAGCGCTGAAGTGTATTTGTCTCTTTCAGACTGTGCTGTAAAGAAAAATAGCGTCCGCTGTTCACAAGCGGAATATACATACCGTATTTCACATCAAATCCTCCAGCATGCTCCCCAAAACGTTCCTTCACAACTTGGCCAAGGATATTTAAAGTAGCCTTATGCCTTACCGTGTTACGTAATACAGCCGCAGCTAAATCAGGTGTGGATTCAAACAGGAAAGAGAAATATTCCTGAAACTGATGAGATAGCGTGAGATCTCCCGCAACATGCCGCATATCAGCAGCAATAATATAGTAGCGTACCGGTTCCCATTGTAAGTCACTCGACCATTCACTGAGCTGCTCCCTCCAGGAAGAGAGCGTTCTCGCCCATAACGTTTCAGAACACATTACTTTTCCTTCACATTTCGCATAACCTGCTGACTCCAGCATATTACTTAGTCTTATACCAAACTCTTTGAAAAAACGTTCTTTGTCTGGATGCTCTTCATCACTAATAATAAGTCCGTTATCCTGATCACTCCACAGCGTAGCTTCCCTTCTTCCAGAACTGCCAAATACAACGAAAGCATAAGGAACGGGTGCCAGGCCATAACCCTCTTCACGCATTTCTTTTTCTGTAAGCTCGATCGCTTTTTTGGCAATGGCATCATGCAAATCATTAACGTGTTGATACCATTCCAGAATATTTATCTGATCTATTTCCTTTTGTAACTCCTCTTGTCTCTTCATGCGAGCTTGCTTGAGTGTAAAGGCGGAATCCACATCTTCCAGGTTATCCATATTTCCTGCCTCCTGTCCTTTTCGCATAGATCCAACATTTTATTAATCGAAATATATATGTCATATAAATTAACAACCAATAAGAAATTAATTATCATTAAGATTATAATCATTACCATATAATTATTACAATGTATATATTTTTATGAAATCGTTACCACTTTCGTTTATTTTTTTGACTAATTATGAGAGCAAGTGTATATAAGGACCTAAAAAGTGTAACGTTTGACTGTACGGTTCTTCTTCATGTATCATATTGTTTATTGAATAGGGAAAGGTGAGTGTTCTCGATGGGGATATGAAACTGTATCGAATCGGTGAATTGTCGAAAGCTGCCGGTGTCAGTGAACGTACGATTGACTATTACACGAAGCTTGGGCTAATCACGCCAGAGCAACGTACACAAAAAAACTATAGATTATACAATCATGAAACCTTGTCTCGTCTCGAACGTATTATCCAGATGAAACTAGAGAAGTATAGTCTCGAAGAGATTAAACAGTCTTTAGAAAAATGGAGCTCCGTTTCCTCAAATGAGCAGGTTACAAGCAAACTTAACAGTCTGGAAATTCATGTACAGCAGCTTGAACGAGAAATGAACGAACTGAAACCTCTCCTTCAAGACATGAAACCAACCCATCAGCGCAAAGTCGTTGCAGGGTTGTTAACGAAAAGTGCCGCTTGTATGGAAGCACTGAAGATTTTGCTTGAAAGCTCCATGATGTAGTTATTTATAATAATATGGAGGTAAGTTTATGGGATTTCTGTATGTTCTAATTATTGTTGCATTTATATTGTCACTTTGGGCCCAGTTCCGAGTAAAAGGTACATTTAATAAATGGGCTAAAGTAGAAAACACCACCGGAATGACAGGCTATGATGTTGCAAGACGCATGCTCGATCTTAACGGACTTCATGATGTTCCGATTGAGCCTGTTCGCGGCGCTCTATCTGACCACTATGACCCGATTCACCGTGTGGTTCGTCTGTCAGAGCCCGTGTATTACGAAAGATCCATTTCAGCCGTTTCTGTTGCATCTCACGAGGTGGGTCACGCGATTCAGCATAAAGAACATTATCCAATGCTCGTATTGCGTCACAGAATTTTCCCAGTCGTGAACTTTGCATCCGGTATTGCACCATTTCTTATTTTGGGTGGATTTATCTTTAATGCTTTTAATTTAATTGGTCTTGGTATCATTTTCTTCTCGGTAACAGTAGCCTTTCAATTGATTACCCTTCCTGTTGAATTTAATGCCAGCAACCGTGCTCGCGACATTATTGTACAAGAAGGTTTCATTCAGAGGGAAGAAGAACGTGGTGTTGGTAAAGTTCTTAATGCCGCAGCCCTGACTTATGTAGCTGCTGCTCTTATCTCCCTACTTGAGCTTATTAGATACATTGCGATTTTCACAAGTAACCGTGAATAGAGAATATATAAGAACCCCAGTCTTAATTGACTGGGGTTTTGTTATTTTCTAAGCCAAAGTAATCAAGTAAAAATGACCGGAAAGACTGCGCAACCAGCGGCAACTTCTCATCATTTCGATGAATCAGTCCGATGGAACGAGTTACTCTCGGGCTTGATAACCTTACTCTAGCAGGTTGAAGCGGGTTGGTTTGAAATAAAGCCATTTCCGGGAGAACACTCACACCCATTCCCGCTGCTACAAGACCGCGTATAGCATCTGTCTCTTCACCTTCAAATGCAATCCTCGGAGTAAATCCTGCTTCTAAACAAGCATGCCATACGATCGGCCTTAGAGAATAACCTTTGCTAAATAAGATGAACTTGTCTTCTTTTAATTGTTCCAATCGAATGGTTTCTTCTCCAGCAAGCGGGTGGTTTTGTGGTAAAATGGCATACAACTCTTCTGTAAGAACGACATCCCCGCCGATCTGCTCATGTTTTTCAGGAAAAGGAGAAATAAACGCTAGATCTACTTCTGAAGATAATACATCTCTAATCAATGTTGGGTACATCCCTTGTTTAAATTTAAATTTCACATTAGGATAGCGCTTTCTAAACTCCGATACGACAGAAGGAATAAGGTGAATACCAAGACTATGCGGGAAACCAATACGAATTTCCCCTTTTTCCGGGTCCGAAAATTCATGTACCTCACCAACAGCCCGATCCAAGTCCTTAAGAATCCCCTCTACTCTTTTACAGAATAATTGTCCCACAGGAGTAAGTTGCAAATTTCTTCCCTTGTGCATAAACAAGTCGACTCCGAGTTCCTCTTCAAGATGATGAATCTGGCGACTTACTGCGGATTGAGCTACATGAAGCTCTTCCGCAGCTTGAGTCACGTGTTCTTTCTGTGCAACCTTTAAAAAGTACTGCAACTGTCGTAGTTCCACTCGTTTAATCGCTCCAATCTACTAAAACCATCCAAGTATTCCAAGGATGCTCTTCTTGACTCTACTGTATCATGCAAGTACGAATGAATCAACGATGCTTCTGTTTAAATAATCTAATTAGTAACCCGTATATGAAAAAGCCAGCAATCAGCCCGCCAAAATGAGCAACTAAATTAATGTTCGCTACACCTAATGAAAAAATAATACCAAATCCTAAAATGGTATACATCACTTTTCTTGAGGCTTCATCCATCTTGTTGCGCTGGAAAATAGCTATATACAAAAATGCACCATAAACACCATAGATTGCACCTGATGCTCCCACCGAAAATGCGGCTGACGACAGGTTATTATAATAACCCTGTGTAATCAGATTACCAATAAAACCACTTGCTACGTATAAAAAAGCATATTTCCACCAACCAAGTAATCTTTCCAGCGGCGGTGCAAATACCAGCAAGGCAAAACAATTAAAGAACAAATGACTAAATCCAGAATGAAGGAACATCGAAGCGAATAAGCGCCAAACTTCCTCATTCAATGGAGGGATATTAGCTAAAGCTCCAAATTTTATTAAGGTGTAAGGATTCTCCGATCCACCATTAAAGACTAATACTATAAACATAATGACGTTAGCTGCAAGTAAGATCGTGGTTATCGGATAATACTTTATGTATCCTTTCCAGTTCTCATAACGCAAAAATATCATAACTACACCCTTTCTTAAATGCCCTGCATTGGACATAAACTTGCTAATACGATTATAATAGATAAGTATGAAGATAACCAATTTTAAGGAGGCACACATAGATGTCCCAAGAACGTAGTGGCGTAGCCACATTTAAAGGCAGTCCCCTCACACTGATCGGACCCGAACTGAAAGCGGGAGATCCAGCTCCCAACTTTACACTAAACAAAGACTTGCTTACTGAAGTAACTCTTTCGGACTATGCTGGCAAAATCAAACTGATCAGCGTCGTTCCTTCCCTAGATACGGGTGTATGTGATGCACAAACTCGCCGTTTCAATGAAGAGGCTGCTTCTCTTGGAGAGAATGTAGTTATCTTAACAGTAAGCGCAGATCTACCTTTTGCTCAAGCTCGCTGGTGCGGTGCAGCAGGCGTGGATAAAGTAGTAACCCTTTCGGATTACAAAACGAACTCCTTTGGTCAAGCATATGGTGTTCTCATTAAAGAATTCGCACTTGATATGCGTTCTATTTTTGTAATTGATGCAAACGACAAAATTACATATGTAGAGTATCTGGCGGAAATGGCAGAGCCGCCTAACTTTGAAGCAGCAATTCAAGCAGTAAAAGAACTTTTGTAATTCCTGTCACACAAAAAAAGCGAACGAGGACTTGTCCTTGCTCGCTTTTTATTTTATTCTCCGGTTACTTTATACCTGGAGAGCTTCTTATCAATAATATCAAAAAGTTGTATTATAATCCGATAGTTCGCTCCAAGATCTCCTAATGAACCTTTTGAAGCAGAATAAATATCAACCGCCGTACGGACAGGTGTCACTTGAATTAAAGTCACCGTAATATCTAATGTACGGCCAAAAGTAGTGCGTTTCTCCATCGTAATTTCACCCACAGAAGGTACCTCGTGAAGTACTTTGTAGCCAGGAATCTTCTTCATTAGAGAGGAAATTTCTTCCCATGCTTTATCTCTTGACAAGTTATAGTAACGTGTTTTCATTTTGGGATCCTTAGCTCGATCGCTTGTTCCTTCCATACTGCGGATAATACCGACAAGTGTTCTTTTGAGTGACAAGTCTCTTCCCCCTTTATATATAGCCGCTCCCTTTTTTCTTTAGTCTAGTGTAACATTCTCTATCACAGAACAAAAGTGAGCAGAACAACCTATGTAATTATAATAAAATCCATTCGTAATTAGAACGGGAAGACTAATGAGCTGCGTCTATTCGCCATGTCTAATAAAACTAAAAAAACATCTCAAAGCACCCTTACAGAGTACGTGGAGATGTTTCTTAAATCCTGAAAAGGATTCCCGCAAATGCCGTCCGATTATATTGTCTTCTGAACCTGCGATAGCAGGTGGGTGATCTCAGAGCTGGTTATGAAGTCCCCATGTCATATAGACAGGGCGTTTCAGCCGCACCTCGTTTGATCTCCCGAGACATAGTCATTGGTTCAAAAACAACGAATAACCGATACGAACACCGCAGGATGTAGAAACAATTATAGCGCTATTCCATGTAAATGTAAATAAGAAAACAGAATATGCTAATCATCACGACTCTTCTTATTTCAATTCTGTGCGGGACTCTGAGGATGGTTCTTCTAGAGTTCCCTCTTCATCTGCTTGATCTGCTTGCATTTTCTCTATTTGTTCCTGCATTTTGGTGAAAGTAGCGTAGAAATTAAAGAAAGCAAACCATGCAATGATGCTGCCAATAAAGAAAAAGAACAATGCTGGATACTGTGCACCAATATAAGTTACTAATCCCGCTCCAAGCAGAGTTGAGAACACGCGGAAGGGACGGATTAACGTAATGAGCACAGCATTCTTAATGATGAGTCCAATCGACATGTGGTAATGAACCACCATCGAAAAGAAGTTAAACATAGAAACACCAAGTAATAGTAATAGAATCAGCATAATAATGCCAATTAACTGCAAATTCTGAAATTGTGTCATGTATACGGTATAATCCAAATACATTACAACAAATAGAATAGTATAGAAAATACCGCCTAACATACTTTGCTTAAAGTTATCTTTGTAACCGGCAAAAAAGGTTTTGAATACAGGGACATCAGGATCCCCCATGACCCACTTACGAACTACACCAAATAAGGCTGCTGTCGCAGGAAAGAATGTAAACGGTGCCACAACTGCGATGGCCCAGTTCATTTGCAGCGATTCATTCGTCATTCCTTGCCCCAATACGAGAATCTTCACAATCGTAAAGAAAAAGAATGGTGAAGCACAGAGTACCCATAACAGGTTAGCCCCTGCAAATCTAGTGATCCATTCCGTAAGGCGATATATGCCTCCCATTGCTCCCTTAAACTCCAAATTTTTCTCCTCCTTACACACAGGAAAAATTTCATTTATTCCGAAATTCAGCCCCATGTATCATCTTAGATGCGGATTCTCGAATCCGAGTAGTGCTTTATATTATGTATGAATACAAGGCAAACGCAGCTCTGTTAGCAAAGAATATCCATTCATAATGTAAATTGACCGCTCCAGAAAATCCAGAGTTATTCGTGATCTCTACTAGTAACTATACCGCATAACTATAATGAAAAGCTAGCATCTCAGGCAAATACGAGGCTTTCCATTTATAAAAAAATGTATATTTTGCTGAAATAACAAGGTATAAGCCTATTTATTAGACGTTTAGGCATATATCTAGTCATATTTCTTAATTCATCCATAGGATAAAGTGTAGTAGCAGAGCAAAACATTCTTCTGATCGTAGGGAGGTGAAAGCGATGTCTTACGGCTGCGGTCCTGTTGTTGGTGGATGTGGTACTGGTGGATTTGAATGGTTCTCCATAGGTACGATTCTCGTTTTATTCATCCTGCTTGTCATTATTTCTAAAACCTTCTTCTGTTAAATAACAGAAAAGACGAAGCATCATATGCTTCGTCTTCTTTTTGTATCTTATTCAAATGAAGAATCTTCACGACGAGGTCTGCGCTCACCGCTATTGTTATTGCTGTTGTTGCCAGCACTGTTATTGCTGCTATAAGAACGCGGTTTGCGATCACGATCACGGTCACGATTATATCCGCCTTCTTTACGTCCACCACTGTTGTATCCGCCTCGGTTGCTGCTTCCGCTGCCGCTGCGGTTGTATCCGCCGCTGCGATTACCACCGTAACCGCCAGAAGGCTTACGTCCACTAGAACGAACATCTGGTTTACGACGTTTCGCACGAATCGGATCCTCAGGTGTAAGTTCGATCGTTGCATCTTTTTTGTCTCCTGTAAGGAGTTTCAGAGCTGCAGATAAGAGTTGTACAGAATCGTACTGCTCAAGCATTTGAATCGCAATACCTTTGTACTCGTTCAGTTCACCATCTTGAACAATTTCAAGAAGACGCTCTGCAGTTACGCGTTGTTTACCTTCAATTGCTTCAGCAAGTGTAGGAAGCGGTTTACGCGGAATGCGGTGACGAGTTACACGCTCGATGAAGTGCAAATGATCAATTTCACGCGGAGTTACGAAAGAGTAAGCTGCCCCTTCTTTACCTGCACGGCCTGTACGACCAATACGGTGAACATAGCTCTCAGGATCTTGTGGAAGGTCAAAGTTTACTACATGCGTTACGCCAGAAACGTCAAGTCCACGAGCTGCTACGTCTGTAGCTACGAGTACATCAATGCTTCCATCACGGAATTTACGCATTACAGCGTCACGTTGATTCTGAGAAAGGTCACCATGCAAACCATCTGCAGAGTATCCACGTTTTTGCAAAGCTTCTGCAAGCTCGTCTACACGGCGTTTTGTACGACCGAATACGATAGCAAGCTCAGGAGATTCCATATCAAGCAAACGGCTCAGCGCGTCAAATTTTTGACGTTCAGGTACTTCGATATAAGATTGATCGATAAGCGGTGCGCTTACTTGTTTAGGAATAACGGATACGTGCTCTGGGTTTTTCAAGAATTGTTGTGCAAGTTTTTGAATGTTAGGAGGCATTGTAGCCGAGAACAACATCGTTTGACGCTCGTCTGGAACTTGTTTCAGGATCGATTGGATATCTTCCATGAATCCCATATCGAGCATTTCATCAGCTTCGTCCAGTACAACAGTTTGTACATCTTCAAGTTTGATTGTTTTACGGTTGATATGGTCAAGCAAACGACCCGGTGTACCGATAATCACTTGTGGTTTCTTTTTCAAAGCGCGAATTTGGCGAACGATATCTTGACCGCCGTAGATTGGAAGAGTGCGGATCCCTTTAAAACGAGAAAGTTTCTCGATTTCTTCTGCTACTTGAATAGCAAGTTCACGGGTAGGTGCCATAATCAGGGCACGAATTTTTTCGTCAGCTCTGTCGATTTTGCTGATGAGTGGAATACCAAACGCAGCCGTTTTACCTGTACCTGTTTGTGCTTGTCCAATCAAATCACTTCCGCCAAGTGCTAATGGGATTGATTTCGATTGAATGGGTGTTGCTTCTTCGAATCCTAGTTCCGTAATTGCTTGCAGAACCTTAGGTTCCAAATTAAATTCTGAGAAAGTTGTCAAATTTTTTCAAACTCCTTTTATATGGTGGACATGTGGACAGATCCACTTCGTTATCTGTATTCTTAAGTAGCGTTACATTTATTGGGCTGTTGGATCATGCGAAGTTTTCTGCACGATTTCACCTTTTTTCAATAATTTTGAGAATACTTTCCCTCTATTATTGACTAAACTACATATGATGTTTAATTGAAACTTGCTGAAAACAAAACATGCTTTTTCCGAAAAAAGCGACCTACTCAAGAACATCTAAACAATATTATATCACAAAACGATTTACAATTACCAGCTAGCATTATAATATGAATTATTGTTGAGGTGAGAAAGTGTTTAAATTACTAACAAAATCCGCACTTGTTTTTATAGGCGGTGCCATTATTGCAGCAGGCTTCAATCTTTTTTTAATCCCTCATGAGCTTCTTAGTGGGGGTATTTCTGGTGTATCCATGCTGATCGGATATTTCACCAGTCTTGATTTTAACTTCATGTACTTCGCTCTTAACATCCCGCTCCTTATTGCCGGTTGGTTTATGCTCGGCAGAAGGTTTATCACTTTTAGCATATTGAATGTTATAGCGACGACATGGATGTTAAATTTAGTACCTGTAACTGCCGTCGTAGTAGACCCGCTCCTCTCTTCGGTATTTGGGGGGGTACTGATAGGGGTAGGAACTGGCCTTGCATACCGGGCAGGAGGATCATCTGGAGGTCTCGATATCGTTGCTTCCATTATTACCCGGTACCGAGATTTTCCTATCGGAACGATTATGGCGTGTATGAACGGGATTATCATTATGCTTGCCGGATATTTGAATGATGACTGGAATATTGCCTTAATCTCTGTATTATCCATTTATATAACAGGCAAAATTATTGACCTTATTCATATCGGGCATGTAAAAGTGACTTTATTTATCGTTACCAACGAGACAGAGACCATGCTAAAAAAATTGTTGCCAAGGCAGCGAGGAGTCACCAAAATCAAAACACAAGGTGCCTTCACTGAACATGAAAAAGATATGCTGATGACGGTAACGACAAAATATGAACTCGACGAAATTAAACAAATTATCAAGGATACCGATCCGAAGGCATTTGTTAACATTGTAGAAACTGTCGGGATTATGGGTTCTTTTAGGAAGAATTAGGGTGTTTGTCAAGTGTAATATTTAAGGTCCTTGTGGTATACTATGAATGCATACGTGTATTGCAACTCATGTTCTCAAGAGCTTATCTTGTCTATCCGTAATTTCACCAAGCACACGGCTTTTCCAGGCAATGAATGATTCTTTGCTGAATGATTCTAAGTGAGGAAAGGGTGATTATTTGTGGAAATGGAAAGGGTAAAACTGTCTGATATCGTCTCAAAATGGTTTCCAGAAATGCTCCCCACTCTAAGGCAACATGAACTCAATTCGTTAATTGTGCTTCGGGATGGATTCGGAATTTTGGAACCAGAGGATGCTATGGAAATTATTCAGTACAGTATTTGTGAACAGCAAGACAATATGTATTTACAATAAAACCGCACGCCGCCGCTATTGCCATTTCTTTGGCATAGCGGTTTTTTATTTTTTCATGAATTTTCTTCTCTTTTTCCACTCGTATAGAAAGAAATTACTCTGTTCATTCTCCGGCACTTCTATTAAAATATTTCTTTGTGTGCATTCACAAAATTTATACAAGAAATAAATGGAGAATAGACATGAATCAGACATTTACTACTTCGCAAAAATGGAAGCAATTTCTTATCATTTTGCTCCCCATCCTCATTACGCAGATTTCGTTATCGGCAATCACTTTTTTTGACACCAATATGTCAGGCCACTACAGCCCGCAAGATTTAGCAGGTGTGGCGATTGGAGCTAGTCTCTGGGTGCCCATCCAGACTGGGCTCAGCGGGATTCTCATGGGAATTACACCGATTGTATCTCAGTTGATCGGCAGCGGTCGCAAGAGTGATGTGCGTTTCAATGTAATACAGGCGCTCTATTTTGCTGTTACGATCGCAATTTTTATTCTTCTTGTGGGAAGTTTCATCATTGGCCCTGTTTTAGAATTTATGAGTCTTGAAGATCGGGTTCAATCGGTTGCTTATTATTTCTTATGCGCTATTTCATTTGGGGTTATCCCGCTCTTCGGATATACCGTACTTCGTAACTTTATGGATTCTCTTGGCCAAACAAGAATAACGATGATCATTACGCTCATTTCCTTGCCAATTAATATCTTACTGAATTATCTACTGATATTTGGTCAACTTGGCTTCCCTCGTCTAGGCGGGGTTGGGGCGGGTGTTGCTTCCGCATGTACGTACTGGATTATATTCTTTATATCTATCGTTGTTGTGCATCGTATACACCCTTTTGCCGAGTATGGCATCTTCCGGAAATGGCATGGTCCTTCTATTCGTAAATGGAAAGAGCTTTTGACTATTGGTATACCCATTGGATTTGCGATCTTTTTTGAGACCTCTGTATTCTCAGCGGTTACCTTACTTATGAGCAGTTTTGATACAGCAACCATTGCAGCGCATCAAGCTGCCCTAAACTTTGCTTCTACCTTATACATGATTCCTCTTAGTATCAGTATGGCTCTCACGATACTGGTCGGTTTTGAAGTTGGAGCAAAAAGATTACAGGATGCTAAGAAATACAGCATCATTGGAATTGGCAGTGCTGTAACGCTATCATTACTTACTGCTGTGGTGCTTATTGTATTTGGCAAGCAGGTTGCTGGTATATACTCTACCGACCCTCTGGTCATTAGTCTGATTCAGCATTTTTTAGTATATGCTATTTTCTTTCAAATTTCAGATGCAGTAGCCACACCCGTACAAGGTTCATTACGAGGTTACAAGGATGTTTCCCCTGCTTTTATCATCACTTTTATTGCTTTTTGGGTAATTGGACTGCCCGTCGGGTTTATAACGGCTACTTATACAACTCTCGGACCTTACGGGTACTGGATTGGTTTAATCGTTGGCCTTGGCTTCGGAGCATTCGCCCTGTTATGGCGCCTTGTTAGAATACAACGAAAATATAATCAAAAGTTAACAAGTAAGTAAAAAAGCTGCTCAGTGTACCTAAAAGGTATTCACTGAGCAGCTTTTTGGTTAATTTATATAGGTTATTGTGAAAGGCGAAGTGCAAGATCATACAATTCCATATTAATTGGTTTTTTTGTATTAACTACAAGGTCAATGTCTGTAAGAGTCAACTGATTATTAATAATTCCGCAAGCTTTATCGGATTCACCTTCAATCAGTTTACGAACAGCAAAATCACCTAGACGGCTAGCTAAGTTACGATCAAACGGAGTTGGCGTACCGCCACGCTGAATATGACCTAGAACGGTTACTCGCGGCTCATATGCTGGGCAGCGTTCCATAATTTCTTTAGCCACGTCTTCTCCCTTGCCAACACCTTCTGCCACAACAATGATACTATGACGTTTTCCGTGTTCAAAGTTTGATCTCATTCGATTTGCCACTTCATCCATATCAAATGGAACTTCTGGAACAAGAATAGTCTCAGCACCAGATGCTAGTCCTGCATGCAGTGCGATATCACCACAGTGGCGACCCATAACCTCTACGATGGAGGAACGTTCATGTGAAGACATGGTATCACGAAGTTTGTTAATGGCATCTACTACAATACTTGTAGCTGTATCAAACCCAATCGTGTAATCCGTATAAGAAATATCATTGTCAATTGTGCCAGGAAGAGCCATCGTATTAATTCCGAGTTTACTCAGCTTGTTAGCCCCTTGATAAGATCCGTCCCCGCCAATAACGACAAGACCGTCGATGCCGTGCTCTCTCAGAATGTCTGCACCTTTTTGTTGACCTTCTGGTGTCATAAACTCCTTACAACGAGCAGATTGAAGCACGGTTCCGCCGCGCTGAATAATATCTCCAACACTGCGAAGATCCATTTGGCGAATATCATTATTTAAGAGACCTTGATACCCACGTTGAATACCGAATACTTCAAGCCCATAGTAAAGCCCGCTGCGTACCACGGCACGAACAGCGGCGTTCATTCCCTGAGAGTCTCCTCCACTAGTTAACACTGCAATTTTTTTGACTGCTGACATTATGATTTCCTCCTCTTATTTCTCATACATATGTTTACGAATCCATTTGGTATTGACCAAGAAAAAGCGTCTAGTTAGCGGGCTATTTCTTAGTAACCTTTTGGAGACGGAACGAACCTCCTGCTGCTCGCTGACCTTAGGATCAGTCAAGTATAGTGCAAGCAGTCCTTCAATAATCATCCGGTGAAAAGAGCTGGCGGGAATGTGCGAAACGTCGTTACGAGCCTCGTCAACAATATAAGCGAACCGTTCGATCATTTCATTCTCACTTTCGTAATAATTACAAAAGTTAAGATCTCCACCCTGTCTGTCTTCCTCCTGATCGATTAAGTAATCGAGCATGATGTGTAGTCCTGTCACATGCGGGAAATAGGATGCATGAATAGAGGAAGCTTCAACATCATCTAGATGTGGGTCTGTAGCAGCAAGGAAAAGCATGAATACCCCTAGTGTTGAACCCGTAGCTGCTGCAAACTCATTCCATTGTAATGCCGGCGTGCGCTGCTTATGAAGTTCCCACCAATCGAGTAAAGCTTGTTCACGAAGTTCAGGCTTAATATGCTTGTACACTTGTAAGTCAACATAGAGCCCTACCAAATCCTGGACATGAGATTTAACAGCCGAATATCCGGGCAACCTCTTTAAGCAGGATTGACAAGTAGATACAAGACTATGCAAATAACCTTCATCTTCTTGTTCATTACGAAGTGCATAATAATTTACTAATTTCGCGTCAGGATTAACCGCGTCAAGCATCGATTTATGTAGCAACCTAAAATCATCGGCATCCATGGAAGTGCTTCGATCGCATAAATTATCCAAATAATCACTGATCGTTTGGTACGATACGATGAGCGGAATAAGGATCTCCTTCATCGACAAATTGGCGGCTGCATAAACAGCGCCTCCTTCGCAGTGAAACTGTTTGCTTGCAATACTGGCAAGTGCCTGTGTTCTAAGCTCCGGGTCCGGAATCTCTTCTGCTCTCATTTTAATGCGACTAAGTTCTTGTCTTACACCGGGGAAAATATGTCTGTATACCCGGTTCATTAGTCCAATGGGCCCCCGTGGAACATTACGATAACTTTGTTTTTGGTTAATCAAATGACGGTGCCTCCACTTTGTTCTTTACATATTCATACCTGTTCAAACCAATACCCATTATAATATGACATGCCATTTTGTACAAATAATCTAAGTCACTTATTTATATTATCAAACTTTAGCCCTCTACCCATTTTTTATCATATTTACATTATAGCATGTGTGAATATAATCACAGAAACAATCAAAAAAAGCGCAGCTCCCCAAATCGGGAAAACTGCGCTTTCAATACACGGTTCAAACAAACTTGTATAAGAAATCCGATAAGTACGGAAAAATTCTTACAGTTTGATTACGTTAGCTGCTTGAGGACCACGGTTTCCATCAGTAATTTCGAATTCTACCGCTTGACCTTCTTCTAGAGTTTTGAAGCCGTCTCCTTGAATAGCGGAGAAGTGAACGAATACATCGTCGCCGCCTTCAACTTGAAGAAAACCATAACCTTTTTCTGCATTAAACCATTTAACTGTACCTTTCAAATGAACAACCTCCTAAAAATACCGCCATCTATGGCGAATGTCTATATTATACTGCATAAGTTTTTACAATGCAATTCCTGTTTTGATCAAACCTATAAAATAATTTGCTTCTGGAACTCGGGTAAGGTATCATTTTACCAAAACCGCAAATGGAGAAATGCACATGATTAAAAAACATCAAATATATAAAAAAGACAAATGGAATATGATGACTGTAGAGGTACAAGGTCGTTATATAGTGCTTCGTGAAATCTCTGATCAATGGGGAGAAGATACTCATACATTTATGAGCAGACCTGCTCTTATGCAGTGGGCAAAGAATCGATTCCCTAAAGAAGATTTTGTAGACAGAGAAGAAGAATGGGCTGAAATCATGGCTGCTTTCAAAGAGGTATAGAATATATGGATGTCAGCAGTAACATACTTATTTTTATTGTTTCTGCCTTCCTGCTCGGCGTTGTCGTTATTGTGAAAAAAGATTCGCTTCCACAAAGACTTCGCAGACCGCTTGCTATTATTTCTATTCTATTGATTGCGTTTGCCTTCTTCCTTATTATGTACAGTTTGTTGACAATGGGCAGCTAACCGCTCACCTGGTACCCTCGCGGTTACTTCCTTTCAAATATTTCATTACCGGAACGGTCATACTATGCATTAGTGCCTTACATTAAGGAGGAACCGCTATTGTATGCCCGAAAGACATTGCTCTTAGTGCTTGCAGTCAGTTTTATATTTGCAAATGGTGCCGCTCATGCACAAGCTGACCGTTCCGGCCCGTCTTTATTTAATGATCATCAAAGGAGGATGAATATGAGTAAAGTAGTGAAACGAAGTGAAGTACCTTTAGAAGATCAGTGGAACCTGCAGGATTTATTTGAGAATCAAGCTGCTTGGGATAAAGAATATGAAGAGGTCAAAACTTTGACCAAAAAAGCAGCAGAATTCCAAGGCAAACTGAGTCAAGCGGAAGCTGTAAAATCCTGTTTTGAACTCGAAGATGATATTTCCCTCAAAACAGAACGTCTGTATGTTTACGCTCATATGCATCATGATGAAGATACGGCAAATCCTACATATCAAGCACTTTCTCAAAAGGCGAAAAAGTTGAGTGTGCAGGTCAGCGAATCTTTATCTTTTGTAACTCCGGAAATTCTTGCTTTACCCGACAAGGAACTCGATGCTTTTATCGAAAATCCTATTCTTAAGCCTTACCAATTCACATTAGTAGAGATGAAACGCGAAAAAGCACATGTTCTATCCAAAGCGGAAGAAGCTTTACTTGCGCAAGTTGGTAACTTGTCTCAAGCTCCGCAGACGATTTTTGGTATGCTGAATAACGCCGATCTCAAATTCCCGAAAATTAAGGATGAGCATGGAAACGAAGTTGAACTGACTCACGGCAGCTATATTCAGTTTCTGGAGAATCCAAATCGTGAAGTGCGTGAGAGAGCATTCAAAGCGGTCTACAGCACTTACGCGAAAAATAAAAATACCATCGCTGCTACGCTTAGCGCGAGCGTAAATAAAAACATTTTTTATTCAACCGTTCGTAAATATCCTTCTGTTATGGAAATGTCCCTCTATGGCGACAACATTCCAACCGAAGTGTATACGAACCTCGTTGATACCATCCATGAAAGCTTGCCGCTGCTTCAGCGTTATATGAAACTGCGCAAAAAGCTGCTCGGAGTAGATGAACTGCATATGTATGATCTCTTCGCTCCTCTCGTCGATGAGTACAAAATGGATATCTCCTACGATGAAGCGAAGAAGACGGTTAAAGAAAGCTTGAAGCCTCTTGGTGAGAAGTACCTGGATGCTCTTCAGGAAGGATTTAATGACCGCTGGATTGATGTATACGAAAATGAAAACAAACGTACTGGAGCATACAGCTGGGGCGCCTACGGTACACATCCATACGTACTTTTGAATCATAAAGATAATTTGAACAGCATGTTCACGTTAACTCATGAGATGGGTCACGCCCTTCACTCTTATTTCTCAGACCATGCACAGAAATATAGAGACGCGCAGTACACCATTTTCTTGGCTGAAGTTGCGTCTACAACGAATGAAGCTCTGCTGATGGATTATATGCTTAAAAAATCAACAGATCCAAAAGAGAAGTTGTATCTCCTCACCTATTATGCAGATCAGTTCCGTACAACCGTATTCCGTCAAACGATGTTTGCTGAATTCGAGAAGATCATTCATGAGCGTGCAGAACAAGGAGAATCCTTAACACCTCAGCTTCTCTCCGAAATCTACTATGAACTGAACAAAAAGTATCATGGAGATGATATGGTAGTTGATCAGGATATCGAAATGGAATGGGCGCGTATCCCACATTTCTACAACAGCTTCTACGTTTATAAGTATGCTACCGGATTCTCTGCAGCGACCAGCTTCTCCAAACAGATTTTGGAAGAAGGTCAACCTGCCGTAGATCGTTACCTTGGTTTCCTGCAAAGCGGTGGAAGTGACTACTCTATCAATATCCTGAAAAAAGCGGGTGTTGATATGTCTTCTCCAGAACCGATTCGCGAGGCTATGGCTGTATTTGAAGAGGTAATTACTCAAATGGAACAACTTACGAAATAAGATGTTGTACTTAGAATCCCTTGCCGCCACCGGTAAGGGATTCTCCATGATTTACAGCAGTTTCAAGTAGAATTAGATAACACACAGGTCAAGGGAGATGGAACGATGAGCATTCAAATCAACGAGAAATATACTTTACAATTACTTGATACATTACTTAACACTCCTAGCCCGAGCGGGTATACTCATCACATTATGAAAATCATTGAAATAGAAGCGTCGAGACTGGGATTTTCATATGAACGTAATGCAAAAGGCGGCACAATTATCACGCTTCCAGGTGAGGACAACAGCAGAACGATCGCGTTAAGTGCTCATGTCGATACCCTGGGTGCCATGGTGCGTTCCATTACCTCTAACGGAACTCTAAAATTAACATCTATCGGTGGATTCATGATGAATTCGATCGAAAATGAATACTGCATCATTCATACTCGCAGCGGTAAATCCTACACGGGTACAATTATGTCTACGGCCCCATCCGTTCACGTCTATTCAGGTGCTAGAGAGTTCAAACGAGAAGAAAGTCATATGGAAATTCGAATTGATGAGATGGTAGAAACAAAACAAGATGTTTTGGATCTAGGAATCGGAGTAGGCGATTTCATTTCTTTTAACCCGCGTGCTGAGTTTACAGCCAGCGGATATATCAAATCCCGTCATTTGGATGACAAAGCAAGTGTCTCTGCTCTCTTTGCCTTACTAGAATCAGCTAAAAGTACTCAATGGAAGCCTAAACATCAAGTTAAACTGTTAATCAGCAATTATGAGGAAGTTGGTCACGGTACGGCTTATATTCCAAGTGATATTGATGAAATGATTGCTGTAGATATGGGCTGTATTGGAGACGATCTGTCTTGTAAAGAAACCGACGTATCCATTTGTGCAAAAGATTCTTCAGGACCCTATGATTATGAGATGACATCAAGGCTGATTGAGCTGGCTAAAGCTTCTGACATCGACTACGCTGTCGATATCTATCCTTTCTATGGTTCAGATGCTACAGCTGCCCTACGCGGCGGTAACAATATTCGTGCGGCTTTGATCGGACCTGGTGTACATGCTTCCCACGCTATGGAACGTACGCACAAAAAAGCAGTAATCAATACAGCTAGACTGTTAGCTGCTTACATCACTGCTTAAATTTCTTTTGATTGAAAAAGCATAACTTACATCATAAAAGCTCGAAGAGGGGAGAATTTCTGGTTCTCTACTCTAAGCGTTCAACTTCGATAATTATAAGGTACTCTGCTTATGACTCCAAAATGAAGATGAATTGAAACTTAGATTAGCACACATCCTGATAAAACAAAGGATCGAACTTAATACTCTCCTTCAATAGTAAAGACCCCTCTCGGGGTCTTCTTTTATTATTATAAGGTGATGATTTCATACACTTGAGGATATCCCTTTAAATCGGCATTAGCTGCTCTTGACATTTCACCGATATGTTCTCCGAAATACACTTCACCGCCACTGCTGAAAGGGCTTTATACATTCAACCTCAATAGTAATGTTAAAAATCGTTAAGCTTCTTCTACTGCTCTCTTCCGCTTATTCTCCCAATCCATAAGTTCACGGAGTAGTTTCTGCTTTGTGGATTCGAGTTTTATTAGAACTCTGCCCACCTCACCCATCCCTTTGCTAACACGATCCTCTGCATCATGGATTTTATTTTGTACCAACCAGTCACTAAAAAATCCATCCAGGAAATAATCCGCAAAAGTAAGCATACCTCCAATTTCAAAATCACTATCCAGGATTACATTGACATCACGAAGCTCTTCCTGAAATTTACGAAGATGGGACTGAGCCTCATGAACATGATCTTCTGCATCTCCAATTCGGCTGTGTTTAATATGTGTGGAGATCACTCCTCCACCAAGCATATCGTAAGTTCCCCAATTTCCCGCTGATTTTAAAGACTCCGCAGCCTCATCAAGACTATCGAGTACTCGATTACCTGCGCCCAGCGCTTCATCGATCTCTTTCAGTTGTCCTTTGATTTTGACCTCATTTTCTAGACAATTCTGAATAAAATCATCTGATTCTGCCAAGCTTTTCTGTTTATCAGCCATAAGTTCATCGTATTCTTGTTCCCAGTGCTGCCACTCATACAAATCTGCAATCTCGCTTCTCACCTCAGACAGCTGTCTGCGAATATCCTCAAGTGCACGGGATGCTTCATCATACAATGCTTTGCTCTCTAAAAGTTCTTTCTCCTCTTTCTCCAGCTTCTCTTCTTTTCTTCCTACCAAACTATAAAATAAAGAAGACAAAGAAGTCTTAAGCAGCTGATCTACGTCCTTTTGTTCTGCACGCAGATGTTCTTTACGAACAGAAAGGAGTTCTTCTCCCCTTTTTTCAAGCTCTTGCAGGTTTTCTTCCCGGGAAGTCCATTTGTGAAGCAATCTGCCTTTTTCCTTTAGTAGCGCAAGACGTTCATTCATTTCCTCATACACAGACATTCTCTCCCTTCTGGTACTTCCAAGACTTACGATGATCCATGTTATTTACTTCTTGTTCTGTTCAATCTGCTCTGCTAGTTCATTTAAATAAGTCCATCTTTCCATTAAATGTTCCAGCTCTAACTCCGCCTCTGTCTGTTGCTTCATTAATTCTTGGAGTCTTGATGCATCCGCAAAAGCTTCTTCCATTTGAGAAGTAAGATCTGCTATCTTCTGCTCTGCAGCTTCGATCATTGTATCAATCTGCTCATATTCCCGCTGTTCTTTAAAACTAAATTTTAGTTTCGTTTTAGGCGTATCTTCAGACTTTACAGATGCAGCTGGAGAATCTTTTTTCTCCACACTTGATTCTTTTTTATTCATCTCTTTCCCGAGCTCTTGCCCATTCTTCACAAGCCACTCTGCGTACTCAGAGTAATCCCCTACATGTACTCTCACCTGACCTTCGCCTTCAAAGGCAAGCACTTTATCAATCGTACGATCAAGGAAATACCGATCATGCGATACGACAAAAACAACGCCAGGGAAATCTTCCAAGTAGGTTTCGAGAACACTTAGGGTACTGATATCCAGATCATTCGTAGGCTCATCTAGAAGAAGTACGTTAGGTGCAGACATCAGGACTCTTAGCAAATACAGACGGCGCTTTTCTCCCCCTGACAAACGGGAAATATACGTCCACTGCGCTGCAGGAGGAAATAAGAATCGTTCGAGCATCTGAGCCGCAGTAATGGTTTCTCCGTCTCCTGTGCGAATCACTTCTGCTTCTTCTTTGATATATTCGATAACCCTTAGGTTCTCGTCCATTTCTTGATGTTCTTGTGTAAAGTAACCCAGTTTAACAGTAGGTCCTACTACAATCTCACCGGAATCTGGCTGAATTCGGCCTGCAATCATATTAAGCAGTGTTGATTTCCCGCTGCCGTTTGGACCTACAATACCTACACGGTCACCAGGAACTGCAATATAACTTAGATCATCTACCAAGGTGCGATCTTCGATTTTTTTAGACAGATGTTCTATTTCTAAAATCTTCTTGCCGAGTCTAGCAGAAGCCACTGACATTTCCAGATCGCCAGAACGATGGAGAATGTCCTGATCTTTCAGTTTTTCAAAGCGGTCAATTCTTGCTTTCTGTTTGGTCGTCCTTGCTTTCGCGCCTCGGCGAATCCAGGCAAGTTCGCTGCGTAATAAATTTTGCCGTTTTTGCTCTGATGATGCTTCTCTCTCTTCACGTTCTGCTTTCAGCTCTAGAAACTTAGTATAGTTTGCTTCATACCGGAAAAGGCGTCCATGATCAAGTTCAATCATCACATTCGCTACTCGGTCCAAAAAATAACGATCATGCGTGATCATAAGAAGCGCACCGCGGCGTTTTTGTAAATATTGTTCCAGCCAAACGACAGAATCGTTATCAATATGGTTTGTAGGCTCATCCAGTATAAGAAGATCCGATGGATGAATAAGTGCAGCAGCAAGCGCAACCCTTTTTCGCTGTCCACCCGATAGACTGCCCATTTTTGCATCGAACTGCTGAATGCCAAGTTTAGAGAGAATGGTCTTAGCTTCGCTCTCTAGCTGCCATACATCATGGGCTTCCATCTTTTCACTAATTGCAGTTAGCTTCTGCAGCAGCATTTCATCATTTGGCTTTAGTTCTAGCAGTTCCATAATTTCCATATAGCTGCGAACGGTCTGCATCTCGGGTGAGTCACCTTGAAATACTTGCTGCAGCACCGTGATATCGGGGTCATAATCGGGATTCTGATCTAACATCTCAATCCTTACATGATTACCGATCGCCACATTCCCTTCGTCTGCTTGTTCCTTACCTGCAATTACGCGAAGAAATGTGGATTTACCTGTACCATTTACTCCCACAATACCGATTTTATCTTGATCGTTCATACCAAACGACGCATCTTTGAAAAGAATCTTCTCTCCATAGCTTTTGGAAATATGTTCAACTGTCATTATATTCATTATGAAATTTCCCTACTTTACTTCAGTTTAGATACATCTTATAAGTGTTTTTATTAGGTGAAGTACGAACTTGCAAGCTCTTTACCACAACCATTGATGAATAAGTTGCTAGCAAACTTCACTCTTTTCTCCAGTTCCTCTGCCCCAAAATTTGGTTTGACCATAATATCCATTTTATGCCGGTCTAAAATACCAATATAAGAAACAGCATACAGTTCGGGATCTGGTAATCCGCCCTCTGCGAGCATTTCTTGCACAATATACATATACTCCTGTAAAAAACGTTTCATAAACTCTATGAGCTCAGGATCATTATTTGGCGTCATAAAGAACAGCTTTGTGTGCTGCCGCCGCTCATAATAGTATGTTAAATGATTCCGTGCGAAAACAATTAGTTTATCTTGCATGTTCATAGAAGAGTCTTTTAAAATAGCTCTGGCTGACTGAAGAAAACGATCGCAATCTCTGCGAGTCACTGCTGTAAAAAGAGCTTCTTTATTTTTAAAATATAAATAAATAGTTCCTTTGGCAATGCCAGCCTCATCGGCAATTTCGGACATTTTCGTTTCGTAAAAACCTTTCATCCCAAACAGATGATAACCCGCGTCCAAGATCGCTTCCTGTTTGTCTATTGGATCCATTCTTATCACCACCCTGTAAATCTACTCATTTAAAATATAAAGTGCCCCAGAATACCTGCCAGAGCTCCGCCGAACAAGGAACTTAATAAATTCACAAGGTCATTGCTCATCCAGCCTAAACCACGGCTTTTTACCGTCCTAACACCGCAGTGCTCATGGACTTCCACTTCTTTACCGCATACCCTACAGCGGTACATTCGCTGCACCGTCGCTCCTAACAGAGAATCAAGATAAGCTCCAGCAAAACCAGAGATAAGCCCAATTAGTGCATATGATAATAAGGAAGAAGGCATCTCTTGCCCTGCTACATGTAAGAAAAGATAAGCTCCCACACCAATAAGAAGCGCTCCTGACATCGATGCAAGATTACCTGTCCATGTCACTCCCCCAGAAGCACCGGGAGCTACTGGTTTCAGTGTAATGACCGATCTCGGTCTTCTACGGCTAAGACTTCCAATTTCCGTAGCCCACGTATCCGCTGTAACCGTTGCCATGATCCCTATGAAAACATACATCCACACGGGATGCGGAAAAAGAGCATATAGAATGACTGCTATCATCCCAAGTCCGCCATTGGCAAATACTTGAGCAGCATCCCGGTTTCCGCTCTTTGCATAGGATGCTTCTAATTCACGCTTCTCACGTTTCTTATATCTTGAGAGCAGGGTTGAAGTAATAAAAAATAGCAGCAATGTGCCGAACCAGAATAAATTACCTGCTCCATAGTATACTGCACCCATCACAACAGCTGCAGCAAAACCCGAACCTGTCAGTGACTTCTTTCTGTAGGCAGCACCAGCCACGAGGAGTGCAAATAAAGTACCCCATATATAATCCATATGTGTCAGTTCTCCTGTACATCTATTTTATATTTCAATAGTATAACACGCGGATCCATGCCGAGTCAGTCCAGCTAATGAATCAGACCATATAAAAAACACGCAATCGCAACCAGCTGATTCAGGATAGTCGCAAAAGCGTGTCCTTATTTAGTTCCTTTTTATCATCTGTCATACATCTAATTACTTAATCGTAATACTGCCCATATCTTCACCAGCAAAGTTTATTTTTAGCATATCTCCCGACTTAACTGGTCCTACGCCTGCAGGCGTTCCTGTAAATATAAGATCTCCTTCGCCAAGTCCATAATGCAGTGCTACATAATCTACGATTTCCTGAAGACTAAAGATCATGTCCTTAATATTGCCCCGCTGCACCTCTACATCATTCTTATTCAGCGTAAAATCAGACGCCATAAGAGCGTCTATTCCTTCAAAAGGTCTAAACTCACTGATGGGAGCAGAACCAAGGAAACCTTTCGCTGCTGTCCAAGGGTGGCCCTTGCTTTTTAGTTTAGACTGTACATCTCGCAGGGTAAAATCAATGCCGAAAGCGTAGGAGTCCACTACTTGATTTATAACTTCTCCAGGACAAACTTCTTTTCCTATTTTGATGACAAGTTCTGCTTCATAATGGATTTCACCGCGTCCTTCGGGCAGTGCGAGAGTCTGTCCATTCATCATTACAAGTGCATGAGATGGTTTCATAAAAATCATTGGTTCTTCTGGAACCGCATTCCCTAGTTCTTCCGCATGAAGCCGGTAATTTCGCCCCACACAATATACATTTCGAATTGTTTTTTGCATATCTCTTCTCTCCTCTTGTCATGTCTACTTGGGTGAACTCGATTTAAATAATTTCGATAACTTCCTGGAGTTCGCTTTGTTCCACAATTCAGGCCGATTCGTGCACAGCATAATACTTGGGTCCAGCGCTGCAATATTACGCATGATACGCGATGAATCAATCGTCCATGCCATGACTGTAATATTTTTGCTAGTCATCTCCTTTATGAGCGACTTCGTGACATAAGGAAATCCAATGGATAGAAAATGACATCCTAGTTCTTCTAGCTGCCTTGAAAGATCTGCAGGAGATGCATTAATAATCAGCCCTGTTGGAAGATCGGGATGAACTCGTTTTACCTGCTGTAATGCCTTCTTCTCAAACGAGGTAATGACATAATCACGAGGTTTCCAAGCGTTTTGCAGTTTTTCAATAACGGTAGCTGCCAAATCCGGATACATATTCCCAACTGTTTTCAGTTCAATATTAAGCTTCACTTTCCCCTTGGTAAGTTTAAGTACTTCCATTAAAGTAGGAATACGTTCCCCCGCAAACTTTTTCGATTTCCAGCTTCCCGCATCCAGTTTCTTTAGTTCAGCAAGGGTATGATCTCTAACATTGCCACTGCCATTCGTTGTTCTTTCCAGACGGAAGTCATGGATAACCACAGGAACTCCATCGCGAGAGAGCTGCACATCTAGCTCAATCCAGGAAACCTGCTTTTGCTCCATAGCCAGTTGGAAAGCAGCCATTGTATTCTCAGGAGCAAGGGAAGAATACCCGCGATGTGCTACACATGGATTGTCCATCTAACTTCACCCTCTTTGCAGGAACGATTTTATTTAATGGATGTAACCGTCCCGTCTTCGCTTATTTTAGCTCCAAATGATCTATTCTGAATCTCACGCAGCAGTGCTGCTCCCTCTTTCTTGTCCATGGGAACGGGCTGAGCAAGCTCCGCATGATAAGGTAATACTTTGATACCGCATTTCCCGTCTTTTTGACATGTTGCTTCAAAGATCGCCGTTTTCCACGTTTCCGCAGTAGCTGATCTTGAAAAAATAAAATTACCTGTGCTATAGGCGATCCATTTCCCTTTATAGGACTCTAATCCTTGCAGGACATGGGGATGACCGCCAATCACAAGATCTGCGCCTGCATCAATAAATTCATAACCTAATTTTTTTTGATTCTCATCAGGGGTTGTATGCCGCTCTTTTCCCCAATGAGCCATGACAATGACGAGATCTGCCTGTTTATGTGCTTGCTTTATGGCTTTTACCGCTTCCGTGCTATTATATGCGTCCGCCACACCAGGTTTCCCTGCTTCTGCCCGCCAACTTGCTTCAGGAATAACTCTTGTAAAACCTAATAATGCAATTTTAATTCCATTTTTCTCGTAATAAACCGGGCTGTAGGCTTCCTTTCGATTCAGGCCAGCACCTACATAGCTGAGTTTATTGCTTTTTAGATGTGTAAGTGTATCCGTTAGACCCTGTACTCCTTGGTCCAATATATGATTATTGGCCAGGTTTACGACGTCCACCCCCGCCTCAGCCAGTGATTTGAGCGCTTTTGGAGAGGATTTATATACAAAGCTTTTATCCTGAGCGGCTACGCCGCCTGTAGTGACAGGTGTCTCCAAATTAATAAAGGTAAGATCATCATTTGTAAACAAAGAGCCCAAATGTTGATAAGGATAGTCGAACCCTTTTTTTAATAATAAATCCTCTACTTTACCTGAGAATTGAACATCTCCTGCAAAGTGCATCGTAATTGACTCTTTAGCAGATGTATTTATTAATTCTTCTTCCTTGGCTGCTTCTTTGGTCTCATCTGACTTATTCGATTCATCATCAAGTTTCTGATCAGGTTCGTTTATCAAGTCTTGCTCTTCTTGTGTTGTAGACTCTTGTTCCCGCTTCTGTCCCTCGTCTTGGGGCTCACCGGGAGCTTGTTCTTCACTACCTTGCTGTTGATCATCTACTTTTTGTTCCTTATCATTAGCTGCCTCTTGTTCCTTATCATCAGCTATATCCTGCTCTGTATCATCAGGAATTTGCTCGTTACTCTCTGGAGCTAAATTTGATACATTAGATTGATCCACCATATCAGCTTGATCCTGGCTATTGTTTAAGATCCACGGCATGTTTCCTGTCCTAATCGCAATCATATAACCTGCAACTAGTAAAACTAACACCATATTAATGGTTATCCATTTTTGGGTTCTCTTCCGTTGTTTTTTCTTCTTCGCTGCTTTACTTCTTTCTGTTCTTGAGGGTAACATACAATCTCCTTCTCCTATAATTGACTAGTAAAGAAATCTTACAAGTCTATGAAACGAATCTATTATACCATTTAAAGGATATTTGGTGTGAATTCATAGAGACGAAGAAATGTTAGGCAAACAAAATAACCGCAAAGCGATCTCGTATAGAGAGAAGCCTTGCGGTTATTTCAATGAAAATGTACTGCAAATGAATCAATTTCATAATACCTTTAGTTGCTTTAATCAGGGGTATATATAGTTACAAATTTATCGTTTTAATGAGTTATGAAATTGATTCAAATCGCACGTTATATTAGATTACTAATTAGCGTTCCACTTTTCATCCACACGTCTAATAATAACATCACTGAGTGCTTCCATATAAAGCGGATCACTATTCAGCGAATCGATGCGCATGAGTCGCATATCGAGTTCTTTAGCGACTGCTTTTGCTTCAATATCCAGATCATACAGTACTTCGAGATGATCGGATACAAAACCAATAGGTGCGACAAGTACATCCTCAACCTCTTCTTTGCTAAGTTCCTGCAGTGTATCAAGAATATCGGGCCCAAGCCACGGCGTTGCTGTACGACCTGCACTTTGCCAGGTGAACTGCCAACGATCTACCCCGGCTTGTTTTGCTACCACTTTGGAAGTCTCAAGCAGCTGTTCTGGATAAGGGTCACCCATCTCTACGATTTTTGACGGCAGACTATGAGCACTGAACAATACCTGAACATCTTTACGGATCGCTCCCGCCTCTTCAAAATCGTTCAACTTAGCGACTACTCGCATGGTAAGTGCCTCTATGAGCTTTGGATGTAAATGATAGGATTCAATAAAACTCATGTCGATCCCATGTTCCTCTGCTTTTGCTTCAGCTCTCTTGATGTAAGAACCAACACTCATTGTAGAGTAATGAGGAGCGAGCACGATTCCAATCGCTTTTTTAATACCGTCTGCCGCCATCGCATCTACCCCATCTTCGATAAACGGGCTCGCATGCTTCAAACCTTGGTAACAACGATACTCTGTACCTTCGGTTCTGGCATCCTGTTTCAAAGTCTGCTCTAATGTTTCAACTTGCTTGTTCGTATTCTCGCGAAGCGGAAAAACTCCGCCAACAATCGCTTCATATCGTTCGGTTAGTTCAGAGAGTTGTTCTTCCGTCGGCTTATTTCCGCGTCTAATATGTGTATAATATGCTTCAATATCCTCCATACTTTGAGGAGTGCCGTATGACATCACGAGTACACCTATTTGATTCATTATCTCATCCATCCCTTGTTCGTCTTATTTAAAATACAGTGGACTTTTGTGCACGAATGGCTTGCTCTGAATATTCATGAACAAAATCCGTAAGTTCTTTCAATTTCTCAATCGAAGCCTCTGGAAATAAGCCATGTCCTAGATTAAATATAAAGCCAGGAGACTGAATGCCTTGATCAATAATATCTTTGGCATATTCCTTAATCGTGTCCATTGGGGCAGTCAGTACATAAGGATCCAAATTCCCTTGTACGGCAAATTTCTCACCGAGTCGTAAGCGCCCTTCGGTAATAGAGACTCTCCAGTCAAGTCCAATAATATCAGCTTTGACCTCGTGCAGTGTAGGAAGCAGCTCACCCGAACTTACGCCTGGGAAGTAAATTTTAGGTACTTTTAGATCCGACAGTTCATCAAAGATACGAGTAATGGTAGGCAGTACATAATATTTGAAGTCTTGCGGGGCAAGCGCTCCTACCCAGCTGTCAAATACCTGAAAAGCTTTTCCTCCATTTTCAATCTGATGACGAACATAAGTAATCACCATATCTCCAAGTTTGTCCATTAATGCAAACCAAAGAGCGGGCTCGCCGTACATCATCTCTTTCGTTCGTATGTAACTTTTCGACGGACGACCTTCAATTAAATAGCTTGCTATTGTAAAAGGTGCCCCTGCAAAAGTAATAAGCGGAACCTGAAGTTCATGATCTAATATTCGGATTGTCTCCATGATGTGAGATAGATCCTTATCGACATCAATGGGTGTAAGGCGCTCAATATCAGCCGCTGAGCGAATTGGATTAGCGATGACAGGTCCAATATCTTTGACGATATCAAAGTCAACACCAAGAGAAGCTACCGGATTCATAATGTCAGAATATAGGATCGCTGCATCCACACCCAGCTTGCGTATAGGTAACATCGTCACCTCAGCTGCAAGTTCGGGCTGTTTACAAATCTCCAAAAGTGTGTATTTTTCTTTTATCTTCCGATATTCAGGGTCATAGCGCCCCGCTTGTCTCATGTACCATACAGGCAACCGATCTACTTGTCTTTTGAAGCTGGCTTCTATAAACGTATTATTGTATGCCATTTTGGGGCCTCCCCTATTGTTAAGTCTTTACTTCATTATGCCCTTTTTATGAGTAGGTAACAAGGATAGCAAAGCGAACATCCCTTGACAATTAGATGAAGCTTTTCAGACTAATATGAAAGACATCTGAAGAAGTAGTAAAGAATTTCTGTCATTAAACGGCTTAACCGATAGCCAAAATTTAGTGTGCTATACTAAAGTAATGAAAACACTCAACTTAAGAAACGGCAGAAAGGAAGTGAACTGGCGCCTTGAAATCATGGAAAGTCAATCTCATTGTGCTCTGGTTCGGACAGTTTCTCGTTAACGCAGGCATGACGATGGTAACTCCGTTTTTGTCCCTTTATCTCGCTCAAGACCTCGGTGTAACGGGTGAACGAGAAATCGGACTATGGGCAGGTTTTATTTTTGCTGCTAACTTTTTGACATCCTTTATCTTTCAGCCTCTGTGGGGGAAACTCGCAGATAAATATGGCAGAAAAATCATGTTGCTTCGTTCCGGATTCGGAATGGCGATTGTCATTGCCCTTATGGGACTCGCTACGAGCCCCTGGCATCTGTTGTTCCTTCGCTTATTAAACGGTACAATATCCGGCTTTAATCCCGCTGCGGTAGCACTCGTTTCTGGAACGACACCGAAGAAACAAATGGGTTTTGCCATGGGAACGGTTCAATCCGGACAAGTTGCAGGTACGATTCTCGGGCCTCTAATCGGCGGTATTCTAGCCGATCTGGTAGGGTTTAGACCTATTTTCTACATTACGGGTTCGCTTATTTTTGTGGCATCTATGCTGGCACTCTTTTTGGTCAGAGAAAAATTCGACCGAGAAGAAGCTTCGCATCTGCCCCAGCAGTCCGTTTTGGAAGGTTTACGTGAACTGACAAAAGCGCCTCAATTACCGGCGTTATTTGCCGTTACTTTTCTCCTGCAGTTTGCAATGGTGAGTCCCATGTCACTCTTGCCGCTGTATGTACATAAGCTCCATGGTACAGCAGAGAATCTTGCTTTCTTTGCAGGAGTGGTCAGTGCAGTAGCAGGGATATCCAATATGATTACTTCTCCTCTACTCGGTAAGCTGAGCGACAAGGTTGGATCCCATCGTATCTTGACTTTCGCACTGATCGGAGCGGCATTGACCCTGATTCCTCAAGCTTTCGTCCATAGTGTATGGCAGCTTGTCGCGATCCGGTTCCTTATGGGTGTATTTATGGGGGGACTGCTTCCGAGCGTCAACTCTCTAATTCGCAAGTATACCCCTGACGGAATGGAAAGCCGGGCCTTTGGATTCAACAGCAGTACACTGGCGTTAGGAAATATGATTGGTGCAGTAGTCGGAGGGTTCTTATCCGGTTTTATTGGAATTGAAGGTCTCTTTATTATTTCAGGGGTGCTTCTTCTCATTAATGTGGTTTGGGTACGGACAAAACTCTATTCACGAAAATCTATTAGATCACAATAACCATCGTTATATCGATCTTGTTGATTTTATTTGTAAAAAAGGATTTTCTTCAAGCGGCTAAGTAAAGCTTGATAAGAAAATCCTTTTTTATTTTATACATCAACTAGCGTATGATATAAGGATACCTATGATCAGATATCATAGAAACCTTAGCATAGTATCCTTTGACTTTTTATAATATAATTAATCCATCTATTCCAAATATATACTTAAACATCAATTGACCGAAGGAGACTTCACTTTCATGATCATTAATACCAATGAATTATATCTGCCTGTATATGAGGCTCTTGCAAGTGATGTGAGACTGCGAATGATCGAGCTGCTGTCACACCAAGATATGAACGTAAAAGAACTAGCACAAGCTCTAAACTTAAGCAGTGCAATCATGACGATGCATGTCAAGAAATTAGAAAAAGCAGGAATTATAACATCCAGTCTTGTTTCGGGTCAAAACGGAACTAAGAAAATGTGCAAGCTGACTACGGAAGGTATTGAAATCGTCTTTCCTCAAAAAGAAAGAACACGCCGCAGGTTCCACGAATACATCGTATCCATAGGTCATTATAGTGATTTCGTCGTTGAGCCAACC
The DNA here is from genome assembly GCF_030263935.1 of Paenibacillus polygoni. NCBI lineage: Bacteria > Bacillati > Bacillota > Bacilli > Caryophanales > Paenibacillaceae > Paenibacillus > Paenibacillus polygoni. The sequence goes on along the minus strand of NZ_CP127162.1, from coordinate 1,677,933 downwards.
TGCGGTCTTGCAACAACCACAAAAGTAATCGGTATGTTTGACGAACCTCGATACTTTTTGGATGCGGAAAGAGTAAATGCAAAAATTTTATGGTTTACCAAAGGTTATGTGGAGTATCGAACTGCGAACTTCATTCTAAAAAGCGAAGAACCGACGGAACTTGAGATTTCTTTTGAGATTTCTTCCGAAGCCCCTTCGGCTAATGATAATTGGCCTTCTGATATCTCTTTCTTCTTCAATGGAATACGGCTTGGTATTTGGACGAGCCCTGGAGATTTTGGCGGATCGCGCGGCAAGTTCACACCCGATTGGTGGTGGGATGAGATTAACCAATATGGACTGTATAAGGTACTTCGTGTAAATAATGACGGCACCTTTATCGATGGACATAAAATCTCAGATATTACCCTAGAGGATGTCGATATTCGGTCAAAGCAGTGGACATTTCGAATTGCTGTGGAAGAAGATGCCGAGCATATCGGAGGAGCTACTTTATTTGGAACAGGGTTCGGCAACTACAATCAGGACTTGGTGTTTAAACTATACTATGAAAAAGCAGACGTATAAACAGCAGCACCCCCGGGCTCATGGATTTGCGGGAGTGCTGCTGTTTTTAATTTTGTATAAACTTTTAGACGAATCTATTTCACGATCGCCAGCGCAAGTCCATCATAAGCAGGAAGCATGGTACTCATCAGGCGTTCATCAGTTGCAATGCTTTCATTAAATTTACGAACGGCCTTAACGGAAGGCCCATTTTTCTCTGTGTTTAGTGTTCTGCCGCGCAAGAAACAATTATCCCCTGCAATAATCGCTCCCGGATTTGCCAGCTGAATTGCATACTCAAGATATACCGGGTAATTTTCTTTATCTGCATCAATAAAAAAGAAATCAAATTTCTCGCCTTCTTTTTTGAGCGCTTCAAGACTGTCTGCTGCAGGTCCAATCTTGTATTCCACTTTCTCCCCATACCCTGCTTTTGTCAGATGGGCATGTGCAAGTGCTGCATATTCTTCCTTAAGTTCCAGAGATGTAAGTCTTCCATCTTCAGACATTCCTCGGGATAAACAAATGCCGCTGTAACCACCTAAAGCTCCGATTTCGAGCACTTTTTTGGCTCCTGATGTTTGTACGAGAAACGTTAGTAATCGGCCATAAGCAGGGGCAACAGATACCTCTGGCATTCCTTTTTCCTTAATTGTCTGGATGACTTCAGCCAAGAGCGGATCTTCCTTATATAAATCATTTACATAATCATCTGGATGAATATTCACTTCACTCACTTCCTCCTTCATTCTACTTTCCTTATGGACATAATTGTTCTATAATAAATGTTTGTTTTATATACCCTTGTTTTTGTCTACTCTAGACGAAAGACGAAAGGTGCGTATATCATTGTACTGGTCCTGATTCAATCAGGCAAGAACACACTCAAATATAAGAAAATATAAGAAAGGTAATCCTGCCGCTTCTTTTATAAGCAGCAGTGATGACCAAGATGGAGTTGACGTTTTTTTATGCAACCTTTGCAATTAATTGCAACGACCCCCATGGGGACAGAAGCCGTCGTTTCAAGAGAATTGAAACTGCTCGGCTATACCGACGTAACCACCCAGAATGGACGGGTGATGTTCTCCGGTGATTTTATTGATATTGCCAGATGTAATCTTTGGCTGCGCAGTGCTGACCGGATCCTGATTAAAATGGGCGAATTCAAAGCTACTACGTTTGATGAACTATTTGAAGGAACAAAAGCGCTGCCTTGGCAAGACTGGATTCCTGCGGATGGTGAATTTCCAGTCCAAGGACGTTCCCATAAATCGCAATTATCCAGTGTTCCCGCTTGCCAAGGGATCGTCAAAAAAGCCATTGTAGAAAAATTAAAGCAGACGCATCATACGGAATGGTTTCCGGAAGATGGCCCGCGTCTCGTCATCGAGGTCCATTTGCTCAATGATATCGCTATGCTGACGATCGATACCAGTGGAGCCGGCCTTCACAAACGCGGTTACCGGAAACTCGTCACCGAGGCTCCACTTAAAGAGACACTCGCAGCGGCTCTTGTTCAGCTAAGCAGATGGGGCCCGCATCGCCCGTTTTATGACCCGTTCTGCGGTTCTGGAACCCTGCTCGTTGAAGCTGCCATGATTGGGTGGAACATTGCTCCTGGTCTGCGCCGCTCGTTCAGTGCAGAGCACTGGCCGATTGTCCCTGCTGAAGTGTGGAACCAAGCACGGGAAGAAGCCTTTGACCTCGTAAAAGACGACGTACCGCTGCAAATCGCAGGCAGTGATATTGACCCGCAAGCTATTGAAGTTGCAGAAGCGGCAGTCAGAAGCGCTGGTTTTGCAAAAGAAATTAAGCTTGATGTTCTTCCTGTTTCCCGTGTACGCCTAAAAGGCGATTATGGATGTCTGATTACAAACCCACCTTACGGGGAACGGATTGGTGAGCAAACGGAAATTGAAAGATTGATCTACTCCTTAGGGAGAGTTGCTGCAGAAGTGCCAACATGGTCTTTCTTTGCCATTACCTCCACTACATCATTCGAAAAACATTTCAATCAAAAAGCAGACAAACGCAGAAAATTGTACAATGGACGGATTGAAACTCAGTTTTATCAATTTTTGGGTCCATTGCCGCCAAGACCGGATCGGTCGTAACATACACAAAGAGGGAGTAAACGTAATTGTTTACCCTCTTTTTTTTATTTTCCCCTTAGTAAGTCGTTATTACTAAGCGCTATTTTCTCTTTTGTAAACCTTGACGTTTATTACTCTGATTTAAGGCGATATAATAATACAGGAAATCCAAAATCTCATTCTAAAAAAGTTTACTTGGAGGGTACCTATTGCCTAACATCTCAAACCCCATACTCGTCTCACATTCAAAAAAATTCACCTGGCTTAGAAGTTATCTGCCTTATCTTCTATTTCTGATCATCATGATTCTAAAGCTCAGATATTTCCATGATGAACTGAACGCAAGAGATATAGATATGAGCCGAACGGATTATATCATCGCCGCTGGTTCCTTACTTATCGTTTCATTTTGGGTATTGTGGCTGCCTGTACGGATTCGGATCTTTACTTTGTCGTTATTAAACCTCCTTCTAACGGGAATCATCTTTGCAGATCTTGTCTATTATCGTTATTTTGGCGATTTTATTACTGTCCCGGTACTCTTGCAGACCGGACAAGTCGGCTCACTCGGAGATAGTATTCGTTCTCTAATCTATAGCAGTGATCTATGGTTCTTTATAGATCTTATCTTGTTAGCCATAGGCGGGCTGTTTTATGTAATACATTTATATCGAAAAAGCAGGAAAAACCGCAGTTCTCTCTATGCTGTACAAAAACAAAAAACGACTCAGCAAGTTTCTAAGCGTAGCAGATTTGTAAGCGGAGTACTCGCTCTCGTTCTAGGGATTGTACTTACAGTTGGGCCTATCCAGCATTCCAGTAAAACTTGGGCTGCGGGACTTTTTGAAGGAAACTGGTGGAACATGACTCTTTATAATGTCACCGGTCTGCTTGCTTTCCATGGCTACGATGTTTATCGCTACAACAAAGAACGTATGAATAGTCAGGCACCCGTCTCTCATGAACAACTGGAAGAAACCACTGCTTATTTTTCTGAAAAACAAGAAGAAGCAAGACAAGCCACATCGGCGGAGACTTTTGGGAAATATAAAGGAAAAAACGTAATTATTGTTCAAGTAGAAGCTTTCATGAACTTTGTAATCGGTAAAGAAATTGGCGGAGAAGAAATTACACCACACTTTAACAACTTAATGAAGGAGAGTCTTTATTTCAAAAATTTCTATCATCAAACCGGCCAAGGAAGAACTTCAGACGCCGATTTTGTGACAAATATATCGCTGCATCCTCTCCCTACAGGTTCTGTTTTTGTTAGATACCCGGATCATGAATATGACGCTCTCTCATCGATCCTGGGCAGCGAAGGATACCATACCGCCGCTTATCATGCCTATGAGAGCAGTTTTTGGAATCGGTATATGATGTATAAAAACATGGGGTACGATGAATTTAAGAACCGCAATAACTATATTATGAACGAAGCTGTAGGCTGGTCGCTTGGTGATAAGTCTTTTTTCAAACAATCTGTCGATTATATAACGGAAGAGCAATTGAAAAATCCGGCTCCATTCTATTCTTTTATGACTACCCTGACCAGTCACCATCCTTATGGCTTACCTGCTTCACTGCGGGAACTAAACACCGACTCTCTTGGAAAAAGTATGATGGGTAATTACTTACAATCGATTCATTATGTAGATGCAGCGCTCGGAGAACTTGTAGAACAATTAAAGAAAGAAGGACTATGGGATGACACCCTGCTTGTCGTCTATGGAGACCATGACAATTCCATCAAGGAAAAAGCAGATTATGAAACATTTCTTGGTACATCACTCAGCGACCTTGAGATGCATCAAATTATGAACCAGGTTCCCTTGCTCATGCACCTTCCGGATGGAGACCAGGCCGGGATTTACCTTGAACCTGCTGGACAAATAGATATAGCCCCTACTGTTCTGCATCTGCTCGGCATCTCTACCGAAGATAATTACCTTATGGGATCGGACTTACTAAGTACCTCCAAACGGATGACTGTACTTCGCTCCGGCGCTTTCGCAAACCGTGATCTTGTATATATTCCTTCGGAGGATCGTCGGTTCGAAAATGGATCCTGTTATGAAATGCCCGCAGGTAAACAGACCGATATCCAAGCGTGCAAACCATCTTACGAAAAAAGTAAATTAGAATTATCCATATCAGATCAGCTTATCACACACAACTTAATTCATAAGCTTCGTGCTAAAGAATGATGTTTCTACACACCAAAAAACCTGTTCGCAATTCGTGCAGACAGGTTTTTTGGTGTGCAGGGTGATGAAGCCGCTACTCACTGAATATTTACTTCTTGCTCACATTCAGGGATGAAAGACGTTCTTTCTCTTCTGAGAGAATCTCCTGTGCAAATTCCACTCCGCTATAGGTGGTTTGCTGCTCAGCCGCTCTTACCGTATTCTCGGTACGAACCAATCGATTCTGTGCCTGCTGTACGAGCTGTTCTGTAGGCTGAGATACCGCCGCAGTTACTGCATGATGCAGTTTCTTAACGGAACTCGAAGCCTGGGCAACCAAAGTGGAAGATAGCAAACTGGAATGATCGTGCTTCATTGTTAAAAACCACTCTCCTTCTCTCAAAATCCTGCTGCAATCTTAGCATGGTTTGAAAGCAGGGAGGTTATGCAGTGGTCTTTATTTTTTTATAAACGGAGCTGCTTTCGCAAGTACTTCATCTTCGGTAGGGGCACTGATATATCGTCCATTGATATACACAAATGCACGTTTACCGCAAGGACCGCAGTAAGATTTACATCCAATCTTAATATCAGCATCAGGAGCCATCTTCTGTAGTTTTGGAACCATACTTTTCAGCTTGATGTGCTTACATTTCTCACATACTCTAATATCGTTAGCCATTTATTCCCCTTCTTCTTTCACCAAAGGCTTAATGATTAATATTGTTCCCTTGTGAAGGGTCTGTAATTACAAAACCTTCTCTTGGAAAGTAAAGGTAGTCCACTTTAATATTCTCAAGCATTGGTTTTCCTTTTTCAAGCAAAACATCAATTTCTTTATCTGTGGAAACAAGTTCATCATTTTCTTTTTGTGTATCAAAATCAATACCATAATGCACGTGATCGCCATGATCCAGCGTAATCAGAACGCGTACCAATTTTCCTTCATTCTCAGGTAAGTCCAGTTCACGTTTCAATACTTTTGCAGCGTTACGAGTGATCTTTACTTTCATGTATATTCATCTCCTAGAATCTATAAATAGTGATCAGTGCTTCAGGCATTAAAATGTGAAGATGATAAGCCTGTCCATTGACAATACATTATATTTTAATCAAGAACAGCTTAAATCGCAAGGAATAACCTCTCATTTTTACCGATTACTTAGATCACTAGGAGCATTAATTGAATATTTACGCTCTGCTCTTGTCACGAACCAGTTCATCAGCAGCATCGTCACACCGATATCATCAATGGGCATGAACGGCAGCACATCTGGCAGTACCCAATACAAAAGAGCAGGAACAAGAAATAACATTTTATCAAACATCGACACCTTAGAAGAAGTGAGCAATGCAGGTAAACGTCTAAAAACATGGGACCATCTATTTAATGAAAATAATCTTCTCCATTTCATTGTCATGTACTCCTTCCTTAGTTCAGAATATGATTATCATAGCATAATGAAGGCATACGGAGGGCATGTATCATTTCCCTCCTGCGCCTTCTTCATCCTATTCACCGTTTTGTTTTGCACTCATAAGCGTCATCGCGGTCACCATAATCTGCTCCACTTCCTCAGCAATCGTATCGTACTGTGACACGGGCAGCGGATTCACACCAAGTCCTGTTTCCACCGTAAATCCTGGTCTTCTGAACTCAAGAATAAACCAGTCTTTATATCCTGCATCACTTCCGAAAAGTTTTACCGCTTTGTACCCGGCAGCATCAGCCAGCTGCACAGCCCAGTTCTCACTATAAGATGGCTCCGCATTACGATAATTCCAGTATACTTCTTGACCCTGGCTGTGAAGAGCAATGACCGCATCAAACTTTTTTTCTTTTGTGAAGCTTGCCAAAGCAACAGATTCAGGTTCAGACAAAGGGCTCTCTCCCCCAAAATCTCTTGGACCGGGCCTCGTTTTCTCTCGCCGGCTTGCCTCCTCCTGCCAAAAGGCGGGAAACTGATCGTTTAAATCTACACCGCGAATGTTGGCTTTCCAGTTAGAAAAATCTGTGTCTCCCCCATTTAACTCCAGTACTTCTTTCTTCCAAGGATGGTCTTCCTGCGGTCCACTTAGTACGAGTTCAATCCCATCTGGGTTTAACATAGGTAGTACCCACAATGTAATTTCTTCAAACCAAAGTTCCGGCGAATGGCCATGAAATGTCGATCTTTCATTCAATGCTTTAATATAGTTTTTCACAAAAAACATCAGACACGGAACATTCAGCCATTCATTTGAATGCATCCCTGCATTCACATGTAGGTGGGTTTCCCCCTTCCCTATGGCTATATAGGGGATATCTTTCCCCATCACGCTTTTTCCGATTACACCGTATCTTATCCCAGGATTGCCCGAGCAGATTTCTTCCAGGTCATTTACTAATTCCCGATATCCATACCGTTCCATCCTTATCCCTCCTATGAGAAAACGAAAACGTATGTTACCGCAGTATATGCATATGTCTTTGTCCACCGTGAAAATCATCGATATCAAAGTCATGACCGCAAACCATAAAAAAGCAACCTAAGCCCGCAAAAAAATCAGACTAGAGGTTGCTTTTTTATACAAATGGAATGAAGTTATCGTTACAGCATTTTGGATACTTGCCATACAACAGGAGTATTCTTAATCTGTTCCCCAAGCCATGAACGGGCTATGCTTTGGAACATCTCTGGATCTCCGCTGCAGAAAAACTGGTGAACCGGCGTATCCTCTATCGTAGCCAGCTTGCGTTTATCATGTAAAATCGTGCTGGTTTCTCTCGCAGTTTCATCTGCTGAGCTAATCAGCTTCACGCCCGGCCCCATCACTTCTTTGATACAATCCGTCAAAAATGGATAATGCGTACATCCCAGAATGAGTGTATCTATAGGGAATTCCTTCATTCGTGATAGTGAAGTTTCTACCGTGTTTTTGGCATGTTCCGAGCGAAAATCCCCTTGCTCTACAAGTGGAACAAGTGCAGGACAAGCCAGGCTTTCCACATGAACATAAGGAGATAACTGTTTTAATGCTTCGGTGTAAGCCCCGCTGTTAATCGTACCTACCGTGCCAATGACACCAATATTCGCTGTTTTTGTAGCGCTAATCGCTGCACGAGCCCCAGGATGAATGACACCAATAACCGGGATATCTACTTTTCTCTTAATATGCTCCAGGGCAGCAGCTGTAGCGGTATTACATGCAATGACGATCACTTTTGGGTCAAACTGAACCAAAAAATCAACAATCTGTTCTGTAAAATGTATTACTTCTTCGGACGTACGGGGTCCGTATGGTGTACGGGCAGTGTCTCCAAAATAAATCACTTTTTCCCGAGGGAGTTGACGCATAATTTCTTTGGCAACGGTCAATCCTCCAACACCAGAGTCTAATATAGCAATAGCTTGTTGCACGAACACACCGCTTCCTTCTTCAATAATTTCCCTTCTTTTCACCTTTACATTATGATTTACTTGGCAAAAAGGTACCTACATCTTACTCCATTTCACACAAGCCTTCAACAATTCCACATTACAAAAAGGCCTGACTTCTTCCTGCAGTAATGAACCGCAGGAAGAAGTCACAGACCTTTTATCAGCTACGCAGCTAAATCATGAATTCTTATGGATTCCTCAGTTATAACTAATTTATATAACTAAATTATAACTAAGTTAAAATTACTTACTCTCATTAATTTTCTTGATTTCGGCAAGTATAGATTCTTCTATACTTGCCTCTTCTTCCGCGCTGCTGAGTGAGGATACCGTGACGAACACGGGTTTTGTTTTACAAACCGAACGGAATTCTTGAATGATTCCTTCCGTCTTTTCCACGACTTTAGCAGAAAGTTGAGAACTTTGATCCGTAAACTTCGTGGCTAAATCTTGACTTTTCTCGGTAACGAGCTTTGCCCCATCGGAAATATCTTGACGCAGTTCTGCTCCTGCCTTAGGTGCGAAGAGCAGCGCAGCAATCGAACCTGCAATACTCCCAATGAATGTTCCCCATAGCAAACCTTTGCTTTTATCATTCATGTCAAGCTCACTCCTTCTCACCCTGGGTCGGTTCACCGGACGCTTTGGAGAAACGCTGCCAGACAGACCATAAGGTCAGCCCGGCATCAAGAGAACGAAACAATGGACTCATACGCTGCTGATTTTCTTCATGAGCATGCTGGACATGCTGCATAACAGAATGGGTAATGGCAGAGCTGATGTTATCAACCTGCTGCGCCTTTGACCTGATCACCGTTCCCGCTGCTTCCATGGATTCCATAAAAGAAGCTGACTTACGGAGATGTTCCTGCATCAGGAGCACCGTATGATCCGTTCTTTGAAGCAGCTGAACTGCATCCACGGTCAATAAATGCGCTCGTTCTTCCATCTGTAAGGCGGTGTCTTGTAACTGCTTCATTAGTCTTCGCACATTCATAAGCACCGCAATCATGAAAGCGGAGAGGATAACAAACGCTCCCGCAGCAACAGTCACACTCCATTCCATCATGTTCTCTCCTCCTGCTATCCGGGCGAATGCCCATCTCTTGTTACCGCATTATAAGCAGGAGGAGCTTGACTTGACACACTTACGGAGAATTATTTATTCAAAAACACTTACGGCTCGATTTGACCTGCATAATAAGGAGCCCCTGGATCAAGATCAATGACGTATCTTCTTGGAGATACAATCGATTCCTGATGCTCACAGCGCCAGCGCTGGGAATCCGCTGTACCCAGCAGCTGCCCGTCGAGAATGACATCCCCTTGATCAAATAAATAATAAGCTGCTCCAAACAGCGTTTGTGCTACTTTGTCGGGATCAAGACCTGAGAAGTGACACTGAAAATCCGGAACACCAAGTGAAGACAGCCCCACCGTATCCATCACGAATTCTCGGCGAATCTCTGTTCCTCCCGCTTGATACAAACGGACATTCATCGCACCGTAGAGATGATCTCCGTTCTGCAAGGCCTGCGTATAAGCACCAGGTTCAACAATCTTGTCACTGCCATAGAAATAAAGCGCATCACAGGGAACAACCTCAAGCACAGCACGGAGTGCCTGCTGAAAAAGCTGCAGCCGTTCTTTATGAGGCAATGCTGCTGTAAACAAGTCATGGATTCGAATCTGATACTGGCAATCGCAGGTAACTCCCGCAGCTTCTTTCCAGTGCCAAGACTGCTCTAATGAACCTTTAAATCGTTTTTTATCTGCGATTTCCTGAGCCGGTAAAATACAGGTTTGTGCAGGAACCGTGCCATCCTCAAATGGCACCATGAATTCTGTATGCATAATGACCATAGGTTCCTGCTCTTCTGTCTCAGAAGCTGCGCCTGAAGAAGAGGAAGTTCCTACAGGAACTGCCGCTCCATCTTTTGAACGTTTCTTAAGCACGCGGGCATTCCCGGTAATTCGCCGCATCACTTCCATTAATTTTTCCTCACGAAACACAGGGCGTTCTTTAAACAAAAGTTCGGCCATATATACCGGATGAAATCCTGTATTCTGTTTTTGATCTGTATTTTGTGAAACTGACATGACGATTCCTCCTGAAGAAAGGTACTGCTTTTACGAGCATTACTAATTCTCGAATACCTTTTATTAGCTTCTCACTTTCTGAAACGGTCCGAGTTCAAGCTCAAGATATGCACGAACCTGTTCCCCAAATCGGTCTAATACAGCAGGCAGCTGTACTGTCATCTCATGAAGACTTGTCCGATCCCAGGCATAATAATCCTGAACGAGCGGCTTACGAAGGGACACAAGATTCATAAATAAACGATAACTCTCTTCGTCAAAAGCTCCCGCTTCATGAACAATTTCAACAATATCTTCATAACTGCTCGCATCGCGTAGAATAAAACCATCAATGAGGTAACTTCCAACGTCTGTCACCGTCTCTATAGCCAGATGAAGTGCTCTTTCCTGAACCATGCCGTACAGCAGACTTCCATCCCATTTCGAAGAAACTTCCCTGAGTGCAGCTGTAATTTCAGGAACGCTGTTAAGGCGTAAATTAATTTGATCAATATTTACGTAGTACATTGAAGTCACATCCGTTTCGTATGTTGTCGATTACGTTTGTTTTTCCGCTTTAACCAGATGAGCATGACAGGACATGCGATTAAAATGACGATCAGTATAAACATGGTTTCCATTACATCTTTTAAATCGCTCACTTGTAAGTTCCCTCTCTCTACTTGTTAAGATATGGTCTTACACTTCGTAATCGACTGCAACAGCAGAGTCTTTGACTTCACTCATATGTTTGATAATTTCTTGGTGAACAGGATGAACTTGATAAGCCTCTAAATCCTCCAGTGAATCAACTACTGCCGTAAGGGAGATGTCAAAAGAACGCTCCGTTTTTAGGACATCTACGCCAATCTCCAGTGATCTTACAAATTCCATCTTTCCATCCATGCTGCGAAGGATTTCAGCTGTACGCTGAATCGCTTCCTCTGAACGATCTTTTAGTTTAAAGAATACAATATGTTTAATCATATATTTCGGCTCCTTTGTCTATAGATAGTTCTTATTTATCAGTTGTTTAGATACGTTACAAAAAATATATCATAAACAAGCGAACATTGGAAAATTATCAGTCTTGTTTCTTCCAGGGTACATAAAAAAAAGGCTCTATCAACAAATGGATAGTCCTTCACCAAGGGTTCGGTATTCACTTATTGGAGTCTACTTCTAGTTCCGTTTCTAACTCTTCATTAGTTACATCTCGCTCCGTATTCGTCTTCTTCGTCATCTTTTCGTTCGATTCTTTCTCATTCTTTTCTTCTTCATCTGACTGTGACTTCACAATAGAAACAGCTCTTTTTAATATTGCTGGGAGCGGAAGACCGATACGATGATAATTCTCGGTGATTGAAATCAATTCATTAGCCAAATAAAAATAGATGGCTCCTCCTTTTATCATATCCGTATTCATTAACAGATCTAGTTGGTTAGCAATGAGAATAATAAGCAGGATTAACCCTTTACGAGTCAGACCCCAAAATCCGATCTCACTGTTCAGCTTATCTCCTGTTTTGATTGCAGCTGCTATGCCTGTTATATAGTCTGCGGCCATAGCAATACATAAGAAAATCAAGATTTCAGACCAGCCGCCAAATGCATACGTGAATAACATCCCTACTAAACCTAATGACACGTTAATCAGTGCTGGGTTCATCTACAGCCCCCCTTTTTTTCCTCCTCTCTATTAATCTATGAAAACAGACGAAATTTGACAGTGTTTTGAACTACTTCCTATAGAAAAAGATAAAAATAGTTTTTTACGAAATATTAAATTAGTATTTTAGACCTATTTTTTAGTGACAAAACGAAAAAAACGCATAAAAACATCCTATAAAATAGATATAATATACATTATATGGATCGAAAAATAGTGCATTATTCACCTAACAAGGACTTATCACATATAAAAAGGTCATCTATACGCTGTTAACCGTATACTTGAAAGTGAACATTACTTGTTGTAGTATTTGATTAAAAAATCGGAGGAAATATGCCTAAACAACAAGATCAACACTCAATCCAGGCCTGGTCTCTGATCAACCGCAAATATCTAGGAAAAGGCGTCCGCGTTAAGCGTTTCCGCAGACCGACTCGCTGTCAAGTCCGCAATCGAATTTTGCTTGCTGTTCTCATGGCTAATGACATTAAATTGTCTCAATTAGCAGAAGATTTATCTATATCTTCCCGCAGTGTAAGCGCATGGGTATATGAAGGTCGTATTCCTGGAAATACCAATCTTGAAAAGGTATGTCAGTTGCTTGGTTATCCGCGCCACATATTGTTCAATGAAGAAGTAATTCGTACAAGTCCTGTCATTTGTCAGCCCGAAGCTTCTCGGTTTATGAAACGGACGGTGACCCGTTCACCTGTGAGCAATCGCATTCTTACGGGTTTATGTATGGTACATGATTTGTCCGTAACGGACGTAAGTCACTGGATCGGCGTACATCCAGGAACCTTCCGCAAATGGCTTCATCAAGGAACGTTGCCTTCACCGGCATTCCAAGAGCAGGCAGAGCAATTCTTTAAAATTCCAAAATCCATTTTATTTGCGGATGCCATTTTAAAACAAAATTCATAAGACTGAATACATAAGGATGTTCCAAGGCAGATCATGCAACACTCTGCTCGGAACATCCTTTTTTAATAATTAGTACGTACAAAATGTACCATACCTTACAGAACTTGCGTCTGCATTACAGTGGTTCATTCATCTATTACATATTAGGAACCACTTTCTCATTTCGATATGTCAAGCCCGTATATCGGGGTCTCAAGGTGTGAGCGCTAGCCATTGCCTCTTTAAAATCCGCGTCTGATACATCCATGTCTGCAAGAGTCGCTGGCCCTCCCACTTTGCTAAGCCAATCCTGCATCTCCTCTCTTTGCGGCAAATCTTTATATGCACCGAAGGCAGAGACATTCTTAGCTTGATATAAATCGCGGTAGATGTCAGTTAGCAGTGCAGAAGCTACCCCTACCTTTGCTCCATGAAGAATCGGTTGTCTTCCCTGCTCCATAAATTTCATCTCGAGACGATGAGAAATATGATGTTCTCCTCCTGATGCTGGGCGAGAGTGGTCAATCATTAGCATCGAAATCCCGGAAACAATAAGGGCATCCATCAAGATCGATACGCCTTTCTCGCTCCCTTCTGCAATATCATCCACATGAAGAATACAACGATGTAGAGCTTCCTCTGTCATTTGATAAGCGAGCGGGCAAAATGGTTCTTTGCCGAGATCACGCGACACTTTCCAATCTGCTAGTGAAGTAAATTTACCCAGCATATCACCAAAACCAGCGGCCGTCAGTACCTGGGGAGCCGCAGACAAAACTTCTAGATCGGCAAAAATAGCACGGGGTGCTGTCGCTTGATACGTTTGTTTCACCCCGCGGATAACGAGGGGCGCTCCAGCAGAAGTAAATCCATCTACGGAAGCTGCGGTCGGAACAGAAATGAACGGAATCTTCATTTTAAAGCATACGATCCTTACCAGATCATGAATAGTACCGGAACCTACGGCAAGAACCGCCTCACTGCTATGCGATAGAGCCAGAAGCAGCTCTACAATAAATGTTTCGTCAGCAATGACATCTCCTGCCTTGTTAGCGTTAAGGAGTACTTCACTTACCATAATGCCGGCATCTCCAAGAAGAGCGGTAACTTTTCTTCCCGCAGCCTCTCTTGTATTTTCATCGTAAACGACACTAACCTGTTTATAACCTTGACTCACCACATAGGGTGCAATCTTATTCAGCGCTCCTTTTTCCATAGAAATCTGAATATTTACTTTATAATGTGCTGATCCACATTTACACTGACTCGCCTCTTCATTCCATCTTTCTATACGTTCATTCATATCCATGACTACAAACGCCTCCTGTACGATGAATTCATTCTACAGTGTGTAATATGTACGTACAAATTGTCAACTAAAAAGACTGCTCTAACACGGCTAAATGTCTGAACAGTCTTGTTTTTCTTTCAATACTTTTCTAAATACCAGATTGTTATCTCGTTTATTCCTACCTGGCTAAGAATGACTTATTTATATCTAGGAAGCCAATCTCCATGAGCCTCTATTAATTCATCGCACATCCTTATGATATCATCCATCGAAAGCTCTGCTGCTGTGTGCGGGTCGAGCATGGCTGCATGATAAATATGTTCTTTCTTGCCTGTCATCGCAGCTTCAATGGTAAGTAGCTGTGTATTAATATTCGTCAGGTTAAGCGCTGCACACTGCGGAGGCAGATCGCCAACATACGTTGGACTTATTCCACTGCCATCCACGAGACAAGGTACTTCTACACAAGCTTCTTTCGGAAGATTGGTAATAAGACCATGGTTCATTACATTGCCGCCGATTTTATATGGATTACCGGTTTCCATTGCTTCTAAAATGTAGGAAGCATATTCATGAGTACGCTCATGTTTCAGTTCCGTATTATTCACAATCTCATCCCGCATACGTTCCCAGCCTGCGATTTGTTCTACACACCTACGCGGGTACTCGTCAAGCGGGATTTGGAATCTTTCAATGAGTTCCGGATAGTTCTTTTTAATAAAGTAAGGGTGGTATTCCGCATTATGCTCTGATGATTCTGTGATGTAATATCCAAACTTCAGCATCATCTCGTATCGAACCATATCTCCATGAGATTCCTTCTGTTTCTCTGCTGCTCTTCGCTTAATCTCGGGGTATAAATCCTCCCCATCCCGCGTTACTTCTAGAAGCCATGCCATGTGATTAATTCCCGCGATTTTTGCCTGTACTCCCGTTTGATCTATGCCAAGGTGTGCAAACATATGAGGTACACAGACCTGCACACTATGACATAATCCTACTGTTTTAATTCCTCCGTATGTATTCATTACATTCGTAAGCACAGCCATTGGATTCGTGTAATTCAAAAATAAGGCATCAGGACATACTTCCCGCATATCAGCAGCAATATCCATCATTACTGGAATCGTACGCAGATTACGGAATATGCCGCCGATGCCAACGGTATCGGCAATCGTTTGACGAAGACCATACTTCTTTGGAATTTCAAAATCGGTAATCGTACAAGGATCATACCCGCCCACTTGGATCGCATTAATCACATATTTAGCACCTCGCAGTGCTTCCTTACGATCGGCGTAAGCCGTAACCCTGCATGTACTGCCAACGCTTTTTTTTAAATTACTCAGCATGTTCTCTGAATCGGTCAGTCGCTCTAGGTTAATATCAAATAAAGCTAATTCAAAACCTTGCAAAGCAGGGGTCATCATACAATCACCTAACACATTTTTAGCAAACACAGTGCTTCCTGCCCCGATAAATGTAATCTTGTCCATCTTTCATTCCTCCTTAGCTGCAATTAAAAAATATTCACTTGTTATGATGTAACTTATGACTCGCTATCGTTAAAAGCTTAGTTTCACCTGTATTACAGTGTTTTCTATTGTATTCTTCGTTTTTTTGTTACGCTTTCAATATAAAACATGAAGAGAGAAATGAATATGGAGAAACACAAGACTTATATGGACGTTTGTTGCATTATTAAAAAGAGAGCTATTAACACCAGTCCTGTTCTGAAGAACCCGCTGTTTTATTTACGGGTGAAGAAAGACATGAACCCTATCCCTTAATTGGTCCATCTGTGTATGAATATTATCTCGTACATACCGCCTGGGTGGAAAAGGGATCACCTTACAATATCCTCAGCAGATCAGTATTCAGCATATTGCTTCCACCATTGGAAGTTTAGTATGTCACCGACAGACTTCCGAAATGGAGCCACAAAAACACAGGCGTAGAAACGGGGCAATAAAGGCAATAAAAAAGCTCGTCACGATTGCTGCAAGAGCAATGTGACGAGCCTTCTTAAGTAGGATGCGGCCGAGAGGACTCGAACCTCCACGGGGGTGAACCCACACGGACCTGAACCGTGCGCGTCTGCCAATTCCGCCACGGCCGCATAATCTATCATATTCCTGTATTATAATGGTAGTTTTTAAGATTAGCAAGTATAAGTGAAAAACGAAAAAAAATCCCCCTGAAATGCCAATGGCTTTCTAAGAAAGCTCATTTCCGAGTAGCATCAGAGGGATAATAACATGCGGCTTATTGCCAGATTTGCTCTGCGATTTCCTTAATAAAAGCAAGTTTGTTCCATTGTTGTTCTTCTGTCAAAATATTTCCTTCTTCTGTCGAAGCAAATCCGCACTGAGGACTAAGGCAAATTCGATTAATATCAACATACTCTGTTGCTTCTTCAATACGTTTGAAAATTTCTTCCTTGCTCTCCAGCTCCCCGATCTTAGATGAGAATAGACCAAGTACTACTTGCTGATCTTCTTTCAAGAAACGAAGAGGTTTGAAATCTCCCGCACGGTCCGTATCAAACTCAAGGTAGTAACCTGAAATGTTATCAATTCCAAGCAAAGTTTCAGCGATCGGTTCATATCCGCCTGAAGATGCCCATGTGGAATGATAATTACCACGGCATACATGTGTAGTAACGATAAGATCAGACGGCAAAGAGGATACGGCCAGCTCATTGAGTTTTGCATACAGCTTAGCCGTGTCAGCAACGTTCACGCCTGCTTGCTGTTTTGCTTCGAGATAGTTTTTATCACACAGCATTCCCCATGTGCAGTCATCCAGCTGAATACTGCGGCAACCTGCTTCATAAAAGGCTAGAATGGCATCATGATAAGCTTTAGCAATGTCTTTTACAAGTTCTTCTTCACTGCTGTAGAACTGATCTATCGCAGCTTTATTCTCTGGGCGATAAAGCTCAGAGAGGAACTGTGCCGGTGCAGGAATCGTTTGACGAGCTACCACATCATCGCCTGCTGCTTGTTTTAAAAACTGATAATGTGCAACAAATGGATGAGAAGAAGAAAATCCGATTTTACCCACAAGCCGTGCTGTTTCTCCTCTTGTGGTTTCTCCTTGGAATGGATAGCCCTTAACATCGCTTGCTTTCTCTACTCCATCGAGTCCCCACATAAAATCAAGATGCCACCAAGAACGGCGGAATTCTCCGTCGGTAACAGCCTTTAGGCCCACTTCTTTTTGTTTTTCGACTAGACGAATAATCTCCCGATCTTCCACTTTGGTTAATTCTGCCTCAGTGATTTCTCCTGCTTGAAATTTAGCTCTTGCTTGTTTTAACGCTTCTGGGCGTAAGAAGCTTCCAACCACATCAAAACGATAGGGAGTAACACTTCTCTCTGTACCTGCTTTGGTAATTTGGCTCATATCACTGATCTCCTTTAATTGGTATTTCATAAGTTCGTAATAGAAAGATACCATGAAAGATCAGTTATAGCGTAACTTCAATAAACTATAGCTGGTTATAACTTTAGACTATATCAAACTTTTGTGTCGCTTCCTGTAAGGCTTCTACATAGGCTAGTGCCAGCTTTGAAAGCATCGCATTTTTGTGAGAGATCCAGCCTACATTTATCGTCTCATGATAATCCAGCGGTACAGGGATAATGTCATGGCCATTTAAATCCGCACTCAACACCCCGGTTGAAATCGTATACCCGTTTAGTCCAATCAATAGATTAAATAGTGTCGCTCTGTCATTTACTCGTATGCTTTTTTTATGTGATAACGTACTTAAAATTTCCTCTGAGAAATGAAACGAATTATACTCCCCTTGTTCAAATGACAGATAAGGATACTCTTCTAAATCCTCAATGGTAACCTTCGATTGCCGTGCAAGCGGATTCTGCACACTGACAAAGATGTGTGGCTTCGCTGTGAACAAACTATGAAAATGCAGGTTCGCTGCATCAAGTAATTTACTCATCACCTTACTGTTAAATTCATTTAAATAAAGAATTCCAATTTCACTGCGCAGCGTTTTTACATCCTCGATAATTTCATGTGTCTTGGTTTCTCTGAGAGCAAGTTCATATTCCTCCTGCCCATACTGCTGAACCAACTTAACAAAAGCATTCACAGCAAAAGCGTAGTGCTGCGTGGAGACGGCAAAATGTTGCGGCGAAGGTTTCGCGTTCATATACCGGCTCTCAAGAAGTTCTGCTTGTTCAGCAACCTGTCTTGCATATCCCATAAATTCAACGCCTTCCATGGAAAGCGAGATTCCTTTATTGGTACGTTCAAAAATAGTAATACCGATATCTTCTTCCAGATCTCGAATTGCCTTGGATAAACTCGGCTGTGATATAAAAAGTCGTTTAGCTGCTTCATTCATCGAACCTCGATTGGATACCTCAATAACATATTTAAGTTGGGTAAGTGTGGCCATACCATCCCTCTTTCTCAGGTGAAAATTTCTATCCTCATTATACCAGTAGTAGGATTTGTTTTTATCGCTAATTTCGGTATGTTTTACTATGTATCTACATAATCAATAAGTATTTAGGTTCCTAATTATCTGAAAATGGGGTGAAGTATCTATGGCGATTGCACCGCCGATGCTGCGCAGAGGAGATACCGTTGGAATTGTCACACTTGGGAGTCCGCTAAATCGTGCAACAATTGATGCGCGAATTGCGGTTTTGAGATCTACAGGGCTGAACACGATCGTGGGTGAACATGTATATGAGCAAGATGGCTTTCTAGCGGGTACAGATGAAGACCGAGCGGCAGATCTTATGGCAATGTTTCAAAATGATGAGGTCAGATTAATTCTTCCCACTCGGGGAGGAACGGGGGTCGCAGGAATCCTTCCTTATCTTGATTTTGATATTATACGTAACAACCCGAAACTGATATCAGGATACAGCGACATTACCATCCTGCTTAACGCTCTTTATCAATATGCTGATCTGATTACACTTCAAAGCTTGATGTTAATTGACTTTTCTCTTCAGACCCCTGTTTATAACTTTGAACAGTTCTTCACAGCCACTTCCATTCCCACCCCTACTCGCCGCATCTCTAATCCTCCAAGTATTCCAATGATAAGCCGCATCCCGGGAAATGTGACAGGTCCGCTTGTCGGAGGTAATCTCACTTCTTTTGTTGATACACTCGGTACTCCTTATGAGATTGATATCAGGAACAAAATTCTTGTACTGGAAGAGACACATGAGCCAACGAATACGGTGTATCGTTATTTAAATCATCTTCAGCTGGCGGGTAAACTCGAAGAGTGTGCGGGGATCATTATGGGTGAATGTACAGGTTGCCTGGAAGCTTACGGTGTATCCTATCAAGAACTGATTGAAGACGTGATTGTACCCTTAGGTAAACCCTTAATGACAAATGTAACGACAGCTCATGGTATTTACAAAGCCGCACTTCCTATTGGGGCCGTTGTAAATCTAAATACAACAGCTAATCAGTTGACTGTTGTTGAACCGACTGTCGTTACTTCCTAACCTCCATTAAACCTATATGATATACTCTCTTATAAGAAATCTCCTTCTAGTCTTGAACTGGCTAGTACTACATAAGAAAGGAGAACCAGAGAGAAGATGGAACCTACAGAACTCATTGCCACACTTGCGGTTATTTTATCTTGTATCCTGCTGCTTATCGTAATGAAAGTAAAACGCCAAATTAAAGAAATTCAGCTTGAACTTGATCTTATCAGAAATCAAACAGCTCGGGCCGATTTTACACCCTGCTCCTCTGTTTCTGATCGGAATCAAGGTCAAGCTGCCTCTTTTAACACGACATCTGAAGAAATAAAGGGGACTGCACTTGATGAACAGCTGCTGTTCATGATCCAAAAAGGTCAAAAAATAGCTGCTATTAAAAAGCTCAGAGAAGCGAAAGATATGGATCTTATGACTGCTAAATTGTACGTAGACAAATTAGAAGGACAGATATAGCATGAATTCTTTACATTACGATTACATCTTTAGTTTTGATTTCATTGCTGCGCCTCCAAATGCGAGCATAGCAGTCATTGCATTCGTAACCGGATGGTAATCCGCCTTAGGAGATGGACTTTTCAAGTTACTATACAAAGCGTTCCGACGATCAAGCTGCTCATACCATCCCCCATGCTCATGATCGACAAAATGTGTAAAGCAGTAGTCAAATAAAGAAATATAGAATTCTTTATATTCCGCTGAGTCCGTTCTCGCTGCAAATAAGGCAGCAGCTCCTAGAGCCTCTGTCTGCACCCAGTACAGTTTATCATTATCAATAACGGACTTGTTATCGGGAGAAACGGCGTATACAATGCCTCCATATTTTCGATCGACTCCCTTATTTGTTGCATGCCGGAAAAGAGCTTCTGCTCTTGGAAACAGCCACTCTTCCGGCTGATGTCGATCTAGCAGTTGCAACAGTTTACTCCACTCAATCGAGTGTCCAACCACAAATCCATAGGGACGGAATTCATTTTTTGTATTTCCTTTTTCATAATCCCAGTCAATCTTCCAGTTCTCATCGTAGTGTTCCCATAACATTTCTGTCCCGGACTGAGGAAGCAACTTAAACATCACCGAATGTGCTATCGTTCTAGCTCGTTCATCATATTTACCGTCCCCTGTGGCTTCAAAAGCTGCCATCATTGCTTCACACAGATGCATGTTTGCATTCTGTCCGCGATAGGAAGACGTTAGCGACCAATCTGCCGTTATTTCATCCACATAAAGTCCGTCTTCCTCACGCCAGAAGTGTTCTCCAAGTATTTCGTATATATACTCTATCATCGGTTTTGCTTCGACAATCTCCGCTTTATAGGCAGAAGCAGCAGCCAAAAGAGCAAAAGCATGTCCATATGCCATTTTCCTGTTATCCTCTACTCTGTGCCCTTTCACTTTCCAATAATATCCGCCATATTCTTTATCACGGTGTATTTCTTCTAAGTAGTTTAAACCACGCTTCGCCAAATCACGGTATTTATTCGAACCCGTTAAAATAGCCGCAGAGCTATAAATGTAAATCAAACGAGCTGTTCCAACAAGCGATCTAATCTCAGCATCAGGTACCGCTGCATCATCCAAATACGTGTTAAAATAACCTCCGTTAATTTCATCTTCTGTATGCTCAGCATAAAAATCAACAGTGTCTAAAATATGTTTCTCAAGGAAGGTAAGTTCCATAAATTGATTTCCATGAATGACTGTCATGACAAAACACCACCTATCCGTATTTATTGTAAAGCAGATAAATTCGTTCTCTATCTCCTTTACCCTAAATTCAGCTAGATCCTTCACCTTATTACCTAGTCATCAGAAGGAAATAAGGAATGTTCGAAAATATAATATGAGCACTAATACATATAAAAATAAAAAAAGACTGCAGATAGACTAGTAATTTAAACTAGTATATCTACAGTCCTGAGATGGCGAATACTCGGCCATCTTTAGCTAGGATGGGTTCTGAGGGACTCGAACCCTCGACCAATTGATTAAGAGTCAACTGCTCTACCAACTGAGCTAAGAACCCATGACTTTTTCATGTAAAAATCAATCAATGTGTCTATATTAACATATGAAATTTAATTTTGCAATATAAATCTATTATTTTCTTACCTAGATCTTACATTGAACGGGCAGATCTACCTAGTTAGATGTTAGATGTTATAAAACCGCGGAACACGTATTAGTGTCCCGCAGTTTATGATTGTAATGATAATGAACTTAGTTACCTAGTGCAGAAATACTGCAGCCCTGCTGTGGTTTCACTGTCTACTAGGACATTTTCACCAAGCTGTAGTTTTTCTTACCTTTACGAATAATGATAAATCGACCGCCAATGGCCTCACTTGCTGTCACTTCAAAGTTTACATCCGTAACTCGCTCACCATTCATCGAAATTGCACCTTTTGTAATATCTTCGCGTGCTTGACGCTTAGATGGCTCGATTCCTAGATCAACAAGCCAGTCTACAATATTTTTCGATTCATTCGTTGCTTCAAAGGTTGGCATTTCTTTAAACCCTTGCTCAATTTCATCTGCCGTAAGGGATTTAATATCGCCGCTGAAGAGTGCTGCTGTAATACGAAGCGCTTGCTCAAGCATTTCTTCGCCATGTACAAATCTTGTCATTTCTTCAGCAAGCTTCTTCTGAGCTTCCCGCTTATGCGGTTCTGTCTCTACTTTTTCAGCCAGCCCGTCAATTTCTTCTTTGGAGAGGAAGGTAAAGTACTTCAAATATTTCACAACATCGCGATCATCCGTGTTAGCCCAGAATTGGTAGAACTCAAATGGAGTTGTTTTCTTCGGATCGAGCCAGATCGAACCACCCGCTGATTTACCGAATTTCGTTCCATCTGCTTTCAGCATCAGCGGAATTGTCAGACCGAATGCTTTTGCTTCTGCTCCTTCTTTTTTCCGGATCAGATCTAGACCGCTTGTAATGTTACCCCACTGATCAGAACCGCCGATTTGCAGCTGAACATCTTCGTTCTGGTACAAATGCAAGAAGTCCAGAGACTGCAGAATTTGGTAAGAAAACTCGGTAAAGGAAATACCACTTTCGAGTCTGCTTGCTACCACATCCTTAGCAAGCATGGAATTGAGGCTAAAGTTTTTACCATAGTCGCGCAAGAATTCAATGACATTAATCTTATGGGTCCAGTCATAGTTATTAACCATGCGAATTTGGTTATCGCCTTCTGTAATAAACAGTTTTTTCATTTGGTTCGTGAGTGCATCCACGTTCGCTTGTACTTCTTCGAGTGTTTGCAGTGAACGTTCTGATTGACGCCCACTTGGATCTCCAATGGTTCCCGTAGCCCCGCCGATCAGAATCACCGGACGATGCCCGGCTAGTTGGAATCGTTTGAGTACCATGAAGGGAATCAAGTGACCAATATGCATACTATCGCCGGTTGGATCTACACCGCAGTACAGAGATATTGACTTTTGGCTCGTTAATTCCCTAAGACCTTCCGCATCCGTTTGTTGATTAATGGCGTCCCGCCATTCCAGTTCATCAATAATATTCACAGTGATAACACTCCTTTAGGTTCGTAAGTTTTCTTATAATTAGAGATAGACCAGCACGGCAAATATAAAAAAAATCGTCCCTATGTCTATTGTAGACATAGGGACGATTGAACAACCGTGGTACCACCCAGATTGCATAAATGAACGCCACACATCATATGTGCCATTTATGCCGCTTTTATCACGAGGTATCGTTCGCCACTTCCGCTCGGCATTACCCGAGATACTCCAGAGTGTAATTCGCGATCTTAGTGTGTACCGGGTTCCATCAACCCCCGGCTTTCTAGAACAGGGACTAAGCTGCTACTGGGCTCTTTCAACGTATATCATATATAAGATTATTGACAGTATAGAGAAATAATTTTTTGATGTCAACCATTGAGGTTAGGGTGTAAATCGATAATTTTCACAATAACGTTATAATTTACTTTGTCATCCCATTTTTTATCGTCCATGAGAATGTTAGAATGAATTTATATGTTCAAAAATTTCATTAGGAGCAAAAGAATTGCGTACACATCCAATTAATTTTCTGCGTATTACAGGCCTATTAGATGGTTTTTCATTTTTATTCTTGTTATGTATCGCCATGCCAATGAAGTATGCCCTCGGCATCGATGCAGCAGTTTCGGTCATGGGTAGTATTCACGGTGCTGTCTTCTGCCTATATGCTCTTGCGATCCTTTATGCTGCTATTCGGGTCAATTGGAGCTTATGGTGGTCAGCTGCAGCATTCATTGTCGCCTTTATTCCATTTGGCAATTTTGTATTTGATTTTAAGCTGAAGAAAGCTGTAACTAAATACAAGATGAAACCTTTTAATCCTGCCCTGATTGTATATAGTATTGTGTTCTTCTCTTTTATCGATTTATTTGCACAACTGCCCGTTATGAGCACATTTGCAGCTTCCGTTGGGGCAAGCACATTTATTGTAGGCTTTGTGGTAGGACTATATTCATTAACCAATACAGCGGGCAATGTCTTATCAGGTATTCTGACCGATAAGATCGGACCTTTTAAGTTACTGATGGCCGGATTAGTATTAACAAGCTGTACATTGCTGCTATATTATTTTGTCGAATCACCTGCGTTTCTGATCATTGTACGTATTTTTCATGGTTTTGTGGCTGGACTCATTGTTCCTGCTGCGTTCACCTTCTCTGCAAATACAACGATCAATAATGAACAAGGTAAAAAAGTTGCATTCACCGGCACCTTTGTAGGGCTAGCTGCGATTATCGGACCTGCTTTCAGCGGAATTATGGCAAGTAAAACCTCAGTCCCTTTCGTTTTTACTTGTATAGCCGTATTGGGACTCATTCTAGCCGTATTATCTGCTATCTTTCTTCGTAAATATAAAGTGTCTAAGACAGAAAAAGAGGTTAACGTCCACACATCCGCTGGATCGTTCTTTAATATAGGGGTGATTAAAGCCTATTGCGGAGCATTTTTCTTAATGTTCTCTCAAGGCGTAATTGCTTATTTACTACCCCTGCATGTTCAAACGCTTGGATATGATTCGAGATTAAGCGGCACGCTGCTTAGTACGTTCGGGATTATTGCTGTTCTCATGTTTGTCCTTCCTACGAATCGTATTTTCGATCGTGTTGCTCCATCGGTAACGATGGCAATTGGAATGGGTCTGCTTGGAATTAGTCAAATGCTGATCAGCCAATCAACAACGACACTCGCCCTTTACATCGTACTTGGTCTATACGGAATCGGTTTTGCACTCTTGTTCCCATCTATTAATACCATGCTCATTAGAGCTACCACAGCGGAACTGCGAGGCAAAGCTTACGGTTACTTTTACGCCTTCTTCTCTCTAGGTGTAGTCGCCGGTTCTTCCGTATTAGGATGGCTGTCTCTCAGTATTATCGGAGGATTCTTATTTACGGGAGTAATCCTATTGCTTACTTCTGTAACCATTGCCTTTCACAAAAATAAAGATCAGGTACTGAATCATTAAGGAATTTCATTTTCCTTCACACTTGGATATAAAAGAAGACAGGATCACTGGAACTTTACCTCAGGTAAACTCCATGATCCTGTCTTTTATTTTCACAAAAACCTAATTCTTCCCACGGTGCACGACCTACAGATATTCAACCGCACTAAGAGCCATGATGCAAGCCCCCAGCGATTTAAGATCATCTTCTACAATAGGCTCTGAAACATAATAGGTATACGATCCATCCCGATAAGGATTTCCTCCAAGACCTGCCACTTTGCAGTTCTGTTTAACAGAAAGCATACCCTCACGGTCCTTGTACAAGAAGTTATTTATAATTCCCTGATAAGCACGCTTAGCAGCCTCAGCCATCTCCGGACCTAGTATTCCAAGTGTATTTCCTTTCTTTAAAGTATAGGTGAACATAGAAGAGGCTGAAGCCTCCAGGAAATTCCCTTGCCGAGTGCCATGATTCATGACTTGATACCATAAACCAGTCTGAGTATCTTGTACGTTAAGAACTGCCTCGGAACAACGTTGAAGCATAGCCGCTACCTTTTCTCGTCCTACATGTCCCTCAAGAAAAGGCAATGTATCCACAAGAGCCATAGCAAACCAGCCCATCCCCCTCCCCCAAATCTGCGGAGATTGCCCAGTAACAGGGTTTGACCACCTCTGACCTCGACTCTCATCCCATCCATGATATAAAAGTCCGGTCTGTGAATCACGTGCTTTGTCCTCCATAAGCAGTAATTGCCGTACTGCTTCATCAATATAATGTCCCTCTCCAAACATAATTCCGTACTCGGCTAGAAAGGGCATCGCCATGTAATGACCATCAAGCCACATCTGGTGAGGATAGATTTTTTTATGCCAGAATCCACCGGATTTTGTACGCGGCTGATTGTTCATTTGTGCGATTAGCTTTTTTGCAGCCAACGCATATTTTTCTTTTCCAGTGTACCGATAAAGCTGAAGCAGCATCTTCCCATTATTGATTTGATCCAAATTGTAATCCTGCTCCCGGTAAGTACGGATATTCCCATCATTCTCTACATAACGGTCCATATTCGTCCGTATATATTCCAACAGGTCGTTCTCTCCCGTATGCATGTAAACATCATGGATTCCTTTCAACAAGCAACCTTGTTCGTAGTGCCAACGATCAGAAACCCAGGTACAATGAATCAACATCGGATAGTTCTTGATCCACTGTGTCACTAGCCGCATCGCGAGATTATCCATTCGCCTCCCCTCCTACACCCTTGCGGAACGCTTTGCTGGCTGCCACTGATCTAGGCCTCCCAAGACAATATCAGGTGTGAGTTTGCTTGCTTCTTCCTTGCTTATGAGCTGCGCCCAGGTCACCCGCTCCATGTCATTTGCGCCGAGCCCATAAGATCCATATTCTGAATATCTGGATGTTTTTTCTTTCTCCAGATCCCCCCAATTATGCCAACCTGAAGGATGAACGGACGCATCCATATTTGTTCGGACCCAGGTAACCTTCGCATAAGGTCTCCAGGGTCTCCCCAAATACACCTTCTCTACCCCAGCGTCTCCTGTAACCTTGCAATCAAGAAAAATGTATCCATGTTCCTCGTTCTCCGGTGTGGATGCAGCGGTAATGTATCCGCCTTTTCGTTTACAGTGGATATGACAATGATCAAATACTGCTGTTGCTGGCCCAAAAATAAAATCGACATCTCCCTCAATATAACATTGGTCATAATATTGTCTTCCAGGGCCCGTATACAGCGTATCTTGATCCCCCAAAAACCGCACATTTCTGAACAAAGCCCGATCCGCATCTACAAATGCGGCAACCGCCTGACCCGTTCCTGGACCTGAACTGTTTACAATCGTCATATTCTCCATCATGAAGTCAGGCGCATAAATAAACAGACTGGCACTTCGAAAAGTACCGATTGGACTTCCATCATCCCCTAGGGTATGTGCATTATCATCGTAAGTAAGAATGGTATTTTTCTGATCTTTTCCTAGTAAAGTGATAGGCGGCAAATTTTTATGGATAACCATTTTTTCTTTATAGATTCCTGGCTCGACTAAAATCACCACAGGTTCATTCCCCACCGAATCCACAGCCTCCTGTACCGTTACAAAGTCTCCTGTTCCTTGCTGGGAAACAACGATGATCTGCTTATTATCCATGATTTAAACAACCTCTCCTCTCTATTGTTAACGTTTACATTATTGTGTATAATCGTTCTAATTTACGAGTAATAATCCGGGTTATTTATCATTCTTCTACTTATTCTCCTAGGGAGGGATATCCTCATGAGTGATCGTACCGAACCAAAACATATCATCGGCGAACACGCCTTTTCGATTCAATTGATGAAAAAAAGCGGGGTTTCCGCAATGAAGCGACCTCATAGCCATCCTTATTATGAGCTCTACTATTTACTCGATGGGGAAAGAGTATATTTTATGAATGGTTCCGTCTATACTGCCCGAAAGGGTGATATGATGGTCGTCAATCCAGATGATTTTCATTCCACAGCAAGTTCGGATGTGCCAGAATTCGAGCGTGTACTTGTCAGTTTCTCACATCAATTCTTTACGGAGGGTAATCCTCGTACTGGAGTGGAGCTTCCCTTTCGTGAATCCCTTCTTATAAGATTTACCTTGAAGGAACAACCTTTCATTGAACACCTTTTGCGGCAAATGCTAAAGGAATGCAGGGAGCAGCCCCTTCACTATGTAGCTTATGTTCGTTCATTACTTACGGAGCTGCTGATCCATCTCGATCGCCATCTTCATAGTGACCAGACTAAGAAAGTCATGATCGAAGACAGAAATCCCATGCATGCCAAGGTATCCGAAATTGCTAATTATATGAATGAACATTATGCACAGCCGCTGACACTCGAGCAGCTCGCACGGCAATTTTATATTAGTCCTTCTTATCTAAGCCGAATCTTTTCCAAGTTAACGGGGTTCCATTTCAAAGAATATTTACAAGTCGTTCGCATCCGCGAAGCTCAGAAAAGACTTGCTGAAACACGTGATAAAGTACAGTCGATTGCAGAGCAAACGGGATTTGAACATATCAATCATTTTAATAAGACTTTTAAAAAATTGACGGGGACCTCTCCCCTGCGTTACCGAAAACAACACAGCAAATAAAAAGTTTAATAGGATAGTCTTTTGATTTCTTCTTGTATAACACCTTGCCCCGTTATAATCTGCATGGTTTCAGCAGTGGAACGCCGGAGGGTAATATCTGCAGTATTGGCTCCAAAAACAGCAATTTGGCGTTCTTCTCCCTCATGAGACTCTCCTTTCACTCCCGCCGCTGACACAGAACGGCATTGATGAAGTTCAATCAAAGGTCCATGATCAGTGTACAATTCTACATCACTAATCTGAAAATGCTGCGCATGGGCAAGCTTTATTCCTCTGCGGCACTTGAAAACCGAACTCGATATGTCCATATTTGAAAGCGGCATTTCTGAAAGGCCCCCCGCATAAACAGCCGACTCCGCACCGAGACAAACAATGCCCTCCATTCGGATATTTCGGAAAATAGGCGTTTCATCAGATATAGGATATTTGTCATCTGCCCAGATGCCGGATCCTTCATTTCCGTTATAGAACATATTCATAGATATGGCATCTCCGGCGATCTCTCTCATCCGAATATTTTGGATAAGGATATCCTCGACAATACCTCCTCTACCGCGCGCGCTTTTAAATCGTATTCCTATATCCGTACCGATAAATGTACAGTCTGTGATATGAACGCGGCGGACACCGCCGGACATCTCACTACCAATCACAACGCCCCCATGACCATGATAGACAACACAGTCTCGAATAGTGATATCCTCGCAAGGAATTCCCAAGTCTCTACCCGGTTTATCTTTACCCGACTTAAAACAAATCGCATCATCACCTACATCAAACATACAATTCTCGACCAAAGCCAAAGAACAGGAATCAAGATCCAGTCCATCTCCATTCTGAGCATACCAAGGATTACGAACCGTAATAGAGCGAATGGTCAGATGCTTGGAAGCCCATGGATGAAGACACCAGGCTGCCGAATTCTGAAAGGTAGCTGCTTCGAGCAAAATACGATTACATTTCCGCAGACTTAGGAGCGCCGGACGCAAATAGTCTCTAGCAACCTCATACGACTGCTTATCTTTACACCCTTCCTGATCTAGCCGATCTACCAGGGTTCTGCCGTTCATTGCACCTATGGAAGGCCACCAAACCTCGCCTTCACTGTCTACAACTCCACCATTATTTATCAGCTGTTCCCATTCCCGTGCATTCAGCTTCATCTTTTTGACAGGACGCCAGACCTCTCCGCCCCCATCAAATATCCCTTGTCCGGTAATCGCTATATCTTCTAGTCCCTCCCCGTCCAGTGGTGATTGACATCGATAAGTCGCCAGTCCCTCAAACGTTGAATAAACAAGCGGGTAGTCGTCTCTACACTGGCTAAAGCTAATTAGTGCTCCTGCCTCGGCATGCAGATTGATTCTACTCTTCAGTACGATTGGTCCTGTACTCCATACCCCTGCAGGAATAACTACTTTTCCACCCCCGGCCTGATGACATGCTTCAATCGTTAATCGAAATGCTTCCGTGTTGTCCGTTACACCATCACCTGCAGCTCCGAAATCTGTAATCATAAATGTCCGATCCGGTATAGTAGGCAGTTCAATATTTTGGTTCACACTTGACCATGCTTCAGTCATCTTTTCCATAAGTTCTTTCGCTCCTTTTTTTCGCTCGATTTCAATCTAGAGTCCTTGTTTGTTACTCCGTCAGGGCAATATATTCAAACCAGTCAAAATCCGCTGCATTGTCGCTCTTCTTTCCCTCACTGCTTGCATACATACCTATATAAGCTCCCGTAAAACCGCCTGCCATATCTGTGCTGAGTATCGTACCAAGTACATTCTCACAGAGGGTAACCCATGGTCCTTCTTGTTCCCGGTAGAAAAAGCGGTAATTCTGCTGGTACGCTTCAACTTTTAAATACAGCTTGGAAGTATTCAGGCTGTGAGAGGCTAAAGTCGTCTCTTCCCCGCCGCATCGGCGAACAAGGCGAATTTCCTTGTTTCCTTCCCAAATCCCATATATAAATCGGAACTGATAATCCATATTTTGCAGCAACACGAGCCCTGCAGACTCCTGTTCTGAACGCGGGTTAAACTCCATCACTGTACATGAGGCAAAGCTGATATGTTGCTGCCTGCGTCCTACAAAGGATGGATTCTCAGGCTTTGTAATCGACTCTGGCTTCAAACGAAGCCGTAAATATCCTGGACGTTCTTTTAAACTCCAAAATTCTTCCCGCGGTGTACGAATGAAATTCCAGTGATCTTCGAGCTCTAACGTATCAAAATGATCGCAAGCCGGAAGGGAGGGCCATCTATGTTCAGGAAGATTTGGACGGTTCATGATTAGCTCAATCTTACCGATTCCCGGTGCCACTACTGGCCAGCCGCTTTCCCAGCGGACAGGAACAAGAAATGTCTCTCTTCCTAAGTTGCGGTAATTTCCGCCGTAAGGGCGTGAAGCTAGACATACCATCCACCATTCCCCATTTTGCGTTTCGATGAGTTCCGCATGTCCAACGTTAACGATTTCGGCTTCTCTTCCTAAATGTCGATGCGTCAGAATCGGATTGGATCTGCATCCCTCATATGGACCTGCCACAGACTCACTGCGTGCAATGGTTACGGCATGCGTTCTTCCTGTTCCACCTTCGGCGATGAGCAGGTAATAATAACTTCCGATTTTGTACAGATGCGGTCCTTCCTGGGCATGAGCTACCTTCAACGCTCCTTGCCACAGGCTGTATTTATCTCCAATCAACTTGCCTGATGCAAGATCCAGTTCCTGAAGCCAAATGTCCATATTTTTTGCATGAATCTGTCCTTCCGGCGGAACCCTGTTCCCGGTGTAATAAACCTTGCCATCCTCATCAAAAAACAAAGAGGGGTCAATACCTGGTGCATCTTCGAGCCATACAGGTTCTGACCACTCGCCTTCGGGATCAGATGCGGTTACATAAAAGTTGCGCTGACTTTTATCATTCCCTACCATTGTGGTGATGACATAGAAAGTACCCTCGTGATAACGAATCGTTGGAGCCCATATTCCTTTAGATGGCAGCAATCCATCCAAATCCAGCTGTGAAGGTCTGCTCAGTACATGACCAAGCTGTCTCCAATTCACGAGATCCTTACTATGAAAGATAGGAACCCCAGGAAAATACTCGAATGTAGACGTCACCATATAATAATCTTCATCAACTCTGCAGACCGATGGATCCGGATAAAACCCTGGGAGAATCGGATTCCTGAATGTGTTCAACCGTTACACCTCCGTTTTGAATCGCTTTCATTATAAAGTAAGAAAATTACCAAATCTCTCTGTTCGCTTGTTCAAATCGCTTAAATTTATCTTTATTTGTCCTCTTTTGTTTTTTATTATCAAGCTTCCTCTAAAAAAGGGACCAGCATAGCCGATCCCGCCGTAAAAATAAGTTTCTTTTTGCTAATTCAAATAAGCACTAAGTTCCGGATAATGAATGTATTTTATTCCGCCAGCAAAGGACGAAGCGCCTGAGTATGCGTTTACAAATCCTTTTACGTCCATTCCGTTTATGTTATATGCATCAAGCGTCTCGAAGTTATAATTTGTGATTGGATTCCATGGGGATAGATTTCCGTTTGGTGCAGAAAGCGGGTAAGGTTCTGGAAATGGCGGTGTCTCCGCTTTATCCGTATAGGAACCCATATCAGTGAAGAATCCGGCTGTGTCTACTGAAACTTCATTATCCCAATAGCCGCTGCTTTCTTTTCGGTAGCCTTCAAATCGGTTCGCATTAGAATAGACTTGACCCCCGGCACCCACATTCAAGCTGGAATAACCGTCATTATTTGTTCCTGCATATGTCCGTACCATAAAATTATTAAGGGCGTGCAGTTTACCGTTACCGAGCTGCGGTGTTCGGTGAATGACCGAATCAAATTTGTTGTATGCGGCAGTAGCTCTATCCTTATCTACAAATCCTGCTCCAAAGGCGACTCCCCAATAGCGATGAAAGAAGTTGTTATACGAAAGCGTGACAAAATCAGGATCCTGGGCTGCATAAATGGAACGATTCACCCATATAAACTTCCCAACTTCATCCTTATCCAGTGGCAACGTCGTGGAGAATGTAGAATGATCGATCCAGACATTACGTGATCCATATACAGCGATGGCAACTACATCTTCGCGATTTTCCACACTAATGTTCACATTTTTAATAATGATATTGTTGCTTACCGGTTGAACTTTAAAATAATCATCAGTCCGCAAACGAGGATCTATGAGTGTATTAGCTCCGTAAGAACCGATAATTGTTTTGTTCGAAGTGATTCGCAGATCATACACTTCATTTAAGGAATTGATATTTGCGGCAATAACGATTGTCAGCGGATCGGGATTCAGAAGAGCATCCTTAAAGGATGCAAGATCCGATACAAACACTGTTTTCCCGAGCAGGCCGCCAATTGTCCCGGTTTTCTCTCCACCGTCAGCATTGACGTGCCCGGCAAAGCCGATGAGACCATCACTTTCGAGCTTAAATTTTTGCTTAACATCTCCGGTAAAAGTCGCGAGGATCACGCTCTGATTGGAAGTATCCAGCGTTAACGCCTGAGTTTCATCTTTTTTGCTTACGATTTTGTAGCGTAAGGCATCTCCATTAACGTCGGTTTCTACACTGATGAATTTCCAGAGTTGCCCATCATCACCTACATCACTACGTAGCACTGCAGCCGTATTCGCAACGGTCCCGCTCGCTAAAGTCGATAAGAGCTTTTCAGTCCGCATATTAATAATTTTAAAGTTAATACCATCCATTGTACTTAGCCGCCAACGTTCATTGCTCTCTCCATTAGAGGGCCAAAAATTGATCGGATCATTTTCTTTAAATCCTGTGATATTTATGTTCTCATGATTCACACCAACGATCTTGATCTCCTGATAAGGGTAAGCTGGATTTGCAAAAGCTTTGTGGTCCTGAACTACAGAAGGAAGAAATATTGCCATCATCACCATAACCGCAAGCATCATAGATATCAATTTCTTCTGATTTGCCATATACATCCTCCAGTTCATATCATTCGAGATTGATCTAACGCACCATACTTCTTCATTCTTCAACCATATGAAAACCTTCACCTCCTTTCGGCTAGTCATCTTATAGTTAACTGTAAGAAATGAAAACTTTAGTAGCTATTCCACTAATCCCGTACGTTCCACCCCTTCCACAAACCAGCGTTGAGCAAACATATAAAGAATGAGCGGCGGAAGAATGGATAAAAAGGAAGATGCCATTTTTAATGGTTCATCAAAGATCGAAGGACCTTCCATTGCAATTCTTTGCTGAATCGTAGAATTAGCAATTGAAATACTAAGGGAGAGTGGCATATTCTCCGATCCTGTTAAATACATACTAGGCAGATAAAAATCATTCCATGTCCATACGAAAGAAAATAAAAAGACGACCAAAATTGCGGGTTTAGCGAGTGGAAGCATTACCCGGTAAAAAATACGGAAGACACTCGCACCATCGATCTTCGCAGCTTCTTCCAGCTCCTTCGGCTGGTTTGCAAAAAACTGACGATAAATGATAACAAACACAGCACCTTTAAATCCGTGACCAAACAAAGCCGGAAGCATGATAGGGATATAGGTTCGAATCAAATCCAGCTTTCCTGCAAAAATCAAATTCGGCAAAATCGTTACTTGAGGAGGAACAATAAATGATAATAACAGAAGAAAAAACAACGTCTTTTTAAAAGGAATCCTGAGTCTCGCAAAAGCGTACCCAGCAACTGCGCAAGAACAGGTCTGTAAACAAGCGACTGAGAGCGAGACCATGAGGCTGAGAGAAAATGCTTTGGGAAAGTGAAGAATGTCCCACGCATCTTGTAAGATACCGAAATAAACCGTTCGCGGAACCCAATTAACTGCGGGATCGATCAGATCCGCCTCATTTTTAAGCATGGAAGAGACCATGTAAAATACGGGTTTCAAGTAGATATACGTCACAGTGATGAGAATGAAATAGATAAAAAGCCGGTACAGAAGGCCTTTGTCGGCCTCTTTTCCCACAATGATATGTTTGATTCTACGAAGCCGCAGCCCCTTACGCCGGGCAGGATGATGATTTGGATTAACCGTGATGTCTGTTCTCTCCATGTTGTACACTTCCTCCCGTTTTTTTAAAAATCAGTGAAAGGATAAGTTGTGAGGACGTAAATAGATGATTTTGTAATTATGCAGATGTTTTACGCGATGAAGTAACCCTTTTGAACAGAAGAAAGATAAGCCCAAGAAGAAGAAAAATGATGGTGAAATAGATCCAAGCCAGTGCACTGGATTGTCCGTAATTTGATGTATTCACCTTCGTAAGAATCGGATTCGTGGGGAAAGTAAACAAATCCACCACCGTATAGATGAGATTGAGCATAATAAAAGGTGTCATTGCAGGCAGTGTGATTTTCCAAAAAACTTCCCAAGGATTTGCTCCATCGATTCGTGCTGCTTCATATACAGAACCTGAGATCGTTTGACGTCCTGCAAGAAAAATCAAAATCTGTACACCCGAATACCAGAGTACGAGTACAAACGAATCCATAATGGAAACAATCGGTGCAGCCAGTGTTTTTGGAAGATTCTCTGCGATAATTCCTGATATATTGTATTGGTCTAGAAAATTAAGTTTTCCTTCGCCTTGGCTAAGAAACTCCTGAACCAGCTGTCCCGATGCGAAGATCACCGGCAAGAAGAAGACTCCACGGAAAAATCCTCTTCCCACAAAGCGCTGGTTCAAAACAATGGCAATCATAAGCGAGAAAACAATAATTACAGGAAGCATCATCAGTGATTGAATAAGAAACGGAATAAGATCGTTGTATAAGATACCCCCGCTGGTAAACAAAATGAATTTGTAGTGATTCCAACCCTCAAAGCTGGTTTTAATTCCTGTAGCCAAAATTTCAACATTATGAAAACTCATGTACAGAGAGTAACCCAGCGGAAAAGCCATAAAGAACATGAACCCGATGAGCCAAGGGGAAATAAACAGCAGGCCTTCTAAGTACTGAATGGTCGTGCCAGATAGTCTTCGTCTTCCCTTCATGAGGCTTCCTCTCCTTTCATGAGCGTATAACCAAGCGCAGGAACAGATATCTCCCCGTCATAATAGACTTCTTCTCCATAATTCACTAGAATACGGGTCCCATTCTCGTAAACCGTCTCCTTCACTCTCTTCGTAATAGATCGGTGAGAGACAATGAACTGGTCCTGTACCGCGGAGAATAGTTCATTAAATATTTGGTATTCTTTTATTACTTCTGCTTCCCATTCCGAGAACTGGGTGCTGAAGTACTGGAAGGCAAATGCATCTGTCATTGCTGACGTAGGTACGTCTGTAAAAATATAAGCAGGATACGATCCATACTCAATGTCTCTTAGCATATCCCTCTCTTGCTCTTCACGGTTATTAGCGTATCCAGAGGAATAACTGATAAGACCATGAAGTGCCATTTGCGCAAAAGGTATAGGAGTATCTGTTAACAAATCGTGAGAGTAATCATCATCCAAATCCTGAATTCGATTCAGATAAGGAAGAGAATAAAACCCTGACCCATTCCCTTGCACATGTTCAAGCTGATCCTTAGCTTCTTTTAAAATAGACTGCTGCAGGATTTTCGCTTCACTACGAGTTGCCTTATGTTTGGTATTGTAATCACTAAACAAATCACGTCCCATGGTGTTGACACTTATCCCATCTATGTCTAAAGCTTCGTAATCATCCCACTTGCCTCTCATTTGAGCCTCTACAAACCGATTGCTGACAAGAGGCGCTTCCTCACTTTTCCCAAAAGGTTGGCTCAGCTTTCGTCCCGCTAGGTTAACAATTCCATCAAAATTGCGTTTAAATCCTCCTGCGCCGGTATTATTTAATCCATACTCGGTATCCAAATACACCGAAGCACCTAACTCATGTGCCAGCTTCACAAAGCGTTCCATACCGCGATTCCCACCGATCCTATTATCCACGGGGAGTCCTTTACCGTAAGCACTGACTCCGTTCTTTTGCCAGCCCAGATAGGTGACTTCCATACTTTTAACTCCTTGATCAGATAGCTGGCGCAGCATTTGTTCGGCTTGACTCGTTGTCGTTGCTTTAATGTATCGATCAGTCAGGATTCCTTTCTCCTGGTCACCGCCAAGAAAGGTAAGATAAAGTGGAATGAATGGTGCAGACTCTATTCGCTGTATTCCTTTATCCTCCATTAGATAATCCCGATAACGTCCTGCCATCCCTGAATAATTCGCTTCATCCTCTGGAAGCAGATAATAACGTGTCGTTCGATCGCTTCCGAATAGTTCCTTCTCGTTATAAGCGGTGTACCCTTGATTTTGTTTACGATTCGTTGTTTGGTAGAACATGGACCGGTAGTTCATCTGAGAAGTTACCCAATTGAAGCTGGTGTATACGCCAGCAGGTGCAGCCACGATATCTGCATATTCTTCGCCTTCCTGAAGTACTGCTATAAATCCGGTGCTCCCGGACTTCATACCGTACACTGGCATCACTATGCGACTTCTAGTTTCCAAATTACTCTCATTAAGCCGGAAGGCTTTATCATGACCGTATACGCTAGCCTGATAAATAGATGTTTGGATCCCGGACGAGACCTGCTCTTTAAACGTAATCAATGCCCCGCCACCATCAGGAACGAACATATACCCATCTTGCCCTGCCGACTCTACAGCTTCAAAAAAAGGAAACAGCCTTATCCAAATGAGTCCGTTTATACTTTCTTTAATTCCTTCACGAAGCACCGTCGTCTCAATATAATCGTCTTTAATCGTGACCTGTACTGGAATTTCTAGTCCAGTGTTTGGAAGTTCATAGGTTAATCTGTACCCGTTCTCTATTTCTTCAAAGTCTTTTACAGTGCCATCGTCCTTCAGTAAATCCGATTCTTTCGGCTGAACTTTACTATCATTAAAATTCAAGGTCTGGAACATGATAGGTGAAGCAGTATGCTGCTTCCAAAGCCCTTTAATCCCTGCTTTCTTCCACTGCTCAGGATCCGGAAATGATGTATACTCATGGCCGTTTCGTTTATCCTTCGCGATAAAATGTCCGGTGAATTGATCGACACTCAGCTGGATAATCTCCGTCTCAGCAACTGGTTTGAATGTAGCGGATTCAGGCAGTACTGCTTCCTTGCCATCGCTTTGTGCAGTTGATACCTTAGCTGCTTCAGGAGATTCGGCACGCTGTTCGAACTTTATATTCATGCCTACAGCTACGATGAGAATAAACACAAGTATCGCTGTAATTCCTATCGTGACTGCTTTTTTACTAAACCTTCTCATCGCAGGCTCACCTCCAGATAAATCTCCCTGATGAACGATAGCAAATCTCCGCCAAGCCCACCGATGACATAAACCATGACCGCGATCATGATTAGCGTAAAGGCTGATAATAAGATATTGATTGAAGTCTCGCCTACGCTATAGTTATGAATAGATTGAATCTGCCAAAAAAACAGCAGCCCAATCCATAAAAGCATCCCTTTATCAAAAAAACCATAAATAGAAGCTTCCGACATGGTCATTCCATTCGATAGAATGGCAAGTGGAAGTCCAATCAAAATAAAAGGAAGTAAACAGTAACTGCTGCCAATAAAAACGTCTCGGAACCGACCTTCCCCCCGGTAAATAGAGCTGATTAAATAATTAGCCAGTACCCAGCCGAACCAAATGAGCAAAAAGCGCAGCATAATAGAAATTACATCTATCTCACGAATAACGATTTTATTAAAGGAAAAACTCGTCATATATTCATTTGCAATCAAAGAAACAATGGCACATACTAAAACGATTCCCGCTCCTAAGTAGCTCGCCTTGGATTCATATCTGATCGCTGTAAAACCATCAATGGGATGACGCAATAGATAAAAAGCATGCTTCAGCTCTGCAAGGAACCTTCGCTTCTCCGCATGTAATGGCTGAGAAGACTTTCTCTTCTTTCCTCGCGCTGCCCACTTCGTGACTCCCACATACAAAGCGGTCACAATCAAAAACAACATAACCAATTTAGAGAAGTTTTTCTGAAACCAAACCAGGCGAATTTGCCAAAATGAGTCTGAATAGCCCTCTTGTGAACCGGCTAGCCGAAACAGCTCTTTGGCCTCCTCATATTGACCTTTCTTGTAAGCAGCTTTCGCTAGTCCAAACACGGCGGGAGTAAAACCTGCATTCTGACGTAGTACTTCACGCCATGGTTTCTCACTTTCCTCATAGCGCCCATTTAGTGTTAACTGATTCGCTGCACTGACGAGATTTCCAAACTCGGTAAGTCGAAAACCCTGGACTAGATTCATTTGATCATCAAGTACAAACAACTCTCCGTGAGAATTGAAATCAAGTGCTCTTGGACTTTGAAGCAGCCCCAACTGGTTAGAGGACGTCGAGGCTGGACCTCCCCAAAAGTAGAGTAAATTCCCAGAAGAATCATAGTGACTGATATATTTAAACTGTTGATCAATCACTGCCATATTGCCAGTACGATCCACAGCAGTGTCAATGAGCTGTACTTTTTGTTCAGCCTTCTTCACTTCTGAAATCAGGTACTCGCCGTAAGATCCATCTGATGCTGTGCCAAATTCACTCTCCGCGGTAAGCAGGTTATCGCCCCGTGTATTTAGCTTTCGCAATTGATTCTTCTCAATGTCTCCTCCACTAACTGTATAGATGAATCCTTCCTCATCGGTAGTGACACTATTGATCGATCCAGGAAGTTTGCTAATTTCGTTAGCATACATCTCTTTGCTGTATAAGGCTCTCTTAATACCATCCATTACAGTAAATTTTGCATCATTAGCCCCGTAAAAAGATTGAAATTCACCGTCAGGATCTAGTTGTATAAGTCCTTGATACCCACCGTTTGTAGCAATGTACAAAAATCCGCGTTTATCAACGATCAGCTTCACCGGATCATACTTGAGTGACTCTGGAATATACCTTGACTCAGGACGTCCGTATTCCTTTACTAACAGTCCATTCGCATCTAGTTTTATAACTCGCTGATTTCCTGTATCTGCAACATAAATATCTCCGGCATCCGTAACGAATACACCTTCTGGATTATTTAGCGGGCTGTCCGGAATGGTAATGTAACGAGCCAACTCACCACGTGAATTCAACTGAATAATACGGTTGTTGCCTGTATCCGCAATATAGATATCATCCTTTTTGTCAATGAAAATATCCTTTGGCCCCTGCAGTTTCGAGGGTAATGTCTTGTCCGGATGGTCTGGATCCTGAACGGTCAGATCATTTCCATAGACACTGTCCGGATAATAAATAGGCTGCATATATACCAGATCCGAATAACTGTTCAGGGTATAGGTGGGATATTTCACATCAGCCATTACTTTTGCCGGTGCCGCCGCAAGGATAATGAGCGAAAGAAAAAGCAGGAATCCGGCTTTTCTATTCATATCTGACCCCTCCTATTTTAGGCGCTGTTATTACTTGATCCCGGAATGGGCCATTGTTTGAATGACTTTCCGTTGAAAGAATAGAAAAAATAAAAAATTGGGCAAAAACAAGATCAATGCTGCTACAGCAGCTGCCCCTTGACGTGCCACATTATTAGCCAAATTACTTGTGAGTGTATTTAGAAAAAACGGGAACGTCTTCATTGCTTCGTCCTGCATAAACAGGGTTGAAGTCTGGGTGTCCCCCCACACTCCCTGAAATGTGATGATCGCCACCGTAGCAATCGCAGGACCCACCATAGGAAGTACAATTCGGGCAAATAATACATGCTCATTTGCACCATCCACCTTGGCTGCTTCGAAAAGTTCCTTAGGAATCTGATCAATAAATTGCTTGAGTAGAAAAACCCCGACTGGAGCGGCCAAATGCGGTAAAATATGCCCGAAGTATTGATTATTAAGTCCAAGATTAACAGCTACGAGATACCTTGGGATTGCTACAGTTTCAGGCGCAAACATTAAGGACAATAGAATGGTGCCGAAAAACAGCTTATGTCCTGGAAACTGATGTTTTGAAATTGGATAAGCACACAGTGCGCTAATGATGGTTACAAGAACAACGGTAGCGGCTGAAACCACAACACTGTTGAATAAATATCGACTGATCGGAACAATCGAATTCTTAGTGATATTAAGCAGTTCCTGTAAATTCTGTAGTGTAGGCTGTCTAACAAAAATCGTAGGCGGATAGAGGAATAGCTCATGATAGGGCTTTAACGCATGATTAAAAATATAAAAGATAGGCAGCAACATAAAGATTGCACCGGCTGTCATCACGACAAGCAGCATCTTTTGAAAGGGGTCCATCGCTTTCAGCTTTGAGGCTTTGCGGAACAACAGCATTATTCATCCTCCTTTGTTCCGAACAGCTTGATGCTAAACCGATTAGCGGCGAACATGATAAGAAGCAGAAATACTGAGATAGCTGAGGCGTAGCCCAGCTCATAGCGCACACCGCTGTAATCGTCAATCGAGCTGATAATAACGTGTGCCGAGTATTCAGGCGTCGGGAATGAACCAGATAAAGTCGTACCAATTTCGCCTGATTTTAGTGTCCCTACA
The DNA here is from genome assembly GCF_030263935.1 of Paenibacillus polygoni. Lineage (NCBI taxonomy): Bacteria > Bacillati > Bacillota > Bacilli > Caryophanales > Paenibacillaceae > Paenibacillus > Paenibacillus polygoni. The sequence continues at coordinate 1,637,057 of NZ_CP127162.1, read as the reverse complement.
ATAGCCATTACCGCACCAAACAACATCTGAGGTTTCATTGATGGAATGGTGATATACCAGATTTCCTGAAGCCGACTCTTGATTCCGTCAAGACGACCTGCTTCATATAACTCCTGATTAACATTGAGAACACCGGCTAGCATAGCGAGAAAACCAATCCCCATACTTGACCATAAGGTTACACCGATCATCGACCCCATAAGATAGGCTTTGTCTTGTACCCATAAAATAGGAGAATCTATAAATCCAAACTTCATTAAGAAACTGTTTAAGTAACCGATTCGGTCACCTGCTAGTAACGGAAGCCATACAATGCCCATCGCAATGGTCCCTGTAAGTGAAGGTGTATAGAAAGCAAGTGCATACCATGTTCTCGCTTTGTTTGGAAGTTGAGCAATAAGCCAAGCTAGTAAAAAAGAAAGAATATATCCGCCAGGACCAACGAAAAGGGCAAACTTGAACGTATTCGGCAGCGAATGCTGAAGAAATATCAAATCTTGAGATAATAAATTCTGAAAGTTCTTCCACCCAATGAAGCGTGGAGGTTCGATGGCATTGTAGTAAGTAAAACTAAGACCAAATGCCATCACAATCGGAATGAATATAAACGCCAGAAAACAGAGAGTAAACGGCGCGATATATAGGTACGAAATCCGGTATTTATAGATCGTCTTAATAAGCTCCTGCAACCTCGAGTTTCCTATGACATGCCGCTCGATCTTTTGTGGATTCACCACCACCTCATTTTTCGGCAATTCTATCCACTCCTTCCCAAGGTTCGTCGATTTGCGGCAGGTCCAAAGTCTTCAGCAGATGTCCTTCTTTATCAACGAGCCCAAACTCCTGCTGCTTCCGAAGCAACTCTCTGTTGATTTCCATAACAGCCTGCTCCAGCGAAGAACGATAGTTCACCCCATCCAGAACAGTGCGATACCAGGCATTATTCAGTTCCCGCGTCACAAAATAAGAGCCAGGTACTTGAGGCACTCCCTTATACCACTTCCACTGTTCTAGAATGACTTTTAGTTCCTCCTTCGACCAAGGCAGTCTAGCAAATGCCTCAACATTAGAAGTATTCCAGCGGAATTGAACGCCGTTTAGCGCCTCCAGATCGGAGCCATATTTCTCTTGAATATCTGCAGATAACCACCACTTCATAAATTCCCAAGCTTCCTGCTGTTTATCTGATTTTTTAAAAATTACAGTTGCCTGTTCGCCTCCCTGTGCCCATCTCTCCACGGTGCCATCTTCACTTTTTTTCCCTGGAAGCGGAGCGATTCCCCACCTTCCGGTAAGCTCAGGAGCCGCAACACTCATCGTGACATACATGTTGTAGTCAGCTACCCCAACCGGCATAGAACCGTCTCTAAAATGTTGATAAAAACTGGGTACGCTTTTCTCGATGCTGTAGATCGTATAAAGATTAGTCCAATCCTTAAAGCCTTGAAAGGCTTCTGGACTGTCAAGACCGCTCTTCATCCCATTTTCCGTAAAGAAATCCGCACCATTTTGATATATAAAGGTAGAAAAATCATTCGCCGGGAAATAAAAATCCATATTATCTTGCTGAAGAGTAGGCAGCATACTGATCACATCATCCCATGTATCCGGAACGGTAAGATTCAGTCGCTCCAAAATATCTTTACGATAAAAAAGCACTTTAAAAGATTGGGTCTCCGGCAAACCGTAGATCCCTTGATCGTAATAATAGGGAAGAAGTGCACCGGGAGCGAAAGCGGCTGCAGTCTTTTCATAATCATGAAATTGGGATAAATCAACAGCCGCATTACGAATCGCAAAGTCAATTGGCTTATCTTCGGACAAACCCAAAGCAATATCAGGTACAATATTAGCGGCGTTTGCGAGAACAAGCATATTCGGGTCATTTAGCAGATTCACTTTTACTTTCACACCATTCTCTGGCGTGTAATATTCATCCGCATATTGTTGTAGCAAGTTGACATAATCTCTCCCCCTTGCAACCCACACATTCAGTACATTTTCATCCATATCATTTAATTGATTTTCTTTCACAAAAGAATAGCTGAATTCATCAAATCTATTTTTGACCTTTGACCACCAGCCCGCTTCCATCTTTGGAAAAGAAGACTCAGCTGGAACCCAATAAATTTGATCAAGTTGCAGTGGAGAAGCACTAAGCCCTGACTGAATATTTCCAAGCTTCCCAAGCAGGTTGGTAATATCGTCGTAGTGATAAGGGATTTCGTCTCGATTCTTGCTGATGCTTCGCAGATCTTGAACTGCTGATTGAATCGTTTGAATATAGGTATCTCGCTTGCCATTGATTTTTGTAATTTCGCTAGCTAACTCAGTCAGCTCGTTTTGAATGATTTCAAGACGCTCAATAATGTCGGGATAATCTTTCTCTGCATTCCAAGTCCGATTGCGATCAATCTTACTGCCCGTCATCGCCTTCACATCATAGTCAACCTCACGCAGAACACTCAGCACATCAAGTAGTCGTTCTATGGAAGGTGAAAACGGGGCATAGGTTGCTTCCATCTGCATCGTATGGGTGCCCTTTTCTAAATAAAAGCGGTATGGCTCACCTTCTTCGCTAGAAATAACACTGCCCTTCCACTTAGATGCATAAGGAAACCGGTAAGCAAGGAGCTCGTTAAAAGGTACCTTACCGTCAATATAAATGGTTCGAAATACAGCCTTGTTGGAAGTAAAACCCTGATAGGTGCGCATAGCAAGTTTATAAATTCCGCTTTCGGGTACATCAAAGGTCCAAGTCAACGCTTGATTACCTGAAGACCACCTTTCTCCGCCAACTGAATTAAAAACAATATGATTATTAGCTTTAGGCGTCATTGCCGGGTCTTGTTCGGAGACAAGTGGTATTGCTACATCATTTTTCATGTCAAATTGTTCTGCCTGAATAATGATCGTTTCTGTAGAAACATTTTTTTGCTGCAACGGGGGCGCGTAAGCTTCGGTTTGTACTGGTGGTACAAGTGCTATGGACTCAATAGCTAGGGATTCTGGACTTATGAGACGAATCATGTGAGTTCCCTTGCTAAAATGCCATAACAGCGGTTCAGTATAACGCCCATCGGAATCACGCAAAGCTTGCGTCTGCCACTCTTCGATCGGCTTCGGTTTTGGTCTAACCTCATCTCCTTGATCGTCTTTACGCACCTGCTTTTCATCAGCAAAATATCGGAATAATGGTAGAGCTCTGGCTTCCATAAATGGATAGGTCCCATCAACGGTCATCGCAAGCACTATTGGCTGATAAGAGATTCGTGCGTTCTTGGATATATCTGAAATAACATGATACGTGATATGTAGTTCATACAAGCCTTCATCGGGTAAATCCGTTTGGAACTCAATCCAAGAAGAATCCGTATTGCTATTCCAGACCAGTACATTCTCCTTTCCCTTATAACTCTTTGCTTGGACACTAGCCTCTGTGTCATGATTTATCAGATGCTCTGCTGTGATCTGAACCTGCTCTTGCCCAGAAATAATCTCCTTGTTTTTCCATTCCCGCCGCATGTCAGCTTGTCTTGGTTCCATTGATTGTGTAAGTTCATCTGAATCCCCCTCTATCAGCGGCTTCAAACTCGTAACCGGGCTTGCTTCGGCTGAACTTAGATTCGGTCTGGCAGCTTGAACCGGATACATTAGGCCAATACAGATGAGAAGCATGAGCATGCGGCGAAGCTTGAATATAACAACATTCATGATTCATCTCTCTCCTTCTGTACATGCTTAATCGATGAGCCGGTCACCGGTATCCTTATGAAAATAAAGCGCCTTGCTCATATCCACCGTGACATGAAGCTGTTCATCCCTCGCAAATTGATTTCGCGGATTCACTCTGGCAATGAGCCATGATTTAAAACCGATATCTAGGTATATATATCGGTCCGCTCCCATAAGTTCAGTCAGTTGAATGGAACCTGGAATCTGACTGCTCGGGGAGGTGTCATCCATCAACGGCCCCACACCCACATTTTCCGGGCGGATCCCGAGTGTCACCGTCTTATTCAGCATTCCACGCTCCCTAAGTGCCTTCGCCTGATCCCCCGGAATATCGAGATCAAACCGCCGAGTACGAAAGAAGAGATGGCCGTCTTCTGCTTCCTGCAGCTTTCCTTCAATAAAATTAATAGGAGGCGAACCGACAAAACTGGCAACAAAGGTATTTACCGGTTTGTTATAAATTTCTTCCGGCTTATCCACCTGCTGAATGACTCCATCTTTCATGACCACAATCCGGTCTCCCATTGTCATTGCTTCTGTCTGGTCATGAGTTACGTAAATTGTCGTGACCTCCAGTTTTTTCACAAGTCGAATAATCTCTGATCGCATCTGGACCCGAAGCTTTGCGTCCAGATTGGAAAGCGGTTCATCCATAAGAAAAACTTTAGGATTACGAACAATGGCTCTTCCAAGTGCAACCCGCTGTCGCTGTCCGCCGGAAAGCTCTTTGGGCTTGCGTTCAAGAAAAGGTTCGATTTCAAGAACTCTTGCCGCTCTTTTTACCGCTTGGTCAATTTCATGTTTAGGGAGCTTTCGTAGCCGGAGTCCAAATGCAATATTTTCATAAACAGACATGTTCGGATACAAGGCATAATTCTGGAATACCATTGCGATATCCCGATCCTTTGGAGGCAGGTCATTGACTAGTACATCATCAATGTAAACCTCACCATCTGAAATATCCTCAAGCCCTGCAATCATTCGCAGCGTCGTTGATTTACCGCAGCCGGAAGGACCAACAAATACAATGAATTCTTTATCACAGATTTCCAAATTGAATTGGTCAACAACCACCTCTTTATCTTTTCCGTACCTTTTGCTTACCTGTTGAAAATGAATTTGAGCCATCTTTCCTTCCTCCTCTCTTAGGTGTGGCTATCAACTCGTAAATAGAGGAACCGCCGATCCCTTTACTGTAAGCCAGGAATCGGCGGCATCTACTTTACTTAGCCTTTTTCTCAGCCAGCAGTGCATTTACTTTTTCATTCGCTTCACGCAGTGTCGTGTTGATGTCTTTTCCTGCGTAATATTCTTTAAATGCATCCCACACAACGCCGCGGGCATCATTCTCATAGCTGGAGAAATAAGGAGCTTGAAGCGGATCATAAATCATCTCACCGATATTTTTATCTTTTAGATGCTCAAGATCAGCTCCGAACTGTTTATTTAGTTCCGGATCGTTTAGCGGGCTAAGCCGCGCCTGGTTACGTACCATCTTCTGCTGATTTTCTTTGGATGTAATAACAGAAAGTGCCTGAACAACTTGCTCCTTATGCTTGCTTGTTTTAGTCAATCCAAGAATACCGGCTTCTGTATATCCATGATTATCTGGAAGATCGGTATACACCGGGTAGGAGACCACGCCCCAATTAAAATCTACATCAGCCAATCTACCTAATACGTAAGAAGCGGAAGGAAGGATAGCTATATTTTTCTCAGTCGCAAAGTTAGTAGGGGCGTCAAATGTCATCATTTTAGGGGGTTCATTACCCGGAATAGACCAAACTTTTTTAGCTGTCTCATAAATACGCTTCCATTTGTCATTATCAACGGATGCCTCTTCTGTTTTTCCATCAATATGCGAAGCTGCCAGCTGACTGGTCATTCGGCCCAAGTTATCGGAGTCAAGCCCACGATATTGGATACCATTCTCGTTTCGGGTCAAGCTTTTAGAGAGTTCGATCATTTGATCCCATGTCATGTCATTCGTCGGATAATCCACGCCAAACTTATCAAAAATATCTTTATTAAAAAATGTAATATTGAAACTCATATTAAATGGTAGCGCATACAATTCGTTGTTAGATGAAAATTGACGAATGGTATCTAAGGTTGATGGCTGAAAAGCATTCAGATCAATACCTTGTTTCTCTGCTAATGGAGTAATATCTTCAAATAAGTCCAGGTTCGCATACTTTCCAAGATCTCCGTTCCAGGTATAAATAATATCTGGTACATCATTTGCTGCAATCAATTCCTCAATCCTTTTTCCTTCGTCGGGTATAACGGGCTCAATTGTAATATTCGGATATTTTGCCTTGACCGGATCTACAATGATCGAGCTAAGTTCCTCATCGCTGATTCCTGTGCCAATGTAGAGCTTCAGCGTAACAGGATCATTATTCTCTTCTGGTTTCGGTTCCACCGTCTCACTTTCGGGTTTTTGTCCCTCTGTTCCCTTCCCAGAATCGCCGCCGGAACTCGTACTCCCCCCAGAACATGCGGACACAACGAGCATGAATACCAGAATCATAACCGAAAAGAACGGCTTCATTTTTATACTCATTACATAGACCTCCATCCATTAATTAAGCTGTCTTCTTAACGATCTTCTGTAAACCCGCTTACACAGATAACAAAAAAAGAAAACTTATGAATCTGACAGCCCCCTCTACAACCTCCTTGCCAATTTGATAACGCTTTAATTCTATCGCAGATAAAAACCAAACTCTCCCCCTTTTCATGCTCTATTTTGCGAAAACTAATTATTATTTGCTGTCTAGGCCATTAAATTTGATTCATTAATGAGGTGAAATAAATATCCTTCTTGTTCTTCTGCAGAGAGAATTGGTACTATTTTGTTCGACACATAAAAAATCTTTTTTCCTGCTGACAGATACTTTTTGATGAACTAAAACACAAAAAACCAGTGAAATCCGCAAGATTCCACCGGTGAATAGCAATCATTTTATACATTCAATGCCTGTGGTAATAATGTTCCGTACATCAAACTCCGTTCTCGTTCTCCATTCCAAACTGTTCTACCATCCAGTCGTAGGCAATGTGACCGCTGATTTCATGACCGCCAGTAAAAAAGTCGGCTGCGAGCTTCTCCTTTACCCCGGCTGTTTCATAAATTTGTTCGAGAATGGTGTATGCCCGTTTAGCCCCCGCTAAAGGAAATACCTGATCCTCGCTCCCTGCTTCGATTAGCAGTGGTCTAGGAGCAATTAAACCGATCAGGTCCGCCATCCTTGCCTCTCGTAAGATTCCTGGAATGTAATTATCGAGACAATGATTTCTTGATAAAATGCTGTCTTCAAACGTATTGGCATATCCACTAATGACAGCTGCGCCAATACGTTCATCGAGCGCTGATACCAAAGAAGCAATCATGCCCCCACCGGAGATCCCCATACATCCTATACGATTCGTATCTGCCTCTTCTCTGAGCTCTATGTAATCGAGCGCACGCATCATTTCATAGACGCGATAACCAGCAAGTGTCTCTCCTGCCATCAGCAGAGCCAAGGCAAGACGCTGACAGGAACTTTTTTTCGGATCATCTGTGAGGTCTTCTGTGAGCCTCCGGTCTCCAAAGCCAAGCAGCTCAGGAGCAATAACAATAAATCCACGTCTAACCCATTCGAGCGCAAAGTCCTTGTGTAATCCGGGTAATCCCGTTCGCTCCGCACTATCTGCTTCCAGCCCAACAATCTCACGACTTCCATATCCATGTCCATGTAAAGCGAGCACTACGGGCCGAGATTCGGGCCTACACTCAAGGGGGAACAGAATATACATGGGCATGCGGAGCCCTTCATAGGTAGTAATCTCTATCCGTTCGCGGATATGGTCTGGACGTTCCGTTCGTTCCAACAACACAGGAGCTAGAGATGCGGGGTACTCCGGGAATTTACCCAGAAGCGGTATTAATCGTTCTGTAAGTGTTTTTCTCCATGGTCCCCACTCTTTTTCTGATGTAAATGCGCTCTCCGGCTGTATATTCTGACTATGCTGAGCAAAATAATGACCTGGATTCCACCTTTCAGTTTCCCCTCTATTAGGTAATGACGCTCCTCCATGATTCCGCATAAATTTGTTATCCCCTCTCTACTTATATGGTTGCCCTTTTACATCCTATTCTCTGCTTGTCCTTAGAACACCTCTTATACACTTCTTCCATTTCTACACATTCAAGTGATTTCTAGCTTTGAAATAAACACAATAGAGTCTCTAATAAAATCATGACTACACTTTGAAATATAGCCGCCAATCAAGTATGGTTAACTTACTCAAATGTAAATAAATTACACAGTTTCTTTAGCTTAGACCCTCTATTTATTTATGGAACCCTATGAATCAATAAATTATGAATGTACAAGGAGAGCAGATATGATCGAAGTTATGCTAAATCGATTGCGGCAGATTTCAGTTCAGGATCGAGTATTTGCGGAGAAAACAGAAGACCAGAAGTTGTTAGTGTCATGGAACGTGTCCGGTGTGAAATTTGCGACATCGGCAGGACATCTGGAGGACACCTATTATTCAGCACTGCAGAAACTACTCGCTTGTATCAAACCTATGGGAGGAGACAAACTCATTTTGCAGGAAGGAGGCAACTATCTTGGGTGCTGGCTGGAGAGCACAGGAACGATTAACGCTGAGCTGTTGTCACGCTTTATTCCAGCAGTATCAGAAAGGACCTATCTTGCTTTTGCTGCTGAACAAAGACAAGATGGACTCCTCCCCTATAAGCTAACAGAAAAAGGGCCCTCCTTCCGCCAAATTCAGCTGGTGACACCCCTGGCTAGAAGTGTATGGAACCATGATCAGCTGCACGGCAAGAACAAAAGCTTTCTACAGACAATGTATAAAGCTATGTCTCGCTACGATGAATGGATTACAAAATACCGCAATACCCGAGGAACCGGGTGTGTGGAGGCGTTTAGTACTTTTGACACCGGGCATGACCTCTCACCTCGCTTCTGGCACGTGCCCGATACTCCTTATAAGAATGATGCTGCAAGTTATCATCCCGATTCACCGATCCTTCCCTTACTCGCACCGGATTTAACCGCGAATATATATTGCCAGCGAAAGTATTTATCCCTAATGGCCGAGGAACTTGGTGAATCAGGAGCAGGCTGGAAAGCAAAAGCGGAGACTAGCCTCGAATGTCTATTCCAATACTGTTATGACGAAGAGGAGATGTTCTTCTATGACCGGGATCGAAATGATGAACTTGTAAAAGTCCAGTCCGATGTGCTGCTTCGAGTTATGGCGTGTGAGGTGGGGAATCGTGAACTATTCGATAAAATACTGCGGAGATATTTGCTGAATACAAGCAAGTTTTTCGCTAAATACCCGTTTACCTCCCTGGCGATGGATGATCCGCGTTTTGACCCATTTTCTACATACAACACTTGGGGTGGTTCTTCTAATTTCCTGAGCCTAATTCGTGCCCCTCATGCCTTTGAGTATCATCACCGTTATGTTGAATTGACATGGGTGCAGTACCCGATCCTATCGGCACTTTCGAGAGCAAAGCGATTTGGGCAAACCTTAAGTCCATGGACAGGAGAAGAAGGTTTTACTGAATCATATTCTCCTTCTATCCTCTGTCTTCTAGATTATGTAGAACGTCTATGCGGTATTATGCCCGTAGGTTCTGATGAACTCTGGTTTACCGGTCTTCTTCCGGTCGATATGGACCATGGCGAGGAAGTTGCAGGAGAAACGGCATATAGCAGGACTGTAAATGGGCTGAATTATGAATTAGTGAACACACAAGAGCATGTAACAATTTATCAAGGCGGCGTCCTTTATATTCAAGCACCATCAGGAATTCGCCTAATTACCGATCGCAGTGGACACCTAAAAGGGGTCATTGGTATGAGCGTTCGTACGGTAAAGGGGGAGATTTTTTATCAAGGGAAATCGATTCCTCTGCGAATTAAAGGAAATGAAATGCAGTGCTACAGCGATGGGAAGTTAAAAACAGAGAGGGATATCGGAATCATCTATCCGACGTACCGCTAATGAAACAGGTAAGTTCATACTTAGACTGATGTGAGGTTTAATTTATTTACAAAATATATTCGGGTAAATTCATTAGTGCTGATCACTTCATTAATTATCAATAGTAAAGGAATGTCATCATGAAAACAAAATTAAGTTATGTTTCACTAGCAGTATCTATTATTCTACTCATTGTGTCGTTTGTTTTTTTCTATAAATATATCGCTCTTGTTGATAAGCTTGAGAGTTCCACTGATATATCTTTTCGAGCCTTTATCATGGAATGTAAGGAATATCAGAGTGAATTAAATAACTTTATTAATACTAACAAAAACATGGATACTGAATATCTTGTAAAGGATGCTAACGCCATGAGAAGCGCTTATCAAAATTACGAATTATTTGTTAGTACCGCTGGTGAAGACGATACGAAATTATATAGTGAAAGAACTGAATTATTTAAGAAAATAGTCTACACCGCTCCTGACTATAGTAAAGCATCTGTTGAGGAATTGCAGAGCTACAGTAAGAAAGTTGGAGATATAATTCAACAGTTACAGAACACAAGATAATAAAATGAAAAGTAATCATATTCTTCAATGTAATCATTCATACAAAAAAACAAGCTGACGCAGTTTGAATACTAACGTCAGCTTGCAATATGGGCAAATTTTATGTCTTATCTGGTAGTAACTACTTCAAGGGGTCCACTTCATTGTCAAATAAAGCGGATGTTCACCCGTTAATACAAAGCCTAATCTTTTATACAACTTGCACACAGGATTAGCACTCAGGACATGAAGTTCGATCGAGATTCCCTTTTCCATCGCATACTGCTGATAACAGGTAATCAGCTCTGTTCCGAATCCCCGGTTGTGAAATTCGCTAAGAAGGGCAATATCAACGATCACTAGGACCTCACCCAACTCCCGGGTTAATATCCGGCCGATCGGTTCGTCTTTATAAAAGATCATTTCTTCTTTCAGCGGGACGGGATGAGAGGAATAAGCACGTGTCTGAGCATCGAACTGCATTTGCAGAAACATTTTAACTTGATCCTCACTCCATCCCCATGAATTTACCTCAGACTTTCGAGTATCTGCATACACTTGAAAAAGAAACGGCCTTTCTTCTAGGCTTGCCAAGCGGGTAAACAATTGCATGCTTAGATTAACCCCGACTTTTGCAAAAGTCTTTGCATGATAACGGCTATTTCAGCTCGGGTTACATCATCCTTTGGAGCAAGCATTTTCATATTTTTACCGTTAATAATTCCAGCGTGTAAGGCCGCTGCCGTATGTTCTTTTGCCCAGGTAGAAACCTTGGTAGAATCAGCAAACAAACTTAGAATCTCACTGGTATTTTCCTGAGATAAATTCTCTTTTAGGCCCGTAAGGGTCATAGCTTTAGACAGAATAACCATCGCTTGTTCACGAGTAATCTTATCTATTGGGCGGAATGTACCATCCTTAAAGCCGTTGATCAACTTATAATTATAAGCGGTTTGAATGGAACCTGCATACCAAGATGGTGCACTAACATCTGTGAAAGATGATGAACTGTTCTCCGCTTTCAGTCCCAAAGCCCGAACAATAATCGCGGCGAATTCTGCACGAGTAATTTCCTGATTAGGACTGTATAACCCTTCCCCGGTGCCCTCTACAATCATTCTGGACCCCATATCGTTAACCGCAGCTTTGGCCCAGTGATTAGCAACATCCTTGAACTCAAGTGGATGCCATACTACCGAATAAGTGCTATTGGTCAAGCTGTTAATAACCGCAGAATAAATTCCATTCTTCTCCACCACTTTAGTTGGTACATGCCGAACACTACCGTCTGGTTCAACGACAATACCCGTTGTGATCTTGTTAGGATCAATCCCTTCAGGCAAAGTTACGGTTCGTTCTACATAAGCATCAAACTGGGTAATATCGACTTTCGTGTTCCCGTAAGAACCTTGAATGGAAAAATCAAGCAGCGGAGTGACAATACTAAAGCCTCCATCAGCCGCTGCATGTTGAACAACCTCTCCCATTCCCGATCTTGGCACCGAGATTTGAATTTGAATCTTGATATCTGAGAGCGCAATTTGCTGTCCAATTTGATTAGAAATGGCGTCAATATTTATTTGCTGTGCAGGTAAAGTATAAGTAGCGTTGTTCGTTTGAATTTTTACTACTGCTTGCTTCTGCTCCATATTTTTGACCATTTGACCATTCAATTCCCCAATTACGATGTCAGCACCGCTAGTAACAGGAATGGTTACGATGGCATGATCGCCTTCAGCAGTCAATTTTTGATTAAGCTTAACCGGATCAACCACAACCGCCGAGACAGTATGATTATTCACCGTTGAATTCACCAATGTCCCCGCCTTTTCAACCTTCCCATTCACCAGGACTTCAACTGCATGATCCTCAGGTTGCGCTGGAGTCGCAGGTACTGATGGAACTGCAATTATTGGCGTTGGTATTGTTGGTTCCGGTGTTGCTGGCTCCGGCGTTGTCGGCTCCGGCTTTGTTGGATCCGGCTTTGTTGGATCCGGCTTTGTTGGTTCCGGTATTGATGGTTCTGGTGTTGTCGGCTCCGGTGTTGTCGGCTCCGGTATTGATGGTTCTGGTGTTGTCGTCTCCGGTGTTGTCGGCTCCGGCTTTGTCGGTTCCGGCGCTACTGGTGGTAAAGGATTGGTAGTAACACTTTGGGGTTCTACGACTTGGAAAACCTGAAATGAAACGGCAGACATGTGATCCGCAGTTAAGCTAACAGTTGCCCTATAGGTTCCAGTTGCTAAACCATCTTTCGCTCTTACAGTAAAAGTGTCCTCTTCTCCACTATCTATTTCCCCAACGACTGGAGTCATCTCAAATGCGCCAACATTCCCTGCGGTCAATTCGGCTCTTAAGTTAGTTAAATTTCCCGTTCCTGTATTTGATACGGTAATGGACTTTGTTTCCTGTGTCTCAGTACTGTATCCTTCGGTCAGAGGAGCCATCGTTTGATCGGAAATTTCTGCTGTGTTATATGTCAGTGCTTCCGTTACTGTTATGACCGACGAAGCGTGTTTGCTATTATTCTCTTTAGAAGTCGCCGTTATTGTGTATTCCCCTAGCTTAGCATCCATAGCTACCGTCACTTTTCCAGTTTCGTCTACTATGACTTTTCCAGTATCATCGCTGCTACTCCAGATCACCGTCTGGTCTGCTCCGCCTACCACATCGACGTCAGCAGTCAGCTGCTTACTTTCTCCCTGCGTTACGTTCACACTGCTTGGAGTTACGGTTATACCGATAACCGCTGGTGCTGGAACGACTGTAATTTTAGATGTACTCAATTTGCTAGGATCTACTGTTGAAGTCGCCGTTATCGTGTATTCCCTCGGATCTGCGTCCGAAGCTACCCCCACGTTTCCGTTCTCATCTACCGTGACTTTTCCAGTAGCATCGCTGCTACTCCAACTCACTGTTTTGGCTGCTCCGCCTACCACATCGACGTCAGCAGTCAGCTGCTTACTTTCTCCCTGCGTTACATTCACACTGCTTGGAGTTACGGTTACACCGATAACCGCTGGTGCTGGAATGACTGTAATTTTAGATGTACTCAATTTGCTAGGATCTACTGTTGAAGTCGCCGTTATCGTGTATTCCCTCGGATCCGCGTCTGAAGCTACCCCCACGTTTCCGTTCTCATCTACCGTGACTTTTCCAGTAGCATCGCTGCTACTCCAACTCACTGTTTTGGCTGCTCCGCCTACCACTTCTACAGCAGTCGAGAGCTGTTGACTTCGCCCCTGAACTACATTCGCACTGCTTGGGCTTACTTCAACGCTAGTAACTGCTGATTCAACAGGTGCTCGGGTTACCTTAATCGTAGACGTGCTCGATTTACTTAAATCTTCCGTAGAAGTTGCCGTTATCGTATATTCCCTTTGCTCTGCATCCAGTGCTACGGTTACGTTTCCGGTTTGGTCTACTGTAACCTTTTTAGAGGCATCATTGCTGACCCAAGTCACCGTCTCTGCTGCTCCGCCCACAACTCCTACGTTGGCTGTCAACTGTTGACTTCCTCCCTGTACTACATTCGCATTACTTGGAGTTACGGTTACACTTTTAACTGCAGGTGCCGGAGTGACTGTTATCGTTGACGTGCTACTTTTGTTGGGATCTACCGTTGAAGTCGCCGTTATTGTGTAATCCCCCGGATCAGCACCCGAAGCTACCGTTACAATTCCCTTATCATTTACTGCAACCTTCGAGGCATCACTGCTGCTCCAGGCCACTGTCTGTTCTGCTTCACCCACCACATCTACAGTAGCTGTGAGCTGCTTACTTTCTCCCTGTATTACTTCTGCACTGCTTGGAGTTACGGTAACGCTAATAACTGCTGGAACATCAGGGTTAGTAACACTAACACCTCCGGGACCAGTAACCTCAAAGGAAACGCTACCTGTATTACCTTCCTCAAACCCTGTCATAACCATATAATAGGTCACACCGGCCTTAAGATGAATTTTGTTGATTCGTGACAACAAAATTTCATTATCTACTGAAATATCATCATTCCCTACTATTAAGTTATTAAGTGGATGTTCGTCGTCAAAGCTATCTTTATACAGATATAGAACCGTATCATCTAGAGCATCTTCATTATTTTCTGCGCCTGGGGGCGTTACTACAAAGTTGTAATCCCCATCAACAGTTGGAGAAATAGTTCTATAAAAATAATTTCGTTGGTATGGTATTTCTTCGTGCTTTCTCACCGTCACTTTAAAAGGATATTCTATACCTGTGAAGTCCTGATTATCAAACCATATTCCACAAACAGTATAATTTTCATTTCCACATTCCAAGCTGTTATTTCCTTCTTGAAAATACCATGTCGAATCCACCAAAAGTGGGTTAGCTTCTTGACCATGCTCATCGAAATAAACATCACCTGGCATCTCAGGTCTTACAAAAGTAGAGTTCGTATCCAAGGTTCCACTAAACTGGGTAGTTATAATATCAGTATTTCTAGTTTCAGCATTAGCTGTAAGCGGCCCAGAGAACAATGTCCCACTAATTAAAACGAAAACAAGAAAAATTTGCCCGAGGGCCTTACTTTTAGAAGAAAGTTTGTACATAAATCTGTCCTTTGCTATAAATTTCTCAAATAAAATTGAGATGTAACGCTCAAAATTCGTAATCCTTAGGATGTTTTTTCAGGAAAAACACCTTGCAAGGCTATAATAAAATTAAGCTCTGTATAAGGCTGCATATTATTGTGCGGCTGCGATCCACCTGTAATACCAATCGCGAGCGGATTCATAGGTACGGAAGGCGTATTGGAATAATACTTTGGCGCGGCTTTCTTCCCAATTTTTGAAGTTGAAGTCCATACTGCTCCATCAGGGCTTAATGCACTGCCCGCGGGCTGAGTTTGCGGAGTATGGCTGTGACTTGGCATTTCCGTTTCTAGCAGCGTAACCAGAGCTTCTCCGTCTGCTTTTCCAAATGCTCGAGGGGATAAACCGATGCCTTGTCCCGAATGCATAGGCGCTCTTCCGCGAAGATCGGGAAGCTGAAAGGTTGTCTTTCCATCTCCTCCAAATTGGTTTCCAATCACACTAAACAATAATGTATTCTCTTGAATTTGCAGAATCTGTCCATCACATAACGCCCAGTCCACTGGTGCATATGTGCCTGCAAATAAACGGATTTCTCCTACATACGGGTCCATAAGACTTCCTCCTCATTATCCTCTCGATGGCCAAATACCCGTTGTAGCAATACAATAATTCACTACAAGGTAGGGCTGCATATTCGAGTGAGCCTCACTATTTCCTACCATTGTTAAAGCTTCACTGGACATCACTTTATCAGTCTGAGCTGAATAAGGGGTTATGTCGGCAGACGTCCCCCAAGTAGCATTATTCGAATTAGCAGTTACGCCGTCAGAAGCGGCGGAAGCATCGTGTGTATGCTGCGGCATTTCATTTGTTGTTAATGTATGTGTTTCTTCTCCGCCATAAGGAGTTGTTGTATTTTGATTAACTGCCCCGAGAGGTACACGGCCTCGAAGATCGGGAAGCGCAAACGTCTTAGGGGCTTCCCCACCGAAACGATCACCTAATAAAGCAGACAAAGCTTGATTTTGTGAAGTTTGAAGTATTTGTCCGTTACATTCCGCCCAGCCTTGTGGAGGGTTTCCATACGCAAAAGCGAATAGGCGAATTTCACCTATAAAGGGTTCTGCCATCTTTTTAATCTCCTACTCTTTATTAATTATCATTGTGACGGATATAGGCCTTGAAGCGCAATAATAAAGGAAACGGGTAAATAAGGCATCAAATTGTTATGCGGGCTGCTTCCACCGGTTGATGAAACGGATGCTGTATTCATAAGTCCAGTAGGATTCTTATCTGCCGAATACTGTTTTGACGCGCTAGCTGCCCAAAATGCATTTTTCGGATCGCCTATAATTCCTGCAGTAGATTCAGCATTAACAATGTGGGTATGCGCTGGTAACTGCGCTAAAGTTAAAGCGACCGTCTCCGTCCCTCCTGTTTGACCCATTGTATATTCGGTGCCACTTTTACTATTGGTTCCTTTATGAAGAGGCAGTCTCCCTCTCAAATCAGGCAATTTAAAATTAGTTGTTCCATCCCCGCCATACGTTACTCCAATGATTGAGTAGAGACTCTCATTACCTGTAATAGGGAGAATCGCACCATCGCAAAAAGCCCATCCTTTAGGAGAATAATTGCCTGCAAACATACGAATTTCGCCAACATATTGATCACTCATCCGAGATCTCCTTTTTCTGTTCTGAGGCTTATAGTTCTATAACAATTGAATCAGGTAATTTCTCCTCGACAGTTACAGCATCTGGTTCTATTCCTGGCAGGCTGAACATTTCATTATCAGCGAATATGTCACTACTATTCATAGGTTTTGGCACAGCAAAAGCACTCAATTTGCCGGATAGATTCTTAGGAGCATAAGCTTCTGCTTTTCCGGCCAAGGTCATTACGATTTTCTTAACATCATTTAGATTAACGTCTTCGTTCAGCTTGCATCCGCTTCGATCCTCTAGCGGTACCTCAATAGACCAGAGGGATAGTAAACCTGGCATGATTCGGGTAGTCCCATCACCTACTGCTCCGCCGGATTGGTTGATTATTTTTTCAGCAGATACACCTGTAATTCCATTTTCTTCTTCGGGTGTTACTTCATATTCATAGAAACCATGGCTTTTATTATGAACAAAATCAAACCGCTCACCATATAAATTCAGAAACGTTGAATGACCATAGTGGGTATATTCCGTATGAATACTCCCCACCGAATGCCGGGCTCCAGGCAATTGAACATGACAATCACTAACCATCATGTGCGCTTTACCTGCAATTTTCTCCCGTATGAGTTGATTATCTATAGACAAAGGGAAAAAGGCCGGTTTGTGTTCACGTAACGCTTCGAACTGTTCTGGGAAGGATTCTTCATTGAAAATAATAGTTACATTTTTGAATGGCTGTACTGGATTTTCTGAAGCATTTAACGCATCTTTTAATTTCACTGTGATTTCAGCATGGATGCGACTGAGCTCAGCTACATGACTATCCCGAATCGATGGGAAAAGGTCCTTGCTAAGAACCAAATATCGATAAGCCTGATATTCTTGATATAGGAAGTCAGTTAAAGCTAGCTTCAATCCGTTATAAAGATCTAGTATATATGTATGAAATAACGGCAGACTGGCATCCAGATCATCTCCAATCGCCTGTTTGATGCGGTCTTCGTCTGCTCGCCGCTGCTCTATTTCGGCAAACAGTCTTGCTTCCTCTAAATGTTTTGCTTTAATGGATTGGGTTTTACTTTGATAGTCTTCGACAACGTTAAGATATTGATTAAAAGCTTTGCGGTATCCATCGACTTTATCCTCAGGCATTTTTCCATAGACTGGCTTTAGCATATCGTCAAACTGCTCACGCGACATTGTAAGCATCGATGATCTATAACCAAAGGAATCACGCGCCTCTTCGATCTGCCCTAGCAGATCAACCAGTTCGGCACCACTCTTTAATACACCGAGACCGGAAGAGAAAACAGTGCTTACATTCTTCAGTGATTTAGAAAGTTCCTCTTCTTTTTCTTTTTTCTCTTTTGCTATGGTCTTATCGCTTTTGAAAGTATCATCAATCACAATCGTTTTTCCGGTATTCCAATAGTTGCTCACAGCTGAAGCGATGGCCCCGCCTGTTTTTAGTGCAGTTAGAGCAGGTGTAACGTTGGTTACCAGCGCAACTCCGTTAACGACCAGATCAAAGGTAGCCTTAAGGGAATCCATCGCAAGCTTCGATCTTAACTCTTCTACAAATTCTTCTGCTACGTTCTGTAGATTCTTTTCATTGGATGATATGCTTTCATATAGCTCGCTCGCTTCAGATACGAATCGTTCTCCATCAACAATCGATTTTTGCCTTTGATCTTCCAAGTCATTAATCCGTTTCTCCGCAACACTCATAGCATCCCTTAGTATCTTCACTCGGCCTCTTTGATCATTTTCGGCCTTTAGATAATCAAGATATAGAGTTTCAGCTTGCTGAGCAGCATTAATAAGGTTACTGCCTAGATCCTGATATTTGTCCAGCGGCATGAGTGGTACCCAGTTCCAAGGATGTCCAAAGTAGTCTAGCCCTTGTCCCAACTGTGATAGCAAAATAATTGCCTTATTACGTAGAGAGAACCACTGAATAGAAGTATCCAACATACTCTTTTGCAAAGAGGAATAGGAGTCTAAAGCTCGAATCGAATCGAACCAAGTCTCATCAGGCGTTGTTTCAAGCAACCAATTTAGAAGAATAGCTGCCTCTTCGAGTTTTTCCTCACTGCCTGTAAGATAAGCGAGTCCTGCTTTATTGAGGGTTAACATCTGTCGTTCGAGCGAAGCACTTAAGGCCGACTCTAAATCGAGCGTCGAAAAATCCGTGTAAATCTCTGTTTTGTCTACTTTTACTCCATAAAATTGTCCATACTGTAATTGAAAAACTCCAGTGTTAGCGGGCTGACCGTCAACAGGATTAGCGGCGTAAATTCCCGGATCCCCATCTTTGCCGTTTGAACCGCTTGGCTCCCTCTCTTGGCTTACTATTTTGACCGCGGTTGTTCTTCCGGTGACAACTTTAAATTTACGACCTCCTATTCCGCCCCTAGCTCCGGTACCAAATTTTCCTGGATGGGTAGGAGCTCCGGCAACTCCGGGTTGACTTTCCATTGTGATTTTTTGTTCTGCACAATCAGATACATACCCGACAAAAATATGCCCAGCATTTCCTCCATTTCCTGAGCGCCCAGCATTACCGGCTTTGCCTCCATTACCTCCATCTTTACCGGGTTCCGAGGAGTCATCTGATGAAAACCAATGGGTTTCCGCGTCTCTTCCATTCTCTCCATCACGGCCGTTCATACCGTCTCCTCCGTCTTGTCCACGTCCCCCGTTGCTGCCACTTGCCGAAAGCTTTAATTGACCTTGCAAGTCGAAACGTTCTGCTACAAGTACGATATGACCGCCGGACATCCCGTCTCCTCCAGCAAAACCATCATCGCCATTGCCACCGTTGTCTCCGCTTCTGACAGCCATATCTCCTGAATTAGCCTTAGGCTGCCTAACAAAGTCCTTCTCTATAGGGACAGGGGTTCCTGATGTACTGATCGAAACCTCTCCATCCGAAGAGATCACTCTAGCATTCAAGGTTAGATTACGCCCGGGTAAAGTCAATGATCCGGCAAAATGAATCGTATCCGCCTGAATTAAGTAGTGAGCTGTTACATCGGAAAAATAATCCTGGTTCAAAATTAAATCTGCAGCCGTTAAATAAATCCATTCTTCTTTTTTGCCTCGCTGCACACCGGAATACAAAGACTGTCCGGTAATTTCCATAACACCCATCTGCGGCTCTTCCTCCATAATATAAAATTGTGACATGGCCGCTCTTATGTAATCCAAAATTGCTGTCCTACTAAATAATGATCATTGTCACATTGCCATCTTATTGTAATGGTATTTTCTTCATAAAAAAAGACATTTTTTTCTCTTTTTCGACATTTTTTTATTTACTGTTTTATTTCTTATTTTTATACAATTTGTATTCTATTTTAGGAGGAATTAAATCGAACTTATTTTAGTTTTATTACAACTTTTCTCACTCCACATATAACAAACATCATGCTAAGATGATATTGACATTTTCTATAATTAACGTTAAATTCTCTCAGAAACGAACATTAAATATAAAGCAAAAGGATGTGAGTACTATAGGAAAGATAAAAAGTCAGAAGCCAGTCTAATGATTACATTGAAAAGGAGGAGAACTTTTGAAGAATGGTATAGGGCTACTGCTTCATCCCATTACGAAAATGTTGACTGTTGGATCCTTGGTATTTATGTTATCACTCGGCTCATTACCTGATATCTCTGCAGCTGCAGTTAAGGCAGAACCTGCATTTACACAAAATGACGTTCTCGTAACAAAATCCGTAAATAAGGAGGCTCCCGTGAAAACAGATCCTGGCAAAATATCTGTGGGTACGAATGGTTTGGATTCTAAAGGAAGAATGGTGGCTCAATTCGGTTCCCCCGTCATTGACGGAAAAATTGATCCGATCTGGAATAAAGCACATTCTGTATCACCTAAACATGTATCCGCTAACATAGATACTTCCGCTACATTTAAAGCATTATGGGATGACCGCGCGTTATACATTCTAGCAGAAGTCAAAGATAAGAATCTGTCTGTTCAATCTGGAACCCCTCACATGCAAGATTCGGTGGAAGTATTTCTGGACGAGAACAATGACAAAACGACAGACTATGGCGCAGAAGATTTGCATATCCGCGTCAATTATGAGAATGCATTATCCGTGGATAACGGAGATCCAAACCTGTACTATACAGCAGCGAAAAAAGTGAAGGACGGTTATGTAATTGAAACAAGAATTGCGCTGAAGACAAAACCAGAAAACGGAAAAGTGCTTGGCATTGAATTACAAATTAACGATGCGGTAGGAACGGAGCGTATAGGTTCCTTAAATTTGTTTGACGCAACAGAAACTGCCTGGAATGATCCATCGAAATTCGGGGAAATTCTCCTTACTGGAAAGGCAAAAAAAGATGTCAGCGGATTAAATCCATATGATCTGTTTAGCTTAGTTAAAAATGCACTACAGCTTGATTTCAAGCTTTATAAGAATGCGAATTTGGTAACCGATGCTCTTACTAACGTAGTGACTGAAAGCGTTCTCATTGGTCAAAAGATTACCCAAGAACAAATTGACAGTCAGTATGCTGCAATTACAAGTGCAATCAGCAAGCTTGAGATGACGGAAGAAGCCGCGAATGAAAAATACTTCAAGCCGCTTCCAAATGCTTATCGAGCCGAAAACACCAAGTCAGGAAAAATTGAAAGCATCCACTACAAAACACCGAATGTAAAGGACGGTATGGACGATAAAAAATTAAACGTTTATCTTCCTTATGGTTATGATGCTTCCGCTACAGATAAGAAATACAATGTTCTCTACATGATGCATGGCGGCGGAGAGAACGAAGATCTCCTCTTCGGCGGTCCTGGGCAGAGCAAAGAATTGAAGAAAATTTTAGATAATATGATTGCCTTAGGAGATATTGAACCTCTTATCGTGGTGACGCCTACCTTTAATGGCGGTAAGAATGATGTTGCGCTATTCCATGAGGAGCTAATCGACACCATTGTTCCTTTAGTGGAGAAAAAGTACAACACCTATGCCAAATCAGGGAGTTTAGAAGATTTGAAAAATTCTCGGGAGCACCGAGCGTTCGGCGGTTTCTCTATGGGGTCCGTCACGACATGGTATACCTTCATCCATGCCCTAGACTATTTCAAATATTATATACCGTTAAGTGGTGACAGCTGGGTCATTGAACAGCGCGGAGGCGGTCTTCAACCGGAGAAAACTGCAGAGTACCTTGCCAATGTGGCAAAAAAATCCGGATATAAGCTGCAGGACTACTACATCTTCAGTGCCACCGGTAAGCTTGATATCGCATATCCGAACTTAAAGCCTCAAATTGATGCGATGAAAAAATTAACGGATGTCTTCATCTATTCATCGGATACAAAGAAAGGGAATTTTTACTTCATGGCAGCCGATAGCGGCACACATGCTTGGAACTGGCAGAACCAATATATTTATAATATTTTGCCAGACCTATTTAGTAATTAGACAATCGTTGTCGATTTCCTACGATTTCATCCACGATTCTAATAACAGCTCAGGATTCATTATCCTGAGCTGTAACAAATAATCAAGAATAGTTACATAGATTAGATTGATTCGCCGATCATACCCTGGTCAATCATACCCTTATCTTTAAATTCAACTTCAAATATTAGCATGTCTAGAGGAGCGGAACACTTATGATAAAGCAAGGGGTAAATCCTTATTTACCTTCATGGGAATATGTCCCTGATGGAGAACCTCATTTATTTCAGGATAGAGTCTATGTATACGGTTCGCATGACCGCTTTAACGGGCACGCCTTCTGTCTAAACGATTATGTTTGTTGGTCTGCACCCGCTGATCATTTGACGGATTGGAGGTATGAAGGTGTCATATACGAAAAAACGGACGATCCGCTAAATCAAGACGGACATATGTGTCTCTACGCACCTGATGTCACCCTTGGTCCAGACGGACGATATTATTTATACTATGTCCTAGATAAAGTGTCTGTCGTCTCCGTCGCAGTCTGCGATACACCTGCAGGCAAATACGAGTTCTACGGATACGTACAATACGAAGATGGGACACGTTTAGGCGAACGTGAGGGTGACCAGCCGCAATTTGACCCAGCTGTCTTATGGGAAGGAGATCAAGTTTATCTATATACCGGGTTTTGCGCAGTAGGCGATCGGACGCGCAAAGGTGCAATGGCCACCGTGATCGGACCGGATATGCTAACGATTAAGGAAGAACCCGTCATCATTGTGCCAAGTGAGCCCTTTAGCAAAGGTACTGGCTTTGAAGGGCATGAATTTTTTGAAGCACCTTCCATCAGGAAGCGAGGCGATATGTACTATGTAGTTTATTCCTCGGTTGTCATGCATGAATTGTGCTATGCGACTAGTCACCATCCGACCAAAGATTTTATGTATCGCGGCGTTATCGTTAGCAACAATGACCTGCATATGGACACCTACAAGCCAGCAGATAAGCCTATGTATTATGGAGGCAACAATCATGGCGGTATGGTAGAAGTAAATGAACAATGGTACATATTCTACCACCGGCACACGAATGGGACAAGTTTTAGCCGCCAAGGCTGTTTCGAACCGATTTCCTTCCTTGAAGACGGTACTATACCGCAAGTCGAGATCACAACAAGCGGCCCGAACGGCGGTCCACTTATCGGCCAAGGTGAATATCCGGCGTACTTGGCCTGCAATCTGTTCACAAACATCGATGAACTGTATACTGGCTCTTTTGGTGCTTGGATGGACGGCCGTTTCCCAAAGATCACTCAAGACGGTAAGGACGGAGATGAAGAAGTCGGTTATATCGCCAACATGCAGGATTCTGCTGTTGCCGGATTCAAGTACTTCCATTGCGAGGGAATAAAACGTGTCAAAATCAAGACTCGCGGTTATGCCCGCGGAAGTTTTGAAGTAAAGACGGATTGGAACGGTCCTTCACTCGGATCTATTCCTATCGATTTCACAAATATATGGACGACGTATACAGCCGAAATCACCATTCCTGACGGAGATCATGCCTTGTATTTCCAATACAAGGGAATGGGAAATGCCAGTCTGGCATCGTTTACTTTAGAATCATCATAACTCCCTAATTTAATTGAATCGGCTTTTATATGAAAGATTAAGATTAAGTCATTAAGTTGCCTAATCCAACATTAAAATCCACACCCTTTTTTTCAAAAATCTCTAAAAAGCCCGAGGATACCAATACCCCGGGCTTAAATACCATTTCCTCTTACTTTGATTCGTTTTTGTGTTCCCCTTTGTTGATCTGGGCAACGTGATCAAGAAATGTTTTTTCAAGCATCCCCGCATTCTTCATCATCTGAGCAATGGTAGAAAAATCATACCCCTTATCATTAGTAGAAGTAATTAAGTTCTTTTGCTTCATATCAGATAAAAGTTTATCTGCCCAAGCGGGCACAGCGTGTCTCTTTTCGAGCAACTTGAACTTTTCATCCAATGCTGTGAATTGTGCCTCTGCAGCTTTTTTGAACTCATCCAATTTCTTTTCCAGTTGTTCAGACATACGCTCCTCCTCCTTATCATCTAAAGCATTTATTTGGGATATGGCCTTTGAAATCTGTGTGCTGCTCGGTCGCTTTCCGGATCTAAGATCAGCTAATGATAAACCAAAGCTCATCTCAAAGTGTGGATCGTCTTTGAAAGATTTCCAATCTCCACCCCATGCAAAACCAAGTGCTTTTGCTTCTGTAACCACTTCTACCCAATCAGCTATTCCGTCACTATCTCCATCATATTGCATATTGTATCCGCCCTTGATCAGGACAAAATCAATCGCCAAGCTATAGTTGTGATAAGACTGTCCACCGCGTGCATTCGTTACGATAGGGCCGGGAGTAGTTCTCCCTTGGGCATAAAGTGCATTTTGTTCTTCTGTCGTTCTAAATCCTTGGGTTATTCTGATCTCGACTCCTCGTTTATAACATCGCTCGATAAGTTTCAACGTGGCAAGACGGACAGCTTCATTTTGTATCTGACTGATGATAGGAGCAGACTTTGCTTGGACCTCAGTTAGCGTTGACAATAAGAATCCCCTCCCCTCTTTCGTAAGTTAATTCCTTTGGTGAGCTCCCTGTTTGGTTTCTTTACAAATGGATGACCATATAGGCAGCAAATGCACCACAGAAACACCATGTGTGAGTGACCTAGGACTCCAACCAAGCATCCATATGGTTCGTACTACCGCAAATCAAGTCACTCGATATACAATAGTCTTGTTCGGCACTTTCGGTGTTAGTTTTAGGGTAAAGCCTACTGTCATCCATCCCTCGCTTGTATAAGACACATCCACGATATATTTACTTTCGCTTTCGCTTCCAGCACTGCTTCTGTTCGAAAGGCTTTTGTTACCTGTCCATCCCAGCCAAATATCACTAATCACACTAACGCTGAGATTAGGATTTAGGATTATAAAAACGCTCCAGTCCACCTTTCCTTCCCCCTTCCCTCCAAACAAAAGTGTTCCCTGATCACAAAAAACAAAAAAACACGCTCTCCTATTGAGGCGTGCTTCTTTATAGATCATCTTCTGTTATAATTTCTGAGATTTAGCCGTAAGAGTATTGTTTATCACTCTTGATCTGTACCGCTTTGTACTTCCTAACTTGCAGCTTGATCAGCGACAAAATTAGTTCATTCTTACATGAAAATAACCCGATACAAGAAAATGTCCCCATAAATCCATAAATATCCGCAATATTTCAACCCACTCGTTTTTTGTCCCCAATATTCCTTCCAAGCCTTAATAAAAAGAAAAAACCCTTATATAACAAGGGTTTTCGTGTATGGAGCCTAGGGGGATCGAACCCCTGACCTCATCGCTGCCAGCGATGCGCTCTCCCAGCTGAGCTAAGGCCCCTTAATTATGTAGTTGATATGAATTCAAAGTTTGTGTCTCCAGTAACTTTCCGACTTACTTATTATACACTTAAGTACGCATCGTCGCAAGTATTTTTATTGAAATTCAAATTAACAAATAAAATAGAATATAACTTAATTTCATGCTATAGCGTCATTACTTAAAAGGAGCTGATCAGATGTTTAATTTTTATTTTCTCATGGGTGTTTGTGTAATAGCACTTGGGATTCTCGCTATCAAGCGTCCTGATTCTTGGTTATTCAAAAGAATAGGTTACGATAAAGAGCCCAGTGATATGTGGCTTTCCTATGTTAAGTTCGCTGGGATCATCAGTATAATCATGGGGGTAATCATTATTATATTAGGTACGCAGCACCTTTTTCAGTGACGCTTTCAGCTTTCTAGAGGGCTCAATGATGACTAGAATTCATTCGCTCAAATGATAATGCAGTCACAGACAACAATCGAGATAACATGACTGCAACTACAACATAAACGATTTCAATGAAATTCTGGTATAACAATGAATCCAACTGAACATAAGAGAAGATTATATATTTACCTGCTATAAAAAAAAGGATAAAAAGTAAAGCAAACAGGAAGATATTCCACAGCTTTTCTGCAATTTGCATCTTACTCATCTTCTTTACCACTCCTCCAACTATTCGTTAGAATACCGATTGATCCAGCGGAAAGGACTGCCCGCTCCATGCTCTTTTCTGTGTCCACGGTGCGTCTCGCATCGACCAAAATGGATGATCACTTGATAGTCCCAGCGGCAGAAATAAGGTACTGCACAAATATAAACTTCCTGTAGAAATATAACCTTCTGCTAGATCTGGTTGATTGCCACAAAATCCAATCCGAAGCCATCCGTTCTCATCGAATGTATCTTCCCCAGCAAGCGTTCTCTGCAATACTGCGGTAAGCGCGCAGCGTACACTTCCACCATCTAACTCCTCAGGAAGCGTTTCCATCAGTGCAAGCTGAGATAATAACTGAAAAGCGCCAAAACGATATGCAAGCGAACGACCTACTGGAGGAAATGTTCCTTCTGGTGAAATCATACGTTCAAGCACTGCACCATATCTTCGTGCTCGGGACAATACGAATTCGTAAGCCGAGTCCCAATCAGGATACATCCCTTTGAATGTAAGGTGGATATCAATAAGCATAGGCTGAATGACAAAACTGTTATAGTAGTCCCAATGAAAATGAGGGCCATCTCCGTAGGTTCCATCCCCTAGATACCAATGCTCATGCTGTTTGAGAGCGTAATCGACTCTCATCACATCAAAATCCTCTTCTCCCATCATATACAAGGCTGCCTCAACCATAGCAGAGAATAACAGCCAATTCGAGGGGACGGCTTTGATACGACGTGTCTTCTTTAAGCACTCAATAAGCTGCTGCTTTACTCTCGGTTCAAGCTGTCCGTAAAGTTCCTGAGGAGCTCTCACAATCGCATGAGATAAAAAAGCTGCATCTACCAGCGGCTGACCGCCTTCTGTAAAGTTCATAAAATCTGGTGAATTCGGATCCGTTCCAGCGTCAATGGCTTGTCTAGCCATCACTGCATACTTATCTCTTAAAACTTCTTCTTCTCCATCCTGCTTACGTTCTAACCATGGAGCTATTCCCGCAAGCAATCTGCCAAGTGCTTCAAGATGAGCATAGGTTTCCCTACCCACTAAGGGAGAATCCACAGGCATGAGTTCCTTTAACTTCCGGTTCGATAAAGATTCCAATACAGGATCTGCTATTCGAAACATCGATTCAAGCCATATTTTTCGACTATGTATCATGAAAGTGAATTCTCCTTTATTATAAAGGTATCTTTACTCTTCGTAGGGTTCTTTGGATAATAACGTTTTTAGTTCTTTCATAAACATATTGATATCTTTAAACTGCCTATATACTGAAGCAAAACGCACATAAGCAACTTCATCAACGGGATACAGCTGTTCCATCACAAGCTCTCCAATGTCTCTGCTCTCTACTTCAGCAACTGCTGTATTTCGTAAAGAAGACTCTACGATAGACGCGATATGATCCAGCTGTTCAACAGATACAGGACGTTTCTCACAAGCCCTGATCAATCCTCTAAGCAGTTTTTCTCTGCTAAACTCTTCTCTGCTTCCATCTTTTTTGATAACAATCAGCGGTGTCTCCTCGATCGTCTCAAAAGTGGTAAACCTGCGGTTACATTGTTCACATTCGCGGCGTCTGCGAATGGACTTGTTCTCATTAGCGGGCCGAGAATCCAGTACTTTCGTACCTTCGTACGCGCAATACGGACATTTCACGAACATCACTCCTTTTATTGTATATACTTTCCAACTATTTTTCTTTTAAAAAGTGTAATGAAAATCACATTTCTGAGACATAATACTTTTACCAACTCGCAAGGAGGTGAAAGGCAATGGCACAAGGTAACAACGGAAACTCAAACCAACTAGTTGTATCTAGCGCTTCTGGTGCTCTTGAGCAAATGAAGTATGAGATCGCTCAAGAACTAGGTATCAGTATCCCACAAGATGGATACCAAGGTAACATGACTTCCTACGAGAACGGTTCAATCGGGGGTTACATCACGAAACGTCTTGTAACAATCGGTGAACAACAACTCGCTGGTCAATTTCAATAATTAGTAATTATAAAGTGCTGGACAGGTTAGCCATTAGGCTGGCCTGTCCAGCATTTATTCGTATTTTCGCAGTACAAATAGTAAAAAGATCAGAATTCCTTATAAATGTCTTTATACTGATTATAATAATAAATAACCCGCTGAACATAATGCCGGGTTTCTCCTACCGGGATCTCATTAATCGTATCGAGTTTTCCATCCCATAAACCCTTCTTAATCCAACTGCCTACATTCCCTTGTCCTGCGTTATAAGCTGCGATCGCTGCGATCGGATTACCATCAAAATGATCGGATAAATAATCAAGATACCAAGTACCTATTTCTATATTTGCCTCAGGTTCATGCTTCAGTTCATCCAACGTAACGTTCTTTTTCTGTTTTTTCTCCAGCACCCAGTTCGCTGTGTCCGGCATAAGCTGCATTAAACCAATGGCTCCCTTTTTCGATTCACGGCTCAGTTTATAATTGGACTCCACTCGAATAATGGAGGCTACGAGAAATGGGTCCACATCATAAGCTTTTGCTTGTGTCCGAATCTCATCTTTATAATGAATGGGATAAAACCAAGACATCCAATTGGTATTAAAAAATAGAAGAAATAAAAAGGAAACAAGTATAACAAGCAGTACTCTTTTTTTACGAAGCCATCTCATGATAGACCCGTGTCACGCCAGAAGGCCAAAATTTGCTTCTTCGTTTCTTCAAAATCTCCGCTGTTATCTATAATGATATCTGCCTTTTGTTTCTTCTCTTCTATATCCATCTGTGCTTTTAGGCGCAGAATTGCCTGATCCTTGTTCAATCCATCTCTCTTCATTAACCGCTCTAATTGAACTTCTCTTGGTACATATACCAGCATGATCTGATCATACCCATCTTCAAGTCCTGACTCATAGAGAAGAGGAATATCAGCAACAATAAGACGGTCTGGAAACTGCTCTTCGAATTTATGCTTACGGTCTCTCATCTCCTGACGAATGGCAGGATGAGTAATTTGATTTAATGCTTGAAGCTGATCTGGATGATTAAAAACTAGCTCACCGAGCTTCTTACGGTTCAGTGATCCATCTTCTAGCAGAACAACTTGTCCGAAATGTTTTGTAACAGCAGCAAGCACAGGGTGCCCGGGAAGCATGACTTCCCGAGCGATCTGATCTGCATCAATTAAAATCGCTCCAAGGCTTACAAGAAGCTTGGAAACACTGCTTTTACCTGACGCAATTCCGCCTGTTAATCCAATATTCATGTATTCACCTCAAATTAAATCAGCTTCAATATTCCCATAATAATTAACATAATGGCAGGCAAGGCTGTCAAAGACTGTACAAAACTTGAGTTTGCAAAACGAAAACCTGCCTTTAAACCAAAGACGAGAAACAAACCGCTGAAAAAAGCGATCATTACTGAGGTTAATAAAGGTGGTAAACCAAGCAGTGCAGCCCCCAGCCCAGCGCCAAAGGCATCTAAAGATAATGCAATCCCAAGCCACATCGCTTCATAACCCGAAATACTTCCTGAATCGTCCATATCTGCAGCAGAAGGTTTCTTTAGTATTTGAATTACAAGACCAAACTTTTGAATCTCCAATAAAAAAACGGTAGTTTTTGATTCCGATTCAGACGATTCCGCCTCAGCCATACTATTCTTTCCCGTTTCCTGAGATAAAAGCGAAGTATCTGAAGATAAGTTCGCTTTTTCTTTCCATGGATCCGTCTCCGAATCTGCAGATTTGGACCTAAATGACTGAATGAGTGACCAGGTTCCCATAGCAATGAGAATCCCTGCTCCAATCCATGATGCTACACTCGGAGATACGAAAGCGGATAATAAAACTCCAATTTGCATCGAAACTCCAATCACAAGACCAGAGCAGATGGAGATAATTGCGATCGATAGCCAAGGAATTTTCATTTTGCGAAGTCCGTATGTAATGCCTATACCAAAGCCATCCAGACTAAGCGCAAAAGCAAGCAAAAATAACGTCAATAAATGAGGCACCCTTCATTCCTCCCCTAACTAGGCCGCAAAGCTGCTTCTTAGCAGAAAGCAGGCTAATGCCTAAAACTGCGTTGCCCTAGCAGTATATGGGAACCGGGTTAAAAGGGTGCCTATTCATCAAGGCTCGCTTACCTGGAGCTTGTTTATATCCATTCGTTACGCCAAAACCTGACATCTTGGGCAGGTATGAGTACCGCGTCCACCTACCACAGTCTTGACAATCATTGTTCCACATTGTTCACAAGGCTGATTTTGACGGCCATATATTTTGAACTGATGCTGAAACATGCCCATTTCACCTTGGCCGTTGACATAAGATTTAATGGTAGATCCGCCAGCTTGTACCGCCTCAAGAAGTGTATCAATGATAGACTGATGAAGCAGTTCAAACTGCTCGTCCGTGAGCGTATTCGCGGGTTGTTCTGGATGAATCCCTGCCCTAAATAGCGACTCATCAACATAAATATTCCCAATCCCTACGACATATTCCTGATTAAGAAGAGCCGTCTTGATCTTGGTAGATCGTTTCCCAATCGCTTTACGAAAAGCGTCTAGTGTAAAAGATTCGTCTAGCGGCTCAAGCCCTAGCTTCATCAGCGGTTTGTTCGTAAGATCTTCCCCCGTGGGAAATAGATGCATGGTGCCAAACTGTCTTACATCCTTGTAACGAAGCTCTGTTCCATCAGAGAAATGAAATACAACATGCGTATGTTTCTCTAGTGGCTCATCTTCCGAATATAAACCATAACGTCCCTCCATACGGAGATGAGAGACAAGTACAAGTCCATCCAGGATGATTCTCAAAAATTTACCTCTGCGTTCCACACCTTGAATGGTATGTCCGACAAGCTCCATAGCAAATGCATCAATATCATCTGGCCGCTGAATGATTCGCGGTAAATGAACGGTAACACGATCTATATATTTTCCTACGATTAACGAATTTAATGTTTTTTTGACTGTTTCTACTTCCGGAAGTTCCGGCATGATGTCTTCACCTCATCCTCCATTATAGCGGATTTTGAGGCAATCTTATACCCTTATACACGGGATTTACTTCGCCTCATACCAGTTTCTTCCGAAGCTGACTTCTGCTTTCAGTGGAACGGCTAATTCCAAGGCTTTACCCATCACTTCAGGTACTAATTCCTTCATTATTTCTAATTCCTCTTCCGGCACTTCAAATACCAATTCATCGTGTACCTGCAACAGCATCCGGCTTTTCAGATTTTTCTCCGTAAGTGCTGCATCCATGTGCACCATAGCCAGCTTGATAATATCAGCAGCAGTTCCTTGAATCGGCGTATTCATCGCTGTACGTTCTGCAAAAGAACGAAGATTAAAGTTGCTTGCATTAATTTCTGGTAAATAACGGCGGCGACCAAGAAGTGTCGTTACATACCCGTCTTGTTTAGCCTGTTTCACGATATCGTCCATAAATTTACGAACACCTTTGAACACATCAAAATACTGCTCAATAAACTGCGATGCTTCTTTTCTTGTAATGTTCAAGTTCTGAGACAGACCGTAATCGCTAATTCCATATACGATTCCGAAGTTAACAGCTTTTGCGGATCTCCGCATATTGCTGTCTACCGCTGATTCCTCCACTCCAAATACATCCATTGCTGTTTTGGTATGAATATCCATATCATGTACAAAAGCTTCTTTTAGATTATCGTCATCCGAGATGTGAGCAAGCACACGAAGTTCGATCTGAGAATAATCGGCAGCGAGAATGTACCAATTCTCTTCAGAAGGAACAAACACTTTGCGGATTTTACGTCCTTCTTCGAGACGAATCGGAATGTTCTGCAGGTTTGGAAACTGACTGCTGAGTCTGCCGGTGGCAGCAATCGTTTGTCGATAGTACGTATGCACTTTTCCTGTTTTATCCGAAATTTCTTTCAGTAATCCTTCTACATACGTCGATTGCAGTTTCGCAATTGAGCGGTACTCTAAAATGTGCTGAACAATTTCATGATACGGAGCAAGTTTCTCTAGTACTTCTGCATCGGTTGAGTAACCTGTCTTTGTTTTTTTAATAACCGGTAATCCCAATTTATCAAAAAGAATTTCGCCTAGTTGTTTTGGCGAGTTCAGATTAAATTCAGTTCCCGCAATCTCATAAATTTTCGCAACTAAAGAAGCTATGGTCTGTTCAAATTCAGATCCAAGCGCTTTAAGCTCATCTACATTGGCTTTGATTCCCTGCTTCTCCATGTCAGCAAGGATGCGTGACAAAGGCATCTCTAGATCATAGAAAAGTTCATGCATTCCTGTCTCTTCCAAGTCCTTCTGCTGCAGCGGAATCAGACGGGAGATCGTTTCTGCTTTGCGGCATAAATATTCGCATACCACTTTCTCTTCGGGAAGTTTATATTTAGCCCCTTTACCGAACACTTCGTCATCTGACTGCAGGCGAGCCAGACCATATTTCGATGCGACTCCCCATAGCGTCTGGTTTGAATCTGTAGGATCAAGCAGATAACCTGCAAGATGCACATCAAAATCAGCCCCTGCAAATGGCAACCCATTTGCATGCAGTACAAGGTCTACTCTATGCAGATCATATCCTTGTTTCGGGTACTCCGCATCCCCAAGCCACTCTCTTACCCCTGCACATGCTTCCGTAGAAAGCATCTCTGGGGTAATAAAATAATATTTTTCACGATCTGTCAGCACAATCCCAATTAAAGCCGCGTGATGCGGGTTGTCCCCTCGAGATTCGACATGGACAATCTTCATACCTGGAAGTAATGGGAGTAATTCTGCTATGTTTTCTTCCGTTACAATAACAGTCTCAATCTCTTCTTCTTCCGGTGTATTCTCATTCGCATCTGCCTGTTTAACAGTAAAGGCAAGTCGATCTAACAATGATTTGAATTCCAGCTTCGCAAGTGCCGGAGCAGCAGACTCTTCCTGAATACCTCCGAATACCATGTCATCCCAAGTTTTCTCCAGCGGTACTTCGCGGTAAATAGTAGCCAGCCGTTTACTGAGCCGTGCATCTTCTGCATGCGTTTCTATTTTTTCTTTCATTTTCCCTTTGAGTTCCGAAGTATTGCTCAGCACCTCTTCAACTGATCCAAACTGATGAAGCAACTTCAGTGCTGTTTTCTCTCCCACTCCAGGAACACCAGGGATATTATCAGAAGGATCACCCATCAATCCTTTAAGATCAATTATTTGCAGCGGAGAAAGACCGTAGCGTTCTTCAATCTCTTTTGGACCGTAATTTTCAATTTCAGATACGCCTTTCCGAGTAAGTGCAATATTTACGTTCTCCGATGCCAGCTGTAACATATCTTTGTCACCCGTAACCACAAGAACTTCGCGGCCCGCTTCATCGGCACGTTTGGTGAGCGTTCCAATGATATCGTCTGCTTCATATCCAGATAGTTCAAACTGAGCAATACCGAATGCGGTAAGCAGTTCTTTCAGTACAGGGAATTGTTCCGATAATTCAGGCGGAGTTTTTTGGCGTCCACCCTTATATTCTTCATAACCTTCATGGCGGAACGTTACTTTCCCTGCATCAAAAGCCACCATCATATGTGTCGGCTTGTGTTCTTCCAGCAACCGAAGAAGCATGGTCGTAAATCCGTACACCGCGTTTGTATGTAATCCGCTCGAATTCGTCAGCGGGGGCATGGCAAAAAAGGCTCGATAAATAATACTATTTCCATCAATCAAAATAAACTTTTCCATAGATACACCTCTCTTACTCTTGTTTCACTTCTCCCTATATGATAACACATGGGAACTCTGCTTCAAAAAACAAAACAAAATAACTAGTCACTCTCCTGCATTATCGGCCAAATGGAAGAAAAACAGTCCGAACCGAAGTTCAGACTGTTTCCTTTTACCGTTTTGCTATTTTAAATCGTTCTGCCAGTCTTCCAAGGAAGATATCAGCCAGAATGGCAAGTAAAGCAGCAGGGATGGCACCTGCTAGTATTTTAATATTATGCCGCTGATTAAGACCTGCATAGATTTCACGGCCAAGTCCATCGCCCCCGATAATCGGTGCGAGTGCAGCTACACCAATTGCAATGACCGCAGCTACACGTAAACCTGCCATAAGGAATGGAATGGATAAAGGCATTTCCACTTTCCACAGCAGTTGGAACCGGCTCATGCCCATCCCTTTTCCTGCATCCTGAAGTCCAGGACTAACTTCCTTCAAGCCTACAAACGTATTACGCACGACGGGATTTAAAGAGTAAAGGAATAACCCAATAACGACACTTTTGAATCCGAGACCGAACATAACCATGAGTAGAACGAGCAGAGCCATACTTGGAAGTACTTGAATAATGTTCGTAAAGAACATGATGACTCTGCCTGTTTTTTCATAACGAGCACTAAGAATACCAAGCGGAATCCCTATAACTAAAGCAAGTCCCAACCCGCAAAGCACCATTAAAATATGTACCCATGTTAAATGTAATAAGTAAGATGCATTTTCCGTAACGTAATAATAAAATTTCATGAATGAATTCGCATCTGGATGCATCGCTGATGCAGGAAGCTTTGATTCGTCAAGTAATCCAAGATCGACCAAATACTTCATCGCGACGGTCCGCGGTTCCATTTTTTCTACATCTACTTGATAACTAAGCTCTGTCATCGTATCTGCATCAATCGTTCCCACAAGTGAAGAAAGCACTTCATCCAGTTCAGGATGCTCTTCAATCAGCTCTTTACGAACAACCGTTGAAGCATCAAATGGAGGGAAGAATTGTTTATCATCCTCAAGGGTCACAAGGTTAAATTCTTTAAGTCCTGGATCTGTCGTATATGCTAGAACAACATCTACAATGTTATCAGCAACTGCGGAGTATACGAGTGAAATTTCCATAGGAGAAGTCTGAGCAAAAGTAAACCCGTACTCTTTTGTGAATGCCGGATATCCATCCGTCGGACGTTCAAGCCAAGTCGTATCCACTCCAATTCTCATATCTCCTGCATGTTCTTTTAAATCAGACATTTTGCTAAGACCGTACTTATCTGCAACTTCTTGTTTTACCGCCAATGTATACGTATTCTCGAAGCCAAGCGAATCATACCATTTCAGATTCCATAGCTTATCAAAACCTTCCTGAGCCTGACGGAGTACTTCATCTCGATCCCTTGTATCCTCAACTTCAAAATAACCGTTAAAAATTTCTCCCGAATATAAACTTCCCATATCCATTTCGCCTTTGCTAAGTGACCTTAGCAGCAGACTGGAAGAAGCTAGATCTGTCGTTACATCAACACTTAAATCTGTACGATCTTCAATTAATGCCTTATATATCTCAGCAAGCACTTTGGTCTCTGTAAAGGTTTGTGTACCTATTCTCACCCGGTCAGCAGCTTCTGCCTTACTAGGCAAGCTTACTGAAAAAATAGACAGAATGAGCATAAATAGAACCAATGTGCGCGTGACTTTCCACGATTTTTGTTTTGTAATTCTCATTTGTACGATCTCCCTCTTTCCTTAGTAGCTTATGAGACTTTGATCTTTATATCTCATATGATTTCTTCAGACAATTAGGAAACCTACGCCTTTGCACTATTTTGGTTTGGTCTAATTGCTTTCTCTAGTGCTCCTAGTAACAAGTCAGCAAGCAGTGCAAAAAGAATAGCTGAAAGTGCGCCTGCTACAATAAGTTCGGTCTTGTTTACCCCAAGTCCCGACATAATTAACTGTCCGAGTCCACCAGCTCCAATAAGTCCAGCGAGAGTAGTCCAACTAATGATATAGACTGTCGTTATTCTAATACCTGACATAATGTACGGAACCGCCAAAGGCAGCTCGATCTGAAATAAACTTTGAAGTCTGCTGTAGCCCATTCCCTTTGATGCATCTCTCAGTGCAGGGTCAACTGCCTGTAGTCCAGCATATGTATTTCGTAAAAGCGGCAACAAAGAATATAAAAATAAGGCAACAATGGCCGGTGTCATTCCGATACCGAATAAAGGAATCATGAGAGCAAGAAGCGCTAAGCTTGGAATGGTTTGAAATAGATTCGCCACACTGAATACCAGGGAATTTACCCATTTTATCT
This sequence comes from Paenibacillus polygoni, assembly GCF_030263935.1. Taxonomy (NCBI): domain Bacteria; kingdom Bacillati; phylum Bacillota; class Bacilli; order Caryophanales; family Paenibacillaceae; genus Paenibacillus; species Paenibacillus polygoni. Next base: position 1,600,944 of record NZ_CP127162.1, on the reverse strand, counting down.
CTGAACTTGAGATCATGATCGCTACGGGTATCGCAACGACAATGCCTAAAATGGTAGCAATCGCTGCAATTAAAGCATGCTGACCTGCTGCACTAAGAATATCTGGGTAACGTTCACCTATGAAAACAAAGAAACTTTTTATCGATTCAAATACCTGCATTCACTTCTGCCTCCTCTGGTTCTGGAGTATAGACGTCTGCAAGCAGTCTTACCACACTACCTCTTGTGATGAGACCAAGGAAGAGTCCATTTTCATCCACGACAGGCAAATTAGAAAGCTGATTCTCATTCAGGATCGTAAGCGCGGTGGTCACCGAATCTCCTCTATAAAGTACGTGCTCTATAGGGTTCATCACATCGACTATTTTCTTATCTTCTTCACGATAATGTTTGATTAACTGATAGATCGTCACGTTACCAAGCAAACGTTTATTTTTATCAACCACCAGCAATGAGTCTACTTTACGTCTTTGTAGAATGGTAATTGCTTCTGCAATCCCTCTGGATGGGAACGCTGTAGCTGGATTGTTAATCATCACTTCTTCGACATTCGGGAATTCTGTGAGGTCGTCTGACAGCAAGCGATCTTTACCGATAAAGCTTTCCACGAATTCACTTGCCGGGTGACGTAAGATCTGATCTGGAGTTCCTACTTGTTCTATTTGTCCACCTTTCATCAGGACAATGGTATCGGCGAGTTTGATCGCTTCATCCATATCATGCGTAACGAAAACGATGGTTTTTTTCACTTCTGTTTGAAGACGAATTAACTCATCTTGCAGTTCTTCTCTGCTAATCGGGTCAAGTGCACTAAAAGGTTCATCCAGCAAAATAATATCGGGATCTGCTGCCAGCGCACGAATGACACCAATCCGCTGTTGTTGTCCGCCACTGAGTTCAGAAGGATAACGATTCCCGAATGTCTCTGGTGCAAGTCTGACTTGATTAAGGAGTTCATCTACACGTGCATCGATTTTTGTTTTATCCCATTTCAGCAAACGAGGTACGACACCTACATTTTTAGCGATTGTCATATTGGGGAATAGACCCACACTTTGAATGACATAACCAATGCTTCTTCTGAGGTCAACTGCATCCATTTTCGATATATCTTTCCCGTTAATCAATATTTGACCATGGGATGGAACATTCAAACGATTGATCATTCGCATCGTGGTTGTTTTACCACAACCAGAAGGACCAATGAACACCGTAATTTCACCTTCTTTGATCGTAAGATCAATGCCTTTCAATGCTTCAAAACCATCATCATACACTTTCTTAACACCTTTAAATTCAATCATGAATCGTTTCCCCCTGTCATATTTCGTCACTGCGCCTAAAAAACTCCCAGCATATAGCAAAAAAAGCCGATGTCAACAGCGGCTCATTTCACTATCTTTACGAAATTTGCTAGGTGAGTTGCTTAACTGACAGAGTATAATTACCCACTACTGCACAAAAAGAAACAGAATTATCCGAAAATTTCTAAAAAAATAGAAATTCGTGAATAATTCTGCCATTTGGAAGAGACTAAAAACCTATACATTACTAAGGATTTCTATGCATTTCGTCCTCTTTATTGATTCAGGTCAGGACGTTTACCTGTAACTAAATATACAGCACTTTCACCAATATTGGTTGCATGGTCACCAATTCGCTCGATATAACGGCCCACCATCATAAGAAGCATCGCCTGGGAAGCATCTTGCGGATGATCCACCATGAGCGCATATAAGTCTGTCATCATATGGCTGTACAGTTCATCCACTTCATCATCTGTTTTTGCCATTTTGTAAGCCAAATCTGCATTTTCATCCAGATAAGAAGTTATGGAATCATCGATCATAAGCTTTACAATCTCCCCCATCCGCGGGATATCGACAAGAGGCTTGATTAGTTTCTGACCTTCCATACGCAGTGTCACTTTGGCTACATCCAGTGCCAGATCACCCATTCGTTCCAGGTCACTTGAGATTTTGAAAGCTACGATAATTCTTCTTAGATCTTTAGCGACAGGCTGTTGTGTAATAATCAGTTTCGTTCCAAGTTCCATAATCTCTTCTTCCATTGCATTCAGCTGGATATCTTCCGATACGACCTTCTGCGCAAGTTTGAGATCACCTGACTTTAAGCTGCTAATGGCATCTACCAAAGCTGTATTTACGTGTTCCGCCATTTTAAGCAATACATCTCGAAGCTGATTTAATTCCCGGTCAAATCCCTTTCTACGAATCATCCTTGCTGTTCCTCCTCATGTAAATGAAGTGTAGCTATTAAATACGTACAATCCGTTAACCAAAACGCCCAGATACATAGTCTTCTGTTCTAGGGTCTTGTGGATTAGAGAAAATTTCGTTCGTTTCTGCCGCTTCGATCACTTCCCCATTCAGGAAAAAGACCGTTTTTCCAGATACGCGAGCAGCTTGATGCATATTATGTGTAACCATAACAATTGTGTAATGGTCTCTTAACTCTTGTACTAGTTCCTCGATTTTTAGGGTAGAGATCGGATCGAGAGCTGATGTTGCTTCGTCCATAAGCAGCACCTCAGGCTGAACTGCCAAAGCACGGGCAATACATAAACGCTGTTGTTGTCCTCCAGACAGACTCATTGCCGAGCGTTTCAAGTAATCTTTCACTTCATCCCACAGCGCGGATCGGCGTAAACTTTGTTCAACAATCTCATCAAGTACCTTTTTATCCGTTGTGCCGTGAAGGCGCGGACCATAAGCGATGTTATCATAGATTGTTTTAGGAAAAGGATTGGGTTGTTGAAACACCATACCTACCCGTTTGCGCAGGGTCTCTATTGGAAGGTTCTCACCATAAATATCTTGTCCATCAATCTCTACTTTTCCTTCAATTCGTGTCCCCGTAATCATGTCATTCATACGATTAAGTGTACGAAGAAGTGTAGATTTACCGCAGCCGGAAGGCCCGATAAAAGCGGTCACTGTATTTTTGGGAATCTCTAGATTTACATTTTTCAGCGCATGAAAAGATTCATAATATAGATTCAGGTTTTTAATATTTATCATCGTGCTGTTCATCCCTGGTTTATCTCCTTTACTGCATAGTGAGGATCATCTTCTCATACGGACTAACAGACCTCACAAAATAAAAGCTCTACATCATTGTAACGCCCTATTGTAAAGGCTATATAAATGATTGTTAACGCTATGTAAAATGTAAATCAGGAAAGCCCGCTCATCCGCATCTATTCAGCCTTAGAAAAAGCAGACTTTCATCGAAGCTGTGAAACCGTCTTTCGTTTCCCCGCTACAAGCTTGTATCCCACACCTCGTATGGAGTCAATATGAACCGTTTCGGGATCCAGCTCCAGCTTTTTTCGCAGAGAACTTACATGAACATCTACGGTTCGCTGACCTCCAATATAGTCAAATCCCCATACCGCATTCATTAAATCATCCCTAGTTAATACAACACCAGGCTTTTTAGCTAAATATAAAAGCACTTCAAACTCTTTCGGTCGAAGCTGTATAGGTTGTCCGCTCAGCGTCACTTCATACTTCTTCGGATAAATCTCAAGTTCTCCTAAGACAATTCTTGATCCATCCTCTTCATCAGGTACGGGCTGTTCCTCAATTCCCGATACCCTGCGCAGTACGGCATCCACCCTAGCCAGCAGTTCCGATACCCCAAATGGTTTGGTTATATAATCATCTGCACCCAGTTTGAGTCCCTGAACGACTTCATTTTCCCCATTTTTAGCAGTGAGAATAATAATAGGGGTCTTTACCCCCGTACTTCTAAGTTTACTTAGAACCTCAAGTCCATTCATCCCAGGAAGCATAATATCGAGCAGGATCAGATCAAACTCCTGAGAAGAAGCTCGTTCGTAACCGGATGTACCGTGATCCTCTACTGTTACATCATGACCTTCTTGGGTCAAGTTGTAGGAGAGTAATCTTGCTAGTGTAGGCTCATCTTCAATAACTAATAATCGTTGTGCCATGGTATCCCCTGCTTTCTTTTCATGTTCATTCAGTCCATAATATCATCACATTGTTATCGTGGTGTAAAATATGCGAGTCTAACTGATCTGATATCTATCTGATCATCTATTCCTCATCCGCATGTTCCTGAAGAAGCGGTAAGACGACGGTAAAGGTCGTTCCCGTACCAAGCTCGCTCTCCACCATTAACGTTCCGTGATGCAGTTCAACCAAATGTTTCACAATGGATAGTCCTAGTCCTGTACCGCCTGAATTACGCGATCTCCCTTTATCTACCCGGTAAAACCGTTCAAACACTCTAGGTAAGTCGGCTTTTGGTATACCGATCCCCGTATCACTAATTTGGAAAACGATCTTCTCTTCTCCTTCATTCTTGTCAATGGATGCCTGAATTTTCACTTGTCCACCTTCAAGAGTATAGTTAATCCCATTACTGATTAGATTCAAAAAGATCTGTTTCAGCTTATCCTCATCCGCTTCCATAAATAATTCATTAGGCACATCTACAAGAAGACGGATCTGTTTTTTCTCTGCTTCATTGCTTAGCGTTCCGATCACCATATCAAAGAACGAATGAAGATGAACCGGAGAGCAATCCAGGTTAGATCTTTTCGATTCGATTTTCGATAATTCTAATATGTCACCAATGAGGCGGTTTAAACGGTCCCCTTCATCATATATAATTTGCAAAAAGGATCGTACGGTTTCCTCATCCTTTACCGCACCGCTTAGAAGTGTCTCTGCAAAACCTTTCACGGCTGCTACTGGTGTCTTCAATTCATGGGATACATTGGCTACAAATTCACTCCGTATATTTTCGAGACGCCGAATGGCTGTGATATCTTGAAGTAAAAATAGCATCCCTCGATAACTTCCATCGTTCTCGAACATCGGAACACCGTCTAAACCAACAATTAATTCTTCAGGTGTATATAAACGCACCTCTTCATGGATACGATCTCTATGATCTATAGAAGATTCAATGAGTTTCGTTAACTCATAATGTCTTTTTTTCAGTTCATGATAGGGTCTGCCCATCACACGATGCTGTTCAATACCAAGCATACGCTCACTTTCTTTATTGAGCACAGCTATATTTTGCGTGGCATCAATCATAATAATACCACCTGTCATATTGCTCATTACACTCTGAACCAAATCTTCGCTGTCACGGATCATTTTCAGCTGAGTCTGCAGGCTGTCAGCCATACCGTTAATCGCTTTCCCCAGTTGGCCGATTTCATCATCACGATTAAATTTAACTCTTGCATCATAATCCAGTTTCGATATTTGATTCGCTACCTTCGTAATATGTTCAATAGGACTTGTAAGACTTTTCCCCACCCGATAGCAAACAAATGCCACTAGTACAAACAAAATAATAAGAGTGATAAACATAAGAAACCAGCCTCGGCCTAGACCTTCCTCCACTGCTTTCAAGCTCATAGAAAGCCTGATATACCCATCAAAGTTCCCATCTGATGAAGTTACAGGAAGCGCGATATATAACATCTTATCGCCAAGTGTTTCACTCGTTCGAATCGAATGTCCGTATGGAGTAGTCCCTTCCGTGATGGATGTAATTTCCTCACGGTTTAAATGATTATCCATTTTTGATGCATTATGCTCCGAATCACCAATGACCGTACCATCTCTAAGAATGAACGTCGTTCTAGAATCGGTGAGTTCCTCAAGTTCTGTGGCTTTTTCTGTATAGTATTTGATTACCGTTTCACGATCCCCTTGCGTCTTCATAAAAGGAAAATGGGTTTGCAACAGTTTAATCTCACGCACCATATTCTCTTCAAGGGCATTAATATGTACTTCTTTGAATACTTGACCCAGAGCCACACCTGCCGCTAAGACAGAAATAAAGATCAGCGTCATCATAATGGCGGTAAGCCGAAAACGAAAAGTCTTCATATGCGTTATTTACTCATCCTTTATATAGTTATTCTAAACATTGTATTTTACATTTCTTCTTTTTGAACGGGAACAAAACGTTGCAATAGCGCATGATGCAGTGTTGCAAGCGGCTGCTGAACCATAATTCCAAGCACAACAGGAATCGCTGCTTGCGGCGAAAAATATCCCATCGCAAGAACAAGCCCGAGTGATATATTACGCATTCCAGCTGCATAAGACATCGTCACCCTTATTTCCCGGGAAACATTTCTCATTAGATAAGAGCCTGCAAATCCAATACCATAGCATAGCGCAACTAACAATATGACGGCAATAGATACGAGAATAACACTTGTTTCCAATGTTCTTATATGAGGAGCGATGGCTGCCGCATTGAGGAGTACGACTGCAGCGAAGAATATTTTTGAAATAGGCAATGTAACGGGAGCAGACCATGCTTTGAATTTTCCTTTTGAAATTTCGTAGATGGCAACGCCAAGTACAGTAGGAACCACGATAATTAACAAGAGATCCTTCACAAGGGATACGGTGTCAAATTTGATAGCAGCTCCAAAAAAAAGTTCAATGAGCCCAGGTACCGTAAGCGGACTAAGTGCTGAATCTACAACTACCATGGCAAGCATTAAGGGCACACTTCCATAAGACATGCCGACCCATAATACCGAAGAAACGCCTAAAGGAATAATTGAGAATAAGACCAATCCCACCGTATAGTCAGAACCCGGGCCAAACAGAGCGGCTCCAAGCGCAAAAGCTATAAGAGGGGTGAGCACATGAGCTAGAAGCAGTGTAATAAATACAGGCATCGGTTTGTATACTACATTTTTCAAATGAGTAAGACCACATCCCAAAGCCATGACAAACGTGACAAAGCCAAACAAGTAGGGAACCCAGGATACAAATGGTAAAAAGAGTTCAGAAAACATAATCCCTACAATTAGGGTCAATGGAATAATAGCAAACATATATTTCTCAAACCAGGCTGCAAATCGAAGTGACCAAGATCCCATATCATATCCGATTCCTTTCCCTAATTCTATCAAATTGATCATACCATACATTAAACAGCGTACTTCGATCGTTATGTAAATTTTATCAAATTAATGTAAAAAGGTCTCATACGGATGTAAGACCGTACAAGACCTAATTAGTTAAGTTATAGCTGTTGTTATTAACCGTTCACTACTTCTCCACCGTTTACATGGATTACTTGTCCGCTTACGTAAGAAGAATCACTGGATGCGAGATATACATAAGCTGGCGCGAGTTCTTCCGGTTCACCTGGACGTTTCATTGGCTGCGTAGCTCCGAATTCACTTACTTTCTTTTCATCAAAAGTAGAAGGAATGAGCGGAGTCCAGATTGGACCCGGTGCTACCGCATTTACTCTGATTCCTTTATCGGCCACATGCATGGACAAGGAACGTGTGAAAGCAGTAATGGCGCCTTTCGTAGCAGAGTAATCGATTAGATTTTCACTGCCACGGTAAGCCGTGATGGAAGTCGTATTAATGACTGCACTGCCGCTTGTTAAATGAGGCATTGCTGCTCTTGTCATATAGAACATACTGAATATGTTCGTACGGAACGTTTTTTCCAGCTGTTCATCGGTAATATCTTCAAAGTTCTGCTGTGGATGCTGTTCTGCTGCGTTGTTCACTAGAATATCTAGTCCGCCTAATTCCTCTACCGTTTGTTTAATCGCTTCGCTGCAGAATGCGGAATCCCGAATATCACCTGGGATCAGAAGACACTTCACTCCCTCTTGCTCTACGCATTTCTTTGTCTCCTCCGCATCGCTATGTTCATCTAAGTAGACGATCGATACGTTTGCACCTTCTTTTGCGTACGCAACGGCTACAGCACGTCCAATTCCACTGTCACCGCCCGTAATCAGAGCATTCTTTCCTTTCAATTTCCCTGCTGCTTTATAGGATTCTCCCTTGTACTTCGGTCTTGGGGTCATTTCTGATTCAATCCCTGGCTGTTTGCTTTGTTGCTGTGGAGGAAAAATTTTATTTTGGTTCTCTGACATTATCTTGTTCTCCCTTCCTTTTCTAGAATGTTTAATCACGTATTTTCATAAACAAGTTATAGGATGGCTAATCTTACTGTCCTTATACGTAAATCTTTACTTCCTATCAGTAGACTATTAGTCATCCTCTTCGTTATGATTTTACCCGTCCTCTGATTAATGAAACTTTCTTGCCCACTCTATGAAAAGAAAACTCAACCCTTTTCTGAAGAAAACGCAAAAAAGACAGAACCTTCCGCAAATACTTGCGTATGATTCTGCCTTATTTCAAGATATATAGGTTGATGAATACTCTATATCGATATGTATCCTTACCTGGTTTCTACCAAGGGTAGACCATGATTCCAAGCATCACAAGCAGCAATACAGCCAAAATAATACTGAACATACGCAGTTTATTTTTTTCTGCACTGATATCTCGTTTTTCTTGAATACCTGCAATCCCTAGACGCAGGGATTTACCCATAATACCACCAATCGCCAGCATGGCTACGAAGATCACAACAACAAGAATCATCCAGGAAACAGAGTAATCTCCTTGACTCATGATGTATCCACCGCTAATAAACTGAATGATCAAACCGTATTGAGCAACACGATTGAATGTTCTTACTGCGGCAATACTTCCCTCTTGAGCGGGTGCTGCTAGTTTCATAAGTGCACTAACCACAAAAGGAAGTAATAGATAATAACCTACGGAGACCGCACCAAGGATGTGTACAAAATAAAAAATTGAACCCATTTTTTCCATTCACTCCTTTCCTACTATTTTATTATGATCTTACCCATAGAAATAAAGCCGGAATCAATCCATGGACAATAATAATGACTTTATTCCTATCTCTCAAATTATACTGATTATGAGGCATAAAGAAAAGGAAACCCTGCTCTTTTACAGGATTTCCTTATCATTTATTCACTATTTATTCATTTTATTATTAAATGAGTCCTATACCGTTACCACAGACATGACATTACGCACAGATTCAGCTGATTGATCAAGAGCTGCTTTTTCCTCTGCTGTAAGATCAAGTTCAAATATTCGCTCAATTCCGCCACCGCCCAGGATCGTAGGAACACCAAGAAATAGATCATGGTAACCATATTCACCTTCAAGATAAGCAATGACAGGAATAATCCGCTTTTTATCCTTAAGAATAGCTTCCGTCATTTGTACAAGGGAGGCAGCAGGCGCATAATAGGCACTTCCGTTACCAAGCAAGTTCACGATTTCTCCACCGCCAACGCGAGTTCGCTCTACGATGGATTCTATCCGGTCTTCTGAGATCAGTGATTCGATAGGAATGCCGCCCACACTGGAGTAACGTACGAGAGGTACCATATCGTCGCCATGACCCCCAAGCACGAAGCCCCGAACATCCTCGACAGAGACATTCAGTTCTTGAGCGATAAAAGTACAGTAGCGAGCCGTATCCAGTACACCCGATTGCCCAATAACACGGTTCTTAGGAAAACCAAGTGCATGGTATGCAGCATAAGTCATCGCATCCACTGGATTACTTAATATAATCACGATGGAATCAGGACAATATCTCTTAATATTTTCACAAACCGATTTGACAATCCCTGCATTGGTGTTCACCAGATCATCACGACTCATGCCTGGTTTCCGAGCAATTCCAGCAGTGATAATGACAATATCCGAATCAGCTGCATCTTCGTAGTCTGAAGTACCAACGATGTTACTATCAAAACCTTGAATTGGGCTTGCTTCGAGCATATCAAGCGCTTTTCCCTTCGTCGGGTTCTCTAGTTGAGGAATGTCAACAAGAACAACGTCACCAAGTTCTTTCTGAGCTATCATAAGTGCGGTAGTAGCTCCGGTAAACCCGGCTCCAACGACAGTAATTTTTTTACGCTGAATTGTCAATAGATTCGCTCCTTACAGGTTTTTTATAATCTCATTAGCAAATTCGGAACATTTCACTTCGGTTGCTCCATCCATCAAACGTGCAAAATCGTAAGTTACGGTTTTGTTATTAATGGAAGTTTCCATACCTTTATAGATCAGGTCAGCCGCTTCTTGCCATCCCAAGTGTTCAAGAAGCATTACACCGGACAAAATCACGGAACCTGGATTAACTACGTCTTTGTCTGCATATTTAGGAGCAGTACCATGTGTTGCTTCAAAGATCGCATGTCCTGTTACATAGTTGATGTTCGCTCCCGGTGCAATACCGATACCGCCTACTTGTGCAGCTAGAGCATCAGACAGGTAGTCACCGTTCAAGTTGAGCGTTGCAATCACATCAAATTCAGCTGGACGAGTCAACACTTGTTGAAGGGCGATATCTGCAATCGCATCTTTAATAATGATTTTACCTGCATCTTCTGCTGCTTTTTGAGCCGCATTCGCTGCATCTGTGCCTTCTTTTTCTTTGATTTCATCATACTGAGCCCAAGTGAAGACTTTATCGCCGAATTCAGCTTCAGCCACTTCGTAACCCCAGTTTTTGAAAGCACCCTCTGTAAATTTCATGATATTACCTTTGTGTACAAGCGTAACGCTCTTACGTCCATGAGTAATTGCATACTCAACTGCAGCACGTACAAGACGTTTGGATCCTTCGGAGGAAACAGGTTTAATACCGATACCGGAAGTTTCAGGGAAGCGAATTTTGTTAGCGCCCATTTCCTGTTGCAGGAACTGGATTACTTTTTTCACTTCTTCAGAACCTTCTTGGTATTCAATCCCTGCATAAATGTCTTCTGTATTTTCACGGAAAATGACCATGTCAACAAGTTCAGGACGTTTTACCGGAGAAGGTACCCCTTCAAAATAACGTACAGGACGCAAGCACACATACAGATCAAGTTCTTGACGAAGAGCAACGTTTAGTGAACGGATTCCGCCACCGATTGGTGTAGTAAGTGGTCCTTTAATGGCTACGATATACTCACGGATTGCTTCAAGTGTATCCGCAGGAAGCCACTCACCGTATGTATTAAATGCTTTTTCACCCGCAAAAACTTCATACCAAGCAATTTTCTTTTCGCCGTTATATGCTTTCTCAACAGCCGCATCGAGTACGCGTTTGGATGCTTTCCAAATATCGCGGCCTGTTCCGTCCCCTTCAATAAAAGGAATAATCGGGTTATTAGGAACTTGAAGCTGTCCATTATCAATGGTGATTTTCTCGCCTTCTGTAGGGAGTACGAATTTTTCAAAGTTTGGCATAATATATTTCCTCCTTGTTTTGTAAATCTACAGCATTACATGGGCATAGAAGAGCCCTGCAACAATTTTCCTTCACGGAAACTATTGCCAAGGGCGCTTTCTTTTATTATACATGTTTCTTAGTAACTAGCGACGTTCAATCGGGATATACTTCTGATTCGTTGGACCGGTATACTCTGCACGAGGACGAATAATCCGGTTGTCAGAAAGCTGTTCCAGGATATGAGCAGTCCATCCAGATACACGACTAATGGCAAAAATCGGTGTGAATAATTCTCTATCAATACCAAGCTGTGTGTACACAGAGGCTGAATAGAAATCTACATTCGGTTTCAGACCTTTTTGAGAGGTAATCAATTCTTCAATCTGAACTGACATCTCATACAAATCGGTATTTCCTTTTTGTTCTCCAAGCTCAAGAGACATTCTTTGCAGATGTTTCGCACGCGGATCGCCATTTTTATATACCCGATGACCAAAGCCCATAATCTTCTGGCGGTTATCCAGTTTATCTTGAATATAGGATTCGAGTTTTTCTACAGAACCGATCTCACTAAGCATCTTCATTACCGCCTCATTGGCACCACCATGAAGAGGGCCTTTGAGCGCTCCGATAGCGGAAGTCACCCCTGAATAAATATCAGAGAGCGTGGCTACGGTCACTCGGGCAGCAAATGTTGAGGCATTAAGTTCGTGGTCTGCGTGAAGCACAAGTGCTTGATCAAGAGCTTTGACAGAGGTTTCGGATGGTTCTTCACCCGTCAGCATATACAGGAAATTCTCGGCGATGGATACACCCTGTTTAGGCGCTACGGGTTCATTTCCTTCACGAATTCGGGCAATCGCTGCAACGATGGTTGGAAGCTGAGCCTGCAATTTCACTGCTTTGATCTCATTTGCTTCCTGTGAATCATCTTCCGCATTCTCATCATAAAGCGCCAAAGCCGAAATGGCAGAACGAAGAGCCGCCATAGTGTTTAGTTTTTTTGGATATAATTTAATTTGAGAAATAAGGGCATCAGGAATAGGTGCATATTCACTCAGCTTCTGTTTTAGGTTATCAAGTTCAATCCTGTTCGGCAGTTTGCCAAACCAGAGCAGATAAGCAACTTCTTCAAAGCAAGCATTTGATGCTAAATCATCAATATCATACCCACGATAAGTGAGAACGCCATCAACAATAGAACTGATTGAGGAAGTTGTCGCCACAATGCCTTCAAGTCCTTTGGTAGCTGTCATTTTACACCTCTCCTTTTGTACAAAATAGAGTTCTAATCAAAAATGAAAACAGTTACATAATTAAATATTCATAAGAAATTCTAGGCTCTGCAGACATCATGTGTAAAAGTATCACTTCCATCATCATACTGGATTTTGTCGATGATGTGAACAATTTGAAGGTTTCAAAGGATATCAAAGATTTCTTTCAGTGGCATAAGTATTTTTTTGTAATCACTTTCATTGACAAATAAGGACCCTTATGTATATATTTACCTACCATAAAAAGGAGCAGAAAGAAATGAATCTTCCTGCTCCTATAAATAATCAGAATCGCCGATGAATTCTAATTTTGCCTTCTTTCAATTTCTTCTCCAGCCATTTCAATAAAAAGAGTCGGTATAATGGTCTTGTTAGCGGAAAGAGAAGAGTAAAGCCGATAATATCAGTGACAAATCCGGGGATGACAAGCAGCATGCCCCCTACAAAAACACAGAGGCCATCCAGCATCTTACGGCCAGGCACCTGGCCATTTTTCATTTCTCTCTGGGTGTCCTGCATTACTTTACGACCTTCAAATTGCATCATCGCGATCCCAATCAGCGATGTTAAAACAATCATCAAAATCGTGGATCCAGCGCCGATTCTTTCACTTACCCATATAAATCCAAACAATTCTACACCGGGAATGATTAACAGCGCAGCCCACATCCAATTTCGCATGTACGGTTACTCCCTTCCAAGCCTTAAAGCCTTACTTAATGCATCGTACAGGTTCGGAAAACTTTTATCAAGTCTAACAGGGCGAAAATCACCGTTAACCCACGCATGCTGTGTTGTACCGGTAACAAGAAGCTCACCTGGAAGCTCCGCAGAGGAGAGGATAGGTCCTAAGGAGATCGGACTTTGCCCATGTAAGGACAACCCTTCATCTCTTCGCACTTCATACTCATAAGTAAGCCGAACACTGCTCATTTGATTGATTCGAGTCCAAACCGTTACACAATCATCATATTTGGCAGGTTTTCTATATTTTAGATCAAGGCCGATTACAGGTAACAGCACTCCCGCTTCTTCCATGCTGCGATATGTCAGCCCAAGACTGCGGATCATCTCGGTTCTGCCAATCTCAAACCAATTCACATAATTGGCATGATACACAACGCCCATTTGGTCACTTTCCTGATAACGCACACGAAAACAAGTACCAAACCATGCACTTTTTTCTTGCTCATTCCTATCCTTAACCTTACTCATCGATGTTCACATCCTTTACAGAGCTTCATTACTGTGAAAAAAGCAATGGGACCCATTGGCCCCATTGCTTTTTTGTCGTCATTTATTTTAATGATATCAATTAGATATGATCAATTTTAATGAGGTTCGTAGAACCAGAGCGTCCAAGTGGAATACCTGCTGTAATAACAACAAGATCTCCTTCTTCTACAATACCGGATTTTCTGCCGCCTTCTACTGCATTTGCAAACAATCCGTCCGTAGTATCACAAGGTTTACCTTTAACCGGAGTTACACCCCAAGTCAAAGCCAGCTTACGCATCGTACGGTCTTCATTTGTTACAGCTACAACTGGTGCTTCAGGACGGTATTTGGAAACCATACGTGCTGTATGACCGGATTCCGTTGAAGTAAGAATTGCTTTCGCATGTAGTTCATATGCACTAATTGCAACAGATTGGCTGATTGCCTCAGTTACTGTGATTTCTTGAGCACTACGTTGCTTTTTATAAAGCTCTTTATAATTCAAAGCAGATTCTGCTTTTTCTGCAATACGAGCCATCGTTAGAACAGACTCAACTGGGTATTTCCCTGCAGCTGTCTCACCAGACAACATGATTGCATCTGTACCGTCAAAGATAGCGTTCGCAACGTCACTCGCTTCTGCACGAGTTGGACGAGGGTTGCGCTGCATAGAATCCAACATTTGAGTTGCTGTAATTACTGGTTTACCAGCAATGTTACATTTCTCAATCATGCGTTTTTGCACAAGAGGTACCTCTTCTGCAGGAATTTCTACACCAAGGTCACCACGAGCAACCATTAAACCGTCGGAAACTTCAAGAATTTCATCAAGGTTATCTACACCTTGTTGGTTTTCAATTTTAGAGATAATGTGGATATGGCCAGCGTTATGCTTTTCAAGCAATTCGCGAATTTCAAGTACGTCACTTGCTTTACGTACGAAGGAAGCCGCAACAAAATCGATACCTTGTTCAATTCCGAAAATGATATCGTTAGCATCTTTCTCGGTAATACCTGGCAGGGAAATGTTAACTCCTGGTACGTTAACGCCTTTTTTGCTCTTAATCGTACCGCCGTTAACGATGCGGCATTTAATTTCTGTGCCATTTACTTCCACTACTGTTAAACCGATCAAACCGTCATCAATCAAAATTGTTGATCCTGGAGATACATCTCCTGGCAGATCTTCATAAGTAACAGAAATACGATCTTTAGTACCGAGGATTTCTTCGGTTGTAAGAGTAACAAACTCATCTTGAACTAGTTCAATTGGCTCTACTTCAAGTTTACCTGTACGAATCTCAGGACCTTTCGTGTCAAGCAAGATTGCAACCGTCTTGTTCAACTCTTCAGAAGCCTGACGAATCGTTTTGATACGTGCTCCATGTTCTTCATAATCACCGTGGGAGAAGTTTAGACGTGCTACGTTCATCCCAGCCATGATCAACTTTTTTGTGTTCTCCAACGATTCACTGGAAGGACCAATGGTACATACAATTTTTGTTTTGCGCATTTTTGTAGTTTCCTCCGTTTTCAAGACTCTCTTTATATATCCTTTTCCAACAATTAAATCTACTACAAATTTCGTCATTTGTATAGGAACTTTGTCATATTAATCTTTGCCGAAAGAAGAATCTTCTATAAGAGGGTCTTTTATTTTTTCTAAATTTTCTTGAAACTTTCCGATTTTGCGGAATTTGTTGTATCGATCTTGACGAAGTTCTTCCCCTGTCATACTTATTAACTCGGAAAGATGCTGTTCAATCATTAGTTTAATTGATTTAGCTGTCGCTTCATAATCAAGATGAGCTCCGCCTTTAGGTTCAGGAACAATGTCTTCAATAACTTCCATCTCTATTAGATCCTGTGCTGTAATCTTCATAGCTTCTGCAGCTTGGTCTGCCTTCGCGGCATCCTTCCACAGAATAGAAGCTGCACCGTTAGGCGAAATGACAGAATAAATGGCATGCTCTAACATAAGTACCCGGTTTCCAACGGCCATCGCTAATGCTCCACCGCTTCCGCCTTCTCCAATTACGACACAAATGACAGGTACAGACAGCTTCGCCATTTCTATTAAATTGCGAGCAATCGCTTCTGACTGTCCTCTCTCTTCCGCCGTTTTACCAGGATAAGCACCTTTAGTATCAATAAACGTAATGATGGGACGACCAAACTTGTCCGCTTGGCGCATCAAACGCAGTGCTTTTCGAAACCCTTCTGGATGAGCGCTTCCGAAAAATCGTGCTATGTTATCTTTCGTATCTTTACCTCGCTGCTGACCAATAACCGTCACCGGTCTGCCTCCAAGTTTAGCAAGACCTCCGACTACTGCTAGATCATCACCAAACAGGCGATCGCCATGAAGTTCCATGAAATCGGAAAATACAAGCGTAATAAGATCTAGTGAGGTTGGACGCTGATGATGCCTTGCAATATGCATTTTCTGAGGAGCCGTAATCGAAGAATATACTTCTTCCTCAAGTTTGGCATATCGCTCTTCTAATCGGTTTACCTCATCTGTAAAGTCAATTCCTTTTTCAAGACCGAACTGCTGAAGCTCTTCAATCTTCTTGCGCATCTCCGTAAGGGGCGCTTCATGTGGCAACTCTCCCGCCAACTTACACCTCTCCCTTCACTTCATGCATGTCTAGTAATTTGGCTAGAGTAGTCCGTAAATCTTTACGATGTACTACCATATCGAGCTGTCCATGCTGCAAGTTAAATTCAGCAGTTTGAAAATCATCCGGCAGTTTTTGGCGAATGGTTTGCTCAATTACAATTCGGCCGGCAAATCCAAAAATAGCTCCTGGCTCCGCAATATTAATATCGCCGAGCATAGCAAAGCTGGCAGATACACCGCCTGTTGTTGGATCAGTGATGACAGAGATATATAGTCCTCCCTGCTCGTCCAGTCTTGCAAGAGCACTGCTTGTCTTAGCCATCTGCATTAGACTTAAGATACTCTCCTGCATTCTAGCTCCTCCGGATGTGGAGAAGATAATGAGAGGCAACTTTTTCTGAGTCGCTTTTTCTATAGCCCTTGTGATCTTTTCGCCAACCACGGAACCCATACTTCCTGTAAAGAAGTCAAAACTCATAACACAGACCACTACAGGGTGACCATCTATGCTGCCTTCACCAGTAACTACAGCATCCTTCAGACCTGATTTCATGGTTTGTTGTTCAAGCTTTGATTTGTAACCAGGGAAATCTAATGGATCCACTGAGACCATATCTGCGTCATATTCGATAAAGCCTTCATCAAGTGTCATCTTGACACGTTCCATTGCATTTAAACGCATATGATAGCCGCACGAAGGACAGACTTTCAGATTCTTCTCAAGCTCTTTACTATATTGAATCGTGCCACATTTACTGCACTTGTTCATGAGCCCTTCCGGGACCTCACGTCTTGGGCGGTCCACTCCTTCAGGAGCATCATTCTGCCCTGTTCGCTCTGAAGGTATGGTCGCGTATTTCCGCTTTTTCTGGAATATATCTTTGAACACAACTACACCTCTTCAGCCGTAAATTTGATGGCTTGCTAGTCTAGATATGACCAGCCATTAACAACATAGCATGGGCAAACATAAAAAGTGCCTATACGCAAAAAAAAGAGGAGACAGACACACACAGACAAGGGAGTCGTTCGCTCTTTCCTTTAAATTCCCTGCCGCATAGAATAGGTCCGCAAACAAGAATAGAACTCCATTGCTTCATCTAGGAATGCAAGATGGAATTCAGTACTTCCTGAACCTCTTCTAACTCACCGGAGGGAACGAGAATTTCATACTGTTGCTTGGATAAACTGATGGGACGGGTCTGTACTAGAAATCCTTCATCCGCAAGCCGAGTTTTTAGTCTGTCAGCAATTTTTGCTGTCGGTGCAATATATATCACCGTCCACATGCCATTTCCGCCCCCTAAGCCCTATGATTAAAGCTCGCATAATGGCTTAATGATAACATAACTCTCTTTTTTTTCGCAAGAAAGGCTTGGAGGCAGAATGATTCATGTGTTTTTCCCTATTCATGTAACTATTGTTTTCGCCTATTTTCACGGAAGATAAACCTTTATTTATGGATTAAAAGGATAATTTTTAGCGCTGATGTTCTTATGAGCAATTCTGGCAGATGCGGCTGCGGCAAGACCTGCAACTAAATCATCCAAAAAAACATGAACTCCTGAATTTTTGTCATTCAGTGTTTCAATGATCCCCATCTTCTCTTTATCTAAGTAGCCGAAACTCGTCAGCCCAATCATTCCATATACACTAGTAATACCAAGTGCTAGAGTCTCGTCCACACCATAAAGCGGCTCATCAGCTTCGAGCAGTGCCTGTAGCGGCTGAGGTAACAGTCTTTTCTCTGCGAGCTCATCCAGTGCAATTCCTGTGTAAAGTGTATACTGGACTTCCCGTTTACCTAAAACCGCACGAACACTTTCCACACATTCTTCTTCTCTCAGTTCCGGGTGAAACTTTTTCTGAAGGGTGAACACGATCTCTGCAATCGATTCAATCGTCACACCTCGTCGTTTCAGCATCGCTTCCACAATTTCATATGACATCCGCTGATTCCCCCATCCCTGTAGCCATGATTGTCTCATTTAGAAAACGTCTATACCAAAGTGAGAGCAAATCATCTACTTAAAAATGCACCAAATGTTTGGTGTTCCTAAGTGTATGCAGCGGGGATGGAAATTGTTCGTAAAAAGTACGTTAAATGAATCATTTTCACAAGATCTTACTCTTGCTTTAATCACTGCTTTAATCACTGCTTTAATCACTGCTTTAATCACAGGTATTACTTCACTACGACGGTTCCTTTACCCAAAATTTCTTCAAGCCCGGCAATCAGTTCTGGAGAAGGTTTGATACTATACGCATCACTTAATGCTCTATAAGACCTGTGCTCTTCATAGAATAAGACAGTTGTTACAGGTCCGGGATGCTGCTGTAATACAGCCTTCAGTTTTGTAAGGACACCCGACTTTTCTGCTGCTGATGTTATCTTCATATACACCCGCTGTTTTACACGCACGTTAAGTTTAGGTGTCGACTCGTTCCCAGATCCTGATTTCGTAGTCTCTTTCGCTTTGTGAGAAGCATAAGAAGCCCCCCTCGGCGATGTATTCACTTTAGCACGGTTTTCCGCTTCAGAAGATCGCTGCGGCAGAGGGGAAGGAGCCGTCTTCGCCCGAACAGAGGAACCATATTTTTTATCCTGCCGCCCTGTATTTCGCTGTTTCTGTAAGGCTAGACGATGCAGGTTCTCACCGGATAAAGGAGCTATTTCGTCAGCAAGGAGCTTAAATCCTTCATCCTGGAGCTGTACTTTTGCTCGAATCGCAAGTAATGCACCTTTATCAATCAGTTGCTCGCTTTTCCGCCATACTTCTGGAAAAAGAACTACTTCTGTCCGCTCGATCTGATCCTCAAGCTCCATAAAGGCCATCGATTTCCCTTGTTTGGTCGTAATCTGTTTGACCGACACAACCATGCCTGCGGTTACAACCACTGACTCATCTTCGGCATCTGTAAGTTCCATCAGCTTGCTTGCTTCTTCTGTCTCCAAAACATCACTATAATCATCAAGCGGGTGCCCAGAGAGGTAAAGCCCAAGCAGTTCACGTTCGAGTTCAAGTTGTTGTGACATGCTATGTTCGGGTATATTCGGATACTCAATCTCCCAATTTGGTGTTTCTACAAAATCAAAAAGTTGAATCTGTAAATCTTCTCGCTCTTTCCGCCATTTCAGAGCCGCTTCTACCACCTCATCGAGCATGGCAAGCAGCTGTGCCCGGTGGCCTGGAAGCTTGTCAAAAGCACCTGCCTGAATTAGGGATTCAATCACCCGTTTATTGCAGACTCTAAGGTCGACTCTTCTGCAAAAATCAAGCAAACTTTCAAATGGACCGTCTTTGCTGCGAACAGCAAGAATACTCTCCATCGCTTGAGTTCCCACATTTTTAATGGCAGCGAGCCCGAATCGGATAGATCCCTGCGGCTTCTCTTCTTTGGCCGGTTCATCCCCAGGAAGTTCTCCATTATGTCCTGCAATCGGAGTGAATAAAATCCCGCTCTCATTCACATCAGGCGGAAGAATCGGAATCCCCATCCGTCTGCATTCGACAACATATTCTGCTACTTTCCGGTGATTTCCCATGACCGCAGTTAACATGGAAGCCATAAATGGTGCAGGATAATGTGCTTTTAAATACGCGGTTTGAAACGCCAAAATCCCATAGGCTGCCGCATGCGCACGCGGGAACCCGTAGTTAGCAAAACGAACAATCATGTCATAGACTCGGTCCGCCTCTTCCTGGCTATAACCTTGCGCTGCGCTTCCTTTAACAAAGTGTTCCCGCTCCAGGTCGAGCACTTCTCTTTTTTTCTTAGACACAGCTCTGCGCAGCAAATCGGCTTCTCCAAGTGAAAATCCAGCCATGCTTGAAGCGATCTGCATAATCTGCTCTTGATATACGATAATCCCGTACGTGTCTTCTAAAACAGGGATGAGATCTTTATGCGGATACTCCACTTCAATGAGTCCGTGTTTACCCTGAATATACTTAGGAATAAACTCCATTGGACCTGGACGATAAAGAGCAAGTACCGAGATGATATCTTCAAAAACAGAAGGTTTCAGATCCTTCAGCACCTTCCGAATTCCTGCAGATTCCAATTGGAAAATGCCTGTCGTATCCCCATTACCCAGCATCTCATAGGTCTTCGGATCATCATCAGAAATATACCGGAAATCTGGAGCTTTGCCTTCCTGTTCACTAACCCAGCGTAAACAGCGTTCGATGATGGACAGAGTTCTTAGTCCCAAAAAGTCCATCTTGAGCAGACCAATTGATTCCAGGTTTTCCATTGAGTACTGCGTCAGTGCTGCTCCTTCGCTGCCTTCCTGAAGAGGAACCACATCTGTCAGCGGATCTCTCGATATAACAACCCCGGCCGCATGTGTCGAAGCATGTCTTGGCATGCCTTCTACTTTTTTCGCCATATCCAGCAGTGCTTTTGTTTTGGGCTTGGTTTCATAAAGTGCTTTGAGCTCAGGAGTTAGTTCGAGCGCCTTGGCAATATTCATGCCAATCTGACCTGGAATCAGCTTTGCTGCTTTATCAACTTCTGCATACGGAATGCTGAGTACTCTTCCCACATCCCTTACTGCAGCCCTCGCAGCCAGTGTTCCAAAGGTAATAATCTGTGCGACATGTTCGCGGCCATATTTTCTCGATACATAGTCGATCACTTCATCTCTTCGCTCATCACTAAAGTCAATATCGATATCAGGCATCGTAATCCGCTCGGGATTTAGGAACCTTTCAAAAAGAAGCCGATATTTTATCGGATCGACATTTGTAATGCGCAGCACATAAGCAACAAGGCTGCCCGCTGAGGAGCCCCTTCCTGGTCCGGTCGCAATGCCTTCCTGATGAGCATAGGCAATAAAATCCCATACAATTAAGAAGTAATCAGAAAATCCCATTTCTTCAATTACGCCAAGCTCATAATACAGCCGGTCAAATAGTTCCTTTTTCCCTTCTGCACTGCTAAAGTGGCTTGTATCCTCATATCGTGATCTAAGTCCTTCTTCACACAGCTGTTTAAGATACTCGCCTGGTGTGAGTCCTTCTGGTATCGGTCTATAGGCCGGGAGAATATAGTTTCCAAACTCAAGTTTTAAGTCAATACGCTCCGCGATTCGCACTGTATTTTCAATTGCTTCTGGTACATGCGGAAACAGACTTTGCATCTGCTCACTGCTCTTTAAATAAAGCTGGCTTGAGGGGATGCGAAGCCGGTCTTCATCATCCACAGTCTTCCCCGTACCAATGCAGATGAGTACGTCCTGAACTTCCGCATCTTCTTCCGACAGATAATGAGCATCGTTCGTTGCAACGAGCGGAATATCCAGTTCTTTTGATAAACGAATGAGTTCAGGGTTCACTCGTTTCTGTTCAGAGAGACCGTGATCTTGCAGTTCAAGATAAAAGCGGTCTCCAAATATCGTTTGATAACGAATAGCAGCCTCTTTAGCCTCATCTAACCGTCCCATGAGTATATGCTGCGGAATCTCTCCACCAAGACACGCACTTAAACAGATAATGCCTTCACTATATTCTGCTAGGCTCTCCATATCGATTCGAGGCTTATAATGAAAACCTTCCAAATGACCAATCGAGCAAAGTTTCATGAGATTTTGATAACCGATGTGGTTTTGAGCAAGCAATATCAAATGATAGATGGGCTGATCTTTGCGGTTTCCCCGTTCATGACGAGAACCTGCTGTTATATAAGCTTCACAGCCGATAATCGGCTTGATTCCTTTTGCTACACATGCTTTATAAAAAGGGATTGCTCCATACATGACCCCATGGTCTGTTAATGCAAGAGCCTTCATCCCATCGTTTGCTGCCTTGTCCACGAGCTCTACAATCCGTGCAGCACCGTCAAGCAGGCTGTATTCGCTATGAACATGTAAATGCACAAATGAACTCATGACTGTTACATCCTTCCCTTAATCATATTTCACGTATTTTATCTTTTCTATTTTATCATATCAAGGCAGGCTCCGCCCATAGAATAGAGTACAAGCAAGCTATGTCCTTCCTTTCTAGGATTCACACGAAGGAGGACAGAAAGGAGCCGGACCACATTATGAGTTTCATGTCTAAGATTATCCTTGATTTCTTTATTGCGTTTGGCATTGTACTCGGCGGGGCAATGCTCGGCGGAGTCGGTGCAGTGGTATCCCTTCAGCCTCCTACTCAGACGATGCTGGATGTTGCAGGCAGAATAAAAATTTGGGCTCTAGCCGCTGCTGTCGGTGGAACGATTGATCCCATGCGTGTCATAGAAAGCAATATGCTGGATGGGAACTTATCTCCTGCGATTAAACAAATCTTGTATCTGATTTTCGCTTTTTTAGGTGCTCATATGGGGACAGAGCTAGTCAAATGGATATGCACAACACGAAACTAGGAAGGAGGTAAACGTATCATGCGTGTACCGCCAACCTATCTTATACGTCCTTTTATCCAATTATCCGGTGTCTTTGTGCTGGGTATGATTATCGGATGCGTCGTCTACAATGCCGTATTTCACGCAAGTTACAATGAGCTTTGGCTTGAAAACAAGGATTTAAAGATTCAAGAAGAACAGTATATTGAAGATATAAAAACCTTAAAAAAATACAGTAAACGACAAACCGTAATCAAAGAAATTCATGTACGTGCAGAAGAATCAGACAAGATCCCCGACTCGGTTTCGGTGAAGGAGATTATACAACTGTTAGGTGATGAACTCGAGGTGCTGCGGGGCAGAGATGTATATAACATCGATGAGTATAGTAAAATGACACGAATTATGATGGATAAAAAAACATATACGGTAAGAGAGAAGCCGTACTCTGTGAAAATTACAACCATGCTTGTTATGGAAGGTGTGCTTCAAGTATGGATCGAAATCACGCCATCTTTTCGTTAAGAAAGGTTAAAGCCCGCGGGATTTTTTTAATATACGAGTTGAAATTCATGATACAATGAGGTCAACATGTATATTTTTCCCAAAAAGGAGCTGTCTTACCAACAATGCTAGATATCATTAGATACATTTTATTTGCACTGCTTCTTATCTCTACAGTCACGGCGGGTATCTCTAGTGTTCGCAGCAGAAGGTCTCGTGATCTGCAGCAGAGAGGCATTTTACAAGCAATCAGCAATATCTGGATGGGTATCATGCTGATTGTACTGGCTTGTATCCAGATGTTCATGTTTCAGGGGTCTACGATTGCCGTCATCATCGAAGCGATCTTTCTTGTTCTTGGCGCATTCCATGTATTTTCCGGTATTCGTAACCACAGTTACTATGCAAATCAAAAAAGCGAAAAGTCCCCTGTATAAGGTGGACTTTTCGCTGTAGTTTATACCCGGTCAATCGCTTGAAGGGTCATGATTGCTTTACAGATTAACTTATGATCTTCATGGATAATATCAATATCCAATTTACAGTTCAGTCTGCTGACTTCAAGAATTCTCGGCACAATACTAATCTTGTCTTCAATCTGTACAGGCCGTACAAAATAAGTTGTTATATTCTCGAGTACATGATCACTGCCTGTCTTCTCCTGAGCAGCTTTATACCCCGCCTGCGTCATTAAGTTGACAAGTACACCTTCCGAGATCGTACCTAAGTCCGTAGCCATCTGCGGAATGATAATCCCATTATATCTAGTCTCTCCTTCAGGTCCTCGCTCTTCTACAAAACCATTCCATATCAAATGATCGAACGTTTCACCAAGCTGCGGTTGTTTCTGTGCTTCTCGCATGGCATCCAGCACTTCTCTGCGTTTAACCGAGGTAATGAGCTTCCGATTTCGATCCACAATCGGTAAATAATCAATCCCCTCCGAAGCCATTAACTGAGCCGCAGAAGCAAGAGAAGTTTTGAGGGTTGCTGTAACCGGCTTACGCACCACACATTTCTCGATCGCCTCGTTCTGATCCAGTTCAATGACATCTTTGCGAGTAATAATCCCGATGACCCGATTCCATTCATCTATAACCGGAAAACGGAGCTCGCCTGTTTCCAAGACCAGCCTGCTGAAATCGGAAACCGTACTGCTAAGTTTCAGATAATAGGATCTGGGCTTATCTCCTACGATGTCTTCAACAAGCATAATCTTTTTCTTAATCAGTCGATCAAAAATAGCCCTGTTGATCATAGATGCTACTGTAAAGGTGTCATGTCGGGATGAAATAATAGGAAGGCTCAGCTCATTCGCAAGCTGGATCACCTCTGCACTTGTCTCGAATCCTCCTGTAATCAGGACCCCAGCCCCCTGATTCAAAGCCAGTAAATGAGCATTGTCGCGATTACCTACGATGAGCAGACTGTCTGCATCAATGTATTTAGCCATCGCTTCTTCTTTCATGGCACCGATCACATACTTGTGCAGTGGTTTAGAAAGCCCTTCTCTGCCTCCAAGAACAAACCCTTCGACAATCTCTACTACATCTCCAAACGTCAACTGTTCTGAAGCACCGCGC
Organism: Paenibacillus polygoni; assembly: GCF_030263935.1. NCBI lineage: Bacteria > Bacillati > Bacillota > Bacilli > Caryophanales > Paenibacillaceae > Paenibacillus > Paenibacillus polygoni. The sequence goes on along the minus strand of NZ_CP127162.1, from coordinate 1,576,262 downwards.
AATCTTTTCTCTACTCTTATCGTTCCTACTCTTTCTCTTGTAACAACAAGTCCCGCATTTTCTGCTTCTTTTACAGCTCGGTATGCCGTTCCCTCACTTACACCTAGTTCTTTTGCCAATCCACGAACTGATATTTTTGTCCCGATTTTTAGATGCCTTATGTATTCAAGAAGCTGCACATGCTTCGTAACGTTTTCTTCGTTCCCTTCCAATCTGTTACACCCCTTTATTTCGGAACTGTACTAGTCTGTACTCATTATATCACGAACTACATAAAATAACCAAAATTAGGTTTTTAATAGAAACAAAAAAAGGGTTGTCCTGAAGCCATTTCCAGCTTACAGAACAAACCCCTTACGTGTGAAAGATTCACTGTGAACGCTCCTTAGCAGGAACAATTTTCACCGTCTTCCCACTTTCCTTATCTTCCATCCACTTTAGTTCCCACTGACGAAGTTTCGATTTACGTACTCGGTCAAGTGCTTTTTTCTTCTCCTCGTCTACACCCAGTATAAAGTGCAGATTAGCACCAATAACGAGAAGGGCAAAAGCTAACCAAGTAGCACTGAATGCTCCACTCCATCCGGTAAACGATAGATTAGGCAAGGCATAAAGCGTCATTCCACCGGCAATAAGCATGTAGAAAATATGTTTTGCCTTCGATAATTTTAATCTTCCTATCACATTTCTCACTCCTCTTTCTCATGAATCTATATATCTACTCTATGAATGAGAAGTGGTAAATATGTGGACAAATTAGGAAGTGTGAGAAATTAGAGAATCGATCCTATCGATTACTGATTTGCAGGTCCGCCATATAGATGTTGCAGGCTTTCCATAATAATTTTGTTTACATCTTCAATAATCACACTCAAACGGCGTTCAGCTTCAAATAGTCTGCGGATATTAAGATTCAGGCTTAGAACTTCAAATGATTTTTCCATTTGTTCCATCTCTTCTTGAGCCGGCATATCACCTGACATCATGCGCTGCTGAATTTCGTTCTGGCGTCTGCGGAAGTCTTCGAGCATACGTTTGCTGTCTGGATCTGCATCCACCAATTTCATAGCTGCTGTAATTTCCTGTACTTCTTCGCTTTCTTTCAGTGCTTTTGCAAGTTCGTTAGCTTTGTCATGAACATTCATTAATAATTCCTCCCAGCTGATTTTAAATAATACTTCGTTTCTAGGTTAGGTTTCAGGCAAGTGAAAAACAATTTTAAAAAGTAGGTCAATCACCAAGGGATATATGTCCTCATATGATGAATTACATGCATTGTTCTATTACCCATTCCACCCTAAAACAGACATCTTGTTTGCCCCCTGGAAGGAGATCCACGATGTCAAAGAAAAAAGTAGCGATCCAAATAAGCGGATCTGGCCTTCTGCAGGATGACGTCGTGATGCTCGGGGATAAATTTCTCAAGCAATGGAAAATCCCCACTGGACGTCCGTTAATCCTCGCATTCGGAAGTTTGAGTCAAGAAGTAACCGTTCTTTCCGTCCCGAAATACGAAGGGATGCGGATGAGTCCCTCCTTTGCTAAGAAACTGGGTCTCATTCACCGTTCTGTCCTTCAAATTCGTTATCATGCCGACAGCCGTACACTACGTATTGGTCCGCTCATTAGTGTTCTAATCAGCAGAGACTACCCGGAACAGCTTGAAAAACCTTTTGGTTCAATCACCATGTTCTGTAGAGAACTGGTCGGTGCGTGTCAAAAACAGGGTGCGTATGTGTATTTCATTACTCCAAGTCACGTCGAAACGGTAACTGGGCAAATCGAAGGCTGGATTTACGACGATGGCTGGAAAAAAACAGTCATGCCAGTAGCCGACGTCATCAATAATCGGCTTACTTCACGCAAACTTGAGAATAAACCTAGCGTACAGCATTTTGTGAAGGAAGTAAAATCCCTGTACGGAACAGAGATGTATAATGAGAAATTTCTCGATAAGCATGAAGTATTCGAAGCGCTGAAGACAAATGCTGGACTTAAACGATATTTGCCTGAATCCTACCTGCTTAAGTCCTTTTCTAGATTTAAAAGTATGTGTTTGGCTCATCCCGTTGTATTTCTAAAACCTGTACGGGGCAGTCTTGGCAAAGGTATTATTCGAATTTCACGGCAAACGGACGGCTCCTATCTGACTCATGCCACCTTAGTAGGCGGTGTACAGAAACAGACTTATCCGACTCTAGCCAAACTTTTCACAGGATTATCAGGTAAGATGAAAACAACAAAATATCAGATCCAGCAAGGGATCCCGCTGATTGATATTGGGAAAAAGCCGGTAGACTTTAGAGCCTTGGTTCAGAAGAATAACACAGGAAAATGGAAGGTTACCTCTATTGTGGCGCGAATCGCCGGAGGAAGCCATTTTGTGTCGAATCTGGCTAGAGGCGGCTCCCTTAGTACGTTAAAAGAAGCGGTGAATAAAACGTCACTGCCTCCGGAAGTCAAAAAAAATGCCCTTGCGCAAATGCGCCGAGCAGCCCTTGATATTGCTGCAGCCATTGAAGAAACCATCCCAGCTCACTTTGGAGAACTTGGTATTGATCTTGCTATGGACACATCAGGAAACATTTGGCTTATTGAGGTGAATTCCAAGCCTTCCAAAAATGATAACACACCGCTTTCGGATAACAAGATACGCCCTTCTGTAAAAGCAATGCTTGAATATTCTGCCTATTTGGCAGGCTTCTAAATCCATACACCAGAAAGGAGGAACATGAGATATGCAAGGAACACTCGGTACTCTCGGGGTTCTCGTTAACGAACGAGAAGGTTCACCTCCTTTTGCGGATGAAGTCTTTTGCCAAAGGTTATGTGAGGAAAGTAATAAATTTGATATGAACGTTGTGGTTATTACTCCTAAAGGGTCTGCACCCAATGGAAAATATCAAGGATATCGCTATGTAAATGAGAACTGGACTCAGGAAACGATTGATTTACCTGATCTGATATATGACCGTTGTCTCACTCCAGTTCCCGGAGTATTTCGGCGCAGGTTACGTCAGGCAAGCAAATCTGCTTCCCGCAAAATCCGGTTTCTCTCTAGAGCCCTGCCAGGCAAATGGCATGTATATCAGACACTGCAATCATGTGAAATACTGCATAAACATTTACCTGAGACTGAACTCTACACCTCTAAAGAGCAGCTAAAAGCATGGCTGAAAAAATATCCGGATGGCGTCTTTCTGAAACCGCAAGCAGGAAGCCATGGCAAAAGTACGGTGAGAGCACAGTGGATCTCAGCGGAGCATACTCTATGTATTCAGGGACGAAACCGGTATAACCGGAGCTTCGAGAAACGATTCTCCCATCTCTCTTCCGGCCTTGCACAGCTGCACCGTATTCTCATTGCCAAACCTTACATTATCCAGCCCTTTCTGCCGCTTATGAATAAAGATACGAAACCATTTGATCTTAGAGCTTTGGTACAAAAAAATGGTGCTGGCCAGTGGGACCTTAGCGGGCTGGTTATTCGGGAAGGCCCGGCAGGCAGTCTTACCTCCAATCTTCACGGGGGCGGGACAGCTAGGGATGCCCGGACCTTTCTTGAACAGGAATACGGAAAAGAAGCCACCCCTCTCCTTTTCGCAAAAACTACAGCACTATCTGCACTTATTCCGAGCATTCTAGAAAGCCGCTATGGAAGACTCAGCGAGCTTGGCATTGATTATGGAATCGACCGAAACGGTCAACTATGGATTCTTGAAGTGAACTCTAAACCAGGGCGTGCTGCCTTCCTTCTCTCCGGTGATTCCGAGAGTATAAATAAAGCTTGTCATCGACCGCTAGAGTATGCTCGTTATTTACTGCTCCGTTCACATGACTCACCTATTCATTAAAGTAATCACAAATAAGAATGGAATACATCCCTCCAAAGCAAGCTGCCAGTTCTGTAAATATACACATCAATAATCCTTTGCGTTTTTGGGATAGGAGGATAAAAATAAATGAGCCTGACATTATGCAATCTGCATTTTACGAAGCGGCCGGAGAAAATCATCTATTTATCTAATGCCCTTATTAAAAATTTCGAATTATCCGGTAAAAAAAATATTCATATCCGGCTGGGGAAAAATCGGATTCAAGTCAATCTAAAGCCAATGAAGAAAAGCGGAAAACATATCTATCTTTCAAATGGTGTTCGCAGTGCGATTAAGGTACCGACCACAGGCGGCATCCTGGTAAAAAATGTGGAAGGAGACGAAGTGCATCTCGGACCACTCATTGGGATTTTATCGGATGGTCCTCCCTCTGCTACCAAACCCTTTGGTTCGAGAACTGGCTTTGTGAAACAGTTACTCAGAGAGGGAAGCCAGAAATCGTACACTTTTGGTTTCACACCTCGAGATATTGACTGGAGCAGTGATACGATCAACGGCTATTTCCTTAACAGTTCTGGCAGTTTTGTCAGAAAGCGTGTACCGCTTCCTGATGTGATTTACAATCGCCTGCCGAGCAGACGATCTGATTTCTCGTATTCTACAAACCAGCTCCGAGATCGTTTTGAACGGAAAAACATCCCTTTCTTTAACTGGAGTTTTTTTAATAAATCAGATATTTACAAACTCCTCGAAGATGATCAAACCGTCAATGGTTATGTACCCGAGTCCCATCTGAATCCAAGTATGGAACTCATTAATGAAATGTTAGAAAAACATCAAATTGTGTATTATAAACCTTCTTCCGGAAGCCTGGGTCAAGGTATCTATCGATTGACCTATTTGCCGAGCCGCGGATATTTTTGCCGTTATCGTAAAGCAGGCGGTAATGTGCTGCTACGCTTTAAGACGTTTAAAAGCCTTACCCGAATGTTAAAAGCAAAAGTGGGCTCAGAGTCTCATGATTATGTTGCACAGCAAGGAATTAGACTTATAGAAATTGACCGCTGCCCGATCGATTTTCGATTTCATATGCATAAAAATGGTAACAACAAGTGGGTTGTCGTGGGAATCGGGGCTAAAAAGGCCGGAAAAGGATCCATTACCACCCACATAAAAAATGGCGGTTCTTTAATGACACCAGAACAAGCACTCAGTAAAACATTTGGCAGCAGATCAGCTGAAGTTTTGCAAAAAACAAAAGATGTGGCTATAAAACTTGCAGAGGCCATTGAATTTCATCATAAGCACGTTCTTGGTGAAATCGGATTTGACCTTGGCATTGATCAGGAGGAACACGTATGGATGTTCGAAGCGAACGCAAAACCGGGGCGATCGATCTTCCGTCACCCTCAGCTCAGAGTCGAGGGGAAAGCATCGGTGGAACACATAGTAGACCACTGTTTATATCTAAGTCAGTTCCATCAGAGGGAAAATTTGTGATTAGCGAGATCAGGGACACGAGGCCTACTATTGCGATTCTGACCATGCATGATAAGAAGCTTCTCTTCCGGGGAAATCGCAACAATTTCCGTGACATTATAAGTACTGGTGAAGAGCTTGGTTGTTTTGTATACATCGTAACCGTTCGCGACCTAAAGCTGTCTTCTCGTGAAATTAAAGGATATCGCTATGATGAACACGTAAAGGAATGGGTCCAAGACCTGTTCCCCCTTCCTCAGGTGATCTATAACCGTATTCCTCAAAGGGAAGATGAGCAAGATCCACTCGTAAAGAAAAAAATACAGGAGTGTCTGGACCATCCAGGCATCACTCTGTTCAATCCTTATTTTTTTAATAAATGGGACCTGTTTGAATGGCTTAGCAAAGGAAAGTCTACCCGCGATTTTATCCCTTATACCAAAAGACTTCGAACCAGGCGAGGACTCGGAAAAGTGCTGGAGCAATACCCCTATGTTTATTTAAAACCGGAAAATGGAAAAGCAGGCAAAGGAATTATGCGCCTTACTTTTCAGCAAAAAGAGAAAATGCCTTATATCCTTCGAATACAAGATAATAAAAAAAGTGTGACTTACAAGGCAGCCACTCTCCAGAAACTTTGGAACAGAGTCCAATTAGAAACGGAAGATTGCAAATATATCATTCAGCAGGGAATCAAACTCGCCACCTATAAAGGCCGGCCTTTTGACCTTCGCGTACTGGTTCAGAAGAACAGCAAAGGCGTCTGGAGCCTCTCTGGAATTGGAGCAAGACTTGCCGGTCATAAAAGTATTACAACACATGTTCCTCGCGGCGGCAGCGTGGAAGACCCGTATGAACTGCTGAGTGAAGTGTTTGGTTCAGAGGGGGCAAGTCAGATTATGAATCATGTCAAAGAGACGGCCATCACGATTGCAAAACAAGTGGAAAAGGCAGCAGGTCATAAGCTTGGTGAGATGTCCATGGATCTTGGTGTTAACCCGAGCGGAGGCATCTGTTTCTTTGAAGCGAATGCAAAACCGATGAAATTTGATGAGCCTTTGATACGCAAACGGTCACTCGAGCGAATCATTCATTACTGCACCTATTTAGCGAGACAAATAGAAAATTAGAGAAGGTGATCCTTTTATGCCGTCACCTGTCCTAGGCATACTCACGCTGTATCTTAACGATAAAAAGCATCTTGAAGAGAAAAAAGTCTATGAGATGATGATTGAGGAAGGCCAAAAGCTGGGCATTGACGTATATGTATTCACTCCCTCCGATGTAAATTTCAGCAAAGAATTGATTCATGCCCTCATGTATTTACCTGAGCAAAATCGCTGGATCCGTAAATGGCGTTCATTTCCGGACCTTATCTTTGATCGTTGCCGGATTCAGCGAGGAGAACGATTCCAAGAACTGCTTCGTTTTCGCAAAAAATATGCACATCTCCTATTTCTAAATCGTCCGCTTCGTAATAAGTGGACCCTGCATCAAGCATTGAATAAAAAAGCACTCTTCCGCCCTTTTTTACTCGATACCAAACTGTATGGAAGCACAGCCGATGTCAAATTAATGTTAAAAAAACACAGACTTCTTTACCTGAAACCGATTAACGGTACGGGCGGCCGTGGTATTTTGCGTATAGAGCGGAGCTCAAAAAACGGTAACACCTTACTTGTACAAGGACGGGATCAACAAAGACGTATCCTGTCCCCTAGAAAGATCGAAATAGAGAATATATCTACGTTACTTCCTTCCGCAGATACGAAAACTCGTTATATCATTCAAGAGGGCGTTCAATTAAAACTTCCCAATGGTCGTGTTCACGATTACCGTATGCTCGTACAGAAGAATAAATATGGGCAGTGGGAGTGTACCGGCTGTGCGGGACGAATTGGTGCAGAGCGAAGCGTAACTTCTAATCTGCATGGCGGCGGCAGAGCAGCTGAGATGAACGAACTTTTATCGAAATGGATCTCCCTTCCCGAAAAACGAAACGAGGTCCGTGAAACAGCAGAAGAATTCGGTATTGAGGTTGCTAAATATCTGGAGAAAACCTACGGAGATCTATGTGAGCTTGCTCTCGATCTGGCTATTGATAAAAAGGGACATATTTATCTTATTGAAGTCAATCCTAAACCTGCACGGGAAGTATTTATTGAGATTGGCCAAGAAGAGGTATACCGTCAGGCCATGATTAAACCTCTTGAATACTCGCTGTGGCTCTACAAACAAAAAAATAGTTCATTCTTATAAAAGATATGCCAAAAACAAGCCGCCTATGTTATATCTGTCCACTGAAGGAGCGTTTCATCCTTCATGCAGGAAAGCATATAACAATAGCGGCTTGTTTTTTTATTATGCAGACTTCATTCAATAGGTATTCCTAATTTATCTACTCAGCTTGGTTGTACAGCTCGAGAAGCTCTGTGAAGTCATTTATATATGCATTTGAACCCTTAAGTTCGTCTTCATTACCAAACCCAGCATAGGCGCAGCCAATAACAGTCTGACCATTCTTGGCCCCTGCTTCCACATCGGAAGAACGATCTCCTACCATCCATGCATTTTTAATTTGGTGTTTATCTAAAAGCAGCTTCACAAGATCTACTTTTGAAGCGGTACTGAATTCACCTGCACTGTATAGATCGTCAAACCATTCCGCGATTCCGTGGATTCCTGCTATCTCTTTTACATAATGTTCTAGTCCATTACTTGCTACAAAAAGTTTGACACCTCTGCTGTGAAGCTCTTGAAGTGTTTCTTTTACTCCCGGATAAAGGACTCCAGAACCTGCTTTAAGATCCTCTAGTTCAAGCTGCAAAAGAAGCTCATCTGCACGAGCCTTCGCCTCATCTGTGGCATTCGGAATTACTTTATTCCAAATATCCGGCAGCAGCATTCCAAGACATCCGAGCATAAGTTCGTCAGGCGGAGTTGGACCTTCATGATGACCTTCCTCCCTCAAGATATCAAACAGGCGGTGATAAACTGGGATGAGAAGTGATTCTGTTTGAAAAAGAGTACCATCCATATCAAAGATCATGGCCTCCGGCTTTTTGAGGGTAACCATTTGATTCATTATTGCAGCATCCTTTCCGTAACAAAAATATTTCGAAGTACATAACGATCTATGTATATGATACGCATTTTTTAACAGTCATGTAAACCTGGGTTATGTAAAATATAAATGGAGCGGATCAATTTCCTTACTCATTTGAAGTGGCTCAATTCACAAAAGATATATATTTAACTGAAAAATTTGATATCTCCCTTTATTTATGCGGGTAATGAACAGAGTATTTATGATTCAAGCATAACAAGAGGAGGGTGTGGAGAAATTACACGAAGAGAGATCATTACTTTCTTTTGCTGATACTTAAAATATACATAAGGCAAAAGAGACTTCAGGCCTGGTTTACATCTTTGGCAGTCAGAATAACAAGGGAGGGAAATTCGTATTGAATTACTATCAACAAAGTAAAGAAGAAGTTCTCAGCAAAGTAAATAGTTCAGAACAAGGGATTTCCAGTACAGAAGCACAAAAACGACTGGATTCAGAAGGCTATAATGAACTGAAATCAAAAGATCGAGATCCCCTATGGAAACTTTTTTTAGATAACTTTAAAGACCCTATGGTCATTGTGCTTCTTATTGCAGCTGCTGTTCAGCTTTTCCTTGGGCAATATATTGAATCTTTAATTATTTTCCTTGTTCTTGTTCTTAATGCCATCGTTAGTGTTGTGCAAACAAGAAAAGCAGAAAGTTCACTTGATGCCCTTCGAAACCTATCTGCTCCGGAAGCGAAGGTCATTCGAGACGGACAACGTGTAACGATACCTGCGAGAGAACTTGTACCCGGCGACATTGTGCTCCTTGAGGCAGGAGACAACGTGCCTGCAGATGGTCGTGTCATCGAATCCGGCAGCTTAAAAGTAAATGAAGGAATGCTGACCGGTGAATCGGAAGCGGTTGAGAAACATACCGAGCCTATTGAGGGTGAAGCGGCTATTGGTGACCGCCTCAATATGGTATTTAGCGGTGCTCTTACCGTTTACGGCCGAGGAACGATTGTCGTTACCGCTACCGGAGAACAAACAGAGATTGGAAAGATTGCGGGTCTGATCGAAAGTGCAGAATCTAAGCAAACACCGCTTCAGCGTAAATTAGATAAATTCAGTAAAAAACTAGGGGTTTTCATCCTCATCCTGTCCGTTATTATTTTCGGCGTAGAGGCAGCGCGTATTTACTTTAACAATAATTCCGTAGATATGACAGCATCGATCCTGAATGCTCTTATGTTCGCTGTTGCGGTTGCCGTTGCTGCAATACCGGAAGCTTTATCATCCATTGTCACAATTGTTCTTTCCGTAGGAACGAATAAAATGGCAAAGCAGCATGCGATTATTCGTAAATTGCCTGCGGTTGAGTCTCTAGGTTCAACAAGCGTCATTTGTACGGATAAAACGGGTACGCTGACTCAAAACCGAATGACCGTGGTCGATTATTATCTGCCTGAAGGAACCAAAGAAGAATTTCCGGATGATCCAGATACGTTAACCGCTGCAGAACGAAGACTTTTGCACATTGCTGTCCTTTGTAACGATTCCCATATCAATGAAGAAGGAAAAGAACTCGGCGACCCAACGGAGATTGCGCTTATTGCGTTTAGCAATAATAAAAACAAACATTACCGTGAAATTCGGGACCAATTCCCACGGGAAGCAGAAATTCCTTTTGACTCGGATCGAAAACTGATGTCTACCATCCATACGTTTGATGGACAGAAAACAATTTTAACAAAAGGCGGACCTGACGTACTCTTCAGTCGTTGTAATCGTGTCTTCATCCACGGTGAAGAACAACCGCTCACAGAGGAAATAATCGAACAGTTTCGTCATCAAAATGAGGAGTTCTCTAAACGAGCGCTCCGCGTTCTGGCATATGCCTATAAAAATATTCCTAATGAGACCACTGAAGTTAGTGTGAATGACGAGCATGACCTTGTTCTTGTCGGTCTTACCGCAATGATCGATCCTCCGCGTGAAGAGGTCTTTGACTCGATTATGGAATCCAAGAAAGCAGGAATCCGTACGGTAATGATTACAGGCGATCATAAAACAACAGCTGAGGCTATTGGACGAGATATCGGACTCATGAGTGAAGGAGATATTGCAGTAACAGGTCAAGAGCTAGATGCCATGTCTGAACAAGAACTTGATCAGAAGTTAGAACATATCTCCGTCTATGCCCGTGTATCACCTGAGAATAAAATTCGAATTGTTCGTGCTTGGCAGAAAAAAGGCCAAATTACCGCGATGACGGGTGACGGAGTTAACGATGCTCCTGCATTAAAGCAAGCAGATATTGGGGTTGCAATGGGGAGTGGTACGGACGTAGCTAAAGATGCGTCTGCCATGATTCTGACAGATGATAATTTCGTTTCTATCGTTAACGCCGTTGAAGTAGGTCGTACTGTATTTGATAACATTAAGAAAGCAATCGCTTATCTGTTTGCGGGAAATTTAGGTGCCATTATAGCGATTCTCTTCGCCTTAATTGTGGACTGGATTAATCCATTTACAGCGATCCAGCTCTTGTTCATCAATTTGGCGAATGACTCACTTCCTGCCATCGCCCTAGGGATGGAAAAAGCAGAACCAAATGTAATGTCGCGCAAGCCGCGTGATATTAACGAAGGTATTTTTGCCGGCGGAACACTTACTGCAGTGATTACCAGAGGTCTCCTTATCGGGATCGCAGTTATTGTCTCCCAGTATATCGGTCTACAGCATTCGCCGGAGATGAGTGTAGCTATGGCCTTTACAACGCTGATTCTGGCACGTACCCTGCAGACCTTTGCCGCACGTTCGAGCCAGCAAACGATTTTCCAGGTAGGCTTCTTGTCCAATAAATATGTGATTGGAGCCGTCCTGCTATGTTTCGTTCTATACGGAATTACGTTGCTTCCTGCCGTACGCGGTATCTTCTCCATTCCATCAACGTTTGGATGGAATGAATTCCTTATTGCCGGTGGACTTGCCCTCGGCTCCGTACTGCTGATGGAAGTAATTAAATTCATACGAGTAAGCATGCGTAAAAATGATCAGGCTGCTTCTTAACGAATAAATCTAAAAAAGAGGCAGTTACGTATATGACGTGACTGCCTCTCCTTTATTATTTTGCCTGATCGTAATCTTATATTTACGTAAGCTCATTCAATTATACGATATCAGAGAATGCTTTTCTTGTTTTGAAATCGACATCCTTATAATACATATCTGCTACAAGCAGGTTAGGCCCACAGCACTGAGCAGCATCACAAAAACAGTTTACGGTCTGATTCAGTGGATGGTTTGTCGTCCATTCTTCAAAAATATCATCAAGCTTCTGATTCTTAATGTTGCCGAAGGCAGGGATATCTGCAAAATCCGTAACATACACATTACCAGTAAACATGTTCACATTAACCCGGTTACGACCATCCGGATCATTACGTACCGTCACATTCGGCTCTTTATGCAGTCTTGTAATCAGCTTGCGATCTTCTTCTCCCCCATTACAAGCGTAAAACGGCAAGGTTCCAAATAACATCCACATGTCCTTGTCTCTGGCGTCCAGCAGTCCATGGATACTTGCACGCATGTCATCTAATGAAAGTACCGGCAGAGAAGCAGCAAAGTTAGATGCATACATCGGGTGCACTTCATGACGTTTTGCCCCCATCTGTCCAATTAAACGATGGATACCAGCTAATTTATCATGCGTGCGATAATTAATCATCGATTCGGCAGATATAAACATTCCTTGCTCACTCAGTTTCAAAGAATTCTCCATCATTTTATCGTACATTCTTGCTGCTATATCATAACTCACCGGCCGCGGACTGTTTGTAAATCCGACCTCATGCAAATCCTTAGCACTTAGATAATTAAATGAAATATGCATAACATCAAGATAAGGCAGCATTTTCTCATAACGACTCAGGTCAAGTGTCAGGTTAGAGTTAATCTGGGATCTTATTCCCCGTTCTCTTGCGTATTTCAACAGCGGTACAATCATTTCATCTACCGTTTTTTCGAGAAAACTTGGTTCTCCGCCTGTCAGACTAATCGTTTCCAGATGCTCCACCTGATCCAGTGCCTTGATCATCTCAGACACAGGCAGTGCAGGCGCCTCTTTCATGACAAGCATGTCTCCTACCGCACAATGTTCGCAGCGCATATTACACAAGTGAGTCACTGTCATCTCTACACTTGTCAGCTTATGCTGCCCATATTTTCGCAGTGACATAATTGGATCCCATGGATCATAAGACGGAGAAATCTTTTGCAAAGAATTTGTTTCATGATTTAATAAACTCATTTTAATTCACCTTACTTCCTAAAATAAACGGACCGCATAAAGCAATCCTTAACATTATTCATTTCGTATATCACATCTGTTTGAATCAATTTCATAACTCATTAAAACGATAAATTTGTAACTATATATAGACAAATAAAACCATTTTGATCTATCTATAGTCCTAATTAAAGCAACTAAAGGTATTATGAAATTGATTCGTTTACCCAACAAAAATACCTCGTTATGTAAACTGAGGCTCTTCCGAAGTCATCATTACTGCCTCCCCGCCCACACCCGCAATCATAACGGATAAATGTTCCATTAAGTCAAGATCATACGGAGTATGCAGCTTCCTGCCTTCCGAATCTGTAATAACTCGAACAACGGGGCGATGCGGCGCTTCAGGATGAATACGAACAACAACTGCCGTGTCCCCGGTGATAAGCTGTACCGTAAGACCGATTGGATAAATAGCTACGTAATCCCTAAAAACCTCCAAGATATGCTGATCATAGAGTGTTCCTGAACCCGCGAACAGCATTTCCACAGCTTGATGAGGCAGCAGAGCATTCTGGTATATACGGTTTGTGGTCATGGCATCATAAGAGTCTGTAAGTGCAAGCAGCTTGCCATATTCGTGAATATCCGATCCCTTTAGCCCTTGAGGATAACCTTGACCATCCATTCGTTCATGATGCTGAAGTGCACAATGTGCCGATAATAAAGGGATGCCAGGTTCATCTTTTAAAAGTTTGAATCCATATAACGTATGATTCTTTACGATTTCATATTCCTCAGGAGTCAGCTTTCCTGGCTTTTGCAAAATATGAGGAGGGATTTGAGTCTTTCCTATATCATGCAGCATCGCACCAAGACCGATCTCCATCAGTTTGTTTTTGTCATAACCGAGTGCCTTACCAAGAATCAAAGAATGAATACAAACATTAAGCGAATGATCATACAAAGTGTGATCCATGGTATGCATTCCCGTCATCATAATCATAACACCCGGCTGAGAACAAATATCCTCAAGGATCAGCTCCATCACACCGGTAAATTTTTTCCCTAAATAAGGATATTTATTTTTCATATTACCGCCTGCTAGACTGGTGAACTGCTCTTTAATCTCTTTCATAGCTCGGATCCTAGTTTCTTCTCGTAACATAACAGGAAACTCAATATCTTCCATATGAGGATCCTGAATATATACATAACGAATACCCAACTGAGAGATTCGCTTGATCAGATGGGTTGTCAGTTCAATTTGTTCCCTGAGTAAAACCATACCCTCATCATTATATATTCGCTTGCCGAGTTTCATCCCCGGCTCAAGCATAGCAATGGGTACAAGACGCAAGGTCACCCTCTCCTGCCTACATTAAAATGCTCTCTAACCGTTCCTTTACCTCGATATGACTTGATGCCAACGGGCTGACGAACTTTCTTCTAGTGACTCTGGTCTTTGCAGTTCTATACCGAGCAAATCTCTAATAAACTCGGGTAATCGATAGGATAAATCGGTCCCTAAAGACAGACTTTCATAACCAATATTAAATGTAAACATATCAAGCGTTCCTACTTTATAAAGCTGCTCATCCCTAAGAACCGTTCCTTGAACACAAATCTCTGTAATCTTATGATAAGGTGGCAGCGAATCATCATAATATACTTCAGCACCATCGAGACACAAATTTCCCATTTGATAACCTCGGAAGCCAAAACCTTTAAATACCAGCTCTCTATATTCAGGAAGGAGACTTTGTTCCAGCGCGTTGCGCAAATCTGATCCCTTTAACTGAATTGTACACGCATTTATGGGAGATGGACATAAAGAATGTAACATACCCTCCGTAATATTTCCTGCTGGGAGCGCTCCTAAAAGCTGACCTGCATTCACAACAGAGAGTTCTGCCCCTGTGAATTGTCTTACTGCCTGAGCTAATAAATTACCGAAGGGGGATTCCACATCCCAAGAAATCGGAAGTTCTCTGTCTGTAATCGCTACCGTCCGGCTCAGCTTCATCTCAGCCTGCTCACGATGAGCAAGAATGGCCGCAGTTACATTTTCATCTAAAAGCATCTCATTTACCGGATAACATCCGCCAGAAACCAAAGAAAAACGCTCCTGTCCAGGATGACGTTCGAGGGTTACTTTCCCCAAATACTGACCGTATTTTCCTGCGCCGCAGACCACAGTACGATTAATGAGCAGCGGTTCTTTAAGCACATGGTGTGTATGTCCCCCGAGAATCACATCAATCCCTTCTATTATTTCGGCTATTCTCTCATCCATCATAATACCTAAGTGAGACAATACAATCACAATATCAACCTGATCCCTTATCTCGGCAACCTGACTTCGGAGTGTATCCATCGGATCAAGTGCTTCAAGCCCAATTAGTTCATAAAAAGAATTAAACGGAGCAGTCGCTCCGAGGAGTCCAATCCGAATCCCGCCTTTATTGAGGATATGATAGGGTTTCATCCATAGGGGAGGTTTCCCTGTGCTTTTTAATAGGAGGTTCCCACAAACAACGGGACATAAAATTCCTGCATATGCCTGATCAAGAATGTCTGCTGTAAATGTTAGACCTTCATTATTTCCGATTGTAATCGCATCATAGCCTGTCATATTGATGATATCAATATTTGCACCGCCCATCGTGCCCTCTGTCTCTACGGCCATCCTGTCCATATGATCTCCTATATCAAGAACGAGCACTTCTTCTCCGGATGAAGATTGTTCTTTAGCTTCATGAATCATCGCTGCGAGCGAGCCCATTTGTTCAAAATGACTATGGATATCATTCGTGTGAAGAATGGTAAGTATTTGTTTTTGTGAAACGTTCATCTTCGTTCCCTCCTCCGGAAAAATGATACAGCCTGGTCCTTATTTCCTGTTTCCTCTAATAGATAAGCATAACATTTCTATGTAAGATATGATATATTAAAAGGGTTTACCAAGCAAAAATGAGGTGAAGAAATGAAAATAACCGTTTTATTATTTGCTGGAATAGCTGAAAGAATTGGCAAATCCAGAGTCGAACTTACGTTAACAGAATCTACAACAGCAGGGCAAGTAAAAGAAGAACTCATTCATCAGTATCCGGATGCTGCGGGACTAATCGAAAGTGCGATTATTGCCATAAACCAAGAATACGCACCCTCCCATTCGCTGCTGAATTCAGACGATGAAGTCGCCCTCATCCCGCCTGTTTCTGGTGGAGATGGAACTACTTCAAGGTCCGCTGAACATGAAGAGATCCATACAACATCAGATGGTCTATATACAATTGGTTACGCTCCGCTGTCTGTGGAACAAGTAACCGATAAAGTTATTACTCCGAATCATGGAGCTTCCCTATCCTTTGTTGGTACCACACGAGAAATGACAGGCGATCAGCGGACAATTCTCCTTGAGTATGAAGCTTATATTCCTATGGCTTTATCTATGATGCAAACGATAGGACAAGAAATAGACCAACGCTGGCCTGGAACACGGTGTGCCATCTCCCATCGACTGGGTAAAGTAGGAATTGCAGAGGTTAGTGTAGTCATCGCAGTATCTTCTCCTCACCGAGCTGATTGCTATGATGCCAGCAGATACGCTATTGAACGTCTAAAAGAAATTGTGCCTATATGGAAAAAAGAAGTATGGGCAGATGGGTCCGAGTGGAAGGGCCATCAGACTGGACCGTGGAATCCCAAAATATGACCGTTTCCTTTAACAAGTCATTGTCATACCATTTTTTTCTTGTTATGATCATTTTAAATTCAATGCTTAAAGGTGGTTTATTTGTTTGAGATTACATGTCACCGATCTTAAGCCCGGTCAGTTACTGGAAAGTGATGCATTTAATCATTCCGGTGTGCAGCTGATGCCAGCAGGCTCTCTCCTTAATGATTCCGATATTAATAGACTTAAATTACACGGTATTGATTATGTAAACATTGCGGATAGTGTACAGCTGCCCGATTTCCCTGCTCCTATTGTCACTTCGTCCCCAGGGGAATCACTTATGAAGCTGGTTCCGCTGTTTGATACAACGATGGCAGGAACGGCATCTATCTTCAAGCAAGCGATGAACACAGGAACCATTGCTATGAACGAGGTTGATGAACTGCTTCAACCGATGACTGAGCAGCTTGTCGAGCAGAAGGATGTTGTCTCACTGCTCCTGCTTTTAGATCGCGATGATGAGTACACATATAACCATTCAGTCCAAGTAGGCATTCTCACGTATTATATGGCCTCTTGGCTTGGTTATTCAGCAGAGGACTGTTATAACATCTCTAAAGCAGGTTATCTCATTGATATCGGGAAATCAGTAGTTCCACAAGAACTATTGCATAAGCCTGGCAAACTCAGCACCGAAGAATTTAGAATTATGAAAAAACACGCAAAACAAGGACATGAGATTATTCTTGCGTCCACAGGAAATGAACTCCTTGCCCTCCCTGCACTTCAGCATCATGAACGGGAAGATGGAAGTGGATATCCCTACGGGCTGCGCAAGGATGACATCCATCCTTATTCGCGTATAGCGGCTGTAGCAGACGTATACAGCGCTATGACTACTACTCGCGTGTATCAATCCAAACAAGAGTATATCTCTGTCCTATGTGAGCTGTACGGCCTTAGCTTTGGTCAATTGAATGCAGAAGTCACCCAAAATTTTATCAAAAACTTGCTGCCGAATTTCATCGGTAAAAAAGTCCTGCTCACTACCGGTGATACTGGCATGATTGTAATGAACAATCCAAATGATTATTTCAGGCCTCTTGTAAAAACCCCTCATGGGTTTATTGATCTTGCGAAGCATCGTTATATCACAATTGTAGAAATTTATATTTAATAGTAACGAAATAGAACAGATACATAAAGCCCTATCAAGTTACCTATGACTATCAAGCTACCTATAACTACCAGGCTACCTATGACTATCAAGTCGCCTATGACTGTCAAGCTGCCTATAACAATCAAGCTACCTATGACTGTCAAGCTGCCTATAATTATCAAGCCATCTATGACTGATGTGATGTCCCTTTAGATTTATTGCATGCGTTGTCTATAACCAAACAGCTAAAGATAACAAAAAGGCTGAGGAATCTTTCCTCGGTCTTTTCTTATTTTTGGGTTCAGATAAATAAGAAACTAAACAATCTGTAAATCGATTCCATTTTCCTTAACTAACTGTTATACTGTATTTAGAAAATTATCTAAATATAGATATGTTGGTGAAATCCATGTTTAACACATTTAAAGCGCTATCCGATCCAACGAGAATGAAGATCCTTGAATTACTCAGAAAAGAAGACATGACCGCAGGAGAAATTGCAGACCATTTTCATATGACAAAACCAAGCATTTCCCATCATTTAAGTATTTTAAATCAAGCAGATTTAATTCACGCAGAGAAAAAAGGACAGTTCATTCACTATTCTCTTAACACAACCATGATCCAAGAGATTATGTACTGGGCACTGAAATTTAACAAGGAATAAAACAAAATGTACTGTGTTTATTTTTAAAATGAGAGGAGTTTGAGTCATTTGGTAAAAAAGAATCTCTTTTCACTTGTATTTATCTGTATAACGATGATTCTAGGTTTATTTGCTTACCCATTCTTGCCTGAAACATTAGTTATTCAATTTGGAGCAGATAATACACCTACGAATACCGCACCTAAGCTTGTGGCCTTGGCTATCGTTCCTGGTACCATGCTGCTGCTTCTACTCACCCGTGAAAATGCCAAACGTCTTGTTCACCGTGCAAATCTTCTAGAAGTCACATTGATTTACAAGATTTCACTATTCATTCTGCTCGGAATCCAAATTGCGCTGATCTTATACGGATTAGGTTACCATTTTAATTTCTACATGCTTGGAAATATGACCGTCAGCATTATCTTTATCATTGTTGGTAACTATCTATATCGAGCGAGAAGTGGCTACGGTTTTGGATTTGCCAATCGCTGGACCTTATCTAACGAAACCGTATGGAAAAAAACACACCAACTGGCTTCTGTCGTTTTTATTCTGGCTGGAATTCTTACCTTAGTGCTTAATATTATAGGTGGTTCTATGCTGGGGTATAACTTTAGCATATTTGCTAGTGGTGTGGTCATTTGTTATATCGGGTCTTACCTCTTTTATCTTACAAATAAAAACAATAGCATATCGTAATCTCTGCACTTTTTTCTGATTCAGATGATACCTACTTAGTCAACTTGTTCTACGATGGCTATACAGATTTGGACATGGAGTTACTCAGTTATATGAATTCTAGTGATGAAATACTCAAGGTAATGAAAGGTATTCAGTTATATAACGTTTGATCGAGATTATAACCAATTGAGAGCAAAAAGAATAGAAGTGAAAAAATATCCAACTATTCTTATCGCAGATAATAAAAAAGTGGTGATGGAAACTCAGGACATCCAGGAATTTAAAACCTTTTTCAATAAACTAATACAAAAAGATTAAGACGAACTTTAAAAGTTCGTCTTCTTCTATAATACTAATTTTTGTTCCAAGATCTATGATAATCCTCAAAGCTCTCTCCGTTTTAGCGTTAACATCCCCAAGTAATGACTTATCTCTCACGTGCTGGTCTACCCATTCTATCGCCACATGCATTAAGACGTACACATGTAATCCATCTTCTTGAAGCTGGTGCGAACCTAAAGTATGTTTCTGCATGCCTAGGACATAGCAGCGTAAAGTCAACCGCGAACACTAATTTACACATAACGAAAAAGATCGAGGAAAGCGCCCTCGACCTTTTTCAGTATTACGTTAAATAATATTTTGGTCAGATTTTGATCTTAACCAGATAGGTTCATCGGAAAACCCTTGTGTAGCAAGGATTAACCAATACTTCCTTCCATCTCAAACTTGATGAGACGGTTCATCTCTACCGCATATTCCATTGGAAGTTCTTTCGTAAATGGCTCGATGAAGCCCATAACGATCATTTGTGTAGCTTCTGCTTCTGACAAACCACGGCTCATCAGATAGAACAGCTGCTCTTCCGATACTTTGGATACTGTAGCTTCATGTTCCAACGTAATGTTGTCGTTCATGATCTCATTATAAGGAATCGTATCCGAAGTGGATTCATTATCCAGAATGAGTGTATCACATTTGATATTGGATTTTGCTCCTTCTGCGTTACGTCCAAAGGATGCCAATCCACGATACGTTACTTTACCACCATGTTTACTGATGGATTTGGATACGATTGTAGACGTTGTGTCTGGTGCAAGGTGAATCATTTTAGCACCTGCATCCTGATGCTGTTCTTTACCAGCAACCGCAATGGAAAGTACGGAACCTTTTGCACCGCGGCCTTTCAGTACAACAGCTGGATATTTCATCGTTAGTTTGGAACCAATGTTACCATCGACCCATTCCATCGTTGCATTTTCTTCAGCAACCGCACGTTTTGTAACCAGGTTATAAATGTTTGGTGCCCAGTTTTGGATCGTTGTATAACGAACGCGAGCGTTCTTCTTCGCAATGATCTCAACCACTGCACTATGCAGGGAATTCGTGCTGTATACAGGAGCTGTACAGCCTTCTACATAGTGAACGAAACTATCTTCGTCAGCAATAATCAAAGTACGCTCAAATTGTCCCATATTTTCCGAGTTAATCCGGAAGTAGGCTTGAAGCGGCACTTCACATTTTACGCCTTTTGGTACATAGATAAAGCTTCCGCCTGACCATACCGCACTATTCAGTGCAGCAAATTTGTTATCTGCCGGAGGAATTACCGTAGCGAAATACTCTTTCAAAATTTCTGGATGTTCTCTGAGTGCAGTATCCGTGTCCATGAAGATTACACCTTGATCTTCCAGTTCTTTCTGCATGTTGTGATATACAACCTCAGATTCATACTGAGCAGATACACCAGCTAGGAACTTTTGCTCTGCTTCAGGAATACCCAGTTTATCAAATGTTTCTTTAATTTCTGTCGGTACTTCTTCCCACGTTTTTCCTTGCTTCTCAGAAGGTCTTACATAGTACTGGATATCGTTGAAGTCGAGACCGTCAAGGTCTCCACCCCATTTTGGCATATCCATTTTGTAAAATTGTTTCAGAGACTTCAGACGGAACTCAAGCATCCATTCTGGTTCTTCTTTAATACGGGAAATTTCTCTTACTACTTCTTCAGTCAGACCTTTACCCGTTTTAAAAATGGATTGGTGTTCGTCACGAAAACCATATTTATATTCTTCCATTTCAGGAGCTTTTTTAGCCATCGGGGTCTACCTCCCTATCGTTATTGTGATTTGTGATCCTCATCAATCCCTTTACGCAGTGCATTCCATGCAAGGGTTGCACATTTAATACGAGCCGGGAATTTATTTACACCGGATAGGGCTTCAATATCTTCGTATTCGTCAAATTCTTGTTCCTCTCCTTGCATCAAGGACGAGAAACGTTCTGCCAAGTTCAAAGCTTCTTCCATGGATTTGCCTTTAATAGCCTCAGTCATCATGGAAGCAGAAGACATACTGATCGAACAGCCATCTCCTGAATACTTTGCATCCTCGACAATTCCGTCTTTAACTTTCAGTTGCAATGAAATCCGGTCACCGCAAGTCGGATTGTTTAAATTTACTGTGACTGCGTCATCAGCAAAAGTACCCCGATTTCGCGGATTTTTATAGTGGTCCATAATTACGCGCCGATACAGATCATCAAGTTGCATCACTAAAATACTCCTTTGTCTGGATTAAGGCGCTGACAAGACGATCAACGTCTTGTTCCGTATTATATAGATAAAAGCTAGCTCGTGCAGTAGAACCTACTTCAAGCCATCGCATAAGCGGCTGGCAACAGTGATGTCCTGCACGAATTGCTACACCGCTTGCATCAAGTACAGTCGCTACATCATGAGGATGAACGCCCTCTAAGTTAAACGTTGCAAGGCCGACATGGCGTTTCTTAGGACCATAAATGGTGATACCTTCAATCTCAGATAAACGATCCATAGCATAATTCGCTAAAACACTCTCATGTCTTGCGATCTCGTCCATGCCAATTTCCTCAAGGAAATCAATAGCTGCACCGAGACCTACTGCGCCAGCGATAATCGGAGTTCCTCCTTCAAATTTCCAAGGGAGTTCTTTCCAAGTGGACTCGTATAGTCCAACATCATCAATCATTTCGCCGCCAAATTCGACCGGCTCCATGGACTCAAGCAGCGCCTTCTTGCCATAAAGTGCACCGATACCGGTCGGACCGCACATTTTGTGTCCCGACAAAGTATAGAAGTCACAGTCTAAATCCTGTACATCAACTTTCATATGAGGAGTACTCTGAGCTCCATCGATGACCATAACAGCGCCATGACGATGAGCAATCTCAGCAATCTCTTTCACAGGGTTGATGACACCAAGGACATTAGATACATATGCCATCGATACGATTTTGGTTTTTGACGTAATGGTTGATTCTGCATCAGCCAATGACACACTGCCGTCTGGCTGAAGCGGAATATATTTCAGAACAGCACCTGTGCGTAACGCAAGTTGCTGCCAAGGAATCAGATTACTATGATGTTCCATAGGCGTGATCACAATCTCATCACCTTCAGAAAGTACAGAAGGACCATAGGAGGATGCAACAAGGTTTAGTGCCGTAGTTGTACCTCTTGTAAAAATAATCTCTTGTGTCCGTCTTGCATTGATGAATTTGGCCACTTTTTGACGAGCACCTTCATAAGCATCTGTGGCACGGCTGCCCAGCGTATGAACTCCGCGATGCACGTTTGAGTTTTCCCACTCATAGTAATGTTTTACGGCTTCTATAACAGCAATCGGCTTTTGGGAAGTCGCTGCATTATCTAAATATACTAACGGATGCCCATTGATCTCTTGATCCAGGATGGGAAACTGTTTCCGAATCTCTTCGGCGTTCATTGTCCTAATTTCCTTTCAACGAGAGACTGCAATTGATCTTGCAATTCTTTCAATGGAATATCAGAAATAACAGGAGCCAGGAATCCGTAAATGATCAATCTTTCCGCATCCGTACGGGAAATACCGCGTGACATCAAATAGAAAATTTGTTCTTGATTCACTTGACCTACAGAGGCAGCGTGGCCTGCTGTAACATCATCTTCATCAATAAGGAGAATTGGGTTCGCATCTCCACGTGCTTTCGGGCTAAGCATAAGAACACGTTCTGTCTGCTGACCATCAGCTTTGGTTGCACCCTTTTCAATTTTGGTAATACCATTGATGATTGCTGTTGCTTCTTCTCTCATGACAGCGCGAGTAATCATCTGGCTTGAAGAACTCTTACCAAAGTGTTTCGCTTGCGTGGTGTAATTCAGTTTTTGAGAACCAGCACCTACAGCAATTGTTTTTTGGTCGGATGTTGAACCATTGCCTTTTAGCACAGAAAGTGTATCACTTGCCGTATTGCCAGTGTTCATCTCTCCGACGATCCACTCAATGGAACCATCGTTCTCTACAACGGCGCGGCGGAAAGAAACATCCGTCACTTGGTCACCAAACTGGTGAACTGTTGCAAAACGAACTTTTGCACCTGCTTTTACAAATACTTCAGCTACCCCGATATGAGACACTTCAGCACCCAGTTGTCCAGACACATAATTATCTACATAGGTTACTTCACTGTTCGTATCGGCAATAATCAGAATATGCGGTGCAAATGCTGCAGTACCATCATCAGACAATAGAATGGCCTGAACCGGTTTGTCGAGAACTACATTACGAGGAACATAAAGGAATACTCCTCCGTTCCAGATTGCAGAATGAAGCGCAGCAAGCTGGTGTTCATCTGATTTCACTGCGGTATGAAGGTGTTTTTTAACAAGATCTTCATGTTCACGGACTGCTGTTTCTAGATCCATGAAGATCACACCTTGATCTGCTAGATCTTTGGAAAGATTACTATACACAACACCGGAATTACGCTGAATCAGTAAAGTTCCGTCTTCCTCTTCTCTGATCAAAGAATGTATAGTTTCAGGAGCTTCTTCCAAAGAGATTGCGGTAGCTGCTTTATATTGACCGTATGCTGAAATATTCCAACGTTCGATTTTTGTTTTTTCCAGTTTCGGAAGCTCAAGGCTCCCAGCAAGTTCAAGCGCTGCTTGGCGCTGTTCTGCGAGCCAAGCCGGCTCATTTTTGCTTTCGGATAACGCACGAAGCGCTACGGAATCAACCGGAAGAATGGTTTGTGTTGTCATTTACTTTTGTCCTCCTCCGTTAATCTTTACGCTTCTTGTCCTACAGTTTCATCTTCAATACCAAGCTCTTCTTTCACCCAGTCGTAACCTTCTGCTTCCAAACGTTCAGCAAGTTCAGGACCGCCGGATTTTACGATACGACCTTGCATCATAACGTGAACAAAATCAGGTTTGATGTAGTTAAGCAAACGTTGGTAGTGAGTGATGATGAGGAATCCGCGATCTTCGCTCTTCATTGCATTTACACCATTTGCTACAATGCGAAGTGCATCGATATCAAGACCGGAGTCAATTTCATCAAGAATAACAAGGGATGGATCAAGCAGCATCATTTGCAAAATTTCATTACGTTTCTTCTCACCGCCGGAGAAGCCTTCATTTAGGTAACGATGAGCAAACTCAGGATTCATCTCAAGTTCTTTCATTTTACCTTCCATTTGACGGATAAATTTGATAAGAGAGATTTCGCTTCCCTCTTCACGACGTGCATTAATTGCACTACGCAAGAAGTCGGAGTTTGTTACACCGGCAATTTCACTTGGATACTGCATAGCCAGGAACATACCTGCACGAGCACGCTCATCAACTTCCATTTCTAGTACATCTTCACCGTTCAATGTTACCGAGCCGCCAGTAACTTCATATTTCGGGTGGCCCATAAGTGCGGAAGCTAAAGTACTTTTACCTGTACCGTTAGGACCCATAATTGCGTGGATTTCTCCACCTTTCATGCTAAGGTTAATTCCTTTCAGAATTTCCTTACCTTCTATTTCTGCTTTAAGTCCTTCAATGACGAAATTTGTAGCCATATGTGCCTTAACCTCCAATAAAATAATTTCATAGTCGAAATCATATTGTTTATCTAAATAGGGTCGCCCCTTGATTTCCAGTTTCGCTTTACAAAGCATCACTTTATAATAATTCTAAACTGATTCTCAATGATTCTCAAGTCATTTATGTTAAAAAGTTTACAGACTGCAGAAAGAAAATCCCCTTCTCTCCCTAAAACTCTCCACAACTTGACAGCAGTACTGCGCTGTAACCACTGATACATATGAATTCTATATGAAATAGGGTACCGAATCAAATGAGATTCGCTTTTTTCACAAATTCATTATGATTCCTTCATCGTTAACCAAAAAGGCTGACCTTATAAGGTCAGCCTTTTTGGAATCTTTATTTTTCCTTTATAATTAAGCAAGATAAGAACGAAGCATCCACATATGTTTTTCAAGGTCAGCTTGGAATCCAGTCAGCATGTCTGCTGTAGGCTGATCGCCTGCTTCTTCTGCTGCTTCAATACCCTCCGCATATTCTTCGGACAAGGTAGCAAAGTCTTCAACGATATTTTGCACCATTGTTTTTGTATCTTCGCCGCCAGCTGCTTCTTGGATGGAAGCAATCTCAAGATATTCTTTCATTGTTGCGGCAGGGCTGCCTTTAATAGTAAGGAGACGTTCCGCAATTTCATCCATTTGAAGAGTAACTGCATTATACAATTCTTCAAATTTTACATGGAGTGAGAAGAAGTTTGGACCTGTAACATACCAGTGGTAGTTATGAATTTTCACATACATTACATTCAGGTTTGCAACCTGACGATTTAGTATTTGTTCTACTCCTGTTTTTGTCTGTGTTTTGCTAGTTGATTTAGCCATTGATATCCCATCCTTTTTTTAAAATTTAATGTAACTTTCCAATCTTTATGTAGATTAGAAATCCTCTTATTTCATGAAGATCAGATGCTGCTGTTCTTCTCTTCGCTGCTATTTTAAATTTACCCTTACGCCTAGTTAATGAAACAAATCTCTCAACTGACTTGTAACCTAAATAGAATCTCTATTAAGAAAATTGTTCCAAAAAAATGCTATAAAATTGAAGAGTAATCCGATATACTGATATACCAAGTAAAGAAGTTGGTTTTATTCTTTCTACATATACTTTAGCGGAGGTGTCTACCTTGTCTTCATATCATCCTTTAACTCTTGATGAAGCAATGCAATTGTCTCAAAAAGTACTGGATCTATTTGATGCAAACAGTGAACTAACCTGCCAGGAAATTGGGGATGGAAATCTGAATCTCGTCTTTCATATAAGAGATATGAATTCCCGCAACAGCGTGATAGTTAAACAGGCTTTGCCTTATGCCAAAATTGTTGGTGAATCCTGGCCCCTATCGCTAGACCGTGCAAGAATTGAACGTGAGGTACTACAGGAAGAATATAGAATCTGCCCTGGCTCTGTTCCGCAAGTATATTATTATGATGATGAACTTGCTCTAACCATCATGGAAGATCTCAGTGATCATGTCATCATGAGAAAAGGATTAATTGAAGGAAACCACTATCCTCTGTTTTCCAAACATATCGGAGAGTTTATGGCTCGGACCCTTTTTTATACATCCGATTTAGCCATGGACCAATCACTTAAGAAAGAAAAAGTGAAGAAGTTCGTAAATCCAGACCAATGTAAAATTACAGAAGATCTTATTTTTGAAGAGCCTTATCGCTTATCTGAACGGAACAATTACTCTCCTTCAATCGAGGATGAAGCAGAGGCGCTTCGTACGGATCGCGAGTTGCATTTAGAAATTGCGATTTTAAGAGAGAAGTTTCTGACTGAGGCGCAGGCCTTGCTTCATGGGGATCTTCATACAGGCAGTATTTTTGTTACATCAGAATCTACAAAAGTAATCGACCCGGAATTCGCTTATTATGGACCTATGGGATTTGATATCGGTGCTGTTCTTGCAAATTTGCTTCTGCACTATGTATCTATACCAGGATGGATCACAGACGAAGCTGCCGCCACCGCACGTGCAGAAGAACTGCTTCTCATGGTTCAGAATGTATGGACCGAGTTTGAACACCGTTTTTGCGAACTATGGGATCAAGATGTTCAGGACTATATGGCTCGTACCAAAGGATATCAAGAGTTCTATATAGCTAAACTCCTTCAAGACAGCGCTGGATTCGCTGGAAGCAAAATGATTCGCCGCATTGTCGGACTCGCTCATGTAGCGGATATCGATACCATTAGCAATGAAACAATTCGAGAACAAGCTGAACGAAAAGCACTCTCCATTGGCAAAAACCTGGTGAAAAATCACCGCCGGATTACATCCATTACAGACTTGATGAATCTCGTTACAGACGCAAGCAAAGGAAAGGTAGGACAACGATGAGCAATTTCAGCACGAGTACCACGAATACAGAGTTTAATCCATTAATTTCACTTAACTGGAGAGGAGATCGACTTGAACTTCTCGATCAGAGACTGCTGCCTGAATCCATTGTTATGCTGGACCTCTATACACCGGAAGAGATATGGGATTCCATTCACTCCATGAAAGTGCGGGGTGCTCCGGCAATAGGTATCGCGGCAGCTTTTGGCGTGGTGCTTGGTGCAGGCCAGTATCCGAATGAGGATATTGCCGGCTGGCTTGAAAATGTGAAGAAAGTATGCGATTATCTTGCAACTTCAAGACCTACCGCAGTAAATCTATTCTGGGCGCTGGACCGTATGTATGCAGCCGCTGTACAGCTCAGCGAAGATCCTAATTACGTCTCTATCTCTTCATTAAATGAAGGTCTAGTACAAGAAGCCATTGCGATCCGCGCAGAGGATGAAGAAGTATGCAGACGGATTGGTGAACATGCCTTGCCTTTATTCCAAGACGGAATGGGAGTACTGACTCACTGTAACGCAGGAGGACTTGCAACAGCTAAATATGGTACCGCTACAGCTCCTATGTATCTTGCCAAAGAACAAGGAATGAAACTCAAAATTTTTGCAGATGAGACACGTCCTGTTCTCCAAGGTGCTCGTTTAACGGCATTTGAACTGCAGCAGGCGGGTATTGATGTGACGCTTATTACGGATAACATGGCTGGAATGGTCATGTCTAAGGGCTGGATTCAAGCCGTTATCGTAGGTACCGACCGTGTAGCAGCTAATGGGGATGTGGCAAATAAGATTGGAACTTATAGTGTTGCTGTACTCGCTAAAGCACATGGGATCCCTTTTTATGTAGCTTGTCCGATGTCAACCATTGACCTGAATACACCGACAGGCGCACATATTCCGATCGAGGAACGTGCACCGGAAGAAGTAACAGAAGGATTTGGTAAGCGAACTGCACCCCAAGGAATCAAAGTATTTAATCCCGCATTTGATGTGACACCAAACGAGTATGTAACAGCTATTATTACGGAAAAAGGAATCATCCGCGCTCCGTTTGATCAAAATTTAAAAGCTTTATACTCTGAACCAATTTCGTAATGTTATTGTAGATATAAAATGGATTCGCTGCGTTAGCGAATGTGTTTTCATCATTTGAATTGTTAAGCAGCCCCTGAAGGGGCTGCTTTGTTTTTGAAGAGCTAAGAATTCAGCAGCTTTACTCATATCATTCGAATCAGGGCTTCTACTCCAGTCATACCAGGTACGATCCCTAATTTCTCGGCTTCATGTGTTACAGACTCCATTGGTGCTGCCAGCAGTTCCGCAATGGTCTTCACCCCTACTGCTCTAGCTGCAATAATCTGCCGCTGTCCCAAACGCTCATTCAGTAATCCTACATCGAGCGCACCGCACATAATATATCCTTTTGATGTCGAAACTGTAATGAGTGTCGTTTTAGGTAACTTCACTTCCACGGCAGTAAGGGTATATTCTCCAACTTGAACCGGTTCTAATGTTACCATTTGCGTAAAACACCCCCTTCGCTTTTACGTCTCGACATCATATTCCTAGGTCTTATAAACGGTGTGGACAGTAGCGGAGCACCCATTTATTGACAAAACATGTCCTACAACCTATGAAACTCCCGATTTTGATCTCTTACTATTCGTTCTTTTGAAATTTTATACGTCTATTGTACTATTCATCCTTGCATTTTAATGATATAGTTAAAAAAATACATATCCAAAAAATGTAACAGAAATCTGCAGCGTGGGGTAAATAAAAACATGAACAAGTCCATATCATCAAACATAAATCATGAACAAGCTTTTTTATTTAATGTAGATATCATGATTCACAGCCGTACCAATGCCCTTGCCTTGCAAGCTTTGCTTGAAATTCTGAATGAACCGGAAGGAATCAGTGACTTTCGAATACAGTCCGGTATTGAGCTGGGTACAAGAATCAAAGAAGCATTACACGAGCACCCTTCAGCGGATCCTAGAGCGGTCAGAATGGCAGACAAACCGCAATCCTATGCTGCAACTCAGCCGTATTCACCACCTGCTTCCACGTGTCCTTCTGACGAATGGATCAATTCTGCAATGCAAGCAGGCAGACTCATTCGAATCCGTATTAGAGACAACAAGGGGCAACAAAAAAGCATCCCCTGTCGAATATTAAATTATGATCAGGGAACCAAGTTAATAAGCATTTATCACGTTGACGAGAAACAAGTATACTCTATTCATACTTCCGAAATCGAAAAATACGTATAAAAGAAACGGCTTCTCTCAGCAATAGAGAGAAGCCGTTTCTTTTATACTTTCTTCAAAGCGGTAACCGCTAGACAGATCCAGCCAGCAATAAAACTAACACCGCCAAAAGGAGTTATTGCTCCTAATGGACCAATACCACTTATACTTAGTACATATAAACTTCCAGAGAATAATATAATACCAATAAATAATAGCCTAGCTGACCAAGCAAGTAACTTAGATTCCCCGAAAACTTTTGCAATAACTCCAATTACAATGATGCCGAGTGCATGGATCATGTGATAATGAACGCCTGTTTCATATACTGAAATCTTGTCCTCACCAATGATAGGTTCTAACATATGTGCACCAAATGCACCAATCATAACAGAAAGCATGACTAGTATTGAACCGATGCCTATCCATTTTTTTGCCACTTCCATCTCACTCCTTGTTCCTGTTGTCTTTCTATTATCTTACCTCAACTGGTTTCCTCTAAGCTATCGAAAGTGAGGTTTGTCACTAAACTGCAACATTCAGAGCGGTACTCATGTTCTCCTTTCTCTTGCTTTTTCGAAAGATTTATGAAACATTAAATGGTAAAACAGAAAATAAGGAGTATACCGATGGATAAATTCGAGCAAGTTCATGAAAGGGATACCACGAAACAAGAAGAGGTAACAGAAGTGATTAATCCTTATGGAACATTCCAGCCGCCAGCAACTACCCTGAAACACTCAGGTCCTGGAATCGCTTCGCTTGTACTGGGAATCCTATCTCTTATCACCTACATTACGATTCTTGCCTTAGCACCGGCTGCAGCCAAAGATATTTTACAGAGCAATTCTCCTGAGGCAATGCTTGAGAGTATTTATGTAATCATTATCGGCGTTCTGATCCTTGTTGGTTTACTATTTAATCTAATTGGTATGATTCTGGCGATTGTTGGCCTAACTATTAAGAATCGAAAAAAAATAATTCCTATTACCGGGATCATTTTTCATGGAATCATATTACTTATTACTGTAGGCTTCTTTATTTTAGGTATGATTTGACCATAACCTCAGATCTTTTTGCTACAAATGTCTATATGCATTATAATAGGACAGTGAATCCATTTCATAAATCATTAAAAATGATGAACTTGATTCCATATGCTACAAATGAAATTTTTAAAAAAGGGGATTAACATGTCGCGAATTAAAATTTTTGCGGACAGCACCAGTGATTTACCTAAGACTTGGGTTCAGCAACATGAGGTTGGTATTGTTCCACTTTATGCCGTGTTTGGCGATGAATCGTTAAAAGATGGTGTTGAAATTAGCCCCGAACAGCTGTATGCAAGGGTAGATCGTGAAGGTCGCCTTCCAAAAACGGCAGCACCTTCTCCTGCTGATTTTATGGCTTCTTTTGGTCCTTACATAGATCAGGGCTATCAGGTTTTATTTATTAGCCTTTCATCTGAGCTTTCTTCTACGTATCAAAATGCACTCATCGCTTCAGGCGAATTTCCAGACGGTAGCGTTACCGTGTTTGATTCACTTAATTTATCTTCCGGAATTGGCGTAATGGTGATGAAAGCAGTTCAAGCTGCGGAACAAGGAAAAACCATCACTGAGATTGTAGATATACTGACTGAGATGAGACCAAAAGTAGAAATCGAGTTTGTCATTGATACACTTGATTATCTATATATGGGCGGCCGCTGTTCAGGAATGCAAAATCTAATCGGCAGTCTTCTCAAAATCAGACCTGTCATCAAGGTGACTGACGGAAAGATGACGCCCGCATATAAAGTTAGAGGCAAACGCGAAAAAGCCATTGACCAAATGATGAATAATGCACTGAGCAATGTCGATGTAATGGATAATGATACCATTATCGTTGTTCATTCCATGTGTGAAGAAGATGCACTTGCCATTCAGAAGACTTTACACGAAAAGACCAAAGCAAAACATATCGAAATGGCTACAGCTGGTTGTGTTATTTCAAGCCATTGTGGACCTAAAACGATTGGACTCGTTTTTGTTAGAGCTTAAGGAACTTAAATCCAAAAAGAAGATCGATCTTACATAGATCGATCTTCTTTTTATATATTTAAAGACACAGTGAATTAATATGTTTTTGTTTTGAGTTCGTCCAAACTTTTGAATGTATAGCCTTGTGCTCTAGCAGCTTCAATGATCTGTCCTAAGGCCTCTGTGTTATCTTTAGACACCGAATGAAGTAATATTACCGCGCCTGGGTGAAGCTGCTTCATCACCTGATCGTAGGCATACTGAGCACCATGCTGTACCTTCGTATCCCAGTCTTTATAGGCAATAGACCAGAACACATTGATATAACCTTCATTCTTACTGACAGTAAGAGAACGTTCGCTGAAAATCCCGCGTGGCGGACGAAGATAAGGAATTTCCTTGCCTGTTAGAGCAAATACTTCCTGTTTGACTTTATCCAATTCTTCTTTAATTTTAGCATCTGGTGTTACACTCAGATCGGGATGACTCCAGGAGTGATTGCCTACAATATGACCTTCCTGACTCATTCTTTTGACCAGCTCAGGCTGATCTTTCAAATAATGCCCCGTTACAAAAAATGCCGCCGGTACTTTCTTGTCCTTAAGCACATCTAGAATAGCAGGGGTATACCCGTTCTCATAACCATTATCAAACGTTAAATACAACTCTTTTTGTGAGGTATCCCCAAGGAATATCGCTTCATTTTTTTCGAGAATTCCTTTGAAACCTTCCTCATTGATGGATGCAAGCCCGCCATCTTTACTTTTTTTGAAACCAAAATGATATGCATCTTTCACAGGGGAAGCCTGTATATAGTGGACACCAGCACAAGTCACGACCAAGATGATCATGACGCTGACCATAAACCACTTTTTCATCATGAATCCGCTCCTATCATCTACACAGTTATGTTACTTAAGATAATATGAGCAAGAATCCAATTTTTTATGTCAGATCTTCAGATTTAACGGTTTTTAAACGGTTATAATCGGAAACCCTTCTTTCCTTCTTGCTCAGAAATGATATGTAGAAGTTCATGAACAACATTCGATTTATCGGTATGAGACAACCAGCTACGTGCTGCTTCAATGGCCTGAATTTGACCGCGACCTTCGTCCTTCCATGTCAGCAGTTCCACAATTTTGATCAGTAGAGCCATCATCTCTGTGTTATCCTGTTCTTTTTTCTCGGCACGCATTTTTTGAAACAATGCCTCTTGTTCCCAATCTAACAGTATTTCCTGACCAATCGTTGGTCTCATTAATGTATATCCTTGTCGGCAACTCTCACAGCGTACGGTGACCACCTGTTCTTCTACAAAATGTACTTTTACTTCTTCTGCACACGTTGGACATTTAAACAGTACATCTATATGTAATGGTTCTTTTTTCTCTCTCATGGTGGTGCCTCCTATATGTTTCTATTAAATAATTTGACTTAACTGATCATGTTTACCCCGATTTACCCCGATTTAAAACATTTAAATCGGATGATCCTTTTTCTTCATGATATAATTAAAAATAAATGAATTTTGTGTTTTGTTCTGTCATTTTATTTTAGGAGGATTATAGAGTTGGAATCAATAAAAAAATCAATTTTCACTCCAAAAGTGATCTGGCTTTCTTACAAAAATCACAAAAAACCGTCTAAGATGTAGATCTGCTCTTCATCCTAGACGGTTTTTATTTTATTCACTGAATTTCGCTACTATTTCACCTGAAGACGATGGTAAAAAGGAATGAGTTCGGCAACTACTTGATCCAACGTTCCTTCTACCTCCGTTTTACGAACAGGCATGTCATAGAGTGCTGAGATTTGCGGCGGGAATTCCTGCTTGATCTCACAAAGTTCAATGGATTCATTAAACTTTGCAGGATGCGCTGTAGCTAACGAAACTACAACTTCTCCTGCAGGAAGCGTACGTTCTGCTGCAGCCACTCCGCAAGCGGAGTGAGGATCGAGCAGATATGCTTTTTCATCGTTATATTTTTGAATTGTTGCAAGGCACTCTGCCCCAATCACACCGTATGCTGCAAATTCCGATTGAACTTTGCTTAACAGCTCTTGTGGAATTCGAATTTCACCGCTCTCCTGGAAACTCTTCATATAGCTTTCCGTTTGCTCTGCATCCTCATCCAAAACGTAATAAAGATATCTCTCAAAGTTGCTCGCAACCTGAATATCCATAGAAGGGCTGTACGTCGTATGGAAGCCGTCAGGTTTATAGATCCCTTCTTTCACAAAACGCTCTAATATATTATTCTCGTTCGTTGCAAGTACCAGTTTACCAACAGGTAGACCCATTCGTGAAGCTAGATATCCTGCAAAAATATCTCCGAAATTACCTGTAGGTACGCTGAAATGCAGCGGTACTCCCTTTAGTTCAGGACGCTGATCCGTAACCCGGAAATAGGCGTAGAAATAGTATACGGTTTGAGCAAGGATCCGAACAATATTAATGGAATTAATTGCACACAGATGATGCTCATTTTTGAAATTCACATCCGCAAAAAGTTCCTTAATCATCCGCTGACAGTCATCAAAATTACCTTCCACTGATAAATTCAGCACATTCTCATCTTGTACTGTAGTCATCTGAAGTTCTTGCACCTTACTTACTTTGCCGTTTGGATGCAGGATACAGATATTAATTCCTTCTTTACCTCGAACGCCTTGAATAGCAGAGGCTCCTGTATCACCAGAAGTAGCACCTAGAATATTAATTGGGCGTTTATACTTTTTAGCTACATAACTATACAACTGTCCCATGAGCTGAAGCGCAATATCCTTGAAAGCAAATGTTGGACCATGGAACAATTCAAGTAAATATATATCATCCGTAAGTTGATGAACGGGAGTAACGTCTTCATGCCGGAAGGTACTGTAACTGGCATAGATCATTTCCTTCAGCTCATCGTTCGGAATTTCTTCATTCAAGTAATAAGAAAAAATCTCAAGCATTAGATCCTGAAACGAAAGAGTTCTCCACTCTTCCAACTTGTCGCTGGATATGACAGGAATGGTACTTGGTACGAGCAAACCTCCATCTGTAGCCAGCCCCATCAGAAATGCATCAATAAATCCTACTTCACTAACCTGTCCTCGAGTACTTTGATATTGCATGCGCTATATTCCCTCCTGCACTTTTGACCATGCACGAAAACGATGGTCCTATCTTCTTCTCTTTTAAACCATCATACACTGAACCGCTGCAAAAGCGAATCATTTTCTGTAAGTTAACGACAATAATAGGAAGATAAATGTTTCACTTCTCTATTTTATATCAATGTCATCACATATCATCACTGCCCGTGAATATACTTAATTTACAGCAGGTCAAACTGTGCCGCACAATTTACAGGGGAGGTGCCTAGAATGCCGGATTCTCGCCAGCCTTACTCATTTGTCGTTTCGAAAGAAGATTGGTCTCTTCACCGTAAAGGTTACCAAGATCAGCTGCGCCATCAGCAGAAGGTAAAAGAAATCATTAAGCAGAACCTGCCCGACCTTATTACAGAAGAAAATATCATTATGTCCGATGGTAAACAGATCATTAAAGTTCCGATTCGGAGCCTGGATGAATATCGCTTTGTCTATAATTATCAAAAACAAAAGCATGTCGGCCAAGGAGATGGAGACAGTCAGGTCGGCGATGTCATTGGACGTGATCCTGCGAGTCAAAAACCAGGTAAAGGTGAAAAAGCAGGCGATCAGCCAGGTCAAGACGTTGTAGAGGCAGAGATTAACATGGAAGACCTTGAAAATATGCTGTTTTCCGAGCTTTCCTTACCCCACCTCAAACAAAAAGACAAAGAAGAAATTGAAACACAGAGTATTAAGTTTAACGATATCCGTAAAAAAGGGATGCAGTCTAACATCGACAAGAAGCGGACCATCTTAGAAAATTTACGGCGGAATGCAACCACTGGCAACCCAGGAATTCATCACATCAGCCCTGATGACCTCCGCTATAAAACTTGGGACGATACTGTCATCCCCCACTCTAATGCCGTCATTATTGCCATGATGGATACATCCGGATCCATGGGTTCTTTTGAAAAATATTGCGCAAGAAGCTTCTTTTTCTGGATGACCCGGTTCTTACGGAAACAATACGAAAAAGTAGAGATTGTCTTCCTCGCCCATCATACGGAAGCAAAAGAAGTGAGCGAAGAAGAATTTTTCACCCGCGGCGAAAGCGGCGGTACGATCTGTTCTTCTGCCTATATTAAAGCCCTTGAGATTATAGATCAGCGTTATCCGCCTTCAAGTTACAATATCTACCCTTTTCACTTCTCAGATGGCGATAACCTAACCAGTGATAATGAACGCTGTGTTAAATTAATCGGCGAACTGCTGAAAAGAAGCAATATGTTCGGTTATGGTGAGGTCAATCAGTATAATCGAAGCAGTACGCTGATGTCTGCCTACCGGAATATCAAGATGGATCAATTCATGTACTACGTCATCAAAGAAAAGGGCGAAGTATACAAGGCCCTGCGCACCTTTTTTCATAACAAAGAAGGAGGCAGCGTCTCATGAGCAGTTCAAGTGAATTAAAAGACCTGGAATATGCTATTGACGAGATTATGGAGATCGCCAATGGCTTTGGACTCGATTATTATCCAATGCGATATGAAATCTGTCCTTCTGATATTATTTACACGTTTGGTGCGTATGGCATGCCGACCAGGTTCAGTCACTGGAGCTTTGGGAAGACCTTTCAGAAAATGAAGATGCAATATGATTTTGGGCTCAGCAAAATTTACGAATTGGTTATCAACTCAGATCCATGTTATGCCTTCTTGCTGGACGGCAACTCCCTTATTCAGAATAAACTCATTGTTGCCCATGTCCTTGCTCACTGTGACTTCTTTAAAAATAACGCCCGCTTCTCCAAGTCTAACCGAAATATGGTCGAAAGTATGGCGGCAACAGCAGACCGGATTAAGCAGTATGAACTGGAGTACGGCACAGAAGCCGTCG
This sequence comes from Paenibacillus polygoni, assembly GCF_030263935.1. NCBI lineage: Bacteria > Bacillati > Bacillota > Bacilli > Caryophanales > Paenibacillaceae > Paenibacillus > Paenibacillus polygoni. The sequence continues at coordinate 1,539,922 of NZ_CP127162.1, read as the reverse complement.
AGTCTTTCATTGATGCGGTTCTTGCCATTCAGGAGCATGTCGATCCACAGTTGATTAAACCCCAGCATCTCGATAAACAGCGCTATATGGAGCTAAAAATAAAAGAACAAAAAAATCCAGACCCCGCTGTTCGTCCGCCTGGGCGATATGACGACCTTTGGGATATCGGAGTCAAAGTCTCTGAGGATCCTGATCCAAATGCACATCAAGTCTTTCGCTTCCCTCCTGAACCCGAAAAAGACATCATGTGGTTCGTTCAGGAGTTCTCTGAAGTACTAACTGACTGGCAAAGAGACATCATGAGCATGCTGCGCGAAGAAATGCTGTACTTCTGGCCGCAAATGGAGACCAAGATTATGAACGAAGGCTGGGCTTCGTATTGGCATCAGCGCATCATCCGTGAACTGGATCTGACGAGCGATGAAGCCGTAGAATATGCGATGCTGAATGCCTCGGTTGTACAGCCGTCTAAACAAAGTTTGAACCCTTATTATCTCGGTCTTAAAATCTTCGAAGACATTGAAAAAAGATGGGATCATCCAACTTCACATGAACAAGAACGACTCGGACGGACTCCTGGCGGGGGCCGGGCTAAAATGTTTGAAGTACGTGAATATGATTCCGATACCTCCTTCATCCGTAACTACATGACAAAGCAGCTGGTTGAAGACCTTGATCTATATGTGTTCGAGAAAAAAGGACCTGACTGGAAAATTACCGATAAGTCATGGGAAAATATACGGGATCAGCTCGTCTTTGCTAGGGTTAACGGCGGATCTCCCTATCTTGTTGTTAAGGATGCTGATCACCTTCGGACAGGTGAAATTGTATTAAAACACCAGTATGAAGGCATTGAGCTTGATCTAAAATACATGGAGCGTACGCTCCCTTACGTATATAAGTTATGGGGCCGCGCTGTTCATCTTGAGACCATGATTGATGATAAACCTGTTCTGTTTACCTTTGACGGCAAAAAAATGCACAGAAAATTACTAACTTGAATCCATTTTATAATTCTGTGAGATCAAATCAGTTTGTACTTTTTCCAGCTAAAAGCCTGTTTTCACTCAAATTTGGGTTGAAACAGGCTTTTTCATGGGGTAAATTGAATAATAGATGGACTGGTCATCTAATGCCCGTATACATACAAAGCCGATAAATATGTTATAATCTACTTTTGTCAGCGCTTGTTACATCGTAAGCACTCATCATTAGAATTATCTGCAATTGAATAAAGGAGCGAACAAAATTGTCCAACATCGGTAGAAACGAACCGTGCCACTGCGGCAGTGGGAAAAAATATAAAAAATGTTGCCTCGAGAAAGACAGAGAAAAGCAACGTAATGTACGAGTAGCCACTTCGGTTGAAGTAATTACAGGTTCTAGACGAGCTGTTTCCACATCAGCTCCAGCACCAACAGTACAGTCCGTTGAAGCTACATCCGTCACAGCTACAGACAAAACACTTGACCTGTCTGAATTCCCCTTTGAAAGTGATTCGCACCGCGAGTTAGCAGCTTCGGTTATTCCGGAACTTGTAAAAGATTACTCGCTGTCGTATGATCAGCAATCTCAATTGGCAAAGCTGTGGAGTGACTACAGCCAAAGTGAAGCCCCTCGCTATCGTAAGCCGGGCGGTTACGCTGGAGCTCTAGAATACTTGACGGCAACGAAGCTTGGTAAAACAGTAAGTCATTCGGAACTAGCTGCAAAACATGATGTTTCTGCAAGCACCCTCTCCAAATGTGTGCACCAGCTTTCTGAGTTCTCTGATCAACAGTCTTTTGCACTGCAAACCGTTTAATTCCTTAGTTTTTAAATATATGGGCAGATTCCCGAAGGAGATCATCTTCTTCGGGCTTTTTTATTTAATGTTTTATTCAAAATTTTACTCAAAAGCAGTATATGAAATGGAATCGATCATCAACATCTCTTTTTCATCGTTATATACATAAGTCAAAGCGAGCTCTCCAACATATTGTAAGGGGGATGTCGCTACCCCAATCAAAGCGGTAAGCTGCTCCTTCTCGTTCATCTGGTAGTCAATGTGATTTAGGAGAAGCTCTTCCTGGCTAATGAACTCCGTACTCGAAACTAACCACTTTTTCGCAGCATCGGCTGCAACTTCTACCTGCTCTTCCCGCAATGTTTTTCCATTAACGATATGAATATCCTCCAAATACACGCCTGTTCCATACCCTGCTGGCAGTGTAATGATAGCATCTTTTGTCCCATCACCCGTTACATCAGCTGAGAATAACTCAGCGGGTGCGGCTGGCGATGCAATGCTTTTCCAATCAAAATCAGCGGTTTTGTTTTCCCAATTGAGTATAAACCCTTCATAAAACCCTTCTGATTCTTGTACTATATACAAACGATTTTCCGTATTTGTCACTTCCGCGATAGCTTGTAGTGTCGATTTCTCCCGCTGATCCACTTGCCCTGATTCTTGCTTGTTATCTATATTTTCTTCCATTAGTTCTCTATTTGAATGGGATGATCCCTTAAATTCTGCATAAACAACAACACTGCCGATCAGCATAATTGCAGTCAGCAACATAAGTGATTTTAGTAATTTATTCAATGAATTGTACTCCTTTATATTCATAGCCATAAGTAATTGATTGTTGAACATTCATCTTATCTTCACTTTACCTTTACCATTATATAGTGCGAGTACCCGTCATGATAGACATTCAGGAAAATTTGATCAAATTTCTTAAAAATAAGCGTTTCGGGTGAAAATAAACCTCCCCTAACAGAAATAAGCATCTCTAGAATAAGCGGCCTTTATCGACCATTCTGGTCAATGCCTAAGGCTGCTTTCTAGAAATGCTTATTTGTAAAAAAATTTATACCAAAACACTTGGGCTTGCTGTCGTCTGTCTTACAATTAATTCAGACGGCTCTGTAATAACAGGAGGTGAGAAATCAGGATTTTCAATTAGGCCAATCAGGCATTCAATCGATTTAATTCCGATAGAATAAATATTTTGGTTAATTGTCGTCAGATTGGGTTTAAACACTTGGGCATGATAGGTGTTATCAAAACCAACGACCGAAACATCCTCGGGGACACGAAGTCCATGTCTTTCTATTTCATAAATCGCGCCAAAGGCCGCTAGATCCGATGTACAGACAACACCTGTGGGGGGATCTTCCAACTGAAGCAAGCGTCGCATCGCTGCGGCCCCTTCGTCAAAAGAATAATCGCAAACTTCAAGATAGGATGTCACATAAGGCAAATTGCAGTTTTTCAGTCCTTCTTTGTAACCTTCAAGCCGCATGTTCGCAATGGACGGTCCGAGGGTACCTGAAATGTAAGCAATTTTCTGATGACCAAGTTCGTATAAATGCTTTACACTCATCTGGATTGCATTCTGGTTATCCGTTGTAATGTATCCCGCACGTTTTCCTATAATATCTGTGTCTACGAACATCGTAGGTATGTCCGAATTAAGGAGTTCTTCTATACTCGGGTTATCACGCTCTACCCCAAACACGACAACTCCTTCTACGTTGCGGCTGCGACAATGTTTGATAAAAGAATAATTGGGGTCATCAAAACGGGTGGATAGCCGAACCAGATCATATCCGCTGTTTTCAAGTGCTGTTTTGATTCCTTCCAGCAGTTCCGCAACAAATGGATTGGTAAAAGGAACGGTCAGGAGAACGCCCACTGTCCAGGATCTTCTTTTTACGAGTCCCCGAGCGACAACATTAGGGTGATAGTGAAGCTGTTCAATCACCATATTCACTTTTTTACGAGTTTTGTCACTTACATCTGGATAATCATTCAGCACCTTAGAAACGGTAGCAACTGAAACCCCAGCTTCTTTAGCCACATCATGTATCGATGCCATTTGATCACCTCTATATCAATCATAGTTTATCCGTTACATTATCAGCTGGGGTAATTATAGACCCGCATACTCATTATTATAGCGGAAAACGAGAAAACCTCATAGATTAATGAATACGCTTTCTAATGTTCTTCCTAGACATGCTTTTTCTGCAGCTCTTTTAAATCTTTAGAGACGCCTTCCATCATAGCAACAAAAGCGATTAATTCTTTGGAACTGTGAACTTGTCTTTCCGTATTTCCGGTTGTATTATCTGATTCCTTACTCACTTGTACAAGCTTTGTCATAATACTATCTACTACTCCTTGGATTTGGTCCATTGCTTTCTTAGACCCGGTTGCAAGTTTGCGAATTTCGCCTGCTACAATTTCAAAACCCCTGCCGCTCTCTCCAGCATGTGCTGCTTCTATTGCCGCATTCAAGCCAAGAAGATGACTTTGGTCTGAAATATCTCGAATAAGCGTGCCCATCTTCTGTATATGCTGTACTTCCTGATTCAGATCATTAACTAAACCATGAGCCAATTCTTGTGAAGCTGCTGTCTCTTTCGCAGTCTCAGAAATCACTTGTGTGTTTCTATGTAGTTCGTCGATCATTCCTGTAAGCTTCTGAGATACTTCCGTAATAGCTTTTAACATCAGTTCCTGTTCCTCTACGACCTCATTAATCGTATCCTTTTCTTTCGTTTCATAGGCTTCGAGTACAAGCTGTGAATCGAAATTAAACATCTTGGTCAGTGCATGTATAACAGGGTACCAATTGTCTGGAAGAAACTCCTGCATGTACTGGGTAGCTAAATCCAGATAAACCATATAGGTTCCAAGATAATAATCGGCATTTAATCCAATGTGAGAATGTACTAAACCAATCTTAATTCTTTTCTCAATAAAAGGCTCATCAATGACTCCATCTGTTAAAGATAGAAAGTACCAACGTTGTGTTTCTTTAAGTCGTTCTATGGTAGAGTGTCCCTCGATTATTGTTCTGAGTTCCTTGATTTGGCCGATATGTTCATACATACGATCTACAACTTTGTCCACAATTTGCTCGAAAACAGAACGATGACTATGAAGAAGTTTCAATTCACTATCTGTTAGTCCTATAAAATCGAGCTGTTTTTTTCTTTCTTGTGAAACATTGATCATCACGATTTGATTCCTCTTTCTTTCTGTATTCTTGTGCAATTTACGATTCATACTTTGATTATTATAGAACGAAAACCCTAGATCGACATAGATCTAAAGTCCTGTTTCATCAAAATTTTTCCTTTTTTATCATAATAAAAGCGTTAACCAGGCAACTGTTAAGTCACCCTAAGTTAACGCTGTTATCAATCTAAATCAAAGTGGATGGATGGGATAACACGTACTACAGTCGAGCAACATTTTCACTCAAAATATCCGAATTAACGATTCAGCAGGCTGCCGACATAACGTAAAAGTTCATTTGCGCATACAGGGCAGTATCCGTGCCCATCAATAAGTCTCGAGCTGACTTCGTTAATTCGCTTTAATTGAATCGCATCTGGTGTCTTTGTCGATGTCGTAATCTTCACGATATCCTTAAGATCTGCAAACAATTTCTTCTCAATGGCCTCTCTTAAGCGATCATGACTGTTATAATCAAACTTCTTATCTTTACGCGAATATGCTGAAATCCGGATTAGAATTTCTTCACGGAATGCTTTTTTTGCATTCTCAGATACGCCGATCTGCTCTTCTATCGAGCGCATAAGGCGCTCATCTGGATCCATCGCTTCATCTGTTAACGGATCACGTATTTTCGTCCAATTGCAGAACGCTTCGATGTTATCAAGATAATTTTCAAACAAAGTCTTCGCGGACTCTTCAAAAGAATAGACAAACGCTTTTTGTACTTCTTTTTTCGCTAACTCATCATATTCTTTACGTGCAATCGAAATGAAGTTGAGATACTTCTCACGTTCTTCTTTCGTAATAGAAGCATGCTGGTCCAGACCATCCTTAATGGCTCTGAGGATATCAAGCGCATTAATGCACTCTAGATTTTGTTTAATGAGGGCGCTTGAAATTCGGTTAATGACATAACGAGGATCAATTCCTGTCATTCCTTCTTCAAGATACTCGTTTTGCATTTCCTTTAGATCTGCCTCTTTATATCCTTCTACTTCTTGACCATCGTACATCCGCATTTTTTTAACAAGGTCCATTCCTTGTTTCTTTGATTCTTTTAAACGAGTAAGTATGGAGAAAATGGCAGCCGTCTTAAGAGCGTGCGGGGCAATGTGCACATGGCGCATGTCACTTTGCTCAATCAGCTTTTTATAAATTTTCTCCTCTTCCGAAACTTTCAAGTTATACGGAACCGGCATAACAATCATCCGGGATTGTAATGCTTCATTCTTTTTATTCGATATAAAAGATTTGTACTCTGATTCGTTGGTGTGAGCAACGATAAGCTCATCTGCGCTGATAAGAGCAAAACGCCCTGCCTTAAAGTTCCCCTCTTGGGTAAGTGAAAGCAAATTCCATAAAAATTTCTCATCACATTTCAGCATTTCCTGGAACTCCATGAGTCCGCGGTTCGCCTTATTGAGTTCTCCATCAAACCGATAGGCCCTTGGATCTGATTCAGAACCATATTCTGTGATGGTTGAAAAATCAATACTGCCGGTGAGATCAGCGATATCCTGCGATTTTGGATCTGAAGGACTGAAGGTTCCAATACCCACACGGCTGTCCTCTGATATAAAGACGCGTTCTACTCGAACTTGTTCAATATCTCCATCGTATTCTGTACGAAGGCGCATCTGGCAAGAAGGGCATAGGTTTCCTTCGATTCGTACCCCAAGCTCTTTCTCTACTTCGGGTCTTAGTTCAAGAGGAATCAAATGCAGCGGATCTTCGTGCATAGGGCAGCCTTCTATGGCGTAAACCGCTCCTTTATCTGTTCGTGAGAATTGCTCCAACCCGCGTTTTAACAACGTGACAAGTGTAGACTTTCCGCCGCTGACCGGACCCATTAAGAGCAAAATTCGTTTTCGGACATCCAGCCTTCTCGCTGCGGAGTGAAAATATTCCTCAACTAATCTTTCTACACTGCGGTCTAGTCCAAAAATTTGTTGTTCAAAAAACTTATACCGTTTATGACCATTTTTTTCTTCCACACCATACGATTTGATCATTTCATACACTCTGGCATGAGCAGTCATTGCAGGCGTAGGATCCTTTTGCAAAATCTGAATATAGTCTTTAAATGTCCCCGTCCATGACAATCGATCGGTTTCCTCACGAAATTCAGCTACGCGTTCAAAAATATTCATGCTCTTTCGTACCTCCCATGGCTCCATAGTGATTCAGCATCCACTCCGAATAGGTCCATTCCATGAACTGCTAACCCATCTTTTTCCTAACTGTCTAAGCTCCTCTGCCTTCAGTTCCTGATCATTTTAGTGAGAGAAGTCCGACACTTTGATCTAAAAAAAGTGTATTACATACCTATGCGTTAATTCGGATAAATTGCCTCTTTTTTTGTGACAGGTCTCCCTTTTTGACGCAAAAAATGAGAAAAACCAAGGAAAGATAAGGTTTGGGAATCCTAGCGCCAGGTATGTTAGGGTGAAAAAAGAAGAGCAATGTTATACTTGTACGTATATGAGAAAACAAGCGCTATTAGAAGCAGTAAATTCATAAAAGGAGTTTGATACAGGGATGGCTGTGGGGTACGAAACCGAATTATATGAACCCGTTAAATCCTTTTTCGAAAAGCAAGGGTATCATATTAAATCCGAGATCCGGTATTGTGATCTTGTTGGAGTCAAAGAAGGATCGGCTGATCCGCTGATTGTGGAAATCAAAAAAACATTCAATCTCTCCCTGCTTCTTCAGGGGATGCAGCGATTAAAAATAAGTAACAATGTTTATCTGGCTGTTGAACGTAACCGCGCTAAACGCGGAGCGGTGAACCAGCGATTTAGTGAAATTAGCGAGCTTTGTCAGAAGCTTGGACTTGGACTCATTACCATAACTACTTATAAGACAAAACCCGCACTTGTAGATATCTTATGTCAACCGCAAAGTCAGCTAAAAACAAGAAAATCCATACGCAAACAAAAACTATTGCAAGAGTTTGAGGGGCGCAGCGGGGATTATAACCTTGGCGGCAGCCACAAAACGAAATTAGTCACTGCTTACCGCGAGAGAGCCCTAAAAGTAGCTTCTGCCCTTGAGCCTCTCCCCTTCGCCTCACCTGCACAGCTCGCAAGAATTACGGGGATTAGCACCGCTGCTTCCATCCTTCAAAACAACTATTATGGATGGTTTGAACGTATTAAGCGAGGCAGCTATAGATTAACTCCCGCGGGCAAGGAAGCTTTATCAACCTATGAGAATGTCCTACAACAGTCCGCTCTTACTCACAATGACTTTCTTATTGCTGAAAAAGCGCCTGCTGCTGATGAGTTTTAAAAATAGACTTGTCTTATAAAAGAAAAGGCTGAGTCCCTAACTCATTCGAGGTAGGAATTCAGCCTTTTACTCATTATTATCTATTAGAAACGTGCAGCTGCTTCTGCAACATTTTTCAAACCTTCTTGAACGATTTGAGCAGCACGATCAGGGAATGCATTGTGTCCTTCAATAATGTAAACTTCAGGATTTTGAATACCCCAGAATCCGAAAGCAGAAGATACATATTTCACAGCAAGTTCACTTGCTGCTGCAGGACCTTCAGAGTAAACGCCGCCACGTGCGTTCAGAAGAGCCACTTTCTTGTCACCTGCAAGACCTACAGGGCCTTCAGCTGTGTATTTAAATGTTACGCCAGCTTGGCTCAAGTAAGAGATGTAGTTTACAAGCGGTGCAGGTACTGTGAAGTTCCAAAGCGGGAATGCAACAACCACTTTATCTGCTTCAAAGAATTGTTTTTGGTAGAAAGCAGCCAGGTCCGCAGCTTCTTGCTCTGCAGGAGTTGTTTCAATACCTTTTGCTACTTTAAATGTTCCTGTTGCAGCATCATTACCGTAAGCTGGCAAGTTAGCAGCATACAGATCTAGCTCCACGATTTCGTCTGTTGGATTTGCTTCTTTATATGCATTGTAGAATGCATTGTACATTTGTACACTTACTGCTTGATCCGCTGGGCGGTCGTTTGCTTTAATAAATAGAACTTTAGACATATTGTTCGTTCCCCCATATTATAAATAGTTCACTGTAACAAATGATCAACAAAGGATCGATATAAATGAATAGAAAGTGTTTGCTACAGCCCTTATCGTCACAACAACTAAAAAAGTTAACGCAACTGATTAATTAATATTATATATAAAAATGTTAGTTAGTGCAACTTTTATTTTATTATGAAATTATACACCTAAAAAAAAGAACCCCCGTCAATACGGGGTGTCCTTATCTCCTAGCGGTGAACTCCTGTATCGCTTCACTGATTAGATTCATCCCTAACAGCAACTCTTCTCTACCCGGCCTGCTGAAGTTGATTCGGATGTATTCATCTGCCTGTCTTCCAGGAGAACATCTGCTTCCAGGTAAGAAAGCAACGCCAAGTCGCATGGATGCCCTCAGCAGTGCTTCACTGTGCAGTCCATGTGGAAGCTGGATCCACAAATACATACCTCCCGATGGCGGGTGGTACTTCACTTCCTTAAACCCCGGCCTCTTTAACAATTCAAGGACCAGCTTGAGTCTAACCTCGTACTCCCTGTTTAATAGCGCCAAATGTTCTTTCCAGCGAAAAGAAGATTCATGAAGTAAAAAATATAAAATTTGTTGATTCAACGAACTGGATTGCCAGTCCGCCATTTGTTTTAAAGTAGACATTCCTCTGATGAGTCTTTGATCTCCAACCGCCCATCCTGTTCGCATCGCAGGTGCAATGGTCTTACTGAATGAACCTATATAAAGCACTTGATTCCCGCCATCCCTGGCATCGAGCGCATACAGTGTTGGATAAGATACGGAAAAATGAGAATCCGCCTCCTCTGAGCCAAAATGCAGTTCACCGTAGGAATCATCCTCAACAATTAGAACTTCATACTTACGGCATAACTCCAGCACCGCTTTACGCCGCTCCAAGCTCCATAGTATGCCGGTTGGGTTTGAGAAGCTGGGTGCAGCAAAAAGCAGTTTCGGTTTCACACTTTGAAACTGCTCTTCTAAACGATCTGGCAGCAAACCTTCCAAATCATTCTCTACAGCTATAATGTTCGCACCCTGCATCTCCAATACTTGAAGACACCCAGGGGAGGTTGGATTTTCAACAACGACAGAGTCCCCTATATCCACAAGCAACCTTGTAATCAGATCGATAGCCTGCTGTGTTCCCGCCGTAAGCAAAATCTGATCTGCTGTCGTCTGCATGCCTCTTCTCAGCTTCCAATCCTCGCTAATCCAGCTTCGAAGGGGAGCGTAGCCCTGCGGATCTCCGTATTGTAAAACCGCAGGATCTGAAGATAATACCATACGAGCTGCTTCTCCTAGTCGCTTGATCGGAAAAAACTCCTCTGCCGGCAATTCCTCTGCAAGAGATATAAAAGAATTCTGTCTTTCTTCTTTATTCACCTTATGTAGATGAGAAGACAATAACTTTGAGGCACGGGAAGCAAATGAAAATTTCATGTCAGTCCTCCCTATTTTTTATTCGAAATATGGATCTTGCTTAATGATAACAAGAACCCAGACGTATAAAAACTATTCGCTGTCATGAAGCAATATGCCTTCTCTGCCTGCTCAGGTTATATATGTGGTTTTTTGGATTTGGTGTATAGCGTAAACTGCTCGATAGCTTGTGCTCTGCTCGATACACCTAATTTCGTATATATTTTTCGCAAATAATTATCAACCGATCTGCGACTTACATCAATCTCTTTAGCAATTTTATCGTACGTTATCCCTTGGACAATTCTTTCCATAATGAACTTCTCCATATCAGTGAGCTGCAGATCCACATCAAGTTCTGGCTGTCCCAGCTGACCCCAATCTTCATTCTGCAGCCAGGTCAGAGGAATAGACGCTAGTCCTTCACGCAAACCTGTGATGAGATGAATCAATTTCAGCGGTGAAGATTGCTTAGATATGACTCCGCTCGCGCCAATCCCGATATATTTTCTAAATAGTTTCAAATCGTCTTCATCTGTCATTACGATGATATGTGTGTCTGCTGACAATTGCTTCATCTGTTCAATGAAAGTATCAGCTTCTCCATCAGGCAGTTTATAATCCATTAGCACTAAATCAGGGTGAAGATTATCTACTTCTATAAGTCCTTCTCTCCCTGTTGAAACCATTGCTTTTACGCTCAGATCTTGATGTTCTTCTAAAATCAGCTTTGTACCTAGCATACTCGTTGGATGTATATCAATTAAGACCACCTGCCAGTCCCTTCTCATAAAAAATCCCCCTAGTAAATTAGTATATATATTTAAAAGATCGTTAGATCGATGTTATCGCCTATTTTATGACTTACATTCCATATGTTGCGGCAATGGTTGTTTAGAGGAAGCCTTATACATAAATGGATAAAACAGATCACATATTGTCGAAAATTGCATCCCTCTTAAGTCCTTAATTTGGTCTATATATGAAATTGTATCCTAGGACTTCCTTCCGATGCAATCTCTTTTTGTTTAATTATGTCCTGAAGGCGTTTTTTGCGGAAATGATAGGGCCGTGATAGAATGAGGTCTGGAAAATCATAGAATATAGTCGATAAATGCGAGGAGTGGTGAAAATTGGATCGATCTACAGAGCTATCACCAAGCCATCCTACCAGGCAAACTGCAAGTAAGAACAAACGCTCTGTCCGCATGTTCCTGATCCTATGGATCATTATTATTGCTATTGGTGTCTTTGCAGCTTATTCCTATAGCAATTATTTAAAACAGCAAATGGTAGCAGAGATGAAAACCTATACGAATGAACAGCTCACTGCTGTCAAACAAGAATATCAACTGCAAATGAAAGATATCGGTTCTGAAATCGCTGCGATCCAGGAACAAGTGAAGACTTTTAACGAACTGCTGACTTTTACAAAAGACAATGCCGGTAACACATCCGATAACAGCAATCAGTTGTATACAGAGCTTAGAGAAGTCAAAAAACAGCTGGACACGCTCCAGAAGAAGATGGATTTACTCAAATGATCACGGTTAAAAGATTGAACCGTTTCCTGATGCTTTCGACAGCACCTTTTGTCGGAATTATCCTTTGTCTTTTGTTACTTCAGCAGCCCCTTGTTATCAATTTTACAGAACCAGTGGAACAATTTGTTCCCTCAAATGATATTCGATCTGCAACCGAAGGGATTAAAAGTGACCTGGATACGGCAAAGGTACTCGCAGAGAGTACATCCTCGTCCATTCAAAGAACAACCGAGCTTTATAACAGTACAAGTAAAACCATGCAAAGTATTGCGAATATGACGGCAGCCCAAGCGAAAAAGCCCGAAGCGGTCTATAATCGGCGGATTCAATCCAAGTTAGGTGTGCCTTCCGAAGTCGTTGACAGTGACCGTATCCGCATCGAGCTTTTTAAAGTAAATCCCGGCACTTATCATGGATTTGCGATGAAAATAAAACTCAAAGATCCCTCCGCCATGCAAATGGCTCTTGACGATAAACTTGGATCTTCTCAGACAACCCTGCAAGCTGTCCTTCGCGGGGGGGCTGTAGCGGGAATCAATGCAGGTGGATATGCAGAAAGCGGAGGAAAGAGATATCCGCTCAGCACAACCGTGCAAGACGGAAAATATGTAACTGGTTTTCATCCAAGTATCAAAGATCTCGCTTTTGTGGGAATGAATAAAGAGGGGAAACTTATAGGCGGGAAATATTTCAGCAAATATGCCCTCGATCAGCAAGAGCCTGTATTTGGTGCTACATTTGTCCCTATGCTGATGAAAAATGGCAAGAAAACGGTTATCCCTTCTAAATGGAAGAATACACCGCGCCGTGCTCCTCGTACCGTCATTGGCAATTATAAAGATGATCAGCTGCTTATTCTCGTAATCGACGGTTATAACGAAAAAGGAAGCTCTGGTGCCACTTTAGAGGAACTGCAGCATAAATTGTATACTCTTGGAGTTCAAGATGCCTATAACCTCGATGGAGGCGGCTCATCCTCTCTTGTTCTGAATGGAAAGGTCGTAAATGAACCATCCGATGGAAATCTTAGAAAAGTACCTACTCATTTTTTGTTTTATGAATAAATTGAATTCGTGATTCATAATTCGTAATTTGTGATTTGAGGTTGTGATTCGCTTTAACAGGGAAAAGATTCCTTTTTTATAGAAAAATAGGTATAATAAGGGCTGCGAGATTAACAGGAGGTGGATGACATGTCATTCTCGTTGACTTTCTGGATCATCACCATAGTCCTTGTCCTTTACATCGTAGGAATCTTGACATCCTCCTATAATGATGACAAGACAAAAGGTCTTTAGAAACAACAAAAAAAGCTCGCCTCTACGAGGTGAGCTTTTTTTGTATTAGATCTAGACGTAAGTTATCTATCACGCCTGCAATCTGTCTTCACCAGACGATTAGGCGTTTTCTTGAAGCCCCGTCATTTCTGTGAGGCAAGAAGCACAAATATAACGATCTTTAAAATCATTCACTTCTTCCATCGATCCACAGAAAATACATTTTGGACGATAGCGCTCAAGAATGATGTGATCACCTTGTACGAGGATCTCTACAGGATCCCCCTCATTCATTTGATATCTCTTACGTAAAGATTTAGGAAGCACAATTCTTCCAAGTTGGTCTACTTTTCGTACTACTCCAGCAGGTTTCATTAACAGTACACACTCCTGTTCAAAATATTTCTAGGTACAATAGAACTATAGTTTATACATTCGCTACGTTTTTGTCGAATCCTGCAATAATTAATAAAATTATTAACTTTATTTTAGTTACCACAATTAGGAAAGACGGTTACTAAAATGAACTAAATTACTCCATTCCAGGGAAATCTAGTTGTTTTAGCGCCTCATATACGATGATTGCCGCAGAATTGGACAAATTGAGAGATCTGACTGCATCTGACATTGGCATACGCATACAGGTTTCCTGATTTTTGGCGATCAATTCCGGAGGAAGCCCTTTTGTCTCTTTTCCAAAAACTAGGAAGTCCCCATCCTGAAATTGGAAGTCAGAATACCTATTTTTTGCTTTTGTAGTTGCATAAAAAAACCGACTGCCGGCATATTTCTGCTGTACTTCTTCAAAGGAATCATGATATTCAATATTCACGGCATGCCAGTAGTCCAGCCCTGCACGTTTCAACGTACGGTCATCTGTGTTAAAACCAAGCGGGTGAACAAGATGAAGATGGGTTCCTGTTGCAGCACAAGTTCTTGCTATATTGCCGGTATTCGCCGGAATCTCGGGTTCCACTAATACGATGTGTAATGCCATCTGACTCATTTCTCCTCTTGTATGAACTGTATAAGAATTAAATTATAATATAAAAGAAAGCCTCCCACAAATTTTTGTGGGAGGTAAATAGAATTTTTTTTAATAATTCATGTATTAACCATTTATTTTCTGAAATTCTTTCATAAAATCTGTAAGTGCCTTTACACTTTCATAAGGAACGGCATTATAAATAGAAGCACGAAGCCCGCCTACACTCCGATGTCCTTTAATTCCGATAAATCCTTCTTTTTCCGACTGTTTAATAAATTCCTTCTCCAGTGCTTCATCAGCTAATCGGAATGTTACGTTCATCCTAGAACGATCCTCAGCATCTACACAGCCCCGGTAGAAACCTTGGCTTTCATCAATCACTTGGTAGATTGATCCTGCTTTCTTCTCGTTCGCTTTCTCGACTTGTACAAGACCGCCTTGTTCTTCAATCCATTTCAGCACTTCATTCATTAAATATATTCCAAAGGATGGAGGCGTATTATACAGTGAATTGTTTCCTAGGAACGTATCATAACGAAGCATCGATGGAATTGTTTTTGGTGAACCTGTCAGCATTTCTTCTTTAGCGATAACTACAGTAACCCCGGACGGTCCCAAGTTTTTCTGTGCGCCCGCATAAATCATATCAAACTTGTTCATATCTAGAGGTCTGCTCAAAATATCACTAGACATATCTACAATAAGCGGTGTATTACCCGTATCTGGGAAATCCTTGAACTGAGTTCCCTCAATTGTTTCATTAGAAGTCATATGCAGATATGCTGCATTCTCTGCAATCTCTATCTCTGATAGACTTGGCAGCTTCATAAACTTACTGCTTTCACCAGAAGCAGCAATATGGGTTTCACCAATGATTTTCGCTTCTGAGATAGCTTTCTTAGCCCAGCTGCCTGTATTAACATAACTGCCTGTTACGCCCGCAGAGAGGAAATTCATAGGGATCATAGCGAACTGTGTACTCGCTCCACCTTGCAGAAATAACACTTTATAACCTTTAGGGTTGCCAAGAAGAGATAACAAACGCTCCTGAGCCTCATTATGTACTGATTCATATACCGCTCCGCGATGTGACATTTCCATTATAGACATGCCAGTACCCTTATAATCTACAAGTTCTGCCTGTGCCCGCTCGAGCACCTCTAATGGTAATGCTGCTGGTCCTGCATTGAAATTGAACGCTCTTTTATTCATCATTGAAACCGCCCTTCTCTCCCTGTTATCTTTATATGACATCTAATGATACGTATGATAATGGCTATGATAGCAATAAATGTTCGTGATATCAAGTGTATTTGTACCTTATATCCGTTACATATATTACAATATTATGAAACCCTCGGGAATGATCATTCCCGAGGGTTCTTATAGACATAATTGGATATTATTGCTGATTAGCAGTCATAATACAAACTATATTCGTGTGGATGAACACGAATGGCAACGGATTTAGCTTCATTCCGTTTGAATTTAATGTAATTGTCGATAAAATCTTTTGTAAACACGCCGCCTTCAGTCAAGAAATCACAATCTGCAGCTAGTGCATCAAGTGCTTCTTCAAGAGATGCTGGAACACTGCGAATGTTCGCTTTATCATCTTCAGGCAATTCGTAGATGTTTTTATCAACAGGGCCGTAGCCAAGTTCTGAAGGATTAATTTTACGTTTAATTCCATCAAGACCTGCCATCAGCATTGCTGCAAATGCAAGGTATGGATTCGCTGTGGAGTCCGGAGTACGGAATTCGATACGGCATCCTTTAGGTGTTACTGCTGCAACTGGAATACGTACTGCGGCAGAACGGTTCCCTTTGGAATATACAAGGTTTACTGGAGCTTCATAACCAGGTACAAGACGTTTAAATGAGTTCGTGCTTGGGTTAGTTAGTGCAATCAATGCTGGAGCATGGTGCAGAATACCACCGATGTAATGGAGTGCCATTTCACTAAGGTTAGCATATCCGCCTTTTTCATAGAATAGTGGAGTGTCGCCGTCAAAGATGGATTGGTGAACGTGCATTCCGCTACCATTATCACCAAACAGTGGTTTTGGCATAAACGTTGCTGTTTTACCATATTGACGAGCTGTGTTATGTACAATGTATTTATATGCGAGGAGATTATCTGCTGTTTTTGTAAGTGTGTCAAAACGGAAATTGATCTCTGCTTGACCTGCTGTAGCAACCTCATGGTGATGACGTTCTACGCGCATGCCTGCTTCTTCAAGCAAACGAGACATTTCACTACGAATATCTTGTTGTGTATCTACTGGAGCTACAGGAACATATCCACCTTTTACGCGAACTTTAAATCCAAGGTTTCCGCCTTCTTCTTTACGATTGGTGTTCCAGCCAGCTTCTTCGGAATCAACGAAGAAAGAAGCACTGTTTGTTCCACTTTCGTAACGTACATCATCAAAAATGAAGAATTCTGATTCTGGAGCGAAATTAGCGCGAGTACCAATTCCTGTTTTTTGTAGATATTCTTCCGCTTTTACTGCAATACTGCGCGGGTCACGTTCATAACGCTCACCATCTGGAGTAAATATGTCACACATAATATTAATCGTTGGATGTTGAGTAAATGGATCGATGAAAGTGGAAGCGGGATCTGGCATCATAACCATGTCAGATTCTTCAATACCACGGAAGCCTGGAATAGAAGATCCATCAAATGCTACTCCGTTAACGAACGTTTCTGCATCTACTTCAGTAGAAGGCAAACTAATGTGGTGTGCACGACCAGATAAATCTACAAAACGAAAATCGACCCACTCAATATTGTTTTCTTGGATTGTTTTCAATACATTTTCAACAGACATGTGTACTTCCTCCCAATTTTTCCGAACATTAAACACCCATAACCTTGTGAATGTTCATCAATCTAATTTTCAACTGAGGTAAGTATAAATCCCAAATCTTACATCGTCAATAGTTATGTCAGGTATTTTTTATGCTAGTGTGAGAATTGCTGACACTAGCAGGAATAAGAGGATTATAGACTAATAGCCTATAACCTCGGTCTATAGAACGAGATCATAGGCTATTCTTAAAATATCAAACCTTACATCAGCTTTGATGAATCAATGGCGCTTTTTTTGTGTTAAATGTTTTACCAACGATTGGAGCCAGCTTCTCTAAATCTTGAAGAAGTCCAGCGAATTGATCTGGGAACAGGGACTGTACTCCATCGCCTGTCATTGAGTTGTCTGGATCGGTATGCATTTCAATAATAAGTCCATCTGCTCCTGCAGCAACAGAGGCCTTTGTCATCGGCTCTACAAGCTCTCTGCGCCCTGTACCATGACTTGGGTCAGAGATAACAGGTAAATGGCTAAGATCTTTCAGAACAGGGATAGCTGACAAATCCAGGGTATTTCGAGTGTACGTCTCAAACGTACGGATTCCTCGCTCACATAACATGACATTCGGATTTCCTCCTGCAAGGATATATTCCGCTGCATTTAGAAGTTCATCGTAAGTTGCACTAAATCCACGTTTTAGCAGAACCGGTTTCCCGCACGTACCCAGCTTCCGAAGCAGATCAAAGTTTTGCATGTTCCGAGTACCTACCTGAAGAATATCTGCGTATTCCGCACAAATATCAACATATTCAGGAGTCATGACTTCTGTAATAGTCAGAAGGTCATGTTTTTTCCCGGCTTCTGCCATCATAATAAGACCTTCTACTCCCACTCCTTGAAAGCTATAAGGTCCTGTGCGAGGTTTAAATGCTCCACCGCGCAGTACTTGCCCGCCCGCTGCTTTCACAAGACCTGCAATCTCATCGATCTGTTCTGCTGATTCCACAGCACAAGGTCCGCCCATTACGACAAGTTCACCGCCGCCGATATTTACACCTTTTATAGAAATAACGGTATCTTCAGGATGAAAGTCACGACTAGCTAGTTTGTACGATTTTGAGATTTTCACTACGTTCTCTACACCTTTCATTTGCCGTAAGTGTTCAGCCAGTTTAGGTTCAACAGTTCCAATTAGTCCTATAACAGTACGATCATTTCCGCGGGAAAGGTGAACTTGAAGTCCTTCCTTTTCAATTGCTGAAATAATATCTTGAATCTGTTCTTCCGGTGTGGTGTTTCCTGTTATAACGATCATATTATTCTCCACCTTTCAAATGTGAAATCATACTCTATGAGAGACCTCAGTTTATATTTATACTATTACACTTAAACGCTTGTTCGCTTTTAAGCTTTTATACGTTAAAGCAACTATACATGTTTTATAACTTCGCGTCAAGCTCTCCTTACTTTATGCACTCTATATGAAATTGATACCGATCTATCTGCTGATTTTTTTACATTTCTTAAAAAAAAGAAGAAGACTGGGTTCAATCCACCCGGTCTTCTTCTATATATAAAATAAATTACGATTTCACTTTTTTCACTGGCGGGAGCAACTTCTTCATATTCACTGTACGCTGAATTTCCCATGTCTCCGGATTATTCGCATCGTATTGTTCCAAATAATTAATGACTTCTTTTGTAATCGGCGTTGGTGTCGAAGCACCCGAAGTAACAGCGACCTTGTTGATGCCTTTGAGCCATTCCTGTTTGATTTCGGTAACATCCGAAATCCGGTAAGCAGTTACCCCAGCAATCTCCTCAGATACTTGTGCAAGACGATTGGAGTTATTACTGCGAGGATCGCCTACCACAATGACAAGATCTGCTTGCCCTGCTTGTTCTGCAACCGCCTCTTGACGTACCTGAGTAGCAAGACAGATTTCATTATGAACTTCAGCTCCTGGGAACTTCTGGAGTAACTTTTTCATAATGTTCTTAATATCCCACTGACTCATCGTCGTCTGATTGGTAATAATGATTTTCCCTTTCGGGATATCAAGAGCCTCAATCTCTTCTTCTTTCTCAATGAGATGTACCGAATCCGGAGCAATGCCGATCGCTCCTTCGGGTTCGGGATGCCCTTTTTTACCGATATAAATAATCTGATAACCCTCAGCAGATTTTTCTCTAATGAGGTCATGCGTTTTGGTTACATCAGGACAAGTCGCATCCACTGTCGTGAGTCCTTTCTCCCGCGCAATCTTACGCACCTCAGGAGAGACACCGTGTGCAGTGAAAATGACAGTACCTTTGTCTACCTGTTTCAATATTTCAAGACGGTTTGGCCCATCCAGTGTAATGATGCCTTCATCTTCAAAAGAATGCGTCACATGACTGTTATGCACAATCATACCGAGTATATAAATGGGTCTTGGCAGATCCAAGTTGCTTGCTGCTTGTCGTGCCAGCACCATAGCGTCTACCACACCATAACAATATCCACGTGGTGAAATTCGTAGTACTTCCATGTTGCCACCTGCTTTCTTCTAAACGTAGTCTTAGTATACCTTATTCAAGAGGGGGAGCCAACACCAACGGAAGCCATATAATGAAAGTCGTACCTTCATTCAGCTTCGTCAGAACTTCTACAGAACCGCCATGCTCCTCAATAATCCATTTGGCTATCGACAGGCCAAGCCCTGTTCCTTTTGTAACCCCGCGGGATTCATCTGCTCTGTAGAAACGATCAAAGATATAGGGAACTTCATCTTTATCCATCCCGATCCCCGTATCACTGATCTTAAGGCCTACCTGACCATTATAAACGACTGCATCAAGCGTTACGGTTCCCTCCGGTGTATATTTAAAGGCGTTCTCAATAAAGATAAATAACATTTGCTGCAAGTAATCTTTATTTCCCAGCACATATACACCGTTCAGCACTTCGAGATCTCCATAACTCCACTCTGCCGTCCGTTCAAGATGGTGCGCTCTGCGAGCCACTTCCTTCACAAGGATAGACAGTGGAATTGGATGAAGCTCAATGGTCTGGCCTGTGTCAGCTCTCGCTAGTGATAACATATCATTCACCAGACGACTCATTCGTTTGCCTTCGTCTGAAATGTCATCAATGGCTTCTAAGGTAATTTCTTTTCTCATCTCATCGCTCATTTGCTTACTGCCATCCGCCTCGGGATCCCATAGCTTCTTCAGAAAATCGGTATTCCCGCGAATCGTGGTAAGCGGTGTTCTCAGCTCGTGGGATGCGTCGGAAACAAAGCGCCTTTGCGCAGCATATGCATCCTCAAGTTCTTTGAAGAACCCTTCTGTACGAGCAAGCATCTTATTTACCGTTCCTATAAGCTTCCCTATTTCATCTTGCGGACCATCGTACTCAATCCGTACACTAAGATCGTTCCCGGACTGAATGCCGTTCGCTGCATTAATAATATCCACCAGCGGCCGCATCGACTTACGGGCCAGAAACAGCCCTACACTCATAGCAAGCATAATCGTAATAATGGATACATACACCATAATAAAAAGCAGACGATCCATTAATTTGTCTTCTGAAGCCGTAATCGATCCTACCTGCAGCAGACCGCTAACCTGTTCTGTCGTTCCTTGAATCGTATAGGTGAATGGGAATTGATAGACAAGAAACGGAGTCTTATCCACGAGCATCCGTTTCCACCCTTCATTTTCCATCGCCTCTTGTATGGTTGCAGGAACCTCAAAATTAAAGTTATTCAGGTTTTTTGAAGTCACCACTTTATTATTCTCATAGTTATATAGCTGTACATAGATTTGCAGGTCTGCGAGTTGATTCGCCTCTTCCGGTAACAACAAATTAAGCTCTTCAGTAAAATCGGAGTTAGGCACCACCACAACGGCCATCTTCTTGCTAAGACTACTGGTTTGTCTCAAAATTTCATTCTCGACATCCTGGTATGCATAATGATACACAAGCGCATAAATAATGGACCCAAAAAGCAACAGTACGGCAGCGAGCAAGCCTGAATACCATAAAGTTAGCCGTAACCGGATGGACATACTAGGAGTCTCCTCTCAAAATGTAACCTGCACCGCGAATGGTCTGAATTACACGTTTTCCTCCATGTTCTTCTGTTTTTTGACGCAACATTGCGATATATACCTCAAGTACATTCGATTCTCCGCTATAATCGAATCCCCATATTTTATCCATAATCAAGTCTCTCGATAACACACGTTTTGGATTTTGCATAAACAGATATAGGAGTTCAAATTCTTTTGCTGTCAGATCAAGCCGTACTCCAGC
Organism: Paenibacillus polygoni; assembly: GCF_030263935.1. Taxonomy (NCBI): domain Bacteria; kingdom Bacillati; phylum Bacillota; class Bacilli; order Caryophanales; family Paenibacillaceae; genus Paenibacillus; species Paenibacillus polygoni. The sequence goes on along the minus strand of NZ_CP127162.1, from coordinate 1,518,538 downwards.
ACGGTGTACTTCTCGAGAATCATAATCGAGTAAGATGTCTTCAAAACTGAGCCGATTACTGCTCTCCCCGCTTGTCTCCGTTTTACGACGTAGTAATGCTCGTACCCGTGCAAGCAACTCTTCAAGCGCAAATGGCTTCACTAAATAGTCATCTGCCCCAAGATCCAGTCCCTTGACTCGTTGTTCAATCTCATCTTTAGCCGTAAGCATTAGGATCGGAACATTGCTTCCTCCTTCGCGAACCCTTCTGCATACTTCAAATCCGTCTACTTTTGGCATCATGACATCAAGAACAACAACGTCAGGATCGGCTTCCAGCATCTTTTGAAGCCCTTCCGCTCCGTTTGCCGCAGTTAATACATCGTAACCTTCAAATGCTAAACCTCTTCTTAGCATGGAAATGATTTTTTCGTCATCATCAATAACTAATATCGTTGAACGCACCCCAGCATCTCCTTTTTCTCTATACACTTGAATCAATTTCACACCTCATGAACATGATGATATGAAATTCATTCCCTTTTTACTTACATTGTATCAGTCAAATCACAAGCATGCACCCATTCTAGCAACAAAAAGCGAAGGGGCTGTCTCCCTTCGCTTCTGTGCTGCAGTCCATCTATCTGCTGCTTGAATTAAGGCTGCACGCTTTGTGAACTGCTTTCCGTGTTGTAATCATTTTTGTTACCAATGGTTACTTTAATTTCAATATCTTTTCCATCGCGATTTACATTGAGTGTAATAACATCACCCACATTTTTTGCTTGAATTTGTTCAATCAAATCTTGTGCAGTCGCATATTTCTTACCGCTAATCCCTGTAATAATGTCATAAGGACGAAGGTCCGCAGAATACGCTGGAGATTGATAGATTAAGTTGGTCACCACAGAACCCTCTGTGAGTTCTGTTCCCATTTGTTTTGCAACTTCTGGAGTCAAGTTCATCAAAGAAGCTCCAATAAATGGTTCTGGTTCTTTCGGAATTTCTTCATTGTTTTTCAGTTTATCTACAACTTCCTGAATAACAGAAGATGGGATCGCAAATCCAATTCCTTGTGCATCTGCACTAACTGCCACATTCATACCAATGACTTCGCCCTTTAAGTTAAGCAAAGGTCCGCCGGAGTTACCTGGGTTAATAGACGCATCGGTTTGGAGTAAATTTTTATATTCATTTGGTTTTCCAGTACTTTCATCACTAATCGTAATCGTACGATCTTTTGCACTTAGTACACCAGCGGTTACCGTATGTTCAAACCCTTCTGGGTTTCCGATCGCAACCAGCCACTCACCTACTTTAATACTATCCGAGTCGCCCAGGGTTGCTACTGGGAAATCATTATTTCCTTCAATTTTCAGAACGGCAAGGTCAAGGTCTTTGCTGCTTCCTAGAAGCGTAGCTTCATAAGGCTTTGTATTATCTTCAAGCGTAACTTGAATTACGTCTGCACCGGAGATCACATGCTCATTCGTAAGAATATAGCCTTCTTTTTCAAAAATAAATCCTGAACCAATGCCAATCGGTACAAGTTGATCCTCAGACGAACCATTATTGCTGTTATTGCTGCTTCCATTCGTTCCATTGCCACCAAAGAAATATTGATAAAGAGGATCATTGTAATAAGAATTGTTTTGTCTAGAACTATTGGAGCTTGATTTAGACAAAGTTTCGATTTTAACAACAGCAGGACTTACTTTACTTACCACGCCCGAAATGTCAGTAGATCCCACGGGAAGTGAAGTCGTCACCCCCGAATTCCCTGTGTTTGTCGAACCGTTATTGTCACTAGAACCCCCGTTTTGCGTTGTTTCATTCCCTGATAATGCAGTGTCCGGAGTAAACAAGTTCATACGGTCTGCGGTGAACATCAACAGTGATACAACGATCATGCCGGCAAAAAAGGAAACAACCCCTGTTTTAAAATTGGATTTCTTCGGTTTTTGGTTGTAGTTCCAGTTGCGATTCCCGCCGTTTCCATTGTTTTCACTTTGCCCTGTTCCTGTATTCGTACTTGAATGAGTAGACCGTGCATAGCCGCTTGAATTGCGTTCAAGCATCGTCGGAACCGGTTTAATTGGATCTGGCGGTGTTACTTCTACTTCATCAACATTGTTTGAACTCTGTTCTTTTCCGTCGGAGTTAATCGATTGAAATGGTCCATATGAGTAGTAGTAAGATTCACCATTGTTTTCGGGAGAACGTTGATCGCCGCTTCTACTGTATTCACGTTCGTCCTCTTCACGGTTATAACGATTATTGTTATTCTCGCTCATTTTATTTATCCTCCTAAACCCCTTGCTTCCAAGGGATATTGTTTAACTGTCTTTATTTTGTACTTTAAACCTTAAATACACATTAAAAACAATTAAAAAGGAGATAAAACATGTAAAATTGTTGAAATTCAAAAATCTTATTATGGATTCACCCAGCCTTTACGGTGAGCATAAATCGCTAGCTGTGTCCGGTCATCCATCTCACATTTCATCAACAGATTACTCACATGAGTTTTGACGGTTTTGATGCTGATATGTAGTTCTTCCGATATATCCTTATTATTCTTCCCTTCAGCAATGAGCAATAGAACTTCTCGTTCCCTTTCTGTCATTCCGGAGTCATCGTCCTGAACTGTTTTATGTCTAAGTCCCCGAGTAAGCGCTTGAGAGATATCATTTGTCATTACGGGCATACCGCGTTTTGCCCCCTGTAATGCGTAAACAAGCTCCTCAGCGGAAATCGTTTTAAGCACATAACTGACTGCCCCAGATTCAATCGCTTCGAGCACCAAATGGTCCTCAAGAAAACTGGTTAATATAATGATTTTCATGTCCGGGTATTCAGATAGTATGGCTCTTGTCGCTTCGACTCCATTCATCACAGGCATCATTAAATCCATAAGAATCAGTTCGGGTAATTGTTCGGGATTAGAGGTCTGTAACGTATGTAAGGCATGTTGTCCATCTTTACCTTCCGATACCACTTCAAAAGTAGGATCCAAACTTATGTATGTTTTTAGTCCCATTCTGACCATATCATGATCATCTACAATCATAATTTTCGTTTTATCCCGTTCCAATGTAATCTCCCCTTCCATATATGCCGCAGATGAATCTCCTTTTACGAATCAGACTTAAACTTAGGTATATTCACCCTGATCGTCGTTCCTGCTCCCGGGTGTGCAATAATATCTACATTTCCTCCTAATTTCTCAGCTCGTTCCTTCATTGTCATCAGCCCATAAGAACCTTGCCTTCCTGCTTCTTCCGGACGAAATCCTTTACCGTTATCACTAACACTAAATACAATTCGTCTCTCCTCTTCTCGTATCGACAAACTGACGAGGCTTGCCCCGGCATGCTTCACAATATTAGCCATTGCTTCTTGAATAATAAGAAACATCTGATGTTCGATGGCTTCCGAAATCCCGCCAATAAACTCTTGTTCTTTTATTCCCTTTAGTCCATTTTGTCTGCAATAATCGGGGAACCAGGCGTCAAGTGCTTCTTCCAGACTTCGGTTCTCCAGTTCTACAGGTCTTAGCTGAGCAATGAGCGCTCTCATCTGCTTTTGAGCAGTTTGTGACATTGTGATTAGTTGTTCAAGTACTATATTTCCTTGTTCTTGATGCTGTTTGAGTAACGATGGCAGAGCAGAAGCAGACATGTGCATAGCAAATAATTGCTGGCTTACGGTGTCGTGTAAATCTCGGGCCATTCTTCTCCGTTCTTCGAGCACAGCTGCTTCTGCCGCTTTTTCCTTCTCAATTACCTCTTGTTCTCCCAATCTCTGTACCCATTTCATCCGCTCTTCGATGGCATCCATCATCCTGTTAAATTGCGGAAACACCCCGGAAAAAGAAGCATCCTCATCCTCATCAATTCGAGAAGAAAGGTTACCTTTCGTTACCTGCAGCATATTGAGATTCAGCACATCTATTCTACGCTGGACACGCAGCCCAGCTATATAACCAATAATCAGGGTTGTAACTACAATGAGTGCTAGATAGTAAAGCCAGGTCTCAGGCATCGCTGATTCTGCATACCCTTTTCGAGAGGCGCTATAAAGAATCCCCACTGTAACTACACTATTCATTAAGAAAAATAACAACAACTCCCATTTAACCGTTCGAAATATCATCTTCATCTCGTTAACCTACCGAATTCACTTTGACGTCACCGATAAAAACGCTAATAATAATACGTACTTTCTTTCCAGCTTCTCTATAACCGGGAGTTTCTGCGACCGCATTACTCATAAAACCTTGTTTCGAATTACTGAGAACATCCATGTCACCGATGAACGAATTGGAATTTACCATAATCCCAATCTCCATATCTCTAGGAGCAAAGACTTTGATGTCCCCGATAAAGCTAGAGATATGAATTCGTGTCTCTCCATACGGAATTTGTGCTTTCGTTAAATCAATTACGGTATCTCCAATGAACTGAGATATATTGGTTGGTTTCAATTCGTAATAATCATCTCCGAGACGAATATCGCCAATAAAAGTCGATTTGTTTATTTTTTCATTTTCATCATGAAAATGTACATCGTTATTGTCATTATTTCCATAATGACTCTGCTGTCTCGCTTGTTCATACTTCTTGTTATCATCGTCTACCTTGGCTGATCCAAACTTTTGCTCAAACTGTTTATCAAAATCAGAGTAAAGCGGACTTGGTTCAACAGGCGGTGAAGGTGGAACTACATATTCTTCATCTTCTTTTGTTCTCTGATCATGTTTACGATCCCTTCTTCGCGGACTTAACAGTACATAAAGGCCGCCTCCAATTAAACCTATAGGTACGGCATAACGGAACAGAGCTCGGAAAGAGAAATAAGAATATCCAAGGTTATTACTTAAGAAATGTGCGCCAAGATACAGCAATATTAAACCACCTATCCAATTTTTGTCTTTCAAGGAACTGAATCCAAGATACAAAAAAATGACTGGCCAATATGTGGAGATGAGATAGCTAAGACTAAAATCGCCTCCATTTAATATGTGAAGTAACACCAATAATCCTATTCCGATAAGCAGTACAGCTCCGATAAAACGGTTTGCCATATTCCGTGCACCCTCTCTTCCTCATTTTCCTTACGATTGGCTAATTATGTACTTATTGTAAACGAAAATACATAATAAGAAGAGCGGCGCAGGAATGAAATTCTACTCAGTCTTGAGACCGAGTAGAAAAGCGGAACAGAAAAAGCGGAACAGAAAAAGCGGAACAGAAAAGCGGAACAGAAAAAGCGGAACAGAAAAAACAGACTCTGAAGAATATTCTTCAGAGTCTGTTTGTTTATCTTACCTTATCTTTGTTGGCCTTGTTGACCTTGTTGTTGTTGTTTGATTCCTGTGTTCTCTACTCCAAACTCAGCATCATACTTCTCATCTGGTGTTTGGTAGTTATCTTGTACTTTGGCTGCTGAAGATTGTTTTACTTTTTCAGCTGCAGAGTTCGTTTCTTGACCAAACTCAGCATCGTATTTCTCATTCGGAGTTTGGAAACCTTGGGAACTTTGCGTACCTTGAGAATTCACTTTTTTCATGTTAGATTCACCTCCCTCTCCTGCAAGTGTAGGTCCCTTGCTTCACCTGAGGTACTGCTACCTCAGTCCGTATTATGTGAGGATTTGCTGTTTCTTATTCAAAAAAAAGAAAAGAGCTTGCCTGGGTAGAATGACTACCCAAGCAAGCTCTTTCATCTTCATTATATTTCTTCATTCAGCAAGGCATCCGGAATGCTCTGATTGACCATGATCGCATCTCCGAGCTGCTCTAGCATTTGTTCCGTACATTTCCCTTTCCCCAGCTTGATTACTTGAACCTGCACATCTTTTTTGCCCCACTCACTGTATACCGCCTTAATCGTTGGAAAATACAGATCAATCTTGGAGCCTTTAATAGCAGATCCTGTATCAGCTACAATTCCATATCCGTACCCCGGAATATAAAGGACCGTCCCGAGGGGGAATAAGGAAGGGTCTGCGGCAATGGTCGAAACCCCTTGTTTATTCCGGTGTACTTTTACACCCGAATAAGTGATGCCATATAGTGGATGATTCGGACCTTTTCCTGTTGATTCATATCCGGCAGTATAACCCGTTGCCGTTACATTTACTGTACCGACCACCTGTTTTGTTGGCGGAGCGAGCACTTCTCTTGCTTCATCCGGCTCACTTTGTTGTACATGAAAGGCAATAGCTAAGTCATTACTAGAAAAACAAATCAGCATCATCAGCAAAACAGCTGAAGAACATCGCCGAATCACTCGGTGTATCATAGGTTTAATTCCTCCCTTTCTCTAGCAGAGAGTCCCCATAAAACACACGATATATTCATCCATGTCTATTTATTTCTTTTTAGACTTGGTGTGTACGAATTTCCTCTTGCAGCATTTGTACTACCTCAGCCAAAGGTTTTGCTCCTAAATCTCCTTCACCACGTTTACGGATGGAGACACTGCCGTCATTCATCTCGTTTTCCCCTACGATGAACATATAAGGAATTTTCTCTAGCTGAGCTTCACGAATCTTATAGCCGAGTTTCTCATTACGCAGATCTGCTTCTACAGTGATTCCTCCGCGTCTAAGCTGTTCTTCCACTTCACGAGCATACTTCTCGAAATGAACAGATACAGGAATTACTTTTGCTTGAACTGGAGACAGCCAAAGCGGCAAATTACCTGCATAATTTTCGAGCAAGAATGCAGTGAAACGTTCCATAGTTCCCAAAATACCGCGGTGGATAACAACTGGGCGGTGTTTTTGTCCATCATCACCTACATACTCCAGTTCAAAACGCTCTGGAAGCAAGAAGTCGAGCTGAACAGTCGATAGTGTTTCTTCTTTACCCAGTGCAGTTTTAACTTGAACATCAAGTTTAGGACCATAGAAAGCAGCTTCCCCTTCAGCTTCATAGAACGGCATATCTAGACTTTCTACAACTTCCTTCAACATACGCTGGGACATTTCCCACATCTCATCATTCGGGAAGTATTTCTCAGTATCCTGAGGATCGCGATAAGACAGACGGAAGCGGTAGTCGTGAATACCAAAATCTTTATAAGCAATCATAATCAGCTCAATAACACGAGCAAACTCTTCTTTGATCTGATCCGGACGGCAGAAAATATGAGAATCGTTAAGCGTCATCGCACGAACACGATGCAAACCTGTCAGTGCTCCTGACATTTCATAACGGTGCTGCATACCAAGCTCTGCAATACGAACCGGCAAATCACGATAACTGTGCATTTCACTCTTATATACCATCATATGGTGAGGACAGTTCATTGGACGAAGTACAAGTTCTTCGTTGTCGAGTACCATTCTTGGGAACATATCTTCCTCATAGTGCTCTAAATGTCCAGAAGTTTTGTATAGTTCAACATTTCCTAGGACAGGAGTATATACATGTTTGTAACCAAGACTTTCTTCCAGGTCTACAATATAGCGTTCTAGCGTACGGCGCAGTTTTGCTCCGTTTGGAAGCCAGATCGGAAGACCTTGACCCACAAGCTGTGAAAAAGTAAACATGTTAAGTTCTTTACCAAGTTTACGGTGATCGCGTTTTTTTGCTTCTTCCAAGTAATGAAGATGTTCTTCCAGCTGTGCTTTTTTAGCAAATGCAGTGCCGTATACCCGTTGAAGCATTTTATTTTTGCTGTCTCCGCGCCAGTATGCGCCGGCTACGTTCATCAGCTTAAACACTTTGATTTTTCCAGTAGAAGGGACATGCGGTCCACGGCAAAGGTCGAAGAATTCGCCTTGCTCATAGATCGAAATGATGCTGTCTTCTGGCAAGTCACGAATGAGTTCCAGTTTATAAGGGTCTTGAACTTCTTCAAAGATGCGAATGGCTTCTTCTCTGCTTACTTCCTTACGAACGATAGGCAGGTTCTCATTTACGATACGTTCCATTTCTTTCTCGATCTTTTGCAGATCTTCTGGATTCAGTGCATGTTCGAGATCCATATCATAATAGAATCCATCCTCAATCACAGGTCCTACACCCAAGAAGACTTCTTTGCTGCCAAACAGACGTTTTACGGCTTGTGCCAGCAAATGCGCTGTACTATGGCGAAGCACTTCAAGCCCTTCAGGTGAATCATAAGTTACGATTTCTACAAGTGCACCTTCACGTAGTGGAGTAGAAAGATCGACAACAATCCCATCCATTTTACCTGCAAGTGCATTTTTTTTGAGTCCACTGCTAATGGAAGCAGCTACATCAAGGATACTAGCTCCATTCTCATATTCACGAACAGAACCATCTGGTAATTTAATACTTACTGACATTGTTATTTCCTCCTTTATCCTTTTGGATGCCGGGGAACGATGCTATGTTTATTGCAGACGCAAAAAACACCCGTCCCGGCAAAGGGACGAGTGTAATACTCGTGGTTCCACCCTAATTCAGTTGTCTCTCATAAACAGGACAACCCTCATTGAAGCATGCAAGATAACGGGCATGAATCCGGCGGTTCTTACTTGTCTGCATAAATGCAAGCGTTCTAAACCACAGCTACAAAGGGGTAAGTCGCAGTTGGTATCCGGAAGAAATTACAGCCAGGTTTCTTCTCTCTGTACGGCCCAGTCTCTACGGCTCATGTCTTTGTCATTGCTTTTAATACCAGTTATTATAATTCCAAAGATTCCTCTTCGTCAAGCGCCAGCTGTCCCGTTTCTTTCACGTTGCGGCAATGTCTGCAATTATGGCAAATTTCCACTCGATCTTCAAAAATCTGTGTAATGGATCGGATAACCGGAAAATCTTCTGTCTGTGTATGCAGTTTCATTTTCTTCGGAGAAATGGAGATCAGCCTGCTGATAATCATATCTTCGACTTCCATTTCAAGTTCTATACCTGGCATTTCCATAACGACACTTTCATCGGGAGGAAGTACCATAGGACGCATGTATTCATCATACAAGACAAATTCGTGCTGATCTTTATGCACAACATGCACGAGAGGCACCTTCGTCTCTTGGAAATAAACAAAATATTTCAAAAGACTCATAAACTCCTCATACTGCCGATCCATATAAAATTCATCTAGTGCATATTCCACAATTTCATGAAGTTCTTTCTTATAACTCTGCATCCGAAATCGCAGTACTCCATCCAGATGAATTATAGGTATTTCTTTCATTCCTTGTAGAAGCCCTTCCGTTAGCTTGGCATGCCTTCGTTCTCTTGTCCCCTGCTCTGTTTCGAATCTTGATCTCAGCAGCGGTTCGCATATTGTTTTGACCCTTGAAAGTTCCTCAGCATCCATATTTACGCATTCTCGCTTCAGGATGTGACCCAGCTGTTCCTCTTCTTTTTGATCAAGAATGTAATCAGCTACACCTGCAGCCATAATCTGATACATCCGTGGCAAACCTTCCTTAAAACCAGGATGACTTTCCGTTCCTTTACATATCCATGCTGCCTTGCCTCCATGTTTCCTAAAGGAAAATCGAAAGCCTTGTTTACTTATATGTAGACCTTTTGTTTTATTTTTGATAAATCGATAAAAGCAATCTTCTGCTGATTGGCTGTTAACTTCTGTCCATACCGCGAACAATTCCACAAGACCCACTCCCTTCTCTAAATATTATATGGCCCAGTCGAAGGGGATATACGAAGCGGCTTAATGGAAAGAATGACATGTATTCTCAGAATGGGAAAAAGAAAAACGGATTTGGAGTCCAAACAAATTTGTGTTATTATTTTAGTAACAGTATCTTGCAGAGAGGGGGATGGGATGAAAAAAGAGAATTGGATTCAGCGTTTCTTACTGATTTTTCTATGTCTATTTGTGATTTTTTCTTATCAAATCCCCACCCTCGGTAACACGACTGCAGGGTCACATTCTATTTTCGATCATGATTCAACCATGGAACCCATGGATTTCTCGGGGAATCATCACCCCAAAGCCATGATCCGAAAATCGATGTTGCCTCTAAAGTTAACTGCCGTCAACCCTTTGCAATACCTCTTTACGATACTGTCCATTCTGATGATTTTTCGGGTTCCCATGATCGAACCGCCATTCAAAGTGTTTTATGACAATATAAAGCGCCGGCTTTATCTTAAACCCGTTAAATTCACCTCCACGTTTGTAAGTGCATAGAGAAACCGAATGGTAAACACTTTATGTACGCTGCTATGAAAGCTTCATGGCTATAAACAAACTTTAGGAGGATTTAATCTATATGGAAATTCGTGAAACTGACCTGCCTGGAATCGGACGTAAATTTCAAGCGACGACAAGCAGTGGAGACAAAGTTATTGTGGTGATTCATGACGACGGAAGACGTGAAATGTATCACTTTGAATATAATGATCCAGAACAAAGTATTTCAATGATTACGCTGGAAGACTACGAAGCAAGACAGCTTGCAGCGATCGTGGGCGGGATGACTTACAAACCAAAACAACTGGAGCGTATGGAGATGACGCTCGATGATCTGATTATTGAATGGTATAAAATTGATGCAAATTACAGTTGTGTCGGTAAATCCATTGGTGAACTGGATATCCGTCAGAATTCAGGGGCAACTATTATTGCCGTAGTCGATAAGAATAACAAGAATAAACATGTAAGCCCTGGTCCTGATGTGAAGATTCCAGCAGACTCGACAGTGGTTGCGGTCGGAGAAAGACATCAGCAGCAAAAATTAAAACAAATCTTAAAGGATGGAAGTTGGTGAACCGATGGATCATTTAGTACTTGAAGTCGGTTTGGCAATTGCACTCATCGCGGCAGCTGGACTGATTTCTTCAAAACTGCGCTTTTCTGTTATCCCTTTCTATATTTTGATAGGTATGGCAGTAGGACCGCATGCCGCACAGATTTGGCATCTTGATTTTCGTTTTATTGAGAGCGAGCCTTTTATTTCTTTCCTTGGTCGTATCGGTGTGCTCTACTTGCTCTTCTATCTGGGACTTGAATTCTCAGTCGGACGATTGATTAAATCAGGAAAATCGATTGTCGTTGGTGGAAGTATCTATTTAGGCATTAATTTTACGCTTGGACTTTTGCTAGGATTTATGTCAGGATTTCCGATCGCGGAAGTACTGGTTATTGCAGGGATTACGACGATTTCGTCTAGTGCCATTGTAGCGAAAGTATTAGTTGATCTGAAAAGAACCGCTAATCCGGAAACAGAGATGATCCTTGGGATTATTATGTTTGAAGATGTATTCCTCGCTGTATACATTTCCATTCTTTCCGGACTTGTTCTTAGTGATTCTTCTTCGGTCGGCGGTGTCATTCTAAGTGCACTGATTGCACTTGGTTACATGCTTATCGTTATTATTGTAGGACGCAAACTCGTTCCTGTGCTTAATAAATTGCTTAATATTCGTAATAATGAGTTGTTTGGTCTTGTTATCTTCGGTTCTTTATTCCTCGTAGCAGGGTTCTCTGAAACGATTCACGTTGCTGAAGCAATCGGTGCTCTTCTCGTGGGACTGGTTCTAGCAGAAACAACTCACGCGAAGCGTATTGAACATTTAATTATGCCATTCAAAGATTTCTTTGGTGCGATATTCTTCTTCAGCTTCGGATTATCCATTGATCCTTTGTCCCTCGGTGGAGAAGCCGTTTGGCTCGCTCTGATTGCGGTCGTTGTTACTCTCATTGGTAACTTTATTGCCGGTATGCTTGCAGGACGAAGCGCGGGACTTTCAACAAAAGCCTCTTCAAATATTGGTCTTACCATTGTATCGCGCGGTGAGTTTTCTATTATTCTCGCGAATATGGCTCAAGCTGGCGGACTCATGCTGATTATCCAGCCTTTCGCTGCGATCTATGTTTTGATTCTAGCAATCTTAGGACCACTGCTTACGAAAGAATCGAAACATATCTACCGTGGTCTTAATAAACTATTTAAATTTGAAGACAAAAAGAAGAAACCAAAACCTAAAATGTTAAAAGAAAAACCTATAGATCATCAGTAAAGGCTTCACAAATATGTAGGAAAAGGAGGAACAAAGATGAATCAATCTCCACACTCCGTTCTTTCCTCATCAGCCAAACTATCCTACCGAACATGGATAAAGAAACTACTATTTGTTATTCTTGGTGGAATTCTTGCTTCTATTGGGCTTGAGTTATTTTTACATCCCAATCAACTCATCATCGGCGGTGTAACAGGAATTTCAGCCATGTTCGCCTATCAAACCGAGATGCGATTAGGACTTTTCTTATTTTTATTCAACTTGCCATTTATACTTCTTTCTTACCGAAGAGTACAGAGGCAATATGCAATATTGACGGTTCTGGGACTCGTTGTTCTTTCACTTAGCTCTCTTATGCTTCATTCCTTTCCTGCTCTTATTGAACACCCACTGCTTGCTGCGGCTTGCGGTGGGTTATTCCTCGGACTTGGAATTGGGATGGTCTTATATGAAGGCGGTACGCTCGATACACTGACGATCCGGCCGCTGGATCACTCTTATAATCATCGATCTAAATATCGATTAGAGCGAGTCATTATGCTTGTGAACTTGGTTGTGCTTACCGCTGCGGGAGTTACATTTGGAATGCAGCAAGCAATGTACTCCATCATCGCCTATCTGATTGCATTTGAAGGTGTTCACTTTTCTTTGAGAGGATACACCTTTAACCGAAAAATCTGTATCGTAAGTACCGAGAAAACCCGGATTGAAGAGTCCATTAGGACACGGTTACACCGTGACCCCGAAGCATTCGTTGACAAACTCGAAGAGACAACACTTCATTCCGAGCCGTGGGGAACACTACCTGTACTATATTACAAAATACATTCATTTGAATCTCGCCGAATCAAATATATCGTTCGTTCTATCGATCCGAATGCCAGCATTCTATTCGATAGAGATATGAATCGGTTATAAAAAAGACCCTTTGACTCTAAAGAAGTCAAAGGGTCTTTCCTATTTACATCAAGCATAGCGGCTATGCTTGTACGCTTTATTTTTATATAAGAAATATTAGTTCTGCATGACAAAATCATTTACAACCGCATGATCTGATTCATCAAAAACACGAAGAATTTCGTATTTTGTATTTCGCTGAGCAGGAATGTTGCCTGTTTCACGAATCAGATCCAGAATGGAATGAATATTGACTTTATGGGTTGCACCCGCAGCAGATACAACATTCTCTTCAATCATCGTACTGCCAAAGTCATTACATCCATATCGAAGCGAAAGTTTACCTACCTCAGGTCCCATCGTTACCCATGAAGACTGAATATTCTTGATATTATCGAGGAACAAACGACTAATTGCTACTGTTTTCAGGTAAGCTTCTGGTGTTTGACGCTCTTTTTTCAGGTTTGTGTTGTCTGGCTGGAAAGTCCATGGAATAAACGCAAGGAATCCTTCCGAATCATATCCGTTCTGAATACATTCATCTTGAGCATCCCGTACACGCTGTAGATGCAAAGCTCTCTCTTCCATGGTTTCACCAAAACCAATAACCATTGTAGCTGTTGTATTCATACCAATACGGTGCGCAGTTTGCATGACGTCCATCCAATCACGCCATGATCCTTTTTGACGACTAATTTTGCGGCGAGTCCGATCATCAAGGATTTCAGCGCCCCCGCCTGGAAGCGAATCAAGTCCGGCTTCATGAATTTGACGCACCACTTCTTCTAGAGAAAGTCCATCCGATACTTCTTTCATCTTCATAATCTCAGCTGGTGAGAAAGAATGCATCGTAATATTAGGGAATCGTTCCTTAATACCGCGAAGCAAATCAGTATAGTAGCTAAATGGTAGATTCGGATTGGTACCGCCCTGCATCAAAATTTCAGTTCCGCCTACATCTTCCGTTTCCTTGATCTTTTGGAAAATGAGCTCATCCGGTAGTACATAACCTTCATCAGAGCCTGGTCTACGATAGAACGCACAAAAACGACAGTAGACGTCGCATACGTTCGTGTAGTTAATATTTCTACCAATAACAAAGGTGGTGATTGGTTCGGGATGCATCCGCTTCATAATTACATGAGCTGCTTCACCGATTTTTTCAACTTCATCAGATTCAAACAAAGCAATAGCATCTTCTACATTCAGACGCTCTCCGTTCAACGCTTTATTTAAGATATGGTTCACCGCACTCATACGGCAGCCTCCCTTATCGTAAGAAATGTAACAATAATATCAAATATTGTCTCTTATATCGTAACATAGGATACATGTGAAAAGAAGCACCTAATGCTAGCATGCTTCTTTTAGGAAGAAAACCTTATGTTATGTGTTAGATAATGCCTGATCCAAATCAGCAATTAAATCATCAATATCTTCAAGTCCTACGGAGAAACGAAGCAGACCATCTGTGATTCCTCGCTCTAATCTAAAATCTTTCGGCATCGCTGCATGAGACATCATTGCAGGATAGGACAAGATACTCTCTACTGAACCGAGACTCACAGCAACAAGAGGTAAACGGACTTTATTCAGTACAGCTTTGGCACGTTCTCCTGAACCTACATCAAATGATACCACTGCACCGTAGCCGGTAGATTGTTTCTCATGTATCTCTCGTCCAGGATGATCAAGGAGTCCCGGATAGTATACAGCAGGAATGTCAGAGCGACTCATAAGCCAAGCTGCAAGTTTCGCCGCACTAATCTCGGAATGAGCCATACGAGCGCCAAGCGTTTTCATCCCTCTCATGAGCAGCCAGGATTCTTGGGCGCCAAGCACAGTACCCAGTCCATTTTGAAGTTGCTTCAGCTGTGCGCCAATCGCTTCTGTTCTTGCTACTGCAAGCCCTGCAAGTACATCGCTGTGTCCACCAAGGAATTTAGTAGCACTATGAACTACAATATCTACTCCTTGCTCAATCGGCTTTTGGTAATAAGGCGTCATAAACGTATTATCAAGCAGCGTCAGCAGACCTTTTTCCTTTGCCCATCCGGTAATGCCTGCTACATCTGTAATGCGCAGTGTCGGATTTGAGGGTGTTTCCATATATACAGCTTTCGTATTTGGACGATAAGCGGCTTTTACATTTGCTAGATCCGTCATATCTACGAACGTAGTCTCAATATTCATCCGAGTAAGAATGCTGCTTAGCAAGCGGTATGTTCCGCCGTACACATCTTCCGTGGCAATAATATGATCACCCGCAGACAGAATCATAAGAGAACTTGAGATCGCAGCCATCCCCGAAGAGTATGCAAAACCACGTACTCCGCCCTCTAGCAGAGCGATATAATCTTCAAGTGCCTGCCGTGTTGGGTTACCTGAACGGCTGTAATCATGAGTTGGCGGCGAAAAAATATCATGATGGTGGAACGTAGAGGCTTGATATATAGGCACACTGGATGCGCCGGTTGTCTCATCAATCTCTGCCCCAAAATGCAGCAACTTGGTATCAAATTTATAATCGTTAGGCTGGTCTTCTTTTTTATTAGCCACGAACAACACTTCCTTCCAGCTCTAAAGCTGCCTCGTGAAATGCAGCATTTAAGTCCTCTATGATATCATCAATATGTTCAATTCCAACAGAGAAGCGCAGCAGACGATCATCAAGACCTACTGCATTACGAATCTCAGCAGGAATATCCGCATGAGTCTGTACCACAGGGTACGTCATTAGTGATTCTACCCCGCCCAAACTTTCTGCAAAGGCAATGAGCTTGATATGTCTTAGAATCGGTTCCACATAACGAGCATCTTTCACTTTAAAAGACAGGATCCCTGTATTTCCACTAGACTGTCTGTTTTGGATTTCGTAAGACGGGTGACCCGGCAAAGCAGGGTAATAAACATCTGTAATCAGTTCATGTGACAGCAAAAATTCTGCTACTTTTGTTGCATTATATTCATGGCGTTCCATACGCAGCGCAAGCGTCTTCATTCCGCGCATTAACTGGTAACTATCGCTCGGCGATAACACGGCCCCAATCGAATTATGGAGAAAAGCGATCTCTTCCGAGATTTCTTTGCCTTTTGTCACAATAAGACCTGCCAGTACATCGTTATGCCCACCAAGATATTTCGTAGCACTGTGCATTACGATATCTGCACCAAGTTCAAGCGGGCGCTGAAAAAATGGAGTAAGCAGCGTATTATCTACAATGGTTAAAATTTCGTGTTTTCTAGCCCATGTACAGACTTCTTTAATATCTGTGATCATCATCAGCGGATTTGTCGGAGTTTCAATAAAAATCGCTTTTGTATTTTCTTGGCGCACCTTCTCAAGAGCCTCTAAATCGTTCGTGTCTACATAACTTGCAGTAATTCCATTCTTAGCTAGAATTCGCTCTACAAGACGGTATGTTCCCCCATATAGATCAAGTGAAATGATCAGGTGGTCCCCTTGCCCAAACTTAGCGAAAATCGTCATGATGGCCGCCATACCGGAACTGCAGGCAAAACCTGCATCCCCTGATTCCAGTTCAGCTGCAGCTTCTTCTAATACTTTTCGAGTTGGGTTTGTCGTACGTATGTAATCAAATCCCGTGCTTTTTCCCAGTTCAGGATGTCTAAATGCAGTCGATTGATAGATTGGAAAATTGATGGCTCCCGTTACAGGTTCTTTAATTGATCCTATTTGTGCGAGCTTACTTTCTAATTTCAGCTTGTTTTCCATAATGTGATATCCCCCTTATATATATATAGACTATTTTTGTGTTTCAAGGTCATAGGGTGTTGCTTGGTAAACATAGTAGTTAAGCCAGTTCGAGAACAATAAGTTTGCATGTGCTCTCCAGCTGGACAACGGTACCTTGCTCGGATCATCATTCGGAAAATAGTTCTCAGGCAGTTTCACATCTAATCCTCTCTCCTTATCGCGGTCATATTCCCACTTTAAGGATAACGGATCATATTCGGAATGCCCTGTCACAAAGATCTGTTTGCCATCCTCACTTGCCACAATGTATACTCCCGCTTCTTCTGACTCTGATAAAATATCAAGCCCCGCCACTTTCTCAATATCTTCTCGCCGTACTTCGGTATGACGAGAATGAGGAGCAAGAAATAACTCATCAAATCCTCGAAGGAGTTTTACATGTGATTTACTTAGCGTGTGTGAAAACACACCGAAGCATTTTTCAGGAAGGGCCACTTTGGGTACATTAAAATGGTGATACAGCCCTGCTTGTGAAGCCCAACAGATATGCATTGTAGAAGTCACATTCGCTTTGGACCAGTTAAAAATCTGCTGAATTTCTTCCCAGTATGTCACTTCTTCAAATTCCATCTGTTCTACCGGGGCACCCGTAATGATCAGCCCATCAAAGCGCAGATCCTTTACTTCATCAAACGTTTTGTAAAACATATCGAGATATTCTTGAGATGTATTTTTTGAAACATGCGATTTTGGATGAATTAGAATGACATCCACTTGAAGAGGTGTATTGCCAATGAGACGAAGTAACTGGGTCTCCGTGGTCTCTTTCGTAGGCATCAAATTGAGAATGCCAATACGTAGAGGGCGAATATCTTGTTTGAAAGCATGCGTCTCATCCATAACAAAAATATTCTCACCTGCGAGAATTTCTTTAGCTGGTAAAGTATCAGGGATCTTAATGGGCAAGGGTAATTCCTCCTTAAAAACGTTTTGTTGGATAATAGAGTGAGAGGTTAGTAAGGAAGCGAATTTATTCCCGTGGAAGATAAAAAAACGACCTATCCCATTACACTCGAGAAAGGCCGTTCATCCGTATACGGTAATGCTCCTCTCTCATCTCTCAATTCAAGTTATAGTCCAAAATCGGCATATAACTTAAATAGCAAGAATTAGCACCGTGCGATTGCTCGCCGGTTGCTGTGGCTTCTAAGGGCCAGTCCCTCCACCACTCTTGATAAGATTTCGCTGTATTTAATTTTACAATAAAGAACAATTCACTAATTGTTACCATTACTCTATAGCATGAGGTAGGTTTCCGTCAAGAACTGGATTTATAACATTCTTAAAAAACAAGTCACCTCTATGAAAATCTGGACATAAGATAGGTCATAAACATTTTATCTTGATTGCTGAAATATAGCGCGTTATACTAAGAATCAGTGTCAATTTAAACATAATGGGGTGACAAAAATGGACGGCGACCCGAGGCCTGACTGGCAGCCGAATGATTATAACAGCATAGGATGTACCATCAGCTTGCCGGCTAACGGGACGCGTAATTTCTGATGTTTGCCCTCTTTGTACCTATTGTCGGCACTGATGTTCACATTCCTTAGTTATTCAGCTTGTCCCGCTTAAATTCCGGGAGTTTACTTAAGGAGTGGTTCAAATGAAGATTAGATATGTTAACCAAGGAGTTTTTACTTCGCTTGATCATATTGAAGATACACTGACTCCACCTGAAGAAGGCTTTTACTGGATCGATGCGGATGTAGACGATCTTGCCGTTCTTCAGCCCACTTTTCACATGCACGATCTTGCAGTAGAAGACTGTCTGAGTGACGAAGAGCAGCGTCCGAAGCTCGAAATTTATGAAAGTCATTATTTTATCGTTGTGAATAGCATCCGTTTTGATGACGAGGAAATATTTTTACGTGCGGTCAACGTCTTCCTCGGTAGACATTATATTATTACGGTAACGAAGCAGAAGGTAAATGAACTGCGGACCCTGAAACCGATCCTCTGGGAACAGGAAGTTAATTCGCCCGATCGTTTCTTATATCTGCTCATTGATTCCATTGTAGATAACTATTTCACAGTAGGTGACCGGCTGGAAGCAAGAATTGAAAAGCTGGAAGAAGATATTTTAATGCATACCAAGAAAAGTCATCTGAATGAAATTATTGGTCTCAGGAGTGAGATTTTATGGCTCAAGAAGGGGCTTGGTCCTCAAAAAGAAGTCATTAATACACTGAATAAAAAAGATCTGCGTCTCATTGATGATCAATTGCAAAAATATTTTAGTGATATTTATGAGAATGCAGTAAAAATATCAGAAACATTTGATACGTATCGGGATTTGATGGGCAACTTACGAGAAGCTTATCAGTCGAGTATTTCCAACCGGGCGAATGAGATCATGCGTGTATTTACGGCCATAACTACCGTATTTATGCCGCTCACACTGATTACCGGGATCTATGGAATGAACTTTAAAAATATGCCTGAGCTCGATTATGAATATTCATATTTTATCGTCATTGGAATTATAGCAGCGCTTGGGATCACGATGTACCTGATATTCCGTAAAAAAGATTGGATTTAGAAATTTTAGCGATCACTTTCACCGATATTATCACTAATTCTTCATCTAATCTTCATCTAAATATCATATATAGCAAAGGTTCCTTCATTTGTGGAGGAACCTTTGCTATATAATCCACCCTGCCTTTTTATATCCTCAGACTGAGTTATTTACAGAAGTTATATGTATCGTGACCTTCCTCCTTTTATCCAACCTGTTTGCTTGTCTCCGTCTGTCTCCGGTAACGAATACGAACCATACGCAGCCGCTCATACAATTGATCAAGGGAGCCGGCTCCTGCAGGATCTTCACCATACACTCGGTGTAATACAGGCTTTAAAAAGCTTGTTCCCAGCTCATCATAAGCATTCCAGATCAGCTCTTGCTCATCATCTGTCATCCATGTTAGTTCTTTTCCGATCAGTATCTCTGTATCATAACCACTCTTATCAAGTTCCTCCAGAAAATCAACGAGTTCTCTACGGTTGACACCTGTAAGTGTACTGAGATCATCAAGAGACTGACCCTCAACTATCCCTGTTAGAACGGATTTCTTTAGATTGAATTTTTCCAGCTCCTGTTTATACTTTTGCTCTTTTTGCCGATAATTCCATGACTCATATTCTTCTTCCGACAGCTTTGTAGCTACCCAATTAAGCGGGAAACCATGTTCTCTTGTTTCTTTCGTGGTGATTTCCAGCAATTCCTCGCCATATTCAGCCAACTTATTCTCACCTACACCAGGTAATTCCCGCAATTCTTCCAAGGTATGAGGCACAAAGGTGCTAATCATCCGAAGCAATCGATTACTCGCGATAAAATAAGGCGCTTTGCGCTCCGTTGATGCTTTCTTTCGCCGCCATATACATAAAGCTTGATATAACTC